>DHHJ01000006.1:0-7318 GCA_002403205.1 Anaerolineaceae bacterium UBA4775
TAAGATTATTTACGAGGCAATGCGCTGCCGGGTTCGAAGGGGTATTTGCTGTTATGATTGAATGTGCTATATTTTTTTATAAAGCAGGGTTACCGTGGTTTTCTCCGGGAGTTAACACCAACCTGCCATTCGAGGGTGATTATGATGTCGATATTTGGAGAATACTTGCCGCTGATCATCTATGCGCTGTTTTTTGGCGGGTTAAAGTTCAGTGAGCGTATGGTGATCTCGCGGCCGGGCAGCACAATCCGAAAAAGCTGGGGTGATTGGACTGCCTGGCTGATCCTGGTGCCGCTCTGGCTGAGCTTTATCGGCCCGGTGCTTGAGTTTGTGATCCTCAACCGCCAACCACGCCTGTGGGAGATGATCCTGGGCGGGGTCTTGTTTGCGGCTTCAGGTTTGTTTTCGATCAAAGGGTATTTGGATCTGCAGTGCGGATTCTCACAGGCCGTTGAATTGGAAGACACCAGCCTGGTCGTGACCGGGCTTTACCACACCCTGCGGCACCCGATTTCATTGGGTAATATCCTGTTTTGCATTTCCTGCCCGCTGTTTTTAGGGGCTGGGCCGTCGTGGATTCCGGCGTTGGTGGGGATATTTACAGTCATGTTCCGCATTTCGATCGAGGAGAGCTTTATGCAGCAGCACATCCCCGATTACGCGGATTATAAAGAGCGTACCTGGGCGTTGATCCCTTTCATTTATTGAGCATTGATGCAAAGGGGGAAACTGCCGCCCTGTGCTGAATGCAGACAATCTGCCAATTAATCAACTCAGGAGAGTTTTGAGATCAATTTCTCAAGGACTGCCAGCCTGCTTTGGGCTGTCTCCGTCACCGTTTTGCGGGTGTCCTCGTCTTTGGTGAAGCCAGTCAACCCTGCATAATGAGGGTTAATTGAACGTCCTGAGACCCCCGGGGTTTGGAAGGTGAGGTGTGGCAATGGCGAAATGCTAAAACCCCGGGGGTCTTTGTTTGTTGTCATGACAGGCAACACAGAATATTATGGGTTTAATGCTTGTCCTCAATCCCCCGCATTATTGGTTGCATTACATCAGTCCACAGACAACACCCGCAGGAGCACCTGGCGGCGATGCTTTCTGTGACGGTGTTCTGCCAGGTAGATCCCCTGCCAGGTGCCAAGGCTCAGCCGTCCATCGTCGATGGGTATGGTCAGGCTGGTGGTGGTGAGCATTGCGCGGATATGCGCCGGGGAATCATCGCGGCCTTCGATGGTGTGGGTGTACCAGTCCTCACCTTCAGGTGCAATCCGGTGTAAATAGGCTTCCAGATCGCGTTTTGCTGAACTGTCGTAGCTTTCATTGATCACCAGGGACGCACTGGTGTGAGGGACGAACACATAGGCCATGCCCTCCCTGACTCCCCAATCATGGATTTGGGCATCAATCTGGTCTGTTATCGCCAGCAGGCCGCTTGTGGCAGTTTGGATAACAAAATTCTTCTTATAAAACCGCATCCTGTTCACCTCTCTGTCTCGTTTGTCACATTATACCGTCGCATTTTACTCGAACAGCAGCCAATTCAACCAAAAAACCCAATCCACAAAGCGAATTTTCAATTCTTGCCTGGATGCGCTATAATTCAGTATGCTTAAGGTCAATACTACGGAGGAAAACATGCGAAAATTTGGAAGTTTTATCTTTGGCGCTTTTCTTGGGGGTCTGGTTGGCAGCAGCCTGGCTTTGTTATACGCACCGGCAACGGGTGAGAACGCCCGCCATGAGATCGTGGCATACTTCACCCATATTAAAGATGAAGTAACCCGTGCAGCCGACGAAAAACGTGCTGAACTGGTGGCTCAACTGGAAACCATGCGCTCAGGAGAGTAACCCCGACTGTTGCGTTAGCCTTATCACGCAAGCCAATCCTATCCACAATCAGTCACCCCGCGCAACTGCGCGGGGTGATTTTTATTTTTAGGGTGATGTTTGGTGGGGTGGGGATCAGGGATATGCACCAGGTTGGGTTTCGTTCGGCGGGGGGTAGCCCTCATCCACTGGGGGTGTGGGCGTGGGCTGAACCTGTGTGGGCGGCGTGGTTGGTTCGATGTTGGGGGTGGCCGTTGGCTGAACGCTTTCTGGCTGGGGCAGGGTAGTGGGGGTGGCTATGAGCACCTCCGGCGAGTAGGCGATATCGTTGACATAATCGATGCTGATCTGGCACACCCCGGGCTCGAGATGCTGGATCACATTATCCCAGGTCAGGAGGTACCCGCTTGAAATGGTTCTTTCGATCGCGCCGGAAAGGCACCCGGGTCCGCCGTTATAGTTGATGAGGGTGAACCGCCACAGGTCTTCATACAGGCTCACCTCGCCGGCAGCGCGGCGGGTGGTGTTATAAATGATCTGCCCCACCTGTTCGCAATTGGCCAGCAAGCTGCGGGCAAAGATGCTGATGCTAAAAGTGGCTTCGCGCAGGTCAATCCCCAGCGGACATTCAGGGCAGGCTGCGCTCACTTTTTGGACCAATGCACCTCGCAGCATCTCCTGTTCGCTGATATCGAGGTTGCCAAAGCCCCTCTGGCAGATGGTGGTGTCGAGGATCAACGGGCAAAACTGGGTGAAAAAGTCGGGGTTCCACAGCAGCACGGTGTCTGCCCCCAGGTCGCTTAAGTGGCCTAAACCGCCTTCTTTATAATTGATTGAATACCCGGGCCAAAACTGGCTTTCCCGGCTGAAGATGTTCTTCATCAGTTGGGCGGGGACGCCGGTTTCTTTGGCCACACGGATGATCTCGCTGTCGAACTGGTTCTGCCAATCGTTGAGGGCAGGGCGCGCAACCTCCAGCCCGCACTGGTTGGCCACCCCGGAGGGCTGCAATCCACCGCCCGGGCAACTGCCGGCGTCGACCACGCCCTGGCTGATCAACGAGCCGGCCAGGTAATAATACGGCTGGGTTGAGATCAGCGCGTCAGGATGGTCGGGTGAAGATAACCAGGCTGGCGGCCCGCCAACGGGCGGAAAGGCCGACCAGATCTGTGAGCAGGTAGATTCCACTTTTCGCAGGTATTGGCTGCTGAGCACATCGACATACCATTGAGGTGTGTCGCCAGTTTCGACATCCGGTGCGACAAAATCACCCCAGGGCACAACCCGGATCTGGGCGGTGAAGAGTTCGGTGGAGTCGCCGTAGCTTGAATCAGCCCAAAAAGTAACCTGGATGCCATTCATACCCGTGGCGGGCAGCGGCACGGTGCATTCATCCCCGCGGCAGCTAAAATAATCTGATCCGATCGTCCCCTGGATGCTGATGATGTGTTCGTTGGGCAGGGGTTCTTCAGCGACGAGGTGCAGCTTTGGCTGGGTATTGCAACGGTTTTCAGGGGGTTGGGGGTCACACTCCGCAATGTCAATGAAGACCTCGGGGGGCAGCAGGGTGACCTCGATTTCCCGTTCACCTGGTGTGATACTCGCCAAATGGAGGTAAAGCCCTGGGCACTGTTCAGCTTTTGTGATCTCTTCCGAAAAGGTGCAGGGCGTGGTTGCCAGCCAATCGGCTGAGATCTTCTCGCCGCAGAAGTGTTTTACCTCTTCAGGGTGCGGCCAGCCTTCGTGTTCGATGTACATCTGGCAGATGAGTTGTGAGTTGTTCCAAGTCAAAAGCCACCATTCATAGGTGGTGTACGCTACAGTGATGATGGCTTTGCGGTCTGGATTTTTCGAATTCAGGCTGTAGGCGTTGGCTTGGTGGCGATTTGAAAGCATTTGACCCAGCAGGACACACGCGGCAAGAAAGATCGCGAATGTGAACTTTCCGGTTTGTGTGACGGGTCGTTTGTTCATGCTAACCTTGTTTAAGGATATCCCGGCGGTGTGATCGTTGGGATCGGGATGGGCTCAGTACCTGAGGGTGTCACTGTCCCGAATGGCGATGGCGTTAACAGCGGTGTGGGGCTGAGCTGCCCCAGGGAGGTGGCGGTTGCCTGGTGGGCTGCTGTCAACTGCGCTTCCAGGGTCAGCACTTGGTTGGTGAAGGGGCTGGGAACCATGATAGAGTCCACGGCTGCCTGAAGCATCTCTTTGACGGCTGCCTGGTCAGGCAGGAAGACCCTGGCCTGGCTGTAGCCGGGCACCTCCCACAGGGTGATCTGGTCCCACCCGATCATGTAATAGCCAACCCGATCAGGGTCGGCCAGCCGCAAAGCCAGGGGGATATAACCCATCAACTCAGACAGGGCAAAATCGGTTTTCACCCAGCCTTCGTAACTGGCAAACAGAACAGGTAGCTGGATGAGGTTGCCGTCCTCTGTCAGTTTGTGGAAGATGACCCGCAAAAGCTGCTGCTGACGAAACAAGCGGTCGATTTCGTCCACACCTGCGCGGTAGGCCGCATAGCACAACGCCAGCGAGCCATCCATCTGCACCAGGCCGGCACGGATGCCGCCGCAGACGCCCGGCATGGGGGCGAATACCGTCACCTCGATCCCGTTCAAGTCATCTACCAGCCATTGGAAATCACCTGGGTGGGCAAGGACAAAACGGCTGGGCACCACACCGAAATTATAGGCCAGCGTCTTACGCAATGTCTCAATACCACCAATGGCATAAGCCGTATTGATCCGCTGCATCGTGTAGCCGGGAATGTAAACGTACAAATCGCCTGGAATGGAGATCAGGCTGGCTTTTGAAAACCTTGGGTTGATAAAGAGCAAATGGATGGCTTGCGTTTGCCCGGTGTAGGGTGGTTCGGTATCCGATCCCAACAAGACCCACACCAGGATGTTGTCTTCGAGCGCTAAGGGCTCAACCTGGGGCGGGATTGGCGTTGCGGGTTCTATGCTGGGTGGGGGAAAATCCTCCCAGAAAGACGAATCACCGCTTTCAGGGCGCTCAACGGGGGCAGTATCCACCGCGAGGGCCGGGGTTTGATCTTGTTCTGGTCTGGGTTCAGGTGAACCCCGCCCGGAATCGGTGAAATTTGGCGTGTTTTCTGTGATGGTTGCTTCATTGTCCTGACACCCTTGTAAAGCAAGACCCAAATAAGCTATCGCGACAATGATCAGCGCATACAGCAAGCCGACTCGTTTTTTCATTTGCGCTTCACTCATCTGTTCCCAAAGTCACATTATATCATGGATGGCGTGCCGGCAAGACGCAGAGATCCAAAACCTTGGGGTCAGGGCGTAAGGAGGGTCAGGGCGTGAGGCGATATTGAATGCTCAACCTCAGCGGAGCAGGCGATCTCCATCGCCGTGGCCAAGCGCTTCTGCAACGACCAGGAAATCCGTTGCGGAGATCATACCCACGATTGTTCCGTTCTCATCCATCACGGGCAGGTGGTGGATACCCAATTCACTCATAATCTTTGCACATTCGAAAATGGTTTGTTCGGGTTTGACGCTGACAAGGGGTGTTGTCATGATCTCCCGGATCTTGGTTTGAGATGGGTTTCGGTCCTGGGCGACGATCTTGTCGCAAATGTCGGTGGATGTGACGATCCCATATTCCGTATCGTCATTGTCGATCTTTACGATCAGGCTGTTCACATATCTGCGCCGCATTTTCGACAGCGCTTCCAGCACTGGGCTGTCGGGTTCGACATAAAAGACCAGATCAATCATCCAATCTTTAACCAGATCCTGCATTATAAGACTCCTTTAAAACTATTGGGTTTTGTGAGCGTCCGTCCTTAAACATTATATTACAGCATATGTCCAAATGTGTCCACTTTGCGGGGTAGGTGCTCTACTGCTTAATCAAACTTGCAGCTTTTCGGGTCAGAAAGGGCTGAGGGCCGCGCTATCACATGAATGAGTGATAGATCAAATTTCTTATATAATAGAAGTGCATGAGTGAACACGAGTCGGGAGGTTGGCAGATGAAACAGAGTAATCGAAGGTTTCTGTTTTCCATTATCAGCGGGATTTTGTTGATCGCGGCAGGTGTGATCTTTTTACTTATAAACCTTGAGAGAATCACAGTCAATTGGGAGATGGTGGCCGGGCCGCTGCTGGCTGTAGGCGGGCTGGTGTTTTTAGCGGTATTCATCACAGACACAGATGAATGGTGGGCGCTGATCCCGGGCTTTATCCTGATCGGTGTGGCGATCAACACCTTTATGGGCCAATGGATGGACACCGTCGACAGCGGTCTAACCGGTGCGATTTTTCTGGGTTTTGTAGGCCTGCCTTTTTTCCTGATCTATCTTTCCAGCCAGCGGCATTGGTGGGCTATCATCCCGGGTGGCGTGTTATTGACCATGGCAGGCATCAACTTGGTCTCGGGCAACGCGGCCCTGGAGGGCGGGGTGTTCTTCATTGGGTTGGCATTGACTTTTGGGCTGGTGTATATTTTGCCCAAGCCGGCCGGCAAGCTGAAATGGGCTTTGTACCCTGCCGGGATCCTGTTGCTGCTTGGGCTGGTAGTCACCCTGGGGGTATCGGACCTGCTGGGCTATGTTGCCCCCATTGCCTTGCTGATGGCGGGCGGGTATGTGGTTTACCGGGCGATTCGCAAATAGGCAGCATCAATTGTCGCCCCGATAGCCACAATTATTTGGGATTTGTGTGGTTAATTCCATCCGCCCATTGTTCAGCTTTGAGGATGGCGGTTTGCAGGGAGGTGATCTCTTGAATCCCTTTTTCTGCCAATGAGAGCATCTTGTCCAGTGCCGCCTGTTTAAAGGGCTGGTTTTCAGCGGTACCCTGGATTTCGATAAACTCCCCATGGGCGTTCTGAACGATATTCAAGTCCACATCTGCACGGCTATCTTCGGTGTAATCGAGGTCGAGGACAGCTTGGCCCCGGACAATGCCCGCGCTGACTGCGGCAATAGGTGGATGAAGGGCTTTTGCGGGGATGTCGCCAGAAGCGATCAGCTTTCTCAGCCCATGCGCCAGGGTGATATACCCCCCGGTCACTGAAGCCACGCGGGTGCCCCCATCAGCCTGGAGAACGTCGCAATCGAGCAGCAGCGTGCGCTCGCCGATCAGGCGCCGGATCTCCTGGGTGCGCCCTTTGCGGCCGTTAATTTTCCGAGGTGAACGGGTGAGGGTGCTGCGGGGCAGGAGGGCTGTGAAACTGGCCAAAAACCTGGTTTAGGGTCGTCATAGGTCTCGAAGCGATTTTGGCGTTCACGGCATTCCTCGCTGGGCGCTGAGTGTGCAGTGTCACTTTTTATTCATAGAACCAATCCTTGCCCCGGGCGAAACCTGGGGGCTTTAGTTTAATAGGCACCTGTGCCCGCAAGGGTATTGAGAGGGCCACCTGCCTGATGTGAAAAGACAAGTTAAATAAAAAAAACATGGCCCCACGGGAATACCCGGCGGGCACTTCGTTCGAATCCCGGTTTTGGCACCTG
>DHHJ01000006.1:7420-32366 GCA_002403205.1 Anaerolineaceae bacterium UBA4775
CGGGAATTCGAATCCCGGTTTTGGCCTTGAGAGGGCCACGTCCTAGGCCACTAGACGATGGGGGCAAGTGCACAAAATTCTATCACAGACTAAATGCAACGTCAATGAGAGAATTGGTGAGTATTTTCAGTTGTGTTTATTTTTGCTTAGCAATCGCTGCAATCGCCCGATGCACAGGCGCTGCAAGCGCTTGCCAGGCGTCCCTGTTCGAGCTCGAGGGGGGTGGCAGGGCGCAGTTCGGTGACTTTGGTCGTGAACAGCAAGTCTTTACCTGCCAGGGGATGATTCAGGTTGAGCGTGACCAGCTCGTCCGAGATTGCCATAGCCACACCTGTGAAAACATGGCCTTCGCCATCCTGCAACCGCATTGGGTGGCCGAGCTTGATCTCAAAGTCTTCAGGGAAGCTGGTCAGGGGGACTTCGATCTCGAGGTCTTCGTCGTAATTGCCGTAAGCATCCTCTGCTTTAACCAAGACCTGCTTTTCCTCGCCGAGAGTCATGCCTTCAACTTCACTCTCTAAACCCGGGATGATGTTTCCATACCCCTGCAGGAATTGGATTGGACCGGAATCGATTTCCGTGCCATCTACCTCTAAACGGTAATCCATGGTGACGACAACACCTTCCTTGACCGTCGATACTTCATTTTCTGACATTAATAATCTCCATTGTGTTCACTCCGGTGGTGTGCACCGGGATCTCAATTAAACCATCAGGTTACCCATTATACTGCACGGGGCGCAATCTTCCAATTTTTGTGAAACCTTCTGATATAGTTTTTACATCACCACCGCTGACAGGGCCGGAAATCCCTGCCCGCAGTTCTTAAGCAACCCGGACAGGTTTTTTGTGTTAATCCTGGTGAGAGAGATGCGTGAACCTGCAGGGATGCGCAGATTGTTCAATTTCGCGGACCTTTATCGAGCATGGGCCCTGTTTCACTGGTGTATAATTGGGGCAGATCATTGAGGGATTATTGAGAAGAAGAGAGAAGAAGATGAATATCCATCCCCTGGCCGGTAAACCCGCGCCAAGCGAATTGCTAGTTGATGTTCCCCAGTTAATTTCAACCTATTATACGGACCAACCCGACCCCCAAGCCCCATCCCAGCAGGTTTCCTTTGGCACTTCCGGCCATCGGGGTTCTTCCCTTGAGCGCAGCTTCAATGAGGATCACATCCTGGCAATCAGCCAGGCAATTGTTGAATACCGCCAAAAGAAGGGCACGACCGGTCCGATGTATATTGGCAAGGATACCCATGCCCTCTCTGAGCCAGCATTGCGCACGGCTGTTGAGGTCTTTGCGGCCAACGGTGTGGATATCATGCTGCAGGCAGGGATGGGCTACACGCCCACACCGGTCATTTCGCGCATGATCCTGACCTATAACCTGGCCCGGGAGAAAGGGCAGGCTGATGGGGTGGTGATCACGCCCTCGCACAACCCGCCCGAAGATGGGGGTTTTAAATACAATCCACCCAATGGGGGCCCGGCTGGCTCTGAAATTACCAAGACCATCCAGGACCGTGCCAATGCCATCCTGCAGGACGGCCTTAGAGACGTAAAAAGGATGGGTTGGACAAAAGCATTACAGGCGCACACGACACACCTGGTGGATTTTGTCCAGCCCTATGTGGACGACCTGGTGAACGTGGTCAATGTGGAGGCGATTGCGGCAGCGGGTGTGAAAATTGGGGTCGACCCCCTGGGCGGGGCGGGTGTGGGTTATTGGGACCCCATTGCAGAAACCTACCAACTGGATGTGACGGTTGTCAACCGAGACATTGACCCCACCTTCCGGTTTATGACCGTTGACCGTGATGGCAAGATCCGCATGGATTGCTCATCGCCGTATGCCATGGCCGGGCTGATCGAATTGAAAGACCGCTACGACATCGCCTTTGGGAATGACCCGGATTTTGACCGCCATGGGATCGTAACACCGGCAGGCGGCTTGATGAACCCCAACCATTACCTGGCAGCGGCGGTTTGGTACCTGTTCCAACACCGGCATGGATGGTTAGCCGAGGCCACTGTGGGTAAGACCGTGGTGACCAGTGCTATGCTGGATAGGGTGGCAAAACATCTCCAGAGGTCGGTCACAGAAGTCCCGGTGGGCTTTAAGTGGTTTGTCCCGGGGTTGCTGCACGGCAAGCTTGGCTTTGGCGGTGAGGAGAGCGCAGGGGCATCCTTCTTACGGAAGGATGGCACCACATGGACGACAGATAAGGACGGCATCATCCTGAACCTTTTGGCAGCAGAAATGCTCGCTGTGACGGGCGAAGACCCGGCCAAGATCTATGATCAATTGCAGGAGATGTTTGGTCAGGCTTATTATCAACGGCACGAGTCCAAAGCAACCGCTAGGCAAAAAGCCGTCTTTAGCAAGCTGGTCCCCGAGATGGTCACCGCAAGCGAGCTGGCTGGCGAAAAAATAATCGCCAAGTTGACCAAAGCACCCGGGAACAACGCCGACATTGGAGGTTTGAAGATTGTCACAGAAAATGGTTGGGTGGCCGTTCGCCCCTCGGGGACAGAGGACATCTACAAGGTTTACGCGGAAAGCCTGAAGGGACAGGAGCATTTATCCCGGATCCTGGCAGAGGGGCAGGCGATTGTCGAAGATTTATTTGCCGCCAAACTGTGAGCCATCCTTGATGATTTTAAGGTTAAGGCCTTAATCCAGCCCTTGGTGAGGTCTGCTTCTCATGAAAAACCCAAAAGATGATGTGATCTTCTTTGTTTTAACGCCATTGCGGTGTTCTGCGATCATCATCAGCTTGTTCAATTATCCAATCCAAACGTAGATTCTATGTAAAAGGAGGTTTCATTTTATGGATGCTGTGAATGCAGTCCAAATTGTCGTGAATGAATTTTTCCAGTCCCTCGGGGTATGGCTGATCACGCCGATGAGGGCGATCACATTCTTGGGAGATGAGGAATTCTATGTCCTTTTGTTGCCGATCATTTATTGGAGTTTTGACCAGATGGTTGGCCTGCGGGTTGGAATGATGCTGCTGCTCAGCAACTGTTTCAACACCTTGTTCAAATTCCTGTTTCGCACACCCCGCCCTTACTGGGTGAGTGACAGTGTGACCAATCACTTGCATGAGCGTTCCTTTGGGCTGCCCTCCGGTCATGCGCAAAATGCCGCATCGATTTGGGGCTGGCTGGCTGTTGAGGTAAAGCAACGCTGGTTTTCAATTGTCATGGTCGTGTTGATCTTCCTGATCGGGCTGTCACGCATTGTGCTGGGCGTGCACTTCCTGGGCGATGTTTTGCTTGGCTGGCTGATCGGCGGTTTGCTGGTGTGGGCGTTTTCCGCCTGGTATAAAAAGGTCGGCCATTGGGTGGATGCACAATCCTTGGGGGCAAAACTCGGCCTGGTAGCCGCCAGCACGGCTGTATTGATGCTGGTGATCTTAGGTGCCCGAATGCTGGCCGGTGACTGGGTGATGAACCCTGAGTGGGCAGCTCGCGCTGGCGATGCTGAGCCCTTCAACCTGGATGGTACCTTTACCCTGGGCGGCACCTGGCTGGGTTTGCTGGGTGGGTTTGTAATCCTGGATGAGAAAAAAGGCCGTTTTTTGGCTGGCGAAGGCGGCTGGCGGCGGCTGGTGCGCTTTTTGATCGGTTTGGTGGGTGTGCTCGTCCTCTATTTTGGTTTGGGACAGGTCTTTCCAAGAGGCGCAAATTTTGCCAGCTTTGCTTTACGGTTTTTCCGCTATACCCTGATCGGGTTGTGGATCTCCTGGGTGGGTCCGCTCCTGTTTGCTAAGATCAAACTGCTCAGCTTTATGGATAATTAACCGTTGTAAGGAACTTACCTGCTCACAAGCCGGGATTTTCATTTCGCATTTCGCTGATGAGATGGGAAAAGGAACGCCCGGCTTTTTTTCTGTGTGAAGCGAAAAACCACATCAAATTTTTACACTTACAATACATTCTCTCAACACCTCCTTGTTAGAATTGATTTTGAAAGGTCAAACTTGGTTTTTAACAAGATCAATTTTATTAAGGAGTAACCCATGATCAAAAAAATAACCCTTCTCTCAGCTTTAGCGCTTGTACTGTCGATGGGTGTGTTCGGGACAGTGTCCACAACCCATGCGCAGGACGCCGAAGTGGAAGAAACCCCCGTGGTTCAGGTGATGGCGCAGGAACCTGCATCACTTGAATACGAATCCACTTTCCAGGAGAGTGAAGGTGTCGGCGATGCTGATATTGTCATGACCCAGACCCGCACCCGCACGCAGTTGCACGAGCACCAGGACGGTGAATGCCTCGGTGACGGTGACCAATTGCAAATCCGGCAGCAACTGCATACCCACGAAAATGCCGGTATGATGGGGCAGGGGCGCCTGCGGCAAGGTGACGGCATCTGTGACAGCGATTGCGTCCCATTGCGGATGGGCGGTCGGGGTCAGTAGCTTTCTCCCAGGCCATTTACAAGACAAAAGGCTGCCCAGTTTTGGCAGCCTTTTTAAATTTCACGGTTGATCGTTGTTAGGGAGATACGGCATTGTTCTCGATCAGATCGCGGTACCAGTCAAAGCTTGCTTTGGGGGTCCGCTTACGCTTAGGGTCATCAAAATCGACATGGACCAGGCCAAAACGCTGGTTGTAGCCATCGCTCCATTCAAAATTATCCATCAGGCTCCAGACATAATAGCCGCGCAGGTTTGCGCCTTGTGCCAGGGCGCGGTAGGCAGCCTGGAAATGGGCCCGCAAATAGTTGATGCGTACCTGGTCGTCGATGAGCCCGTGTTCATCTTTTGTGTCGCCCAGGCAGATCCCGTTTTCGGTGATGAACATCGGCGGGTTGCCGTAATCTTGCTTAAGATGGTTGAGCAGTGCCGTCAGCTGTGACGGGCACACCCCCCAGCCCTTATCGGTGATGCCCCAGCCGGGGTCGACGTACTGTTCCGAGTTCAGCTTGAGCAGGCCATGCGCTGCAAAGCTGACGATTTGCGCGAAATAAAAGTTGATGCCCAAAAAGTCAATTGGCTGGCTGATGGTTGTCAGATCCTCTGTCGGGTAGTCGGGCCACATTTCACCCATCCAGGTGACCAGGCCTTGGGGGTAGGCCCCTTTGAACACCGGGTCCAGGAAGATGCCATTCATCAGCATTTCCATCCGTTTGGCTGCTGCGATATCTTCTGCCCGTTCGGTCTTCGGTAAGAAGGGGGCCAGGTTGAGGGCAATCCCGATCTGGCCGGCGTAACCGCTCTGGCGGAAGAGTTCGACGGTGCGACCGTGGGCAAGCAGCTGGTGATGGACCGCCTTAAGCGCCTGGGGCATGCTGGCCACACCGGGTGCAAAACCGCCTTGCCCATAGCCAGAGAAAGCCACCACGAAGGGCTCGTTGTGCGTAGCCCAATAGGCGACTCGGTCGGCCAACCGCTCAAACACCGTTGCGGCGTAATCCGTGAACCACCCCGCGCTGTCTCGGTTGGGCCAACCGCCGCGTTCCTGTAAGGCCTGGGGAAAATCCCAATGGTTCAGGGTGACCATGGGCAGAATGTCTGCCGCCAGCAGACGGTCGACCAGGCGATCGTAGAAATCCAGGCCGCGCGGTTCCACTGCCCCGGTACCCAGCGGCAGGATGCGGGGCCAGCTGATCGAAAAGCGGTAAGAATTGACACCGAGCGCCTGCAGAAGGGCCACATCGTCGGGCATGTGGTGGTAGTGATCGCAGGCAATATCGGCTGTAGCCCCATTGAGAATGCGGTACGGCTGGTGATTAAAGCGGTCCCAGATGCTCTCGCCCTTGCCGTCTTCATCCCAGGCGCCTTCGATCTGAAAGGCAGCGGTGGATGCGCCCCAGATGAAATCTTGTGGAAATTCGTAAGTTGTCATTAGCCTTCCTTTGTGAACCCGATTTCTGTGCTTTGATTGAACAGACCCATTATAAACGGGTTTGTGTGACGCTTTGTGTGATTTTTCGTGCCGTTTTTCCCTAACAAGACAAAGGCCCGTTTGGGTTTGCTCCAAATTGCAGGTGGACCCGTGTTTTTTACGCGATCGGTGTTGTGGTGATTTAAGGGAGAAACTGTTGGTAAAACGCGTCGATAAGGGGGCGGGTGACTTCCTGGGCTGCCCGTTGCCTGACCGTACCCAGGTTATGGCTGGCAGCGCGCTGGCGCAGGTCATGCGAGTCGAGTGCGCGCCGGACCGCTGCTGCCAGACTGTGTGGGTTGCGTGGGTCGATCAGCAGGCCATTGACGCCGTCCTCGATCCATTCCTGCAGGGATTCAATTGCCCCTACCACCGGGAAGCATCCGCAGGCCATGGCTTCCAGCAGGGAGTTGGGTGTGCCGTCGTGGCTGCTGGGGGAGACATACAGCTGCGCTTGCTGATACAGCGACCATAATGCCGGCTGGGGCAATTTGGGGAGCAAGTGTGTATTAGCGCCGATGTCAAATTGGGCTACCCAATTGTCTGCCTGGGTAACCCCGGCCAGGCCGGGGCAGATGAAGTGCGCCTCCGGGTGTGCAGCCAATATTGCGGGGATGGCAGCAAAAAACACATCCTGGTGGACGGAACCCGGGCGCAGGCCACGCGGGTTGACCACCCATGCTCCTACCGCAGGGATGTTGTAGGAGGTTGGGTCAAAGCCTTCAGCGCCTTGAATTGCATCCAGGTCCAGGCCTCCTGCACCAGGTACGGCCAATGTTGGTGCGCCTGGTGCTAATCCCCACTCGGCTGCCAGGCGGACATCACGGTGGGTATCGGCGGAAAATCCATCGGCTCGGTTCAGGCAGCGTTTGGTGAAGGTGCGCATCAGGGGTGAGCCCTGTGCATGCAGGGTGAGGTCGTTGCCCCAGGTGGCGGCTAAGAACGGGATACCCCCGGGCGTGTAACTGCCCAGCATGCCCTCGAAGGGGATGCGCAATGCATGCACCAGGTCCGGTTTGAGCGCCTGCACCAGCCGCCTGTAAGCCCAAGCAAACCGCAGGACAGTCAGCGGCCCAACCCAGTATCGCAGGGACTGCAGGGCGGGCGTAAACCGGCGGATGACCGTGCGGATTCGGCTGGGAGATGACAGGTGGTTTTTAGAGGGTGCGCTGGCTGGAACAGAACGGCTCAGCCGGCTCAATGCTACTGGCAGGATGTAAAAATCCTGCACACCCTCTGGCTGGGGGCAGGGAAAGGTGGAGACCAGGCCGACCCGGTACTTGAGGGCCTGAAGGTGGGCGATCCAGCTTAACGCGGTGGGGCTGCGTCCGTCCGCAACCAACAGGATATGAGCACTCATGCCACGCTCCGTTTGAGTGCGGCGATGAAAACGGAGACCATCTGCTCGAGGTTGATCTCCTCAGCCACAATGCGATAGCTTTCTGCGCCCATTTCTCGCAGTGCCGGGATATTGCTCAGCGCATCGGTCAGGGCGCGTTGCAGGGCAGGTACGTTGTTGGGGGGCACTTGCCAGCCGTTGGCCGGGCGTACCAGGTCGGCTTGGGTGCCGTCAGCCTCAGCGGCGATCACCGGCAGCCCATAGCTCATGGCCTGCTGGATGGCCAGGCCGCCGGTGCCCGGCAGGACGAACAGGTCTGCTGTCCGGTACTGTTCCGCGAGGGCTTCACCGTATAAAGCGCCGGTGAACCCGGCACGGGGATAAATTTCCATCGCCAGGGATTCCAGCCGTTCACGATCGGGGCCGTCGCCAACGATTACCAGCGTGGGCTGCAAAGCCTCGGGGAGCTGGGTACAGGCCCGCAGCAGGTTATCAAGTTGCTTGCGGGCTTGCAAGCGCCCGACAAACAAGATCCTGGCGGGCTGATCACGGGCGGGTAGGGGCCTGGCCGGCATGGGGTGCGCGGGGGGTGGTGTGACGGCATTGGCTGCCACGAAAATGCGCTCTGCAGGGATGCCCAGGCGTGCATATTCCGCTGCCCCGGCCTGGCTGTAGGTGATCAGGCTGTCAAACTGGCGGAGGAAGTGCAGCCTGCGACGGCGGCGCAAAGCGGCCAGCGGACCGCTGATAAGCGGTGCGCCCAGCCCCCAGCCAATCACTGGCCGTCCATGACTGCCCATCCAGCGCACAGCCGCGGTGGTGCGCAGGTAGCGCGGGTTGGCCTCAACGATCAATACATCCGGGTCCCAGCTTTTCAGCCAGCGCATTAACCCGATTTGGAGGCAGACATACAGGTTGCCCCTGAACAAGTGCAGGTTGGTTCCCTGGGTTAGTTGGGCCTGCTCAAGCCCATCGGCGGTTTTGATCATCTCATCCGGTCGGGGTTCGCCGGCGAACACACCCAGCCCGTGCTGGCAGGCCTGGCCGAGGGCGTTGAAGAACGGCGCCCGGTACTCAGGGAGCACCCGCTGAACCAACCCGACTTTACCTTCAAAGGCCGTCACAGGACCTCCAAAGCATCCAGGTAGCCCGCGACCATGCGCTCCAGGCTGAAGGCTGCCATCGCCCGGGTACGGGCACGGGTGCGATAGGCTGGGTTATCTTCCAGGATGCGCAGGCAGGCGTCTGCCAGGGGCGGGATCAAGGGGTCTTCAAGCTGCCAGTGGTCAGCGCCGTAAGGCACCACCTCACCCGAGCCGTCTCGGACCATTTCAGCGAGGGCGCCGGTAGCGTAGGCCAGGACGGGTAAACCGCAGGCTAAGGCTTCGATCACGCTGTTCGGGCAGGCAGCGTTGAGGTCGGTGCTGAGGAGCACATGGGCAGCCCGGTCGATGCCGGGGATGGCCTCGCGTGGTACGACCCCGCGCCAGGTGATCCACAGGTCAGGCGCCAGGGTGTGGGCATGGGCTTTAAGCTGCTCGCCGACTTCGGCTACCACCATCAATTCCACCGCACGAGCAGTTTTTTCTTTGACACTCGCTGCCAGCCTGACGGCCATTTCCAACCCGCGGGCATAAGCGCCATCCAGGTGACCTTCCACCAAGAGGATGCGGTAATGGTCCTCTGGCGGCGATCCAGGTCCCTGGGGGGTATACCGATCGAGGTCCACGCCGTTGAAGGTGACCTGATCGGGTAAGGCATGCTGGCCAAAGACCCGCTCCCACCAGTCATGGCTGAATTGGCTTTGGTAGACGATGTGATCTGCCAGGCGGCGGCGGATGAAGGCCAGGATGCGGTTGTTGAGTTCAGCCCGTAAAAAAGCACGCGGGGCAGTCTTTTCGATACGGTGGAGCCAGTTCATACCGTTCAGCCGCTGAACGATACGCACACCGCGCCGTCTTGCCCGCCAAAGCTGCCATAAGTGACGGGTGCCGCCAATCACGAGGATGGCGTGATTCTCAGGGCTGGCCAGGTCGAAGGTGTGGGGGATACCCCGCGCCGCTAACCCGGCGATCATCCTGGCCTGAAAGGAGACCATTCCACCCATGCCAGAAAGCTCCGGCACCAGGCAAACCTGCTTTTTCATGACTCCTCCCCATCCAGGCGCGGCCGTTGACCCACACAGCGTGCTGGGGAACCCGCCCAAAGCTCATATTCACCAGTAGACCCCAACAGGACGGCGTTGGCGCCTACCACGGTGCCATTCCCTACTCTCAAGACCCCTTTTTTGCACAAAACCTTGCAACCAGGCGAGAGGATGACGTCGTCGCCGATCTCGATGCCCTCAAATTTGGAATGTTCCATCGGAAGGTAAATATCCGCCCGTCCGAGGGTCACCCCCTGGTAAATGCGCACATTGGCACCGATTTTTGCCTTGCTGTGAATGACCACGCCCTGCCCGCCGTGTTGGAGCAGGAATCCGGGGCCAATGGGCACGGAGACCGGGATCTCAGCACCGAGCAATTTGAGCAGGTAGTAGAAAAGCTTGCCAACCACGGGAAACTGGCGGGCATAGACCAGGCGGGTGTAAAAATCCGTTTTTGCCATTGTTCAGGCCTTTTTAGCGGCCAATAAGGCCGCTACAATGCGTTCTGCGGCATGACCATCACCATAGGGATTGACGGCGCCGGCCATGGCCGCATGGGCTGCAGGGTCATCCAATAATTGCTGTGCTTCTATGAAAATGATCTCGGGGTCGGTGCCCACAAGTTTCAGGGTGCCGGCGGCGATCCCTTCCTGGCGTTCGGTGCGTTCACGCAAGACCAGGGTAGGGACGCCCAGGGAAGGCGCTTCTTCCTGGATGCCGCCTGAATCCGTCAGGATCAGGGAGGCGTGTTTCATCAGGTGCACCAGGGGCAGGTAGTCCAGGGGCGGCAGCAAGCGGATATTATCAACCCCTTCCAGAATTTGGTGGACAGGGTCCTGGATATTGGGGTTGAGATGCACAGGGTAAACGATGGTGATTTCGTCTCGGTAGGCATGTGCCAGCTGTTTGAGCGCTGTGCAAATATCCCTGATGGGCTGGCCGAAATTCTCGCGGCGGTGGGCGGTCACCAGGACCAGGCGGCGTGTTCCGCCGAGGATGCCCGCATCCTTGAGCAATTCATCCGCCGCAGGGGGCGCGGGCTGCCGGGTAATCTGATGAAGCGCATCGATGGCCGGATTGCCGGTCACGACGATGATCTCATCCGGGACGCCCTCCCGCAGCAGGTTCTGACGGTTGTATTGTGTGGGAGCAAAGTGCAGGTCTGCCACCACCCCGGCGATGCGCCGGTTGATCTCTTCAGGGAAGGGCTGCCATTTGTCGTGGGTGCGCAAACCGGCTTCAACGTGCCCGATTTTGATCTGCCTGTAGAACCCAAGGATCGCTGCCGCCATGACCGTGGTCGTATCGCCCTGGATCAAGAGCCAATCCGGGCGGTAGGCCGTCAGCACAGGGTCCAGCCCGGTGAAGATGCGCGCGGTGAGTTGTGGGAGCTGCTGGTCCGGCAGCATCAGGTCGAGATCTACATCAGGGGTGATCTCAAAGACCTGCAGGACCTGGTCGAGCATTTCACGATGCTGGGCTGTGACGCAAACCTGCACTTCGAAATGCTCCGGGCGCTCCTTGAGGGCTTTGATCACCGGCGCCATTTTCACGGCTTCCGGTCGGGTGCCAAAAACGACGCTGACCCGCAATTTGTTTTCCATGGGAACAATTATACTTTAAGGTCAGCAAGGTTTGCGGCAGAGGCTTGTCTTCATGCTGGCGCTAAAAGGATGCTGGAACGGCTGGTTTTCATCATTTTTTCGTCCTTATGCTATACTACTAATATGCATCGCAGCTATTGGCCAACATGGAAAACCTTCATCATACGGTGGGGATTAGGCTCGCCGATCAGTCTTTTGGCGGATATCTCACAGCCTTTGCTGCCATTTGCCGCTCAGATGATGTTCATGGGGATGCCCCTGTTCAAAGGGATGGCATGGGGCAGTGCCTACGGGGCACTCCTCGACATGGTCAGCGACCAAGACGCCCTCGGTCAATTTGTCGATTACCTCCAGGAGGCCGAGTCATGACCTGGACTCAAATCGGGTGGACGGTTATTGGCCTTTCAGCGGTTCTTCTGATTGTTTTCAGCATTCTTTTTAAAGGCAAGCGCCAGTACAAGGTGCGGAAGTTCACATCGCCGGGCGTGTTTCAAAAACAGCGTGTCGCGGCGATAGAGCGCGGCCAGGCGCGCCATCTTGTGCTGGGTGATCAGTTCTGGTCACGGTCTTACCCGGCTTTGGGCTTGCACGCCCTGGCGACGCTGCCCAGCCTTGCGACCAGCGAGGATCTTCTGGATGGAGAGCAACTCCTGTCTGCCGGAGCCGGTGAACTGGTCCTGTTCGCCAGGCAGATCGTGGAGGGGCATTATCAAGGCGGGTTCTCAACCCACCTGCCGGTTTTTCTACCCGGGCCGACACCTTTTTCCTTCTTGGCTGGTTTTATCCCTGAAACAGGGCTGCATCCACCGGGATCTGTGGGGATGTTTGGTAATTTTGGTCTCACAGCAGCGTTATTGTCTGAAGCTGTTGAACTGCGCGGGGGGCATGTGTTTGCTGCTGCTGGTTCGATCACAGCCCAGGCTGCCCTGTTTATGAAGACGCAAGATCTGCTAATTGGTGAGGAAGTCTTCCTGCTGCCTGGCGGATTTGAGCCGACGGCCGTCAACCAGGCTGGATGGGTGACGGAGGACATCATTCGTCTGGCGCTGATGATTCTGCTGGTGATTGCCGCGGGATTAAAGATGGCGGGTGTGATATGAAGAAGATCTTCCCCATTTTTATTGCCATCGGGACAGGCCTGACCGTCTTAGCCGGGTATTTTTTCACCCTGCAGCTGGCGCCGGTGTTGGGGCTGCTGATCAATTGGGGCATTGTACTGGTGGGGCTGGCTGGGTTGATCGGCATTGGGTATTTGCTCAAAATGCACGTTACCCGGGTCGCCAAACAGCAAAAAGGCGGCTTTTACAGTGTGATTGTGCTGGTCACTTTCCTGTTCACTGCAGTTGCCGGCTTCATCCTGACACCTGAGGATGCCTTTTTTCGGAATTGGGTGCTGAATATCATCATCCCGGTCGAGACCAGCCTGCTGGCCCTGTTGGCGGTAACGCTTCTATACGGGAGCTTGTTCATCATCCGCTCCCGCGGTTGGACGCCCATGTCGGTCAGCTTTTTGGCCAGTGCACTGGCCTCCCTGGTCTTCAGTTTGGGGTATCTCAGCCCTCAAGCCGGGTCGGTTGCCGCAGATTGGATCAATTTTATCCGCCGATTGCCCATTGCAGGGATTCGGGGAATCCTGATTGGCATGGCCCTGGGCGGGGTGATCGTCGGTGTGCGGGTTTTGTTGGCTATGGATCGTCCTTACGACGGTGATAAATGATGTCTGTGTTGATCTGTCCTGAATGTGCTGCTGAAAATCCACCCGAAGCAGAAAAATGCTGGGTTTGCCAGGCATCCCTGGCGGGGGTGACCCCCTCGGAGGAAATCAGCACACCAGGTTCTGATTCCGACGTGGGTGAGGTGTTGCCCCAGGCAGACGATGACCTCACCGGCTTGCTGCATTCCCTGAAACAGGAAGATGACCTGAGCGATTTCCAGGTTGGCGGCGCAGAAGACCTGTTATCCTCCCCCGAAGAGACTGAAGGGTCGGAGGAACAAGAGGATGCGGAAGAGGAGCCTGAATTGCCGGAATGGCTCAGCCGCATCCGCCAAAGGGCACAGACAGAAGCCGACTCCGTCGGCGAAGTTACCCAAAAAATCAGGACAGCTTACGAGATCCTCGATGAGGACAAAAAGGAAGACCAGCGCCGCCAGTTTGAAGGGCTGATCGATAAAATCCACCAGGAGGATAGCCCGCAGCCGCCGGGGGAAGTAACTCCAGATGAGGGGCAGCCAAAGGAAAGCGGTGCACCGGCACCTTCGGACGAAGATTGGCTCACAAAAATCCGTAAAAAACACGCGCCTTTGGGTGGCGATTTATCACAAGATGATCCTTCACAGCGTGAAGGGGACAGCCTGCTGCAGTGGCTGGTGGCCCTCGAAGATGGCGTCGAAGAAACGGACGAAGTTCCGGAACCAAGCCCTCCCCACCCTGTTGAGGACACCCAGGAGGTGCAGCTGTCCGTGGGTCCGCTGGACGCGACCCAAGAAATCACCCTGGGAGAGCGCCCATTGCCCCGCCGAAAAGATCGCGAACTGACCATCAGCCGTGAGGAGCAGAATCGGGCCGATCAGCTCTCCGCGACCATCCTCGATGAGAAAGCGCCCCGCCCCGTGCGTGGGTTTGAGCAAACGGCTTTGCAGCGGGGTCTGCGCCTGGTGCTCGGCCTTGTGTTGATCGCTATTTTAAGCCTGGCAGCCTTTTACCGCGGGCCTGCCAACCCCCCGACCGGGCTGCAGGGCCCGCACACTCAAGCCGCGCTCGATTGGGTTGAATCATTGCCTGAGGATGCCTCGCTTTTGATCGTGATGGATTACCAGTCCGGGTTTTCGGCTGAATTGGCACAGGCTGCCCAACCCATGTTCGAGCAAATCGTTGGCGAAGGGCGCCGGGCCGCGCTCATTTCATCGACTCCTGTTGGGGCTCCGCTGTTTTACAGGCTGCTTGACGAAAATGGCTGGACGGGAGCGCTATCCATACGTGATTTAGGTTACTTCCCGGCGGAGTCATTTGGCGCTTTTGGGTTGGCATACCATTCATTGTCCGGCTGGCAAATTCGCACCCAACCGGCGTTCAACAAGGCCCTGCCCGCTGAATCCTTTGACGGCATCCTGATATTAGGCGATGACTACAGCGGTGTGATGGCCTGGATTGAACAGCTCAGCACCTTGATGCCAGATACACCGATCGTGCTGCTCGTCAGTGCGCAGGCCGGGCCGCTTTTGCTGCCGTATTGGGAGTCGGGCCAGGTTGAGGGCATGATCAGCGGGTTTTCGGAAGCGGCCATCTTGGCTCAGGACGGGCCGCAATTGGCTAACCGCTGGCGTGCGTTCCAGGTGGGGATCGTAATGATGATCTTGATGTTGTCGATCGGCATGAGCTTGCCGTCCCGAGAGCCAGAGGGAATCGAAGGGCAGGGTGTCCGATGAGCATGCAGGAACTGATCTGGGGTGTGGTGGGTCTCTTGCTGACGGTGATGGTGCTGAGCTACCTGATCGGTGACAACCTCTTCTTTCGGATTGCCGGGTACATATTGGTGGGAGTCACCGCTGGATTCCTGACGGTGTTGGTGACCCGCCAAATCCTGTGGCCTTACTTGATCCAGCCTGTGGCTTATGGATCCTGGCTCGAACGGCTCTGGGTGCTCATCCCCCTGGTTTTAGCCTTGCTGCTGGTCATCGGCCAATTCAAGCGCTTTGAGGGTGCCGGACGGGTTCCATTGGCTTTTCTGGCCGGCTTGACGGCGGCGATCGCCGTTGGCGGGTCGGTGTTTGGCACACTCATTCCGCAGATGCGGGCAGTGGTGGACGGCTTTGCACCGTCCAGCTGGTATGCGACACCCGGAAGGCCCTGGATGCGCATCATGGAGGCGGTTTTCATGCTGGTCGGCGTGCTCGGGACCCTGAGCTATTTTCACTTTGGGCGCCGCCGAAGGCAGGAGCACACACCTGGGGATGAAGAGCGCCCGCTTTTCCTAGAGGTGCTCAAAAAAGTTGGCGAAATTTTCATCGGGGTTACCCTTGGAACGGTGTTTGCGGGGATTTTCTTGTCTGCCCTGCTGGCCATGATCGATCGCATCGAATTTATCGGTGATTTCATCTTCAGATTGCTGGGCGGGAATTGATGGCGGTGACTAACCATCTATCTGCAATTCTTGGGCTGGATATCGGGGGAATCAATACCCGGGTGAGCCTGATGGGCATCGCAGATGGTAAATACCGTGTGTTGGGCAGCCAGCGTACTGCCACATCACTCGGGCAAGGACTGCACATCGGCGCTGGGGTGGGTGAAGCCATGCAGGCCGTACAGCAAGAAACAGGTCATCCCTTCATAAAAGAAGAAGGTGGCTTGTTGCAGCCAGTTGACCGGATCGGCAGGGGGGTTGACCGGGTTGGGATGGTCCTTTCGGCCGGACCGCGCGTCAGGGCTGCCCTGTTGGGGTTGACCAGCCAAGGTTCTATCAAATCCGGGCAGGCCTTGTTCGATTCCCTGCCGTTACAGACAAGTGAAAATTTCGGCATGGCGCATCTGGCAAACACAACCCGCGCGGTCGAGACGCTGATCAAAACCAGGCCTGATATCCTGGTCATTGCCGGCGGCGAGGATGCTGGCGGTGAAGATCTCACCATGCGCTGGATTGATATTGTATGTATCCTGTGCCAAATGCTACCAGAAGCTGTTCAGCCATTGGTTGTGTATGCGGGCAGTCCTGGCCTGGAAGGGGCAGCCCGACGCTGGCTGGAACCGGTAGCCAGGCTGCAGGTGGTTCCCAACGTCCAGCCAGTCTTTGGCGAGTATGACTTGGTCCCTGCGGCAGGTGACCTGGAACAAGAGATACTCCACAAGTGGCAGGCTGGTCTTCCCGGGCTAAAAGGGTTGAGCGAGCTGACACATGGCTTAACCGGGCTCTCTGCGCGCTCGATGGACAGGATGGTGCGGTTCCTCAGCCTGACACGGGGGCCGGTTCAGGGTCAGCCAGGAAAAACCGGGATTCTGGCGGTTGACCTGGGGGGCATATTCACTACGGTTGCTGCGGGAATCGGCGGGCAGAGTGGGACGGTGGTTGACGATAAATTCCCTGAAATAGGGTCATCAGCACTGCACAGCGCCAGCCTGGCAACCACCACATGGGCAGGCGAGCCGGTGACAGAAGCTGAGAGTGAGCGATTTTTGACCAATCATGCCCTCATCCCGGCCTGGGTGCCCGAAACCGGCCTGGAACTAGCGCTTTCCCACGCATTCACGCGCTATCGTCTGCAGCAGACGTTGCAGCGCTTATCAGAACATTATGACTGGTTCGACTTTCATCCTGAATACGGCCTGAAGGGGACTTTTGAGCCCGTGATCGTCAGCGGGGCGGTTATAACCGGCACGCGAGATGCAGCCAGGGTCATGTTAACCCTGCTGGACGGCCTTCAGCCCCACGGGATCACCACGCTGGTGCTGGATCGGAACAATATCCTGCCGCTTTTGGGGAAGATCGGTGAAGTGGAACCGGTTTTGCCGGTACAGGTGCTCTCATCCTCGGCTTTTGAGAACCTGGGCACGGTGATATCCGTCTCGGGCAGGGTTCCATCAAACGGGACAGTCATCACGGTCCACATGGAAACCGCATCAGGAAAAAAGTCCTCTCATTTTGTGCCATCCGGGTCTTTGCTGCGCCTGGCGGTTGCGGAGGGCGAGCGTGCGGAACTGGAACTGATTCCGCACAATCGAGTGGACATCGGCTTTGGCGGGCCGGGGCAGCGGGGGCGGTTAAGGGTCACAGGCGGCATTTTGGGCGTTGTGATCGACGCACGCGGGCGACCGTTGCTCCTGCCGGAGCACACTGACGCGCGTGTTGCCCTGCTCCAAACCTGGCTGCGGGCTTTGCGGGCCGAACACAATTCAACCACGGGGGTTTAAATGTACGTCAATCATACCAAAGCAGGACATGCAATGACCCTTCAGCGCCTGCGGGCGCTGCCGCTGCCGGGTGAGGTGTTTGTCAACGAAGGTGAGCAGGTCCACCCTATGGATGTGATCGCGGAAGCTTCGGTCCCTGGGGATATCTTTATGCTCGATATCGCCGCCAGTTTAGGCACCGATCATGTGGGGGCAAAGCGCGCGTTGGTGCGCCATACGGGTGAATACCTGCACAAAGGCGATGTGGTCGCACAAATTCCAGGGGCATTCCCGCGCCTGGTCAGAGCGCCGCTTAGCGGACGGTTCGCGGCTTTGCACCAAGGGAACGTGATTTTTGAAGTTGAGCGGGAGAGAATCCAGGTTCGGGCGTGTTTGGTCGGGGTTGTCAGATCTGTGATCCCGGAATATGGCGCCGAGATTGAAACCCACGGCTGGCTGCTCCAGGGCATGTGGGGGAACGGGCGGAATAGCTCTGGAGGTTTGCGTTTGCTGGAAAATACAGACGCGGGCGCCTTGGACCCATCCATATTGGAAACGGTTGAAGGCGGACAGGTGATCGCTGTGGAAACATGTGATGACGAAGCGGTTTTGTTGATGCTGGCTGAGCGCAACCCTGCGGGGCTGATCTTTGGCTCTTTGGCGGGGGCGTTGGCGCCCGCTGCAGCAGCCTTGCCGGTGCCAGTGGTTGTGGTGCAGGGATTTGGCCCTTGTCAGCCCGACTCATCCATTTTTGAGGGTTTACAGGCCCTGGCGGGTCAAACCGCTTGCTTAAGTGGCGTTACATCCGACAGTCTGGCCGGCCACCGACCTGAGGTGATCATCCCGACCGGTGAGGGAGGCCAGGCCGAGACGGTGGGCATACGCGCTGAACTGCGCCCTGGGCAAAAGGTACGGCTATTTTCTGGCAAGAGACTGGGTGAAATCGGAGAGGTAAAAACCTTACCAGACGACTTGGTCCTGTTTGAAAGCGGGCTGGAGGTTCCGGCAGCAGTCGTGGAACTGGGCAATGGGGAAAAAGTCACCATCCCTCAGCAGAATGTTGTCATCGTTGGCTGAGAATCCACAGATGTACATTCCCGGTCAAGGGGAGCAGTTTGGGTATGGAGATGAAGGCCAGTTAATTAATTAGGGCTGTGTGGGGGTGGGGGTCAGGGTCTGGATGAGGGAGCCCAGCAGCCAGCCGGTCAGGCCGGATGCGGTTTGCACCTGATACCATGACTGGCCCCCTTCGGGCATGCTCTGTCCCAGGATTTCAAGCTGGTCCCCGTTGTTCGCATAGTCAACGATTGGAGAATCAAACCCCGGTCCTTCGCGGATGACAGCACCGATATCTGCGTTGATCACGCCCCAGTACGCCCGTGGTTCAGGTGTGCTCGTGGGGGTGTTTTCGGATGTCGGGCTGTGGACCTCTGTTGGGGTCAGGGTAGCGGGTGTGGCTGAGGTGGCTGTGGGTTCAGGGGCATCGGTGGGCGTGGCCTGGGGAGAAGGGGTGGATGAGGCCGCCATCAGGCGGGTAGGTGATGGCAAAGCCGGCTGGGGGTTGGGTCTCTGGTTGGTGGAAAGATGCAGGCTGCCACTGGCGACGGCCAATGTGATCATCAGGGCGGCGACCAGCAGCAACCAGCCAAGGGTTTTTTGGGGCGGGAACCCCAGCACAAGGATGGTCAGCGCAGCGATCACGACGGCCAGCCCCAGGTGTGTAAAGCTGACCAATAAAGCGCTTAACCAGAGCTGGGTTCTCCCATGGGTCAGCCCGAACCCAACCACCGCCAGGGGCACCAAGAGTGTATAGGACAGAAGCACTCCAAGCCCGCGCGGAATGATGCCCTCCCTCAGCAGGATCAGAACACTCATGAAGGCACTGACAGCCACCAGCGTCACATCGAGCCAGTACAATCCAGAAAAGCGAAACAGCCTCAAGGGGTCGCCTGGCTGGAGGGTGGTAAGCATGCCTGCCAGGGCGCCCGCAGCAATAGAGAATGCGAACAGGATCAGGAGGCTGGTTATGGCTTTTGCTGCCTGCCTGAAGTTCAATGTGCCTGGGAACACCGCCAGCCCGAACAGGGGTGAGACGAAGGGCAGCGCCACGATGGCAATCACCAAAATCACAATGTCCTGCAGGTAAAGTGCTGCGCCAAGTGCCAGAGCGCCCAAAAGCGTACGCATAAAAAATGTCGGTGTGGGGGCTGTCAGCCTGACCAGGGAATCAAGCAAGATCTGCCGTTCCGCAGCCGTTGCCGATCGGGGCTGGCGGCGGATGTGGCGCTGCCTGGCAGGAGGTAGTTCATTGATGTCGTTGGGTAGGCGTTCGCTGGTGGGAAGGCTCATTGGTGATCACCTTTTGGCGTATCCGGATCTGGCGAATTTTCGGGCAAGTTTTTGATACCACCATTATAATATACCCCCTGTAAAGTCAAGTTTTTCGGTCTGTGCTTAATCAACCTATTAATTTTAAGCCCAGCTAAGGTAAAATAGAACCTATGAATAAAGAAAAATCTTCTTACCTGGTCCTGGGGGTTCTCGCTCTACTGTTGCTTGCCGTGCTGGCCGCCTGCACACCCAGTGGGCCTGAGGTTGAAACGCCGACTGCAGAAACCGCAGTTGAAACCGTTGAAACCGCGCCAACGGAAGCTATAATTACATCACCCACCCCGCAAACCCCGCCTTCTGTATTACTGGTGTGGGGCGATGGCGTAGACTCGTTTACCCGTTCTCAGATCCAATCCGCGCTGGAAGGGCTGGCCGCCGATTCGGCGCTGGAGCTGATTGTTGTAGAGGCTGTGACGCCTGACATGCTCACCCCCGAGGTGGAAGCGGTGATCGGTGTGGGTGCAGAGCTGGGTTTAAACGAATTAGCTGCCGGTGCGCCGAATGTCTCTTTTTTGGCGATTGGGGACCCCGGTGCGGATGTTGCGGCTAACCTCAGCCTGATCGGCGACCCCAACGAAGAATTGCGCCAGAAAGCCTTCTTAGCCGGCTATATTTCAGCAGTGATTTCCTATGACAATAAAATTGTTGCCTTCATCAACGCTGAAAATGCCGCTAGCGAAGATATTGTTGACAGTTATGTCACCGGGGCTCGCTTTTTTTGCGGAATCTGCCGGAATGTTTTCCCGCCTTATAATGCATTTCCACAATGGGAACTGCTTACACCAGATTTAGCCAATGATGGGTTCCGTCCGATCGTCAATAATTATTTCAATATTGATGTCGATGTGGTTTATGTGCAGGGCAGCCTGGCTACCCCAGGGATGCTGGCCTATTTTGATGAGTTGGGCATCCAGATGATCGGCGATCAGCCGCCTGATGTTCAGCCTGGCCTGTGGGCAGGCACCATCCTGGCCGACCCCGTCCCAGCACTGGAAACGTTATGGCCGGAGCTGTTAGCAGGCTCGCAGGGCAAACAAATTCCCGCGCGGCTGATTGTTACGGATAGGGAATCTGGCTTGATCTCTGAAGGGAGATTTCGCCTGATTGAAATTATGATCGCAGACCTTGAGTCTGGGTTGGTGTCGGTGGAAAGTGCGCCTCAGTGATGGTTGTCGGATGAGGATTGCTCGTTTGTGTCTGGCGGGTTTCCCATAAATAGTTCGGCGGTCGCCTGGCCGGGCTGTGAAATCCCCTCCCACTTTAGGACCTTAACAATAGTCAGCACGATCGTTTTGATGTCCAGCCACAGAGACCAGTTGTCAACATACCATACATCCAGGTCGAACTTCTCTTGCCAGGTGATGATGTTACGTCCGTGAATTTGGGCCCATCCCGTTATCCCGGGCAGGACCTCATGACGGCGAAATTGGCTCGGGCTGTAACGGGGCAGGTACGCTACCAGCAATGGGCGCGGTCCCACAATGCTCATCTCTCCCTTGAGCACGTTGATCAATTCAGGGAGTTCATCCAGGCTGGAGGCTCGCAGGAACCGGCCGAACTTAGTGAGACGTTGCGCATCTGGCAATGGCACACCCTGCTCATCGGTCAGATCTTGCATGGTTCTGAACTTTAAGATGGTGAAAATCTCCCCCTGGTACCCGGGACGTTCCTGTTTAAAGAAGATGGGGAACCCGTGTAGAAATGCCACCAAAATGCCGATGATGAGGAAAACAGGTGAAAGGAGAATCATAGCCAACAGGGCGATGACCAAATCCATTAACCGTTTGACAATTGGCATATTTTTCGGCAATAATATTAATGTTATCATTAGAAATTATTGTACCAAAATATTAGATCGGATTGGAAGTCTGCACAAGTAGCCATAATCAGTCTTAAAAAGAAAGGATGAAAGATGGATGAGAGAATCTTGATCATTGAGGACGATGAAGAGATCCTGCGTGTGCTGAACAGGGTCCTCACCTATGAAGGCTACATCGTTGACACGGCACTCACGGGAAAAGCTGGCCTCACCCTTGCTGGTGAACAGCGGCCAGATCTGGTTATTCTGGATCTCATGCTGCCCAACATAGATGGATTGGAAGTAGGCCGTCGCCTGCAGAAGCTCGGTAACCAGCCCATCCTGATATTAACTGCGAAAGACACCCTGGAAGACCAGGTTATCGGGCTTGATTCGGGCGCAGATGATTACATGGTCAAACCTTTTGAAATTGAGGAATTGCTGGCCAGAATTCGTGCGCTGCTGCGCAGGACGGCTGCTGACCGGATTAAAATTCTTGAATTTGAGGATTTAACCCTCGACAGCAGCACTCACCACGCACAACGCGGTGACCGAGATATCGTGCTCACTGCCAAAGAATACGATCTGCTCGATTTGTTCATGCGGCACCCCAGGCAGGTGATGCCCCGTGAGGTGATCTTCGACAAGGTCTGGGATTATGACTTTGGTGGAGAGAGCAATGTGCTGGATGTGTACATCCGCTACCTGCGCCAAAAGCTAGAAGCTGAAGGCGAACCCCGTTTGATTTACACCGTGCGGGGTGTGGGTTATGTATTGAGAGAGCCTCAAGAGTAATTAAGGCAATGTCCCTTCGCCTGCGGCTGACATTGGTATTTTCTGGCATGCTGAGCAGTGCTGTATTCCTGCTCAGCATTGTTGTTTATACCCTGGTCAGTTTGCTGTTTACCGATTTTATTGATCAGGGCTTACAAACCAATGCCAACCAGCTCATAGCTTACTTGCGCGCGGATGGCATCGGTAACTTGGTAGCCAGCCCGGACCCTTTACCCCTTGCTGAAGACCACTATTTCCAGATCTGGTCGCAAGACGGCCAACTGGTGGATTATTCAGAAAATGCCAGCGATTTTGCCCGGGCTATGGATGACCAGGCCTTGGGTCAGGGTCAAGTACTGTTCAATGATGTGACCCTTGGGCAGGAAATGTTTCGCGTGATCACCGTGCCCTTGGCAGTTGAAGGAGAGCCGTCCGGGTGGCTCCAGGTAGCAGTATCATTAGCTGAAATTCGCCATACCCTGCGGCTGCTGAGGATTGGCATGTTCATTTCGGTGGGGTTTGCATTGGTTGTGTCCATTGTCGTGGGGTGGATTGTGATCGGGCAGGCCCTTTCCCCTCTTGCGAAGATGGCCGATATCGCCAGAAGGATTGCCACTACAAATGATCTTTCTCAACGCATACCGGTGTCTACCGCGCAAAGCAATGAAATTGGCAGTCTGGTGTTGACGTTTAATCAAACCTTTGTGCGCCTGGAACGGCTGTTTAACACGCAGCGGCGGTTTTTAGCTGATGTCAGCCACGAACTGCGCACGCCCCTAACCGTTATCAAGGGCAATGTCGGCCTGATGCGGTTGATGAAGTCCTTCGATGAGGAGTCGCTTATCACGATTGAGAAGGAAGTTGACCGGTTGACACGGCTAGTAGGCGATTTGCTGCTCATGGCCCAGGCTGAAGCGGGCAGATTGCCGTTGAAATTGGTCTCAGTGAGCGTGGATGAACTGCTCCTGAATGTGTATGAGGAGATGCTGCTGCTTTCGGACGGAAAGCACGACATTCAAATTGGCGAACTTGAACCGACGGTCATCACTGGAGACCGGGACCGCCTCAAACAGGTGCTGCTGAACCTAGGTGTCAATGCGGTCAATTACACGCCAGAGGGCAGGCAAATCAACCTGGATATTAAAGCACAGGGTGATTGGGTTGGCATCATGGTCTCTGATGCGGGGCTGGGCATTCCAAAGGAAGAGTTGGGCTACCTGTTTGAACGCTTTTACAGGGGAGAGAAATCCAGGACGCGCAATTCTGATAAAGTGGGCTTTGGCTTGGGCTTGCCGATCGCCTATTGGATCGTGCGCAACCATGGCGGCCGGATCGACGTGGATACAACGGAAGGGGAAGGCACCACATTCACCGTGTGGCTGCCGAAGTTCCAGGGGGAAGAGCCCACCCAGCCGTTACGTAAATTTGGTCAAAAATCCACTGAAAACAAGGCTGGCTCAGGGAAGCCCTAAGTGCTCCTCTGCAGACTGGCAGAGCCGCCATCCGCCTGCGCGCAGCCATGCGGAGAGGGTTTCGCCTGTCAGGCTGCCAGTTGCGGATTCGTGGTAGATGCCGTACCCCCAGTGAACATAATGTTGGGTCTCGTCAGGCCAGTTATTCGGATCGCGCTCAATTTGCCCATGACCGCCATTGTAGCCCGCCAGGGCAAGTTGGATATCCCCATTTGATTTGGTGAGTGCATCACGCAGGTAGGATAACCCACGTTGGGCGTTGACGTTGGGGTCATATTTGTTTTCTTCCGGCAGGAAGTGATAGGGCATAACCTGGAAGAGCCCGTGTGCGCCAGCTGGTGATAGGGCCTGCGGGTCACCACAGGATTCAATTTGCATCACCGTGGCGACCAGTAGCGGGTCGAGGTCATATTCTTCAGCCCAGGCGTTGATCTGAGGCTGCCAATACCCAACGGAAGGCGAAAAAGCGGTGTGCGCGCTATTTTCCTGCGAGTTGAATGGACTGTTGAACGGATGCATGTCCTGTTCGGAGAGGACGAACACCATCAGCCAGATTCCGGCCACGATCAGCAGTAAAGTAACGACTCCGGAAATTAAATTCAGTTTTCTTTTATGGAAGGTTCGGCTTTGACGGCTGATGTGGTGAAAGAAATACCAATTTGACATGGAGGGTCAGTTCTGTTAATCGGGTTGGGTGAGTCTCAGCCCATGCCGGATGGGGTGATGATCCCGAAGGGGCGCTCAACGCAGACCGCAATGCTCACACATGCGGGTAAAGAGCGCCTGATCTCTGACGGCAAGGATGTTCCCCCAGCCCTTTGGGTTGGCCAGGGTGCAGGGGTAGGTGGCAAATCGCTGCCAGCGGTGCGTGTCGCCATAGTGCCTGATTGGGTGCCATTCGGAGATGATCAGCTGGTAGCCATGGGCGGCCAGATACCCTGCCAGGTCGTGAAAATCGTAGCCCAGGGGCACGGTCTTGGCGTCATCAAATTCGCACAGGATCACCTGAGGCTGTGGGCCAGTTTCCCAGGGAAATCCTTTGAGGACCATCCAATCGAAACCTTCGGTGTCAATTTTCAGGAAGTCTACCGGGTGAGACAGGCGCCCATACTCCTTCAGCGCTTCAGCCAAGGTGGTTACCACAACCTGCTCTGATGCGGCGTGGCTTTCGAGGAAGGCTGACAGCCCGCTCACCCCTGTTGATTCCGGGCTGGTGAAAAGGGTTGCAGCAGGTTGAGGTTGGTCGGCGCAGGCGCGGGGATCGATGATGACATTGTCGTAAGCGCTAAATGCTTCCGAGAGGGCTGCCCGATTGGTGGAATCCGGTTCAAAGGCGATCACCTGCCAGCCGTGTTGAGCAAAGGGCGCCAGGGAAGACCCATGATGGGCGCCGACATCGATCATCACCCCGGCCTTTTCTGCACCCGTCAAGAGCTGGAACACGAGATCCGTTTCATCAGGCCGATAGGAATGATCAAATTTCGCTTGGATGGTATTGTAAACGCCTCTTAAGCCTTTGGCTTCAAGAATTCTCAGGGCGGTCTTGGTTTTTTTTGTGATTGACATGCATGCACTCCTGGAGCAAATTATACAACAGATTCAGGGGTATGCCCTGGCTGCGCATTGCCTCGTAAATAATCTTA
>DHHJ01000014.1:0-28818 GCA_002403205.1 Anaerolineaceae bacterium UBA4775
ATATGGAAATTCTTGACAGAAACAACAGGTTTCCCTGCTCATCCAGCAACAGGCTTCCCGCCTCTGCCATCCGGACCACCACCCTGCGGGCACCATAAGCCTTTAACTGGAAGACGACTTCCACCGGGTCTTCCAAGCCGGTCAACTGGCGGGCCTCACGCAGATTAGGAGAAACCACATCCACTTGTTGGCAATTTTGGAAAAACAGATCACGGTTTTCAGGCCTGCAAAATTCATCATAGGGTTCCCATAAGATCACCCGGCAGGCTCGCTCCCGCAGCCTCGGCACCCACTGATTGACTTCTTCAGGTGGACATTGCAAGTGAACGCCAATCACCTCGGCATATGCTGCAGGAATCTGGTCCGGTTTTGGTAGATTCGCTTTCAGTTCCACAAAATCCGTCTGGAAGGTCTCGTGGCGGGTGCCATCCTCTTCAAACACCTGCCAGGCACGCGGGGACGGTACGTTCTCAAAGATCCGTAGCCCTGAAAGATCGAAATAAGATCCCAGCAGATCGATCTGACCGGGCTCAAAATCACCCCCCACACTCGAGATGATTCCCACACGATCCGTCCAAACCCGTAAACCCATTACAGCATGGGTCAAACCCCCGCCAAGAATGCCATTTTTTTCTGTGCCATCGGGCAGGATGATGTCATCAATGATAATGCTCCCTATGGAGAGGAAATATGCTGTCACACTTGATCCTTTTTCACATTCTTAATCACACAACCAGTCTGCACGAACCAACCAAAGACGGCTTCTGTCCGGTTCTTGGTTTTTTCCATGACATATTTACTGGATAAGGCAGCAAGTGATGCTTGCCTTATCCAGTTGGCAGACAAATTTCGATAAAATTACCGCAAAACAGGCCTACCGGCTTGTTTTTGCTGCCGTCATGAACGCCTCAATCCGGTCGAAAGCCCATTCATCAAGCACGGCTTCCTTCGTCCAGCCGGAAACGGATTTGAACGCGCTGCTGACGATCACGCCATCAGCGACCTGCAGCACATCGGCCACATTCTCAGCAGTCGCTCCGCCGCCCAGCAGCAACGGGACCTTGAATTCCGCATTTCGCACCGATCTCAGCATCTCCATTGATTCGTCAAAGGATAAGCCGGTCAGGATCAGGCCATCCGCCCGGCCAAACACCGCTGCCCAGCGGGCTTCATCCACCAGGGGTAAGCGGCCCAAAGGCTGCCCGGTCCGGTCGTAAACATCCGCCAAAATGTGGATGTCATCCGCCTTGATGTGAGCGCGATACTGGATAGCCTCATAAGCGCATCCCTCAATCAGTCCCTCAGCTTTGACCATGGTGCCCACATAGACCTTGATGCGCACAAACTGCGCCCCAATGGCCTGGGCGATGGCCAGCGGCTCTTTGGCGGCGTGGCTCATCATGCACACCCCTAACACCAAGGAAGGGAATTCCCTGCGGATCGCTGCCCCAACCACTGACAAAACCGCCACGCTGTGCGGCTGGGGTGTTGGAGCGATCGGGAAATCGCCCAAATCCTGGATGTACAGCGCTGGAACCCCTGCTTTAACCGCCTTTTCTGCGTTCTTCAGCGCCATCGAAAGGATTTTGTCCATCGGCTGTGCCCCGGGATGCTGTGATGCAGGGGTAGGCGGCAGGTGTAATGCGGCAATGACTGCCGGCTGGTCACCGTCAAAGATGGGTAAAGGCTTCATTTCTTCCAGGTCTCCCAATACTCACTGGTGCGGATGCGAGAGATGCCGCCGCCGCCTTCGGGATCGCGTCCGCCGCCAAAATCGCGGAAGAAAGGCTCGCCCAGCGCTTCCGCTCGGTAGGCAGAGAACAGTTCACCCGGGATTTGGGTCACCAGCGCAGAGAACATCTCTGCTACCGGTGAGAAAGTCAACGCTGCATCCGCCTTTGCAATGATTTCCTTGGCTGACTCCGGGCAGATCACGCATACTCGCCGTCCAATTTGCTTGGCCGCGACGACCACTTCATCAACACGGGACAAATCTCGATCGCCGGCTGTGATTAAGAACGTCGGGGTTGTTCGCTCTCGGGCGAAGTATTGCAGGTGGGCCCACTCCTCTGTGTCCTGACCCAAGGCCGGGTCTCCTGATGCCTCGAGGACCTTCGCAGCAGAGAAAAGCGCAATGCCAAAGTTTGGTCCACCACCGACGAACACGAATTCCGTGGCATCCTGCCAATCCTTAACCAAGTGCTGGATGGCGGCATCATTCCGCTGGATGGTTTCTTCCATCACATCAGCCAGGCCCAGCAGGGTTTCTCGGTGTGCGTTGGCCTGCGGGGTTGTGATCGTCCCGCGCACCTCACCAATACGGATGGCCATTAACAATAAGGCGACCTGATTGATAAAAAAAGAGCGTGCACCCGGTGATACTTCACCCCCCGGGACCTCAAATGGCGGGTTGGGTACCTGGAAGAGCACATCCCCGGCTGATGCAACCCGACTGTCAGGTGTGGCCGTTAACGAGAGCGTGGTGGCACCTGCTTCACGCGCCAATAGCAACGCTTCATACGTGCGAGCCACACTTCCAGATACCGAAATCCCGATCACAAGGTTGGTATTGGGGCCGCTTTGCGGTAAAAAGCCTGCTTTATAGCGCGCAAAATCAAGGGAAGTCGCTGCCAAGGTCGGCAGTCCGGCCAGTTTTTCAAACGCCAGCTGGGTCGAAAGGGCAGCATGGTGAGAATCACCGCATCCCGTGATATAAATGCGCTTCAGCGAAAGGATCAATTCTGGATGCAGGCTCAGGCGTGCCCTCTCATCCAACGTCTGAAAGGTTTCTCGTAACAAATCCGGCATACTCTTAACTTGTTCAACCAAACTGTTCATAGCCATCTCCTAAATCATTGATTTCTGTTTGCCTGGCAAAATTTCACCAGGATTCTGTGCTTTTTTACGATAGTTCTACTTGAAACTATTTAGCCTACACGAAATTATCAAAATATTTATCATGCACGCCTGTTCCATCACGCTCTCAAAACCTGGTAAAGTATTTCCTTCCAGGCAGGGACATCGATTTCCCAAACCACTTCCACGTTGGGCTCCTGTTTGGTCACACCGCGTTCATCCACCACGGTCATCCCACGGGTAAGCTCGCTGTCGGTTTCAACATCCACATAGTGCTTGCTTTGGCGGACAACAATGCCGGGATCCAGCGCCACAGCCATTGTGACGGGGTCAGGCAGCGGTAATGCCGGGTCCCCCAGCCATTCGCGGTTGGTCTGGATCGCCTGGCGGTTACAATCCACCGTGAAATGCCCATAAACCGTATCAAGGCTGTCAATGTAATCCAGGTCCGCTTCCAGCAAGTTCGCCTCGCCCCGGCACAATTCCCATCCCACCTGCACCAGTGGCAGACCGGCGTGATATACCTGCCGGGCTGCTTCAGGATCCACCCAAATGTTGTATTCCGCTGCCGGTGTGATGTTGCCCACGGTATTGGCCGCCCCGCCCATGACATAACAGGCTTCGATTTTCCGGCTCAGGTCCGGTGCGATCCCGAGGGCTAAAGCAATGTTCGTCAGGGGGCCTAACGTCACCAGGGTGATCTCACCGGGATACTTGCGAAAAGCCTCGATCATCGCATCCACGGCATGCGTCTCCTGGGCTGGCAATTTTGGCTCCGGATAGTTCATCCCGCCCATGCCATCAGGTCCGTGGAAAAAATATGCCCAAAATGGCTCTCGTAAAAGTGGTTGGGCTGCACCCTCGTAGACCGGCGTCTCTTTTCCGCACAACTCAACCGTGTAACGCGCATTCTGACTGCACATCTCCAGCGGGACATTGCCCGCAACCGTGCTGATGCCTTCCACATGCACATCCGGCCACCGCAAAGCCATCAGAATGGCGACGGCATCATCAGAAGCAGTATCCGTATCAATCCAAAAACGACGCATCAATCCTCCTTACTGAATTAATCGGTCAATTAATAAGTCGATCACAGCCCTGCTGTCCGCTTCTACGAGTATGCGTGCTGCCCTGCGAGCGCCCCACTGGCGATGGACGTCTGCGATGGTTTTTCCAAAGCACAGTCCCGTCGTTTCAACATAAACCGGTGCTTGAATGGCTGTGTATAATTCTGGCTTCAGCAAGTAGGCGGTGACCGATGGGTCGTGCAGGTGGAACGCGCCATTCAACCCATAGACCTGATCGTGAAAGGCCTGATAGCAGGGTTGAATGCGCTCAAGCAAATCTGTGGCGGGGTTTTTGCCCGCATACAGCCGGGATAAATCCTCGGGCTGGACGATGGTTTTCGTAGTAACATCCAGGCCGACCATGGTGACATCCCAATCCGCTCGGAACACAATCTCTGCCGCGTGCGCGTCATGGAAGATATTTGCCTCTGCGACCGGTGAAATATTCCCCACCCCAAAGGCACTCCCGCCCATCAAGACAACCTCCTCAACCAAAGAAGCAATCTCCGGGTCCTGTTGCAGCGCCATGGCGATATTCGTCAGCGGTCCCAGCGGAACCAGGGTGAGCTCGCCGGGATATGTTCTCACCATCTCCAATATGAATTGAACTGCCGGCCGCGGGTCCAACCTGCCACGCGGGGGCGGCGGGTTGGTGTTCCCCATGCCATCCAAACCGTGAACCTCGGTGCCCAGATCCAATTCACGGCGAAACAGCGGGGCACCCGCACCTTTGGAAACAGGAATATGGTCATGCCCTTCAAGCTCAACCAGGCGCAACCCATTCAACGCGCAGGTATCCACATCCGCATTGCCGAAGACCGTGGTCAATCCCACCACCTCCAGCTCGGGTGAACGCAAGGCGGCCAAAATCGCCATTGCATCGTCAATCCCTGGGTCAGTATCAAACAGAATTTTCCTCGCCATGATCCGGCTACGCTCCTTCCACTACGCGAATATGCACTTTTCGTGTGCGCGGGCCGTCAAACTCGCAGAACACGATGCCTTGGGAACCCCCCAGCAGCAATTTGCCGCCACTGACGATCAAAGGTAAAGATGACCCCACCAGTGTGGATTTGATATGCCCGGCCGCATCCGCCGGGGTGTCATAAATGTGCTCAAAATCCACCCGGGTCGGCACCAGGCGGTGAATCTCATCTCTGATATCAAGTGCAGTCGCCGGGTCGACAATGGAATTCAAAGTCAAGGCCGCAGTTGTGTGGGGCACAAACACCACACAGATCCCTTCCTGGACACCGCTGGCGGCCACAGCCTGGTTGACCTCAGCGGTGATGTCCAGCAAGCTCTCCTTCGGCGGGGTTTCAATGACGATGGTCTGCAAAATAGTTCCTCCTCGCGGTTACGCAAATTAATAATTTCATAACACCTGTTAAACCTAACGCAGGTCATCACCCAGGATGCCCTGCACCTCCGCCAATGTGGGCATCTGGCGTCCGGAGCCCAGTTTCCCGACTTTGGCTGCGCCCATAGCATTGGCGATCGCCAGCGCATCTGCCAGAGGATATCCCTGCACAAGGCTGATGATCAGCGCGGCGGCAAAACTGTCGCCAGCACCGGTGGTATCGACCGCACTGACAGGAAAACCGGGATGGGCAAGCGACCCCTCGTGTGTGAAGGCAACGCACCCCTGCTGGCCGAGCTTGACAACCACCAATGTGATTTCATCCGTCAGCAATTCGGCTGCATCCTGAACCGTTTTCCCGCCCGGCAAAACCAGGGGGATCTCGTCAACGGTCAACAGCACAGCCGAACAGTGTGTTAACGCCGCCTCCCGGAGAGCCCAGTCAACATTTTTTGCGTAAGGCCCCGGGTCAAAGAAGACAGGTTTCTTAAGCTCGCGGGCATAGGCCATCCCCTCCAAACAAGCCTTCACAAGGCGTGCCTCCTGGAGGGTATACCCGTAGGTGTGCACCGCATCGGCGCATTGAATGGCGGATTCCCAGCCCCCTGTGAAGCCAACTTCCGGCCCTTCACCCACATGCCCAAGAAAGACATGCTGCCCCTGGCCATCAGCCAGGACAAACACCAGGGTTGTGCTGCCATCCTTTTGGATGATGATCTCCTCCGTATCAATCCCTTCCGAATTGAAAATGGAGATCAGCTCATTGCCATACAAATCCTCGCCGACCACACCCAGCGCCTTCATCCTGGCCCCTAAATGGCTCCCAGCAATTAAAAAGTTGCCTGCGCCGCCCGGTTCAACCTGGATATTCGAGACCAATTGATGGACCTCTGGCACGATAGGAAATGCTTCCACGGTCGCATTCAGGTCAACCACCAGGTCGCCAAAGGAAAGGATGTGGCAATCCCCTCTCGGCTTCATGCGTTGTGTTCCAATCTCTGCAAGACTTCCGACAGCGCCGCCTGATCTTGGCCAGTGCCCTGCTGTTCTTGCATTTGTTTCAGGAAAGCGCACACATCCTCACGGGTGAATCGAGCCGCACCGTACACTGTCGTTGCCATCCCGCCGAGGGCGTTGGCCAGCAACAGGCTTCCCTGTGGGGAGAACGCGTGCAAATACCCGTAGATGAGCCCTGCAGAAAAGTTGTCACCTGCGCTGGTGGTATCCACTACCTGGACGGGGAAAGCCGGGCCGTGGATCACCCCATCATCAAAACCCAGCCAGGCACCTTCACGGCCAGATTTGATGGCGACCAGGTCCAACCCAATGGATAAAAACCTGTCAAGTTGAAGCCTGCGGTCCGTTGTCCCGGTCAGGCGTTCTGTCTCTTCCGCCCCAGTGATCAAAACCGAAAGATATGGCAGCACATCTTGCAGGGTATCCTGTGCCAAAAGCACCGGGTCGAGGCCGGTATCCATGCTGAGGGGAATACCCTGCTCCGCAGCCATCTCTACCAGTTTCCAGGCGGCATCCCTTTGGGGCGCCTCCATAAAATCATAACCAACCAGTTGCACAAAAGCGATGTCGTCCAATACATCCTGGGAGAGGTCATCAGGCTGAAGGGCAATATTTGCGCCGCGATGGCTTAGCATGGTCCGCTCTCCATTGGGCGTGACGGCGATGAAAATCAACCCGGTCTGCAATCCCGGTTTGACGACCACATGCCGGGTGTCAACCTGTGCAAGAGCAAGTTCGCTCAGAACGTAATCGGTCCAAATGTCATCTCCCACCGCGCCGAGCAGCCGCGCGGGCTGTCCTAAAAGGCGTAAAGCCACGGCCGAGTTAGAGACGGCGCCGCCCAAATGCATCTCAACATGTTCAGCATAGGCATCTCGCCCAATCTCAGGGAATGTTGTGAGCTGGAAGATATTATCGACATTGATATCACCGAAAAACAAAACGGATTTGCCAGGCATTTATTGCACCACCTCCCTGCCCTTTACGGCAGCGATGAATGCCGCAATCCGATCCAGATCCTTTTTTACGTTATCGCCAGGCTGGTTGGTATGGGTATTGGAATCCACTCCCCAGGGTTGCACCTCTGTGATCGCCTCCCTCACATTTACCGACGTCAGACCGCCCGCCAAAATCACTGGAACATTGAACTCATCCACGATCCGGCGGCTGATCGACCAATCGTGGATGTGCCCCGTTGCGCCAACCCCGGGCATATCCACTACTTTTGTGTCCAGTAAAAACACATCACAAACGGGGGCAAACCGTTCAGCCAGGTTAAAGGTCTCCTCGCCCCCGACCGGGAGCGCTTTCATCAAGCGCATCTTTGCAGGCAATTTCGCCTTCAAATCCGCCATTACCGTCTCAGGGACGTCTTCCACATCCGTCGAAATGTGGATGATGTCAGGGTTCACCGCTTCAGCCATGCGCAAAATTTCTTCAGGATCCGTTGCCATCGTCAGTGCAACCGCCGTGGTGTGCGCCGGCAAAGCGTCCCGTAATGCTCTCGCTTGGGAGAAACTCAGCTCCCCCGGGACGAGGTTATAATCCCCGGCGACAAACCCAATATGGTCCACACCCATTTCTGCAGCCTTGACGGCCTCTGCTATCACCGTGAAAGCATAAATTTGGATAATCATGTCGGGTAAACTGCCACCTTTCTTCCCGGCACACGCTGTACCAGCCGGGCCAAACGCCGCTCAACCTCTTGTTTGACTTCTGCTTTGTTGATCGTCAGCAATTTGCGTCCACGCATCAACACCTGCCCATCGCAGATCACGGTGTCCACATCAGCCGCACCCAGGGCGTACACCAGGTTGGCTGCAGGGTTGAGCCGGGGCATACTGGCTGCGCGATCCTGGCGGAGCAAGACAATATCCGCCAGGTAACCCGGTTCCAGCTTGCCCACTTCGGGCTCCCGGCATACCTCAGCACCGCCCAGGAAGGCAATGCGCAAGATTTCGCCCAGAGAAGCCTTACGCGCGTCAGCCTGGATGAACTTTTGGGTCAGGGCCATCAAACGCATTTGTTCATACAGATCAAGGGTGCTGCTGCTGGCAGCGCCATCCGTTGCCAATCCCAACGGGATCCCCCGCGCCTGGTATTGTTCTATGTCGCGCAATCCCATGCCTGCCCTGAGATATGTTTTGGGCGCTTGCCCCACCCCAGCAGGATGATCAGCGATCACCTGCAGATCTTCATCTGTCGGGTAAAGGCAATGGGCCAGGATGGTCGGCCTCTCCAGGATGCCGGCATCCAACAGTAACCGGATGGGTGTTTTCTGATATTGTGCTAAGGAAGCATCCACCTGCTCTTGGGTCTCTGCCGCATGGATGTGAACACCAATGTCCAAATCTTTTGCCACGTGCGCACAGGTATGCAGAAATTCGGGTCCGCACAGGTACGGGGAGTGCGGCCCCAGCCAGGTTGTGATCCGTCCGTTCGCCTTACCTTGCCAGCGAGTGATAAAGTGGGTGGTTTCCTTGAGCTTTTCGACACCCTCATGTTCAAAAACCGCCCAGGCCAAATTCGCTCTCATACCGCTGGTCTGGACTACCTCGGCGACCTGGTCCATAAAAAAATAATGATCGGCCACATAGGTGATGCCCGCTTCGATCATTTCGGCAATACCCAACAGCGCCCCCCAGTACACATCCTCAGGTGTCAAATTCGACTCCATCGGGAAGATATAGTCGTTAAACCACTCCGTCAGCGGGACGTCTTCAGCCGCGCCGCGCAGCAGCACCATGGGAACATGGGCATGCGTATTGATCATTCCGGGCACGGCCAGCATCCCCGCGCCATCGATCTGCTCGACATCAGGCCCCTCTTGGCCTGGATTGGTGGGCGTAATGGCTTTTATGCGGTTTCCATCAACCCAAATGTCATGACCAAAGCGAAATTCCGGTTGTTCCCCCTTTAAACCGAAAACATCACAGTTTTTAATCACAAATCCGCGCATTGTCAATTACAACCTCTGGTTAGCGATTTTGTACAACCCGCTGGTTAACCTTTCAAAGTCTAGCCACGGGTTGGCTTTTTCGAGGGTCTCCAAATGTTCAGGTTTAAAAACATCAATCCCTTTCCATGCGCCTGCAATGGCACAGGCCATGGCGGCGACCGTATCTGCGTCGCCCGAAAGGGCTGCGGCCAGAATGGCTGCCTGGGTGGGGTCACCTTCAGCCATCACCAGAACTGCGAACGCGGCTGGTACGGCTTCGCTCATGGCCAGGGATGTACCGATCAAATCATACACATCCTGAAGCCGATCGCGCACGGGTTTGTCGGAAGATACCAGGTCCACCGCCCACTGAATCCGGCGGGGAATGGAGGCCCCCAGCCACACATTGCCAAACTTGCGGCCCTCATGCCCGGCCGTTATCCCTGCCTTGACCACATCTTCCAGGGTGCTCCCGGATACCAAAGCCTTCGAAATTGCACCGGCAACCGCGGCCGCACCGGAAATGGCAACATCCGTGTTATGGCTGGGCACACACGCAGCCACCGCATCTTCGATAGCCTGGCCGAGATTCCCAGGGTTGATCAGCCCGATAGGTGAAACGCGCATCGCTGCGCCGTTGGTATCGCCAAAGCGGCCGACTTCACGTAAGTCTTCACCGCGCATAATGGCCTGGATAGCCCGTCGGCTGGATGGCCCGACATAGGGGCTATCATCGCCGCCAATGCGCTGGTACCAGTTCACCAATGCCCGGGCGACACCTGCCTCGCTGACTCCCCCCTCCTCAAGGATCACCTCGGCAATCGCCGCAGCTTGTTCCGTGTCATCCGTCACCTGACCGGCCGTCAGGTTGTGATGGACGGGGTGGTCCTTTGGCCCGTCCAAAAATGTCTCGATATAGCCGCCATAGAATTCCCGGGTTTTCTGGGGGTTTAGCATGGCCGGCATGGCCCAGGCGTCACCTAAAGCCTGGCCGTAGAAACCACCCCGGATCTTTTTTAGGAGCTCAGTCATATTTCTTACTCAACGCTGGCCATGGATTGCATGTGCTGCTCCTGGAATTTCCGCCTGCGCTCTCGCTTGACGGCTTGCTCGCGCAGATTGTAGATCACCAGGGCCAAAATCGTCACAATGTACGGGATGGTTTGCACCAGTTGCGATGGAATGCGCAATGAACCCAATTGATGCGATAGCGCATCCGCAAACCCAAACAGGATCGCCGCCAGCAGTGTGCCCCAGGGCTTTCTTCCGCCCAGGTAAACCGCTGCCAGCGCAATGAACCCCCGGCCTGCCGTCATCTCCCTCTGGAAGATCGTCAAATAAGCCATCGACATGGTCATGCCACCAAAGGAAGCCAGAAAACCAGAAATGAGCAAAGCGATCATCCTGGTGCGCTTCACATTGATACCCATGGTTTCAGCTGCTTGTGGGTTTTCACCCACTGCCCTAAGGTGCGTTCCCCAAGGTGTCCGGTAGAGGTAAATTGACACCAACCAGGTCAATATGAAGGCAAGCCACACAAAGATGTGTTGCCCGCTGATAACCCTGCCTAAAAAGGGAATATCCTGGATGAGGGGGATGTTGATGTTGGGCACTCTGCCACTGGCTAAAGATTGCGAGTTTCCTTTATCGCCCGTCAGCACATACAGCAAGAAGATCGTGCCACCCGTGGCAAGGATGTTGATCGCAATACCAGCCAAAATGATATTTGTTTCTAGGTGTAGGTGGAACCAACCCAAAACAAACGAGATCAGGACACCGCTGGCTACACCCGCCAATACGCCCAAGAACACACTGCCAGAATACGCTGAAACAACCACACCTGTAAAGGCCGAGGTCAGCATGATCCCTTCGAGAGCAATGTTGACCGCCCCTGAAAGGTCAGTGATCAAGCCACCCAGGGCAGGCAGGATCAAAGGTGTGCTGATGCGCAAAACACTGGCAAGAAACGCAGCACTGAAAATACTTCGCAAAACGACGTCAAATGACATTTTGGCCTCCTTCCTCGATGGCCTCAGCTTTTGTGTTCTCTCTCATGTTGTTAACCCGTTGCTGCACAATGGGCAATACGCGTTCGGCGGTCACCAGCAGGATGATGATCGCCTGGATGACCAGAACCATCTCACGCGAGACATCACTGGACCGTTCCATAATATCAGCCCCTGCTCTCAGGTAGCCATAGGCCAGTGCAGCAAAAGGCACCGCGACGGGGTTATTGCGGGCCAGCAAAGCAACCACAATCCCCTCGAAGGCAATCCCAATGGTGATGTTGGCAATCAATTTTTCATGAATGCCCATGCCCAGGTGTGCACCCGCTAATCCCGCCACAGCACCGCTGATAGCAAAGGTCAGGATCACGGTTTTCTTTGTGTTGATCCCGCCATAGCGTGCAAACTTCATGTTGGCACCCAGCATGCGCAATTCATAGCCAAAGGGGGTTCGGTACATCAGGTACCACACCAGCACCACCACCGCAATGGCGATATACAGCATGATGGTGATGTTTGCCCGCCTCGAAAACAGCTCATATGCTTCCGCCAGGAAGGGCACGTTAGGGATAAAAGTTGGTAGGACGCCCTCTTTCGGGAAAAAGTCCGATGCATTGTATCCGGCCCCTTCCGGCTTGATATGAAAGATCAGGAAGTAATCATAAACGCGCAATGCGATGGCGTTGAGCATCAGTGTGGAAACGATTTCGTTAGCATTGAGATGGGCCTTCAGATACCCCGGTAGAGCACCGAACAAGAACCCGACCAGCATGGCGGCGAACAGCGCCAGGGGGATTCTCAAAATGGCCGGCAGGGGGACAAAAAGGGAAATTGTGCCCGAAACCAATGCCCCCAGCAGCATCTGTCCCTCAGCACCCATGCTGAACAATTCTGCCTTGAACACCAAAGCGACAGACAAGCCCAGTAGGGTTAGCGTGATGGCCTCTTTGATCCACTCGCCGGTTCGGTTAATCCTTGAAACCGGGCCAGTTAAGAATGCTTTATAGGCCCCAACAGGGTCCTCACTGACCAACAATGTGATGATGAAACCCAAAGTAAGCGAAATAGTAATAGCCAGCAGAATCCGCAGAAATTCACGCACAGCGGGTTTCATGTAGAGTTTGCGGATCATAACAGTTCCTCCATCTCTTCCTTCGATTGGTGCTTGATGCCCAGCATGTAAAGCCCCAATTCCTCCTCCGTCACGGATGCTGCATCAGGGAAAACGCCAGTGATTTCACCCTCAAACATGGTAATAATCCGGTCGGATAAGCTCATCACCTCGCCCAGGTCTGCAGATACGAGTAAAACTGCTGTGCCGTCGGTGCGCTGTTTGACAAGTTGCTCACGGACAAATTCCGTGGCACCCACATCAATTCCACGTGTTGGCTGGGCAGCGATCAACAGCTCAGGGTCAGAGGTAAACTCTCGGGCCACAATCACCTTTTGCATGTTGCCGCCCGAAAGCGAAGCCACCGGCAGTTCACCATCGGGGGTCAGGATACCGTACTTCTCGATGCTTTTAGCGCCTAACTCTGCCACCTGTTTGTAGTCGATCGACGCGCCTTTTTTGTAGGGCGGTCTGAAGTAGCGGTCCACAATCAGGTTTTCGTTAATCGATGCCTCCAGGGCCAGTCCATTGGTCAACCGGTCCTCCGGGATGTGGCTCACCCCAGCCATGCGCACCTCTCGTGGGGTCTTGTTGAGCACGGCTTTCCCGTTCACCAGGGCATTGCCGGATGTAGACGGCCTGAGCCCCGTCATGATTTCAACCAGTTCCGTCTGCCCGTTACCTTCAACACCCGCGATGCCTAAAATCTCCCCGGCATAGATGTTAAAGGAAACATCATTCAAAACGGATCGCCCGGTATCGTTGATATAGGTCAGTCGCTGTACTTCCATCACTTTGCGCCCTCTTTGTGCGGGCGGCTTTTCCACGCGCAATAGCACATCACGGCCGACCATCATGCGCGCCAGGCTTTCACGTGTTGCTTCACTGGTGGGCAAAGTGCCCACCACTTCTCCTTGGCGCAAAACGGTCACCCGGTCTGAGACTTCCATCACCTCGCGTAATTTATGGGTAATGAAAATCACCGTTTTTCCCTGTTCGACTAATTTACGAATGGCGAGAAATAATTCCTGTGTTTCTTGTGGTGTTAATACTGCAGTTGGTTCGTCAAGGATCAGGATGTTTGCCCCACGGTAAAGTGCTTTCAAAATTTCGACCCGCTGGCGCATACCAACATTGATTGAATCTACAATCGCTTTCGGTTCAACCCGCAAGCCATATTGTTCCGAAATCTGGATCGTTTCATCGATGGCTTTCTGTTTGTTCAGCAGACCACGTTGGGTGGGTTCCTGTCCCAGTACAATATTCTCGGCAACGGTGAATGATGGCACCAGCATGAAGTTTTGGTGCACCATGCCGATCCCGGCATCAATGGCGTCTCGCGACGAATGAAAATGGCGCTCCAGCCCTTCCACGACAACCTGGCCTTGGGTGGGCTGCTCCATGCCATAGATGATCTTCATCAACGTGGATTTTCCAGCGCCATTTTCACCGACCAGCGCATGAATTTCACCCGGTTCTACAGAAAAATTGACGCCCTTATTCGCCATCACACCATTGGGATAGATCTTGTAAATAGCCTTCAACTCAATAATTGGCGGCATGTAAACCTCCACGAATAAACTGGCAGGGAGTTGATCACTCCCTGCCAGTTAACCTTTATGGTATGAGATTAGTTGAACACAGTGTCAACAACAATACTGCCATTGATCAGGTCTTGCTCGATCTGCTCAATGGTCGCTTTGACATCATCGGGTGTCATTCTCTCATAGTACTCATTCTTTGCCAGGCCAACGCCGCCTTCAGCAACACCGAGGGCTTCTGCTTCACCAAACGGCAGGGTGCCTTCAATGAACATCTTCATTGCACGATACAGGCTGTTATCCACATTCTTCATCATTGAGGTGGGAATGAATTCAGCCTGGGCGGGGTCAGTTTCAGCAATGATCTGTGCTTGGTCTGAATCGACGCCAATGGCGAAATTTCCCATCTCCTGGGCTGCCTCAAAGACACCGACACCCGTGCCACCAGCAACCTGGAAGACATAGTCAGCACCCTGCTGGAACATGGCAAGCGCCAGTTCTTTGCCTTTGGCTGGGTCATTCCAGCCGCCAGCGTATTGAACGATCACGTTCGAAACGCCTTGTTCTCGCGCACCCTGCTCGTAACCAACAATGAAGTCATTGATCACAGGGATGTCCTGGCCGCCAACCACGCCAACGACACCGGTTTCACTCATCAGGCCAACATACACACCGGCCATGTAGGAACCCTCATTCTGCTTGTAGGTCACAGAATACACATTCGAGAGGTCTGCCTTTGTGTAATCAACCGACACATCGTAGATGATGAAATACTTGTCGGGATATTGTGGGGCAACGATTTCCAGGAATTCAGACATCTGGTAGGTGCCGAGGATCATGACATCATATTCCTCGTTCGCGGCGGCATCTTCCAGGGCAGCTTGCCAGCGGGCAGGATCGATGCCTGCTTCAATGGTTTTCACCTGCACCTGGGGAAAGTCAGCCATGACGCGCTGCATTCCACGATCTGCTGAGTCAAAGAAGGATTTATCGCCCAGCACGCCGTTGATCAGGTTAACAACCCGAATCACATCTTCCGGCTCATCTGGGGTTGCCGCAGGTTCTGAAGGCCCACAGGCTGCCAGCAGCATGCTGGTTAAAATCATCAGACTCATAAACACAACTAAATTCTTTTTCATTTTTAAAAAACGCTCCTCCAAACTAGATTAAGATTTTCTGTCACCTTTTCCATTATTTACGCTTGGACTTTTCTTTCACTCGATGGTCAACTCCTTTCTTCTCATCTGCTGAAATGCAGATATACAATTATAAGCGCAGAACCTGTGATTTATCACGCTTAATTCCGATGAATCTTTTTTCTAAACCAGGTGTTGAGACACCAAATCTCCAAACAAGCTGAACAACCACCCCAATAACCATTTAGAAACCATATCATTACTTTCTGTTCTTGAAAGGCTTGCGTAAAGAATGATGTGCTCAAGTAACCCTATGCTATAATAACTGCGGTTTTTTTACCAATCGGACCCTACATACCAACCCCGGAGGTGACATGATCGAAGAGCGATGGCTTGCCTATGATAAAACCGATCTATTGGTGGAGGTTGAGCAGTTACAGGATGAGGGCGCTGCGCTGCCCGAAGACCTGTATACTGAAATGACTGCGCTGATATATCACAAAGGTCCCGAAGACGCTGCATATCGCGCCAGGGTCAGGAAATTTATGACCCACAGCAGCTCGCTACCTACGCGAAAAGACTACCCCTATCAAGAACCCTCTCACCTCAAGGCCATTCAGGCAGCCAGGCCAACCCCGCGCACACCTTTAGAACCAATCCAGTTGAGTGAACGGGACTATTACAATCGTGTCTACGGTGCCTGGCTGGGACGCTGCAGTGGCTGTTTGTTAGGTATCCCCATCGAAGGGCTGTACATCGCTGACTTTTGGCCCTACTTGAAAGAAATCGGGCAGTTTCCGCTCAACAAGTACCTTGATTCAAGCATACCGGATGATCTCAAGGCGAAATACACCTTCGTGACCGAGCGCGGCTATATCGACGAAATCGATCATATGGTCGAAAACGACGACACCAATTACACAGTCATCTCCCTGGCTATCATGGAAAAATACGGCTGGGGCTTCACCCCTGAGGATGTGGCTACCTTTTGGCTGGAAAACCTTCCGGCATATCACACCTTCACGGCTGAGCGTGTCGCCTACCGCAACTTTTTATTGCTAAAATACCCGCCCGAATCAGCCAGCTACTGCAACCCGTTCCGTGAGTGGATCGGGGCACAAATCCGGGGTGATTTCTGGGGTTATGTCTGCCCCGGCAATCCTGCCAAAGCAGCTGAGCTCGCCTGGCGGGATGCCAGCATCAGCCATGTGAAAAATGGCATCTACGGTGAGATGTGGGCCGCTGCCATGTGCAGCGCTGCGGCCGTCCTGGATCACCCCCGGCAGGTGCTGGAGGCCGGACTTGCCCAAATCCCTGAACACAGCCGATTGACCAACATCGTTCGAGAGGTTATGGATTGGTACGATTCAGGCAAGACAGTTCTCGAAGCCCTGGCATTGATCCACGCCCGCTGGGATGACACCAACCCGCATCACTGGTGCCACACCCTCAGCAATGCCCAGATCGTTGCGTTAGGCTTGCTGTGGGGCGAAAGCGATTATGAAAAGTCTGTTTCGTGGGCTGTCACCGCCGGAGTCGACACGGATTGTAACGGCGCCACCGTTGGGTCAGTGATGGGCATGCTCCGTGGCGCTGACCGGATGCCCGCCAAATGGGTCGAGCCCCTCAACGATCATCTCGACACCGGCATCAGCGGCTACCAGCACGTAGCCATCTCAGATATGGCCCGCCTGACCGTTGAACTCGCCAAACAGGGCGGATTCACGCCAGCCTGAAAACACAACACCATCGAGAACAAGCGCTCTGACCAAGCCCCCTGCCACAGGGGGCTTGGTCTCCATTAGGTGCAAAACACCCTGATGTTATAAAAGTGAGGAAAATCCACAGCATGTCTGCCCATTTCCACATTGTGAGATTAGACAATCAGAAATCCTACTGAGGCGTTTGGGGTAATATTGAGAAGTAGTTTTGTATCAACTGTCAACAACACGATGGTCGCAAAAGTGATCATATTAGCAATATGCTATGAGGTGGTAAGTGAAGAAAAAGCAGTTCATCATCATCGCCGTCAGCCTGTCCCTGCTCAGTGTGGTGTGGGTGCTGCTCACACCTCTGCTCTTCCCAGTCCAGCAGGCAGAGGTTTCTCAAACCGCACCCCACCGCGGGTTTTATGCGCCCGGGTTTACCCTTGAAACCCCACAAGGAGAGTCTTTTTCACTGTCCGACTACCACGGCCAGCCGGTCCTGATCTTCTTTTGGGCCTCCTGGTGCTCCATCTGCAAAGCTGCCATGCCCGGTTTAGATGCCGTTTACCGGGATTTTGCACCCCAGGGATTCACCATCCTGGCCGTCAACACCACCTATCAGGACACATTGTCCTCAGCGGTCAACCACTTCCAGGCTCAGCAATTTGCCTACACCCTCTTACTGGATCGGGACGGTGCAGTCAGTGCAGAATACCGGGTGCGTGCTGTGCCGACCTCGCTCCTGATCGGGCCGGATGGCATCGTCACAGATGTGATCATCGGCTCGGGGATCAGCGAAGGCTTCTTGCGTGCCCGTGTGAACGCCCTTCTGGCAGAAGGAGAGGAATGAGCCATGTTTCCCATCATTAACCTCGGCCCCCTCGCCTTGCAGGCAGCCGGTTTTTTCCTGCTGGTAAGCCTCTTTATCGGCACCTGGCTGACCTCAAAACTGGCCTCGGGAATTGGAGCCAATGCCGATGCCATTGAAACGAGCATCCTGGTCGGGCTTTTGGCTGGAATTCTAGGGGCACGCATCGGGTTTTTCCTCAAGAATCCTGCCCTGTTTATGAACGACCCCTTCAGCCTGTTCTCATTGACACCCTCCATGCTGGACGCTAGTTTTGGCATCCTCGTTGGGGTATTGACGGCGGTCATAATCGCCCAAAATAAACATCTGCCCTTGTGGCCCACAATGGATGCACTGACACCTCTGTTCATTGCCGTGTTTTGTGGCATCCATCTGGCGAATTATGCCAATGGCAACGCCTTTGGCTTGCCGACAAGCCTGCCCTGGGGGATCGAACTGTGGGGCACGCTCCGACACCCCGTCCAGTTGTATGCCGTCATCCTGGCAGCAGCCCTCTTGCTGTGGTTATTGGTACACACCCAGTTGCTCACATCGACGGGCTTTTTGCACAGCGGTACGCTCTTTGGCGTGGTCCTGGCCGGGTTGGCGCTGAACACCCTTTTCACCCAGGCATTCGCAGTGGAAAAAATCCTTTTGGGAGAACTTGACTTCCTTCAGCTCGTTTCGCTCCTGATCTTCATCGGTGCACTCGCTTTGATTTCTAACAGAGCCTTTCCTGCCCGCAAAAAAGTCGGTGTGATGCTCAGCATGGGGTCGAACCAAAATCCAGCCCTGCATTTGTCCCAAGCCACACAGATGCTGTCAGATAAGTTTCGCATACGCCGTCAATCCAGCCGCTATCGAACCGAAGACGTGAGCGGTGACAAATCCACGCCAGCCTTCATCAACCAGGTCGTTGAAATCGAAACTGACCTGGCTTACGAAGAGTTGAGAGCACACCTAAAATCAATTGAAGGAGCACTGGGCAGGGAACCGGGAAACAAAAAACAAGTTACGCTCGATCTCGATATCCTGACCTATGGGAACGAGGTTTTCACCACCCACAAAAAGCACATCCCCGCCCCTGATATGTTAAAATATACTTATATCGCACGCCCATTGGCTGAGATGTCACCGGATTTCAGACATCCAGCCAACGGCTTATCCATTGAGCGCATTTTGGCACAAATCACAGATCAATCGGCGGTCATTAAAATCAGCGAGGTGGAAAATGGAACTGAAGGATAAAACGGCATTGGTGACCGGCGGGGGTATCCGATTGGGACGCGCCTTTGCCCTGGCCCTGGCAGAACAAGGCGTGAACCTGGTTGTCCATTACAACCGCTCTGCAGAACCAGCAGAAGAAACCGTTCGCCTGGCCAAAGCCCTCGGTGTAGATGCAATTGCCGTAGGGGCGGATTTCACTGACATTTCCACCATCGAGGCTTTAATCCCACAGGCAATCGAACGCTTTGGCTGCGTGGACATTCTGATCAATAATGCAGCCATTTACCTGAAAGGCACCGGCCTGGAAACAGACCTTGAGACCTGGGAAAAGCAATTTCGCATCAATTTGCAGACCCCCTTCCTGCTGATCCAGGCCTTTGCCCGCCAGCTCCCAAAGGACTGCCCCGGAAGAATCCTGAACATCGCTGACGCCCAGATCCGGCAGCACCAGCCGGATCACTTTGCCTATCGGCTGACAAAAATCGCGCTGGTGGAGATGACTCGCATGTTCGCCAAAGAGCTGGCACCGCAAATTACGGTCAATGCCCTGGGCTTGGGGATCATGTTGCCTCTGGCAGGCAAGGAGGATGTTGATCTTCAAGCGTATGCAGATCAACACGTCCCCCTCAAGCGTACAGGCAGCCCGAAAATTGCTGCGGAGAACGCCCTGCATCTCATCAGGAGCGACTTCACCACCGGCACTTTTCTGAGGGTGGATGGGGGACAGTACCTATAGAGACTATGCAGACCCAAAAACCGGCAGCGCTGCACCTGTGATTTCGTCCGCCGCTGGCGACGCCAGAAACAGGATCACCTGAGCGATCTGCTCGGGTGTGACCCACTTAGAGAAATCAGCGTTGGGCATATCCTTACGGTTCTCAGGGGTATCAATTGTTTTTGGCAGCACACAATTCACCTGGATATTGCTTGATTTTAATTCCTCAGCCAGGCTTTCTGTCAGGCGCAGCACGGCGGCTTTGGCAACAGAATAAGCGCCCATCTTGGCGCCCCCTTTTAACGACGCCCCCGAGCCAATTGTCACAATCTTGCCGCTTTTTGCCTCAAGCATATGGGGAACAACCGCAGCAGAAGCATTCAACAATGACATAACGTTGAGGTTGATCATACGCTCCCAGATCTTTTCCGAGATCTGATCAACCCGCTCGCCCATGGTGAAACCACCCACGGTATTTACCAGCCCATCGACCGAGCCAAGCTCATCAACGATCTTCTCTCCCACAGCGATCATCGCTTCCCGGTCAGTGATGTCAACGCCCTCATAAAAACGCAGGTGTTCGTCTGCTCCCGGGAAAATGGTGGCCAGACGCCCTTCGCGATGATCCAAACAGCAGACTGTTGCGCCAGCCTCTGCAAAGGCTTTGGCCACAGCACTGCCCAGGTTGCCCGCCGCGCCGGTTACAATAACGATTTTTCCATCAAATGTTTTCATTAGCATCCTTTCGATCTTGGTTCTATATTCTATTCTACCGGAACAAGCCAGGTGTTTTCCAGCCACTTTTGCCATTGCCCTGCATTGACGCCCCTGTTGGTCGCTTCAGCCTGGCTGATCATCTCGCGCTCATGTAGCAACTGGATCAAAACTGCGTCTTTCTCGTAGCCCTGGTGAAAATCGTGGTAGATGCGCTCACCTGCGATGTAGCACCACGGAGCCAAAATATAGCTTTGGTCTTCACCGTAATGAGGCATTGAGAACATTAACAGCTCTCGTTTCTCACACTGGGTAATGATCTCGGCATATGTGCTCACCTGTCGGTGAAAATCCATCGTCGAACGCAAATAATCCAGCACTTCAGCCTGGTCATTGGCTTTTCCACCTAAAATATCCATCACGCGCTCAGCAGCGCCATCCACGTCACCGAAATCAACTTTGTCGATCAGGTTATCCGGCATCATCGTACGGTGAACGCCGACCCGGGCGACAATACTGGGTGTTCCACAGGCCAGAGACTCGTAAGCGACGTTCCCAAAAGCCTCTACAAAGTTGCCCAAACACAAGGTTACATCGCCCAGGCTGTAAAGCATGGGCATCGTCTCCTGCGGCATCCATGGGACAAACACAAAATGATCACGCACACCTAATTCGTCCATCAGGCGGGTCATCTGCTGGTAAAAGCTCGCTTCGTCGGTGGATACCATCGAATCAATCCATTCGGGAACCAATGCTTTGACCTTAGTTTGCCCATGACGGTGCACCAGTTGGTCGATAACCCGGATCGTTTCCGGCAGCCCTTTACCCGGCTCAGGGCGATGGGGATGGAGCACAATGACATCCTCCTGTGGGTCAACCCCCAGCTGGCTGGCCAGAGCGCTGGAGTCCACCGGCTTGAACATTTCGAAATCGATGCCGTTATTCACCTGGTGGATCCGCTCCAGCAAATCAGGGAAAAACCGACCTGCGGTATATCTGATCACATCAGCAGAATAACCCGAAACGCAAATAACTTCATCAGCTTTGCCCACATAGGTCCCAAGAACGGACTCGGGATAAATGTTGTCGCGGAAAGAGGTCACAGTTGGGATGTGTGCGTACACATCCGGCACAAGGAATTCCCCATCGTGGATGTAAAATCGGTCAGCTCCATGCAGGTTTTTGGAAACCCGTTCTACGATCAGTCCCAGGTCTGCCCCGCTGATCGCATAGGGCTGGGGGAAGGGCATGTGGAAGGGCAAAATCGGGTCAACATGCACGTTTTCTGCCCAATCAAAGCCTGAAAGCGCCTGTTTCGGCTGCGCACATAGAATGTGCACCTGGTGTCCGGCCTGGCCTAAATTGCGTGCCACATGGTAAAGATGCTTTGAGGCCCCACCCGTGATCACGTCCGGAAATATTGGGTTGATTGAAAACACAAGGATATTCATCCCACCTCAGTTATGCATTTATCGGTACAATGATTGAAAAGAAAGTGATTTTCAATGGACAAAGTCTTTATCAAAAATTTGCAGGTTTTCGGCATCCTTGGCATTCACGCCCATGAGCAACGTCAACCTCAAGAAATCCGCATCAGCGTCACAGCGACCACGGATATCAAAGCCGCTGCACACGCTGACGACATCAATCTGACCATTAATTACTCAACCCTGGCCAAACGCATCACGCAATTCATCCACGATCATCCCAGCCTGACCATCGAAGCGCTCATCGAAGCCCTGGCAAATGATATCCTCTCCGATGAGCGCATCACTACAGTCTGGCTGCGAGTTGAGAAACCCAATGCGGTCCCCACAGCGGAAACCGTCGGGGTAGAGATCACCCGTTCGCGTTAGAAGTGTAACCGCTCCGCCCCGCGCGAGATATTATCGAGGAATTCGTTGCGTGTGGAGGCATCAGCGCGGAAGATACCCACCATGGCCGAAGTCGTCATGCGTGCATCATGTTTCTTGACGCCACGCAGCATCATGCACATGTGTAAACCTTCCACCACCACAGCGACCCCCTGCGGATTAAGTACGACATCAAGATAATCTGCAATTTGAGTTGTCATCCGCTCCTGCACCTGCAGGCGTTTCGAGAACAGGTCCACAATCCGTGGGATTTTTGATAGGCCGATGACTTTATCCGAGGGGATATACGCCACATGGGCACGCCCCATAAAGGGCAGCATATGGTGTTCGCACATGCTGTAAAACTCAATATCACGCACGATGACCATTTGGTCATAAGCCACATCAAAGATCGCCTCGTTGATCAGTTCCTTCGGGTCCATCCGGTAACCGCTCAGCAGCTCGCCGTAGCTTTTGGCGACACGCTGCGGCGTTCGCACTAAACCTTCCCGACTTGGGTCCTCACCGATAGCGACAAGGATATCATTCACCGACTCTTCAATGCTGTTGATATCCATTTCATCTTGACAAAACAGATCCGCTGCCAGTGCAAGGGGATCATTGCAATCCGATACCATCATAAACCTCCAAACCTCTCATTATTGATAATAGACTTATCTTATCAGGGAATTGATTAAAGAAATCGGCTTGTACAAGGTTGATTTCACAAGCCGATCGGTATTCGCAGTGTGGGTCACCCGATTTCCGGGATGATGATGCCGTAAGTTCCATCACGGCGTTTGTAAAGGACATTGTATTCACTGGTATTGGCATTGTAAAAGATAAAGAAGTTCTCATGCCCCAAGAGATTCATCTGTTCCACAGCCTCTAGCTCATCCATCGGCACGAGCATGAAGCGTTTCCGGCGGGCGATCACCGGTTCAGCCTCGATCTCCTCTGCTTCTTCTGCGGGTAACTCAATGGCCTCTGCAATCGTCAGACCATCACCCCGGCCACGGGCCCGTTTGCCCTTGTATCGGCGTATCTGGCGGCGCATTTTATCTAAAGCAGCATCAACCGCAGAAAAAATGCTGTCGGAGCGTTCCTCCGAGCGCAATATAAAACCTTTGCCCCGTAAGGTCAGCTGTGCGACATGGCGATCGTTGGCGTTTCTGGCTGTCTTGGCATACGAAAGATCCACCCGGCACTCGTCGACCTCGTCCAGGAATTTTTCGAGCTTTTCAACTTTCTTCACAACGTAATCATGCAAGCGATCGTTTAGTTCCAAATTCTTGGTGAAGATCTCAATTTTGACAGTCATTTTTGCCTCCATTTATAAGTAGGTTGAACAAATTATACTTGATGCCGGTGTAGATTGTGCAGACCCGCGCGCAGGGCAAATCGGCCGAGGGTCAGGCAGTAGACCGCATCTGCCCCAGCCTCTCGCAAGGCACCCGCACTGGTCTCCATTGTTGACCCGGTCGTCATCACATCATCGACGATCAAAACCTTTCTTCCAGCAACAACCTCGGTACTGGCTGTAAAAGCCCCGGCCACATTTCGGCGGCGTGCCTCTCCTGAAAGGCCAACCTGGCTGGGTGTATCCCTCGTGCGCATAATCCCATAGGGGTGATAACGCACCCCCAAATGGGCTGCCAACGGTCTTGCCAGGCAGGCTGCCTGGTTGAACCCCCGCTGTGCCATTCGTTGAGCACTGAGGGGCACTGGCATTACCAGGTCAGGCGCCCACCCCGCTTCCCGCACCAAGCTAGCCAGCATACCTGAAAAATACTCTCCCAGTCCCTGATTGTGCTGATATTTAAGCGCATGGACACAATCTCTGATAACCCCCTCATAGTACGCCAGGTTGCGCATGGCCGTGTAGGGCGGCAGGCTGACCTGGCAGGGTTTACATCGCTCTGCCGCACCTCGCGTCGGTTCACCGCACAGGGCACAGCGTTTTCCTCGAATAAACCTGATTTTTGCCTGGCATTCCGGACACAGCCGATAGCCGGGTTCTCCACAACTGGCACAATCGGGCGGGTAGATCCAATCCAACGACCTCCACAAACCGCTATTGATCAGTTCTCCCAGTCGGATCTTCACTGCCAGATATCACCTTTCGATGATTATGCTGATTGGGCAGATGCTATTGTAAAGATTGAATAAAATCCTGCCAAAGATTTGTCAGGGCTGGTTGCAGCAACAGAAAAATGGTCACAAGAATCAATATCGCTAAAATGACAATCAGGATCACTTCGACCCACCCCTCCCCCCTCTCAATGGGCAATTTTTCCATACAACCTCCAAAAAGCTGTGCTTGCTCCTATTATATACCATGTATGAATTGGAAGCTAAAGGGGTTTGAGTTAGGTATTAGTTGAGAAGGGATTAGTTGATTAGTTATTAGTCGATTGGTTAATAGTTGATTAGGAATTAGGTAGGTACCAAAGCCGGAATAAAATTAAAAGCGGTGTAGTACACCAAGACATCTGTTTTATCAATTTTTCTTTAAACACCTTTTATGACTGGTCACCAAGTAACCAATACCTCATACCTCATACCTCATACCTCATGCCCAATACCTCATTCCCAATTCCCCAACGTGGTATACTTCTCCAACACATTTGATGATTATCTAACTCATGAGGCCAAAGACATTGAACGCAACACAAAAAATCACGCCTGACCAGCTGACCATTAAAAAGGTTTTGATTACCTGGCTGCCACTCGCCGCGAGCTGGCTGTTGATGAGCATCGAGCTGCCTACGATCAATGCCATCATCGCTAGGCTGCCCAATGCAGAAGTCAACCTGGCAGCCTATGGTGGTGTGGTCTTCCCGATTGCCCTCACCATTGAAGCGCCGGTGATCATGCTCCTGGCTGCTTCCACAGCCCTCAGCCGTGACTGGCACTCCTACCAGACGCTCAAGAAGATCACCCTGTGGATGGGCATCATCTTAGTGGCTGTGCACCTGTTGGTCGCGGTCACACCCCTGTATGACTTCATTGTCAATGTGATCTTGCAGGTACCGGAGGAGGTTGTTGAACCTGGTCGGGTAGGTTTGCTGTACATGACACCGTGGACCATTGCCATCGCCTATCGCCGCTTCCAGCAGGGGACGATGATCCGCTTCGGCAACTCGAAGATGGTCGGTGAAACCACCGCCATCCGCCTGATGGTGGATGTGATCGTGCTGGCGATCGGTTTCTCATTGGGGTCGATCCCTGGTGCCGCCCTGGCCGGCCTGACCCAGGGCATCTCGGTCAGCGCTGAAGCTGTCTACGCCGGACTGCGCATCCGCAAGATCCGTCATCAAATCAAAGAGGCCCCGCCCGCCGAAAATCCACTCACCCTGAAACGCTTTTTCGCCTTCTACATCCCCTTAGCCCTGACCTCCTCCCTGTGGCTGCTGTGGATGCCCCTGATCAGCGGCACCGTTTCACGCATGCCCAGCCCCCTCGAATCCCTGGCCGTCTGGTCGGTGGTGACCGGGCTGATCTTCATGTTCCGCACGCCTGGCGTGGCTTACAACGAAGCCGTGGTCGCCCTGCTCGAAGAACCCTGCGCCTACCCCGTCCTGCGCAAATTTGCCCGTACAACCGCATTTGTGACCGCCGGGCTGGCAGGAATCGTGGTAGCCACCCCATTGGCCAACCTGTGGTTCACTGTCGTCGCCAACCTGCCGCCAGACCGGGCAACCACCGCCCGCACCACCCTCGCCATCGCCATCCCCATCTCCATCTTCAGCGTTTATGTTCACTTCTTCCAGGGGGTCATTGTCCAGCAAGAGAAGACGCGCCCCGTGGCCGAGGCCACCGTGGTGTTCTTGCTGGCGCTGGGGGCTGCGCTGATCAGCGGCATGGTGGCCGAGGTCTACAAAGGCGTCTATGTGGCTGCAGCCGGTTACACCTTTGCCCACCTCGCCCAGGGGCTGTGGCTGATGCTGCGCAGCCGGAGACAGCGCCAAACCTTAAGCGCATGTTAGTGTTAATGCGTTAGCACGTAACATGCCCCGCTCCTTTGCCATGGTGTGATTAGGTTGAAGATTATAAATTTCGACCCCCCTTAACTAATGCAACACAGGTGATTAACCTCAACAAAGAAGAGACCGGCAAGCAAAATTCTTACATCTGCCGGTGCAGTAACCCCTCTGTCAAGCAAAATTCTTACATCTGCCGGTGCAGTAACCCCTCTGTTAAAGCCTTCAAAGCATCCGCGTCCGCATTCCCCCCAGAAAACAATTCAGCCAAAGCGTCAAACGCCTGGCGGGTAAATTCGGCCGCCTCCGCCCTGACATACGCCTGTGCCCCGCACGCCTGCAGCAGATCGGCCATCGCCGTGACCTGCTCGGGTTCAGGATTTTCCACACGCCATAGTGCGCGAAAAGCCTCACTCTCGCGTAAGCCGAACAAAATCGGGAGGGTCTTTTTACGTGCCAGCAGATCGCCCGCCGCGGACTTGCCCGTCACGGCCGGGTCACCCCAAATACCCAGGAGGTCATCCTGGACCTGGAAGGCCATCCCCAGGTTCTCACCATACACGCTAAGCTGCCTGATGACCGTATCCCCCGCACCGGCCGCCAGGCCGCCGACACCTGTGCTGAAAGCGAGCAGCTCCGCCGTCTTATCCCGGATCATATCCAGGTAAGTCTCCAGCTCGACCTCCTCTTCCTTCTCGAAGGCCATATCGAGGTACTGCCCCCGGGTAAGCCGTAGGCAGACCTGGTTCAGCTCCTGCGCTGCCCTGACGGCAACCACAGAACCGCAGGTCGCATCCAGGCCCAGCAGCGCCTGTTGCGCAATGCTGAGCAGCGTATCCCCGGCATTGATCGCCTGGGGGACGCCCCACCGGGTCCACACCGTCGGGTGCCCATGACGTGTGGTTGATCCGTCCTGAATGTCGTCGTGGATCAGGGTGAAGTTGTGGAAGAACTCGATCCCCAGGGCAGCTGGCATTGCCCGGGCGTGATCCCCTCCGCAAGCGCCAGCGCACAGCAGCGTTAGCACTGGCCTCAGGCGTTTCCCCCCGCCCAGATCATCTTCCCAACCCATGTGGTAGGAGATCATTTCTCTCAACTCAGCGCTGCGCCCAAAAGTCAGCGATCGAAGATACTTTTTTAATTGAGATTCAATTTCAACGACCAGGGAGCCCAATTTGCCGTCAAGATCCATGCGCTCAATCCTCATGCGGGTTGGGTGTGAGCTTATCCGGAGTCAGCTCTGCCAGGGTGCGTGCCCCGCAGGCAAACATGGCAATCCGCACCTGTTCGGTGATCATCCGCATCACATTGACCGCCGTATCAGCGCCCTGGTCAGCGGCTTTCAACATGGGCCTTGCCATGCCGCCCAGGCTGGCACCCAGGGCCAGGCACTTGACAATCTCCACCCCGGTGCGCAGACCACCCGAGGCAAACACCGGCCGGTCAGGGAAAGCCGCTCGCACCGCCAACAGTGACTCGGCTGTGGGAATACCCCAGCCGGAAAAGGCAGCCGCTGTCCCTGCCCGGTACGGGTCGGGATTACGGTGCATCTCCACCTGCGACCACGAGGTGCCCCCGGCTCCGGCCACATCCAGTGCGTCGACGCCTGCCGCATACAGCAAGCCCGCCGCCCTGGCCGAGAGCCCCCAGCCGACCTCCTTGACGATCAGCGGCACGCCCAATCTGGCCTTCACATCAGCGATCTTGTCCACCAGGCCGCGAAAATTCGTCTGCCCCTCGGGCTGCAAGGCTTCCTGCAGCGGGTTGAGGTGCAATACCAGCGCATCGGCCCCGATCATCTCCACCGCCCGCCGACACGCCTCAACGCCGGATCCCTCGTTAAGCTGCACCGCGCCCAGGTTGGCAAACAGCAGCACATCAGGCGCATGCCGGCGCACCTGGAAGGTCTCCGCCAGGGTGGGATCTTCGATCGCCGCCCGCTGCGACCCGACACCCAAAGCCAGCCCGACAGCTTGGGCAGCCACAGCCAGGTTACGGTTGATCCGGGCGGCCTGCTCTGTACCGCCTGTCATCGACGAGACCAGGATAGGAGCGTGCACATCCACACCGAACAAGGTCTGCCCGGTCTCCACCTCCGCCAGGCTGATCTCAGGCAGCGCCTGGTGGATCAGACGAAAGCGCTCCAGGCCATTCGTCAGCGCCGAGGCGACATCCTCCTCGAGATTGATGCGGATATGTTCGTCTTTACGTTCAGTGATATGCGTGTCTTTTTTCATTGCCGGGTGTTAAGTAGTGCAATGCAGTTCATCCTTGACAGTTCGCCAAGGCTTGTTAGAATTTTAACTATTATAAACCAGATAGGAGGCATTTCATGTCCGACACACTACAACAGGTCAAAGAGGTCATCGCGGATGTGCTCAAGATCGATGTGGATAATGTTACCCTTGAGACCCGCTTCATTGAAGATTTGAAGGCTGATTCGATGGATCAGTTCTTCCTGATTGACGGGTTCTGCGAAAAATTCGACATCAACATTTCCGACGACGAAGCACGCAGCATCCAGACCGTCCAGGATGCCATCACGTATATCGAAAGTAAACAGTAATTGGAAGTAGGCAATAGGAATTTGTAATTAGGGATTAGGGGCACGGCTGGGCTGACTCATGCAGATAGTGATTCAGCCTAACGCTGCCCTTTTTGTCTTCACGTGCCCTTACGGTGGATACGTACCTCTCAATGTCATCGCGAGCCCTCACACAGGGCGTGGCGACCACTTCTCC
>DHHJ01000014.1:28873-29153 GCA_002403205.1 Anaerolineaceae bacterium UBA4775
CGAGCACACTCCCCCTTTTTGTCATTGCGAGCGTAGCGACTGCGAAGCGACTGCGAAGCGTCCTGAAAGGAAGCAATCTCCCCTCTTTGTCATCGCGAGCCCTCGCAGAGGGCGTGGCGCTCTCTCTTTTGTCATTGCGAGCGTAGCGACTGCGAAGCGTCCTGAAAGGAAGCAATCTCCCCTTTGTCATCACCAGCCCTTGCAGAAGGCATGGCAATCTCCCCTCTTTGTTATCGCGAGCCCTCACACAGGGCATGGCGATCTCAGAATCTCACAAAAC
>DHHJ01000014.1:29182-30368 GCA_002403205.1 Anaerolineaceae bacterium UBA4775
CTCCCCCTTTTTGTCATTGCGAGCACAGCGACTGCGAAGCGACTGCGAAGCGTCCTGAAAGGAAGCAATCTCCCCTTTGTCATCGCGAGCCCTCGCAGAGGGCGTGGCGATCTCAGAATCTCACAAAACCACAATCCAGACGGTGCACCAGCCTCTCACACGCCCGACCGAACAGGCCACACCCGATCGCGAAGGTCTCCTGACCGAGCACACTCCCCCTTTTTGTCATTGCGAGCGCAGCGACTGCGAAGCGTCCTGAAAGGAAGCAATCTCCCCTCTTTGTCATCGCGAGCCCTTGTAAAGGGCGTGGCGATCTCTGCTTTCGTTGTTTGGCTTATCAGTCCCTATTCACTATTCACAACTCACCATTCACAACTTTGATCGCGAAGGTCTCCTGACCGAGCACACTCCCCCTTTTTGTCATCGCGAGCCCTTGTAAAGGGCGTGGCGATCTCAGAATCACACTTAACCACTACCCGCCCGGTTTTCACCAACCTTGCACGCGCCCAACCGAGCAGGCCATCACGAGCCTATCCTGCCAGATTCTCCAGGATCTCCACAACCCGCCGCACACTCGCTTCCGCCTCACCTGCAACCTGCTCAATCTCAGGATCCTCACCAAGACCCAAGACCACCAGGCTTTGCGGATTGATGATCCTGACGATGCTGTGACCTGCGTCCGCCGCTTCAAGCGTCACCTTGCACGGCAACTGCAAGCCCATCTTTGGCTCAACCGTCAACAACCGATGCGCTAATGATGGCTTGCACACGCCAATAATGCTGAAGGGCCTGAATTCTTTGTCCAGCTTTTGCCTAAAAGTGGCCTGCGCATCGATTTTGGTCAGAACACCAAAGCCTTCCGTCTTAAACGCATCCTCAACCGCCTGCATGGCTTGATCATAAGGCAGCGGTAAATCGACTTTGAATACCAGCGAATCGTTCATTTTGAAACTCCCGTTGATGATTGGTTTATTTTGACTATCTTTATCTTCTTTATAGTATATCTAGTTGACCGCCCCAATGTCAAGCCCTTCCCCGCCCGCACCTACCACTTGACCCGTCCTCAGCGCACATCCCCTCAAGTCACCCTTCCCCTTTAGGGGAAGGGCCGGGGAAGAGGTCATCTCGAAGCCCCACCAAGCGCCCGCACCTACCCCTTATCCCGTTCCCAGGAAAGCAGCCTCAA
>DHHJ01000014.1:30454-38613 GCA_002403205.1 Anaerolineaceae bacterium UBA4775
GGGGTCATCTTGCAGTCCCAGCAAGCTCCTCCAAGCGCCCGCACCCACCCCTTGACCCGTTCTCACCGCACATCCCCTCAAGTCACCCTTCCCCTTTAGGGGAAGGGCCGGGGAAGGGGTCACCCCCCCACCAAAAAAGCCTTCGAGATCACAGCATGCGCATCCCCAGCAGATTGCGCAACGCGGCAATGCGCTTGATCAAAGCCCTCACCCCCTGGTAAACCCGCCGCTCCGGGTAGTACCCCACCAGCGGCAGCATATGCTCCTTGTGCTGGGTGTGAAAGGCCCGCCGGACCGCCTTCAGAAAACTGAACACGCTTCCCGTCGAAGTGCTGCCTTTGTGAATGATGAACACGCAAAATTCATCGTTCACGATCAATGGCTGATGCGCCCTCAGCAGCTTGAGCCACAGCGAATACTCGACCACATCGTTCTTGGTCTCATTGAACCCGCCGTACTCGGTCACTGCCTCGGTCTTCATGAACGTGTTCTCATGCGAGATGAAGTTCATCATCGACAAAGCGATCTCCAGGCTGGGCTGTAAAATCACGGTTTGCGGCAGGATGATCCGCCGGCCACGCCACTCGACCACGAAATTGCCCGTCAGCCACACCAGCTCGGGGTCCGCCCGGAAATGCCCGGCCACCTTCGCCAGCGAATCCGGGCCCAGGTAGTAATCGTCCCCGTGGAGATAGTGGATCACGTCCCCAGTGGCGTAGCCCGTGGCGACATTGAGCGCATGCCCCACACCCCCCGGCGCTGACTCCACCAGCCGGACCGGGTAACGCCCCTGGACCCGGGCCAGGTACCCCTCCAGGATGGCCAGCGTGCCGTCCGTCGAGGGAGAATAGTTGAGAATGTGCTCGATGTGCGGGTAGCTTTGCGCCTCCACGCTGTCCAGCGCCCGCAGCAAAAATGCTTCGCTGTTATACGCGCACGTGACCACGGAGATCAGCGGATAAGTTTCGGATGCCATCAAATCATACCGTTTCTAAAAAGGTAAAACCCGAACCCCCAGCCCTGCCGGTAAGCCGGCTGATGCGCGTGCGCTGTTCTGCCTGGGTGATCCGGGATAAAGTGTAAATGATAATTCAATTTTAGCACACAGGCGGGAATAGGTATCTAGCAGATGGTGGGAAATTAGGATAGGATCCATCTGGAATTTTTTACCTGTACAGAAAAATACAACTTGATGCGTAATTTTTAATTATGATAATATCAAAATAAGCCGATTAATACTAAAGCTGTGTAACAATTACACCATAAGATAGGATTTTATGTAATTTACCAATCAAAATATAGCAAATCTCTTCCCTAATTTAAATAAGTTAACATTAAATTTCTGTAATAGATTTGTACAATGTGGGCAATTTATTTTGACCCAATCTAAATTTGGTCCCATGGTTATGACCTGTTCTTGCATCAAAATTTACAAAAACATGTCCTTGCTCAATGCCTTTAATTAAACCATCAACGTCAAAATCCATCAAAATCATAATTCTGGAGTAATTGAAATATTCTTGGTTATTTATCTTTTTTGTATCAGCAAGAACATAAAATCTGTTCAATAGTTTGGTACCTGCCTTATTTCGTAAATCATCAAACCCCCAATATGGTTGAGGGTTTAATTCACTTAGACCCGCACGCTCGTTCACAGATTGTAACCACTCATTGTGTTTTGGATCAACACTATTCTGGTCAAATGAAACAGATATTTTTCGTTGGTAATGATCAACTAATATAGTAAAACCTCTGTCGCTTCGTTTATTACCACTTATTGTTTGTCTGAAGCTCATTCTCCTTCTTTATATTTTCTTCCAGCTTCCAATACTACAGCCAATCCCTTTTCCACTCAGAGACCCATGCGATCTCCTCAACTGGTAAAATCCTCGTCACGTACGGGCCGTCTGTCGGCCAGCCATTGCTGATCGTGAGAAATTCGCGATAGTATTCTGGCAGCATCGTTTTCAGACGGCGTTCCGCTTGCAAAATCTGCTCCTCGCCAGCGCACCGCTCAGATGATCCCGGAGTCAACGCACTGGCGATGAATACCCCTCGCATTTTCTGCATTCCATATTCACACGATCATTATTGGATTGGTGTTTGAAAATATGAATTGGTTCTTATGAATCCTCTGGTACGCGCTGCTGATCGTTTCCACCATACCTCTCATGCGATTGCGCTTTGTCTCCATCAATCCCTTGCTCTGGGCATTACACGGTCAACGGTTCCGGCAAACGAAACCTTTGTTTCGCCCAGGGTTGGGTTTGAATGGTTGTTCCCGGCACTTTTTCTAAAAATCGTGACCAGGTATTCGGTCAGAGTAGAACCGGATCGGGCATCAACGCGATCGAACTCGGCGACCGATTTCGCAAGTACAGGTTCAGCTGAGCGCCTCTCTATCACCCGAGCCTGAAGTTTTCAATCCATTCATGAATACCAGTCTGTCGCGGAGTGAGAACATCCCATCCGTACAAGCCGGACCGGCTGATAAAAAAGACCTGGCCGCTTGTTCGATGGTCAGGTCTTTCGTCTCCAGCGCAGCGAAAAACTTTGCGATTAATTGCACGATTTATTTTTCAGCAGGTACAAACCAGGTAAGTTTATCTTCATGCTTCTCCAATCGTTCCCATGTGCGTATGCTTGAAGGCATCGGAATATTTCAAGCCATAGCCCAACACGCGGTCCATACTGGAATGACCCAAAAGAATCAATCCCGCCAATTGCAATGGTGGACTGACGAGAATGGCTCCCAGAATGTACAGGCCAATACTCAAAGCTTTGAAGTGAATCGCGTTATACACCCACGCGCCGACCTGCGAGCTGACCAGATAGCCAAGCATGCTCAAGTCGGGTGTGAAAAAGAGCAATGGATACCACCACCAGGCAAGATCCAACTTCGAGAAGAGAAAGATGGACAAACCCAGCAAAAACAATTCTTCAAGTTTGATAATATATTTCATGACTGATCTCCAATATACGGTTCATAAAATTGCACCATTATTTCCACAGCCTGTTCCAACGCCTCCTCGTCGATCGATTGCCCGGTGCTTTCAGTGAACGGCAACCAGGTATGCACCAGCACCCAGCCCATGTGCACAATTTTATGGAATTCATCGGGAAGCAGGACGGTTCGTACCCTGCCTGCGGCCGCCAACCGTTTCAAGAGCGCTTCCTGTTGTTCCAGTCTGATCTCCTGAATCTCGCGAAAGCGGTCCGCCAGGATTGGATCAGCATGCAGCAACGCCGCGCTCTCACGATAAAAGAATCGATATTTCCAGACAAGGTCAAAGTTGAGACGCATGATGCGGCGCAGGGTGTCGAGAGAGAACGGTTCTTTGCCGGGTTCGTATATCACATCGAACTGTTTGAACAATGCCTCCAAAATAGCACGGATCACATCCTTTTTGCTCCGGTAGTGATATTGCAAATTCCCCGGGCTGATTCCCACGGCCTCTGAGAGGGTGTTCATCGAGACAGCCGCAGTGCCATTTTCATTGAACAACTCAATGGCTTTTTGCAGGATGCTGGCTTTGGTCTGTTCCGAAGTTCTATAGGTTCGCGGCGGCCTTGAGGCTCCATTTAGTAACATAATACTAATTTAGTACTAATTTACCAATTTGTCAAGAGGTAAAAACAGGGGTAAAAACAGGGGTAAAAACAGGGGTAAAAACAGGGGTAAAAACAGGGCAATCGCAAAGTCATGAATTTAATATCTCTAACAAGAAATTTGTGTCAACAGCACAAAGCATTCTTTTTGTTTTTGCACCACATTTTTTAGTTTTATTCAGCCTGAGTAAATTGAGTGCCATTTTTCGAATGAGGGTGAGGTTCTCCGGCGCATGTCCAATTCTTACCCGGCTGTCATCTTCTCTGAATGACATATCCAAACTCCAATGAAGCTTGTTCTCAACTTCCCAATGCTGTCGAACAAATTTCATCATCCGAAGTGCTCCAACCTCAACACTGGATATAAAATATCTGATTTGTGAGGACGGTTCTCCTTCCTTTTCTCTTGTGGCTTTAATAATGACCAGACTTCTCAATTTTTGCCAACTACCATCAGGATCAATGAAGTTTAGATACTCAGGATCTGAAGTAACCCAACATTCTCTGGTTTCAATCCTGCCATGTGCTTTGTTTACTGTTTTAGCATAATCATAAGGTGCATCTTTGAACTCATTTTCACGATCAACACTGTAGGTGAACTCAATTCGATCATACAAAGCCCCTTGATTCTGCTTGACGGCTAACAAATAGTCCCCGCCTTGTTCTAAAATGGTTGAAACGATCTCTTTTTGTGTGCCAATTGCATCTATACTAATAATACAACCATGAAAATCAAGCATTTTTAGCAATTCTGGTATGGCTGTAATTTCATTACTTTTGTCATCTACTTTCACATGGCCTAATACAAGGCCATCACGACTAGCCCAAGCGCTGACTAAATGAATGGCCTGTTTCCCTTTTGTGCGGTCGTGGGATCGACGTACTGTCTTACCATCGAAGGCAATCAGCTGCCCGCTTGTGATTTCAGCAACATCATGTACCCAGTTTAGAAAACTTGCCTGGAACTCCTGTGGATTGATAAGGGCAAATACTTCCCAATGGTGTCGTGTGATGGGATTCCATGCGGCAATTCTAAAAATGTCTCGAACCACTCCCGCTTGGCATTTCCAAAGTGTTCAATCATGACCCAGTCATCTGCACCACAGATTACCCCGCAAATCGCTAGGACGATGATGTCGATAAGCTTATGCCGAATACCATTTGGTTTTCGCTTATCTGTGATGGTTGAAAAGTGTGTGATCAAGTCTGCCATGTTACTCCTTTTTTGACTTGATCTTAGCCACTAAGAAAAAAATTTTCGCGGGTCATTTGTCATTATTTTATTAGGATTTTTGACTCCGCTTTTTGCTGCTATGCTCTTACTTTATTCCTTTATTTTGCACTTTGCGATTGCCCTGGCACGCCTGATAAGGGTTAAAGCCTCCAGTAAGGATATCATCTGCTGATGGAAGTCTCTACTGTGCTGCCAAGTAAACAGCGGTGACAGTCTCAATCCACTGGTCAGGAATGACTTTCCATTAGCGCTGATTCTCTCATCACGTAAAACTGCCACCTATTTTGTTATCGCAAGCACTCACAACAGAAGCGACGCCTCCCCCTTCTTGTCATCGCAAGCCTTCACAGAGGGCGTGGCGATCTCTCCTCCCCTACACCCGATAGCGAAGGTCTCCTGACCGAGTACACAACCGAAGATTATTTTCGCCAATGCAATCGCGACGCATTATGCGCTTGGCTAGATGATGAATCCGTCATACGTGATAATAGTGCTGAAGTAAATAAAATTATGTGCTTATTTGTAAGATTAAGTTTTCTTATTTATCCAAGAATTTTTTCCACAACATCCAACACAATCAACTCAGAACAGCCCATGGTCGATTTGCCTGGCCGTCACTCACCGCTGTGAGAATTTATTCACCGGTATTTTCTGAAAAGCATGGGATGTTTTTTCGAAGATCGTTGAGTTTGGCATCAAAAGATATATTCCCACCAGGTTCTTTAATGAAGCTCGTTAAGAATTATTACAGATCGGAAAAAGGGTTCAAATTGCAATGGCTAAAAAGCCCCCCTCGCATGGGGGTTGGGGGGTCACCTCCCCCCGCACCAGCCCGGGGCGTCCCCTCCGGCAGCCTGGCCACCCGCACGCCCGCTTCCCCCGGCATCAGCAGGCGTATCAGGTCATGGTCGCTCTTCCAGGCACTGTCGCTCACCGCGGTAATGATCAAATCGCCCAGTTCATCGGTGAAGCAGGAAGCGGTTTTCAGTAGCTCAGTGAGCGTGGTGTTAAATCACATGTTCCCACCAGGTTCTTTAATGAAGCTCGTTAAGAATTATTACAGATCGGAAAAAGGGTTCAAATTGCAATGGCTAAAAAGCCCCCCTCGCAGGGGGGTTGGGGGGTCACCTCCCCCGTACCAGCCCGGGGATCTCCTCCGGCAGCCTGGCCACCCTCACCCCCGCCTCCTCCAGGGCGGCCACCTTGTCCCTCGCTGTGCCCACGCCCCCCTCGACGATCGCCCCGGCGTGCCCCATGCGCGTCCCCTCCGGCGCGGCCAGCCCGGCGATGAAGCCCACCACCGGCTTGGTCAGCTCCTCGGCGATGAACGCCGCCGCCAGTTCCTCATCGCGCCCGCCGATCTCACCGATCAGCACCACCGTATCGGTCCCCGAATCCCCCTCAAAATACGACAGGATCTCCACAAAATTGGCCCCGATGATCGGGTCACCCCCGACGCCCACGCAGGTGCTCGTGCCGATCCCCGCCAGCTTGAGGGCGTGCACCACCTCGTAAGTCAGGGTGCCCGAGCGCGACACCACACCCACGTTCCCCGCAAAAGTGATCTCCCCGGGGATGATGCCCACCCGCGTGTGGGGCGGCGAGAGGATCCCCGGCGTGTTCGGCCCCAGCAGGCACACCTTCTGCCGGTCGATCACCTTGCGCACGGTCAGCATATCCTTAACAGGGATGCCCTCGGTGATGCACACGATCAGCCCGATCCCGGCATCCGCGGCTTCGAGGATCGCGTCTGCGGCAAAGCGTGCCGGCACAAAGATGATGCTTGCGTCTGCGCCGGTCATCTCCACAGCGGCGAGCACCGAGTCAAACACAGGCACCTTGCCCTCCAGCACCCATTCACCGCCCTTGCCGGGAGTCACCCCGGCCACGATGTTCGTGCCGTAGTCCAGCATAGCCTGGGCATGGAACGAGCCCTCATGCCCGGTGATGCCCTGCACCACCAGCCGGGTATTCCCATTGGCCAGGATGCTCATGCTGTCACCGTCCCGACCCGGGCGATGGCCATCTCCGCAGCCTCGCTCAGGGTGTATGCCGTGGCGAGATTTGCATCAGCCAGGATGCGCCTGCCCTCGGCCTCATTGGTCCCCGCCAGCCTGATCACAAAGGGCACCGCCGTTTCGACCTCTTCCAGGGCAGCTTTGATGCCCTGGGCCACCTCGTCACACCGGGTGATCCCCCCAAAAATGTTGATCAGCACCACCTGCACCTGGGGGTCAGCCAGCAGGATGCGCATGGCTGCGGTTACCCTATCGGCGCTCGCACCGCCGCCGATATCAAGGAAATTGGCCGGCCGGCCGCCCTTGTGCTGGATGATGTCCATGGTGGCCATTGCCAGCCCTGCGCCGTTGACCATGCAGCCGATGTCCCCCTCCATTTTGATGTACGCCAGGCCGAACTTGCGAGCCTCCGTCTCCTCGGTGGGTTCGGCCGAAATATCCCGCTTATCGAACAAAGCCGGATGGCGAAACAGGGCATTATCGTCGACGAGCACCTTCCCGTCCAGCGCCACCAGGCGGCCCCCGCTGGTGATCACCAGGGGATTGATCTCCGCCAGGCTCGCATCGAGGTCCTGGTGGGCCTGGTAGAGGTTCAGGGCGATCATGCCAAAGGCCCGCCACAGAGCGCGGGGGATTTCGATCTCTGCTGCCAGGTTGCGCGCCTGGAAATCGCGCAACCCCAGCAGCGGGTCCACCCCCACCCGGGCGATCTTCTCCGGTGAAACCTGGGCGACCTGCTCGATATTCACCCCGCCCTCGGCACTGGCGATCACCAGCGTTTCTGCACGCTGGCGGTCAACCGTCATCCCGAGATAGATCTCCTGCTGGATGTTGATGGCCTCTTCCACCAGCAGACGGCGCACAGGCAGGCCCTTGATGCGCTGGCCCAGGATCTTGGATGCTTCTTCCTCGGCCTCATCCGGTGAGCGCACCAGGCGGATGCCGCCGGCCTTTCCACGGCCGCCCACCAGCACCTGGGCTTTGAGCACCACCGCGCCGTGCAGCTCCTCAGCGATCAGCTTGGCTTCTTCCGGGGTGGCGGCCAGCCGCCCCTGGGGTATAGGGATGTGATAATCGGTGAAAATCTCTTTGGATTGATACTCGTGAAGTCGCATTTGTTCTGGTGAGGTTAGCGAGTTGTGTAGACCATTATACCATGCCTGCGCGGTGTCTTTTTTCGTCCCACGGTCTGTTAACGTTGTCATCGCGAGCCCTCACAGAGCGTGTGGTGATCTCTCCTCCCTTACACCCGATCGCGAAGGTCTCCTGACCGAGCACGCGCCCCCCCTACACCCGAT
>DHHJ01000008.1 GCA_002403205.1 Anaerolineaceae bacterium UBA4775
CACTGTGTTGTGTCGCTGGTGAGGATACCAGCGACATCATAAAGTTAATTAATTTTGATCGCCCCGGTCTCCTGACCGGGCGCAACATTATGACCTCCCATTCCACTAATCCCCAGATCTTCTACACCCCACTCATTCGCCCATCACCACCATAGGTCGCTGGTGAGGATACCAGCGACATCAACGGGTGATTCTCTCTGTTTGCCCAAATCTCACAACCGTTCGCTCCTGATCGGGCCATCCGATTTGACCCGGGTTACGGCCTCATGCATGGTGAGGTTGGATTTGTTTTATAATTGAAGCACAAGCTCACCCGGATTTCCAAAACGGAAAAGATCAATGTTCAACCCCAAAAGGAGATCAGCTATGAATACGCCTGCCTTTATCCTGGCCGGGATCGCATCCGGCTTGTTGATTTATGCGCTCATTCGCGGGGAAGGTCTGGCCCTAGCCGGGATCAAAATGGCAGGCATCACGGTGTGGAATAACCTGTTCTTAATGGTCATGGGCTTTTTGATCGCCGGGCTGATGCAGGTCCTGCTGCCCAAAGACCTGATCGCCACCTGGCTGGGGGATAAAGCCGGGGTCAAAGCGGTTTTCATCGGCTGCCTAACCGGCGGGATCATCCCGGGTTCACCTTACGTGGTTTTCCCGATCGTGGCCTCCTTATACAAAGCCGGTGCGGGGCTGGGCGCCATGATCGGTTTTGTGACCGCCTGGTCCTTGTGGTCGCTTTCGCGCCTGCCGGTTGAAATGGCCCTGATCAGCCCCAGGGCAGCCCTGATCCGGTATGCCATCACCTTCATCGTCCCACCCGCAGCCGGGCTGCTAGCCCACACCCTGGGAAAATTTCTGCTCTAATGCTTTATTAGAACGATCCACAACCCCCAACCATCCGTTAAGATGTACTCAGCCGCTCACCCCACGTACACACGGGTGACTCGGGGGTTGATCTGGCAGGTCACCTCATAGGTGATCGTGTTGAGCTTTTGCGCCCACTCGTCACAGGTGATCTCTTCCTCGCCGCTCCTCCCCATCAGGACGACTTCGTCACCCACCTGAACATCCGTCTCAGGCCCCAGGTCAACCATGCTCTGGTCCATGCACACCCGCCCCACGATGGGATACGACCGCCCGTTGATCAGCACCCTGCCCCGGTTTGAAAACAACCGGTTGAACCCATCCGCATAGCCCGCAGGGATGGTGGCAATCCAGGTATCCTGTGGGGCAAGCCAGGTGCGCCCATAGCTGATGCTGGTCCCGGCAGTGACTTTTTTGATGAAGGACACCCGCGTATTAAAACTTAGCGCAGGCTTTAGGGGGAGCGTGCGCGGCGTTTGCGGGTCAGGGTAATAGCCATACACCATGATGCCTGGCCTGACCATGTCGAGCCAGCCTGGCTCATGCCCGAGCACCGCGCCGGAATTGGCGCAGTGCACCAGCGCCACTTTGCGGCCGATCGCGCCATGAATGTCCCCAACTACATCTTTAAAACGTTGAATTTGTGCCCGGGTATAGTCAGGGTCAGGCCCATCACTGACTGGCAGGTGGGTGAAAATCCCTTCCAATACCAGGTTTGGGCAGTGATCCTCGATGAACGCTGCCATACCCGGCGCTTCCTTAATCGGCACGCCAATCCGGCCCATGCCGGTCTCCACCTTCAGGTGCACACGCAGGGTCCCATTTTCAGCGGCGCACACTGCCTGCAGGGCTTTGATATTGGCCGGGTCACACACGGCCAGGGTCAGGTCGTTGTGCAGGGCCGCAGGCATCTCGGCTTCAAACGCTGGCGAGAACTTCAAGATGGGCAGCCTGACGCCTGTCTGCCGGATCTCGATCCCTTCCGGCACCGTGGCCACACCCAGCCAATCCACACCGGACGATGCCGCCAGGCGCGAAATCTCCTGGGCGCCATGCCCATAAGCATTGGCTTTGACTGCGATCAAGATCTTGCGCTGGTCACCAACAGCCTGGCGGATGCCCTCAAGATTAAACCGAATTGCATCGCGATCCACACGTACATGGGTCTGGTAAAGCATAGGGTAATTATAATCCTTTGATGACTACTTTCTGCACATAGGGCGAGGTTGATGCAGCCAATAGCGCACTGTAGTTTGGCCAAAAGGCGACCTCGTCGCCCAGGCTGAGGGTTTGGTGTGCATCACTGACATCGAGCACGAGATGGTCGCTGCTGCCGCCCAGCACGATCACCCCCGCATCTTCAGGCGTCAGCCCGTCAATATCCACATCCTGCCGCCCCAGGTTGAGCAGTGCACGCTGGCGCACACCCCGATCCACAAATTCAACCTGACCGCCAAACGCGTCCTGCCCGCGCGTGCCAATCGGTATGGAAGGCTTGCGCGCAATCTCGATCACTTCACCGACCACCCTTAACCCGTCCTGGCGTGTCCCCGCCAGCGGCGTGCGGTCCAGCACGTTCCGCCCCAGGATAATCGCCTCTCCGATGCGGAAATGGTTGATTTCCTGGGGCATACCGCCTTCCATCAGCAGGGGCATGTTGGCACTGTTCCCCCCTGAAAGCATGTCAAGGGGCAGCCCGGTTGCCTCCCGGCAGGCCGCACGGATATCGATTAACACCTGCATGGTCTCCGTTGTGGGTATCACCCCGCCATAACAGGCCAAATTGATCCCCAGGCCAACAATCTCGATGTGCGGCAGCTGGGCGGCGTCTCTGACCAATCCAACCACCCGGTCGGGCCAAACGCCTTCACGCAAATCACCCAAGTCCACCATGATGATGGCCTTGTGAGGTTTACTGAGCTTGCCCGCTGCTGCTGAGAGGGCTTGCAGCGTTTCCAGCGATGAATTGAGCGAATAATCCGCATAACGCACCACCCTTTCAGCATCACCCAGGGCGGGCAGCCTGAGCAATAAACGCGGCACATCAGGGTATGCTTCAGCGATCAAGGCCAGGTTTTCCAGGCGGGAGTCTGCCAGCATGTCCGCACCGCCCTCCACAAAGGTCCTCAGCAGCGCGGGATGGGCGCCCATCACCTTGGAGACGCAGGCCACCTGTGCCCCGTGGGCATGGCAAAGGTCAAGAATAACTCTGGCGTTTTCAGCGATTCGATCGGGGTAAATTTCAAGACGGGGGGTGTGTGGATCCATACATCACCTTTTGATTATCATCTCACTGCGTTCGATCCAGTGCTTAAAAGTGTTTTTCACCGCTTCGGGGTAGGTCTCAGCCAGGGTGCCAAAGGCAGAAAAGAGGTAATCCCGATCCATTAAAATGGTGGCATCAGGCTTTGGGAACAAATATTTCCCCGGCCCGGTGCAGACCGATCGCAGGATCACCTCCCCGCCAGGAATGCGGGTGAGTGCGCCCCCCGTCCCGATCACCCAGCGGACTGCCGTGAGGTCCTTGCCTTTTACCACCTGGCGTTTGCCCGTCGGTGTGTACACATCCATGATCACCCCGGCGTGGCGCCGAATAGCCGTTTCCACCGCCTGTGTGCACAGCCAGCGGGTGAGTTCTATTTCCTGTGCAGACTCTGGCATCGCCTTGAGATTGTCTATGCGAAAATCAAATTCAGACTCATCCACCTGGTCGATGATATTTCGGGCGTTCACAAACACGCCCAGGTCACCTTCCACGGTGCGCTTGGCGCGCGGTTCCGGTTCGGTCATGCGCTCGGCCCATTCCCTGCTGCCATCGCTGACGCTGTGCACGTCCGTTGTGGCGCCGCCCACGTCAAACACCAGGCAGTCGCCCAGGTCTTCAGCAAACAGCTCCGCCGCCCGCAGCACAGCACCCGGTGTTGGTAAGATCGGGTGGTCGGTCAGCTCGCCCAGGCGGTTCATGCCTGGGGCGTGAATGATATGCCGGTTAAACACCTCCTGGATCAAGCGTCGGACGGGTTCAATATTGAGCACATCCACATCCGGGAAGACGTTGTCCGCGAGCAGGGTTTCAATTCCCGCCTGCTGGAATATCTCCAGAATTGGCTTGCGGATGACGGCATTCCCGGCATACACCACGGGGATCTTCAGCCCAAGTGAAGCCAGGCTGCGGGCGTTGTTTAAAACGATCGCCTTTTCACCGTAATCAACACCCCCCGCCAGCAGGATAATGTTCGGCCGCACCTCCCTGACCGCGTCCAGGTCATAATCATCAAGACGCCCCACGGTGACCAGTTTTACGATCGCGCCAGCACCGAGGGCTGCCTCACGGGCTGCCCTGGCGGTCATGCTGTGCGTCAGCCCGTGGACGGTCATGCGCAATCCACCTGCGGCTGAGCTGTTGACAAACATCTGCACCTCATCCAGATTCCGGCCCAGGCTGGCCCGCAGATCGGCCATCACCCGGTCTACGCCAAGGCCGACATCGCCCTCAGCGACTGTTGTGGGAGCAAAAGCCTGGGCAAGATGCTCAAAAATGCCCTCAGGCAGGGTGCGGAACAGGTTAGCCTTGGTGATGGTCGAACCAATTTCAATCGTCAGGATTTCTCGCTTCACATGTCCTCTAAAGCTCACCGCGCTGTTTCAACGTTTTGACCATCGCATCGACCACATCGATGCCCTTGGTGCCGCGCCCGAAAGTGGCGTCGAGCCCGGTCTCCTCAGCCATGTCCGGTGTCACCTGGGTGCCGCCCGCGATCAGGATCACCCGGTTACGAATACCTTTTTCCTGGCACAGTTCGGCCAGCTTTTTCATCTGCTGGCGGTGGATGTCGTTGTGGCTGATGATCGTCGAGATCAGGATCGCATGCGCACCCGTTTCGATGGCGGCGTCAATCAGCTTGCTGACCGGCACAGAAGTGCCCAAATAATGATATTTGACGCCGTATTTTTCGATCCCGCCGTGTTTGATGTCCAGGATCTCGCGCAGGCCAACGCTGTGTTCGTCCTCACCGACCGTACCGGCAACGACTTTCAAGCCGGTCTGTTTGACCGCTGCCCTCAGCTCGTCCTCAGGCAGCAGTTCGACTTTTTCCGGGATCTTAAGCGTATCACGCTCGATATCGAATGTCACCCGGCCTTTCACTTCGAGAAAACAGCCTTCTGCCGGGTGCAGGACCATCAGGTTGATCACCTGGGGGTCTTCCAGCCCCATCCGCCGGGCAATTTCCACCCCGGCTTCGCGGGCATAGGGCTCACTCTCCGGGACCATCAACTGCAGCAGAACCATGCCGTCACCTGCCCACTCCACCTCGGGGCGGATCAGATCCCCTTTGCGGTAGGGATAGGTCTCCTCCAATCGCCGATCAGCAGAATCCTCCGGGTCCAGCTCGTCGATGTACACGATCTTCTCAGGGTGGCACAGTGTACAGCCGCCAATCGGATCGCAGGGTTTATCCAGGCCGTCGGGCAAGTGATTATTGCCGAAATGTGCACACACCGGGGCCAAATAATCGGGGTCGCGAGCCACGATCGAGTCAGCGGCCACGCCACCTGCCCCATCCCGGGCGATACCGTCCCCGCTGCGTTCGGGGTATTGGGCTGAATCCACAAAGAAGCCCTGCTCCACAGCGGCAAAATACCCGCCCACCTCAAGGATTTCCTCCAAAAAGCCCACCGCGCGTTCTTTGATATCACGCGCCATCTCTCCCAGCGGACCGTCCATCTTCAAACTGAGCAGATCCTTGATCCCATCCAGGGCAGACCAGGTTTGCTTGACCGTTTGCACGCCGCGGATATTGTTGTAATGCCAGGGGACATTGCGCCCCTCATCGGGTGTGATGGTACTTTGGATATCTGCACTCGTCAGCATCGAGATCAGCGTGTCAATCGTATGGGTGCGGATGGCTTCTTCAATGTCGGATTCAATGTAGCGCGTGTTCTGCTGGGCGCGCATTTTAAAATCGGAGAAAAAATCACGCAGGGCAACTGCATAAGGCAGGTCGTACCATAGTTTGGGGGCTGGCGGGGCATTGGGGGGCACCGTTGAGAGGCCGATCATCTCCTTAGGCATACCCGACGCGATCGAAAATGCGCAATTGATGCCATGCTGCACCAGCAGCTCCGGCATCACCAGCCACCCCGCCTTGGCGGTGGCGTTGGCGTTGTGCGCACCATCAATCTGGAAGATCTCCCCTGCCGTCATGATGAACTTGGCCTCTGCCGCGTCCACAAACGAGCGGTACATGTTGATGTTGCGGTAGAGCACGTTGTACTGCGGGTCCTGGTGGGCGCCGTTCACACCTTCTTCAGCGAACAGCACGGCCACTTCAGGCCCGGCCACGCCCGACACATAACTGTGAAAATTGATCGGGCGGCCAACCTCATCCTCGATCAGGTCGCAGGCTTTCCGGCTGGCACGCAGCTGCTTGCGGGTGATCGGCACGCCGCCGACCCCTTCGGGCGTGCCCTCCATCAACCCATCAATGTGGCTCTGACCGGTAGTACGGATCACCATCAGGTGATCAGCACCGTGCCAGGCCGCCATGCGCATCCGCCGCAGGTCATCCTCGAAACGGCCGGAGGCAATTTCCGTCGTCACCACGCATTCCGGTTGCGGGTCGATGTGGTCAAAATACTTTGAAGCCGGCAGGCCGATGCTGTGATTAAGGGGTGCCGACATATTGCGGAAGTGAAACGGGCCCATATCGATGCCCTCTTCCATCACTTTGCGCCAGACCCACCCTTTGCGAATCGGCCGATAGTTTTCCAAATCCTCCAGGATCGCTTCGATATCCATTTTCTTGTTCAGGTCAAGGGCTGCATGGGTGGTCATTGCACCACCTCCTCAAAAAGCCCCTCCAAAACATCCTTATCCTCCAGGATGGCTTTAGCAGCCGCCCTGACATCATAGCCATGCTTTTCAGCCAGGCGCAGCAGGACGTGCCCTGCTCCCTTGCCCAGCAAGCCGGCCTGGTGCACCCGGTCGACCACACCATGGGCGGTCAGACTATCAATTCCCATGCGCAGCAAAACCGACCGCTCAATCGAAGGGGATGTGTGCGTGCGGGCCAGGTCCACGATCGGGGCGACGATCTGGTCGCACAGGTCCCAAAAGTGGGTTTTGAGGTCTTCATCCGACATATGTTGATATGTTTTCCGGCGTTCTTCAAACCGGGCAATGCGGTCATCCGACATTAATTTCTCTCCTTTTTCATCGCTTTTACTTTGTTACCCAGTCCAGGCATCAATAATGGTGAGTGCATTGATGGCCATCGCAACACAATCTGCCTGGGTGTGATTGTTATGTCATTTTCAGTTTTCGACCAGGCTCATATCAGCCAGATGATCAATGATCCACTGCTCATCCACCTTTAAATCTTCCGCCAAGAACCTGAAATCCACATCCCTCCATTGGTCCGGATGATAGATTTTCGCGGCATTTTTCAGGTACGAGGTCCGCAAACGGTCAAGATCCTGAACTCTGCCGCGCACTTGTTCGAGCCTTTCAGGGATGACGATCGATTCCCCCGGCACACTCTCTGCGGGGTGACCCCGCCTGACCTCGATCCCGTTCTCACGGGCAAAACTGAGCTGGGCGTTGTGATGTTTGCCCGCACCGGTATACTCCGTCTCCTGGACGACCACCACCTGGTCCTGATCCATTTCCTTGGCCAGGGTGATGGCCGCCGTCAGGCTGGTGTTGCCTGCCGGGCCGCGCTCCAGCCCTTCAATTTTGGTGAGCAGTTCCGTCACATAGAACACTTCGCCCTGGGTCACGAGCTGGTATTCATCCATGTACCGCAGGGCACGCGCGGCGTTGCGGGGCACATCCACCCGGTCTGGCCAGGTGGCAAAAGGAATGCCAAAGCCTGTGTGGCCGGTGGTGAAGGATTTGCGGTTAAAGTCGCGGTCTGAGGCCATATGCAAGCCGCTCAAGTCCACAGAACAGGCCACAATCCGGGTGCGGTCACAGCCGGCGGCCAGCAAACCGCGCGCCGTGCCCGACAGATTCCCGCCGCCTGCATGGGTGATCACCACGGCATCGGGGTCCCTGCCGTAATCGGCACGCACCTGGTGGGCAATCTCAAGGCCAAGGCTCTCCACACCGCGAATGCCAAACGGGGTGTACAGGCTGGCGTTGAAAAACCCGGTCTCCTCCAGGGTGCGTAACAGCAAATAGAACAATTCCGGACCCACCGACAGTTTAAGCACTTCAGCGCCGTATGCTTCGCATTTGCGGCCTTTTTCAATGATCTCCGGCTGGCCGACACCCCGGCTGTCAAATACCTCCTGGATGATGATCGCCTTCAGCCCTCGTTGTGCGGCCTGCGAGGCAACGGCCGCGCCATAATTGCCGCTCGTGGCGGCAATCAGCCCCTCGTAGCCCTTTTTGGCCGCCTCGTAAGCGCTGATCGAGGCCCGGCGCGCCTTAAAACTCCCCGATGCGTTAGCTGCCTCGTCCTTCAGCAGGATCCGGGCGCCTTTACCTGGAGGAGAGATGCGCCGCACGGCCTGGGTCAGGTTGTGCAGCTCAAACAAGGGCGTGCTGCCCACCTTGGTTTCGCGCTGGATGCGAGCTACCTCCTCATGGGAGTAGCCCGTCTCCGCCATCATGCCCTCATAATCGAAGGCGATCGGGGTTTGAATGAAGTCGTCATAATCCATCCCCAGGGAAGCCTTCATGATCTCGTTTTTCCGGCCCATGACAGCCTGATAGGACATGTCTTTCATAAGTCCTCCTCCAGGCCGATGGACAGCAGCTCAGGCACGATTTTTCCAAAGCTATGCGCATAACTCGGGTTGACCGAGGTCAGCTTCCCTTCCAGTTCCCGCCCAATCAGCGTCTTAATGCGCACGGTTTCGCCGATTTCGGCATCGTTGAGCAAAAACCCAGCCACACGCATGACATACGGCACCTGGCGGGTGTCTGCGGGCAAAGTGGGCGCACGCTGTTCCGGTGCCAGGATGATCTTTTCGATCTCGACCCAGGTTCCGGCGCTAATTTTTTCCATGCCTGATTTCCTCCGCTTTAACCATGTGCTAAACCTTGCGTGCGTACGCGCTGGCCCCCATCAATGCAGCGGGTGCGGGCAGATCGATCATGCGCTTCAGACCCGGTGAGGCTGCCACCACATGCGGGATCATATTGACCGTGATGCCAATCGTCGCTTTGCCCCCCGCAATCTCCGGGTTGATAGCCATATGCACTTCAGGCTCGCCAAAGATGTGGATGTAATCTCCGGTAGCCTGGTTCTCCAGGTGCGGGTGGATTTGCTGCGGGTGCACCAACCGAATGACTTCTTCTTCCCCGCGGTAACCCACACCGGTGTGGGCACAACCGGCCACCATGCCCGGCTCAACGCTCACGTGCGGCGTCTCGCGGTAGACCTGGCTGATGATCGGCTCCCGGGTCTCTTCAATCCGGTCAACACCCAAACCAAGCGCTTCGCTGATCATGTGAATGGATTCGGGAAAGCCGACATGCCCCACGATTGATCCCTCAGACACACCTTTCCGGAAGGCTTCCGGTGTGGTGCCCACCCCCTGGGTCTCCATTACCGTGGGCCCGTAGGGGCTCAGATCATTGACCCGTGAGGCTTCAATGCGCGTCACACGGTGACAGCCGCCGGTTAACACAATCACCAGGTAATCGAGCACATACCCGGGGTTGACACCCGTCCCCAGCACCGTGACCCCATGCTGTTTGGCCAGGTCATCCAACTCCCTGGCGAGTTCAGGGTTCTGGGCTTCTGCGTCAGCCATTTCCTCGGCGATCGAGATCACGTTGATCCCTGCAGTGATGATTTTGCGCAGGTCAGGCATCTGCCGCGCGGTCCACGAGGTGGTGGCAATGGTGACGATATCCACATTGGCCTTGTCGAGCACGGTTTCAGGCTGGTCGGTGACGATCACACCCAGGTCCCTCCCCACACCCAGCACCTGGCCGAGATCTTGCCCTACATAGGCGGGATTGTTGTCTACCGCTGCAACGATCTCAAGGCCGGGTTTTTCGAGCATCAGCCGCGCCATCCCGCTCCCCATGGCGCCTAACCCCCACTGAAGCACTCGAATTGTATTGTTCATCCAAAACTCCTTACTATATGATTTGGTTAAAAAGACCAGTTCGCGAACGAACTGGTGTGATTAATCTCAAAAATTTTCAGTCAGCAAATTTTTCCCCAGGAGCTGGCAGCAAGCGCGCCAAATCGGCATTTTAAGCGCGGGTTTTCCTGCCGGCGCCTCCCTCAGGGGATGGTTTGTTATTACAAGTGTGCATTGAGGCATTAAATAGTGTCTGGCAATCGCTGATGGTGAGTCAATTAGAAACGATTCAGGCATAAAAAAGACCGTCCTGCTTGTAACCCCCATTATACCTGAAGTGTGCACTCAGGTCGGGCCCGCTTACGGAAAACCAGCCCATTGCGCAATTAACAAGCAGATTCGTGTATCCTTGGTCAGCCAAGACGAAACCCTGATCGACACCTTGTAAGAAAAGGCAGCAGCATGTCGAGCATGCTGCTGCCATAGGTGTGAAACTATTTACTGGCAGAACGGACAGCTTAGCCAGCATCCTAATATGAACTGTTGGCGTGTGAGATCGCCAGGTCCTTTACATACACAAAATTCGGCACAACCAACGCCGTCGGATTGCGAGCGCCATAGCTCGACGAGGTGTTATAGGCCACCTGCCCGTCCGACATCCACGCAACCTTTTCACCGAAAATATCCAGCAGGCTTTGGGTCAGGCGCACATTATACGGCACCACCACAGAGCCATCTTGCTTGAGCAGTAGGGCGCCGAAGCGGGAACTGCCGGTGATCAATCCCTTGGAGGGATTGACAAAATTCATATAGTGAATGAAGGGGATATACAGCACATCCTTTTCGCGCGGCGCATTGACCAGTTCCTCAAGGGTGTTGATCGGCTCGTCACCGGCACCAACAACCAGGCTTTTGTGCATCACGTCGTGCCCGGTTGGCTGGGCACCATATTCATCGGCATCATCCTGGTTCCAGGTGAAGGCCCTGAACACACCCTTATCAAAAAGCGTAAACGGTTCACGCCTCACGCCCATCATGTCGCGTGAAAACGGGAAGGTTTCTCTGCGGGAGGGGTCATCCACCAGGGTGAAGGTCTCACCCAACACCTGCTGGCCCAAATGCTCCTCAGTGAGGAAGGAATACCCGCGCTTCATCATGCCGCCATTGAAACCGATCCAGTTCATGGTATTCACCAGCTCTGCGGTGGCCGCCGGGCCAAAGACGATATCATATTCACCCAATGGCACCTGCTCTGCAGGGTCATTCTGGTAATGCCCCAGCAGATACGATAGCTGCCGATGCAATGGCGCCGGGTCCAGGTCGGCTTTCTTTTGGGCTGATTGTTCATCGATCACCTCCCATTTGAGGGTCTTGTGTGAGAGGACCATCGTAATCTGTGCATCAGAGGTGGTAAACGCCTGGGCATGCTCCGATTGTGTGTTCATCATCGCGATCACATTTTTACCGCTGGAGTAGATGCCGCCCAGCTTGATCTGGTCTGATTCCAACCCATCAACGGCCTGGTTGAAGTAATCCAGCTTTTCAGAATTGCTGATCCCTGCCAGATCGGGGTCAAAGGCGAAATCTTCAATAATGGTTTCCTGGTAAACAGGGATGGTGGGTTGATAGCTCAACGGTTGGGCATGTTTAACGATCTCTGCAGCCTGCAGCACACCCTGTTTCATATCCTCCACCGCATCGAGGTTGGTGATCATCGAAAAACTGGCCCGTTTTTGGTCTTCATAAGCGGTGATTTCGAGGCGCAGGAGGTGTTCGTTGGTATTGAGGGAGATTGCTGAATTGGCAAAGCGCATCAGGGCACTATCTTCTTCGTGAAAGAAAAATTCAGCTGTAATGCCCTTGTTGAGAGCAAATTTCCGCAGTTCCTGCAACGTTGTCAACATTTTTTCGTTCATTATTACTCTCCAATCCTCACATCATCAAACCGGCAAACGGGAATGCCGTGCCCCAGCTGCATGATCTGGCTGGGCTGCCCTTTACCGCAATTATCAACATACTTCAGCTCCCAGGTCGATTCATCCCCAACGGCAGAAAGCGCATTGTAGAACTTGAGCGTGTCTCCCTTATAGGTGGCATTCTTGACCACCTGGGTGATCTCGCCCTCCTCAACCAGCCAGCCAATCTCCGTGGCGAAGTGGAACTGCTCCCGGTTCGAACCGATCGACCAGCTTTTATCGCCATCCAGCACGATCCCCTTCTCCGTGTTCTTAATGATATCTTCCAGAGTTCCATCGGTGCCCGGGTCAATGTTGATATTGGTCATCCGCTCAATGGGCACCCGGTAAAACGCAGTGGCCCGATTGGCCCCGCTGCTGCCCTGAAAAATCGGCTTGCGGGCAGTCGCGTTGGCTTCTTCGACCATTTGCCTGCCGGTGATCGCCCCTACCAGGATGCCCTTATCGATCAGCAGGTTATCCTGGGCTGGCACGCCATCATCATCGTAGCCAAAACTGCCCGGGCTGTTGGTGACGGTGGCATTTGCGCGTGCCGTCAGCTTTTCGGAGCCATAGCGCAGGTTACCAAAATCCCCCAGGGTCACAAACGATCCCCCAGCAAAGGCCAGCTCGTATCCCAGGATGCGGTCCAGTTCAAGGGCGTGCCCGATCGTTTCATGGGTTTGCAGGAACATAATGCCGGGCAAGAGGATCACCGAACGGTCCTCCTTGGGGCATGGTTCTGCTTTCAAGACCTGGTTGAGCTCACGCACGATCCGTTCGCCCTCCCGGGTGAACAGCGTTTGATCGATTGTCTCCCAACCCCGGGTATCGCCCAATCGAGAGGGGCGAAAAGTGCGCTCATGTGCTGCGCCATCTGCATCCATGCCCATCACACCAAGCGAGGGAAACACCTCGATGATGTTCTTTTCGATCTCACTCCCCTCCGAGTCGAAGTAAAGGATCTGCTTGCGCATGAAGGTCAGCCTGACAATGCGCTGGGTCACACCGGGCTGATCGAGCAGTTGATCCATCTCTTTCAGAAAGCCAACCTTTTCGCCGTAGGGAATGGTAAAGGGATCAATTTGGTTGGGGCTCGAAAATGACGCCTGAACAGCATCTTTTTCTGCCAGGCGGATCGGAAAGGTCACCCTTTCTGCCGCAGTGCGGGCATTATCCAGGGCTTTATCAAACAAACCGGTGAGATTATTCATGTCTGACGAAGCAGAGAAACCCCAGGCGCCCTGGTGCAGCACCCGCACACCCATCCCGCTCTCCCGGCTGGCACTGGCGTGCTTCAAATTGCCATTCCACATCGTGAGGTGATTGGCTTCCTCAACCGGGTACCAGCGTGCATCCGCATAAACGGCACCCGAAGATACAACCCGATCAATTTGCGCTTTGATTTGTTGGTGCATAAAAGAACCTCCGTAATTTTTGATCAACGTCCTGTGCAGTACCACAGGAAAATTGCTTATCTTTAACAAACCCCTTAGGAGTATATCAGGTTTTTACAGGCTTTAACGCTCAAATATGACTGGCACGTTTTAAGTCAGCCCGCGAAGCGCACAAACACGCTCATCTGCGACTGTCCACGATTGCCCCATAGATGATAAGGGATAAAGGTCAATGCCTCGCCACTGGTGCTCTGTCCCTTGATCACAACGATCCCGCCAAACAGGTCTGCCGAGGCTGCCGTTAGCCCAGATGGGTCGACCCGGCAGGTGAAAATATCCACACCGGGGTTCTTAAAAGATTACTCTCGCGATACAACCCCCCCCCCTGCGCTCGGTCAGGAGACCGTCGCAATCAAAAATCATACGATCTCGCTGGTCTCCAGACCAGCGAGCAAACAATAAGAGGCCAACATCTTTGTCATCGCGAGCGTAGCGAAGCGATCTCAGATTTTGCTATCCATTATGAGCTGTTTGGTCTCACAAAAATTCCAACCTCCGGGGAACTTAAAAGATTACTCTCGCAACACAAACCTCCCAGATCTTGCTGGTCTCCAGACCAGCAAGATGACTTATCCAAACGCTGTCACTTTCCCGAATCGTAAAAATCAATGATAAACTATGCTCAAGAAAGCCTGTTACTCACTGATCAAAACCTATCCAGCAAGGTTATTCCGGTGAACACAGCCAAAACCTCCTTCAAAAGCCTCTCCTGGGGGTCGGCGGGCTTGCTGTTGGTCTCAGCAGCATCGTTAACTTTCCAGATCAACCTAACACGCCTCTTTTCAGTCTCCCAGTTCTACCATTTCGCCTTCATGGCCGTCAGCATCGCCCTGCTCGGCATGGGCGCCAGCGGCACTGTCCTGGCACTACGCAAGGAAAAACCCAACAGGTGCAACAGTCGCAATTACCAGTGGCTGGCGCTGGCCTCCGGCCTGAGCATGCTGGGTGCCTATTTGCTCGTTAACCAAGTACCGTTTGATTCCTTCAGCATGTTCGTAAATCCGATCCAGATCCTGATCCTGCTGCTGCATTATGCTGCCCTGGCATCCCCTTTCTTTTTCACCGGGATGACCATCGGCATGCTCCTGAGGGAATCTAGCACAGCCAGCGGAGAAGTCTACGCCGTCAACCTGGTCGGCTCAGCCCTCGGGTGCCTGGCTGCAGTCATCATCCCCTCCTGGGTGGGCGCGGTGGGCACGGTGACTTTCAGCGCTGCTATCGCTTCCCTGGCTGGGCTGTGCTTTCTACTGGAACGCAATCAGACCCCGTTAGGCCCAATCCAATGGAGAGATACCCTGCCGGGTGCCCTTTCAACAATCTTGGCCATTGGGTCGCTCCTGATGACGGTGCAAACTCATTCTGGCCAGGTTCCCGACAGTTTAGAAGTGCATATCTCCCCTTACAAGAGCATCGCTTATGCCCTGCAAAACCCCGATGCTGAGGTGATCAGCACACGCTGGAACAACATCTCGAAAGTCCAGGTCGTGCGCAGCCCGAGCCTGCACTCGGTGCCCGGGCTATCCTACCGCTACCTCGAACCGCTGCCACAGGTTGATGCCCTCTTTGTGGATGGTGGCAATATGACCCCCATCCTGCCACCCGAGGCTGAAGTCCAATTTGCTGAATATCTGCCCGCTGCCATCGCCTTCCAGCTCAGGCCTGCAGCGCATGTGCTGATCCTCGAGCCACGTGGCGGGTTGGATATCCAGGCTGCCCTGGGGCTGGGCGCAGGCCAGGTCACTGCCGTGGAAGGCAACCCCCTGATCGTAGCGGCAGCGCCGGCGGCCTACCAGCATCCACAGGTGACCTGGGTGCCATCCAGCGGACGCAGTTACCTGCGCACAGCCCAAGGGCGTTACGACATCATCCAGCTCCCGCTGACAGATAGTTACCAACCCGTCGGGTCGGGTGCCTATTCCCTCGGGGAGGATTACCGCTTTACCGTCGAAGCCTTTCAGGATATGCTGGCAGGGCTGCAACCCGACGGCCTGCTGGTGATCACCCGCTGGCTGCAGGAAGTCCCCAGCGAATGGCTGCGGGTCTTCACCCTGGCGGTAACCGCACTGGAGCGAATGGGTATGGACCCTGGCATGCAGATCATCGCCCTGCGCGGGTACAACACTGGCACGCTGCTGGTTAAGAACGGCGCTTTCACCCCGGCAGAAGTGGACCTCGTGCGCCAGTTCGCCGCTGAAAAGGCTTTCGACCTGGTGTTTGCCCCAAATCTTGAGCCGACTGAGGTCAACCGCTTCAATATCCTCCCGGAACCTGTTTACCACCGTGCTTTCACCCAATTTTTAGCCGCCGACCCGCACAGTGACTTCTACCGGGCATACCCCTTCGCGGTGGAACCCCCCACCGACGACCATCCCTTCTTCAACCACTATTTCAAGTGGTCACAGCTCGGGGAAATCCTGCGTACACTGGGGATCACCTGGCAGCCCTTCGGCGGCGCCGGGTACCTGGTGATATTGGTCATTTTTGCCCTGGCAGTGCTGCTTTCCGGGGTGATGATCCTGCTGCCGGCGGCCTGGGTCAGACAGGGCAGGACCCAAACTGCACCCAGGCGCATCCCAACCTATTTCGCGATGATCGGCTTTGCCTTTATGCTGGTGGAGATCCCCCTCATCCAGCGCTTTATCCTGCTGCTAGACCAGCCGACCTATGCCCTGGCAGCCGTTCTTTTCGGCATCCTGCTGTTCTCAGGGCTGGGCAGCCGCTTTGGCAGCCATGAATTCAAGCTCTCCCACGCGCTCATCGCATTGTGTAGCTTGCTGCTGATTTACAGCCTGGTATTGCCCAGCCTTTTACATGCGGCGCTGGGATTAAGCCTGCCATGGCGGCTCTTGATCACACTGCTGCTGATCGCACCGCTGGGATTCCTGATGGGCATCCCCTTCCCATCCGGTTTGGCCTGGATGCATCGCGCCCTTGCCCGTGAAGAGGTCTCCGTCCGCCGCTGGATGGTCGCCTGGATTTGGGCGGTCAACGGGGCCAGTTCTGTGCTGGCATCCATCCTGGCTTCATTGCTGGCGCTCAGCTTTGGCTTCAATGCGACTTTTGCACTGGGAATGGGATGTTATGCCCTGGCGTGGCTGCTTTCACGGGGAAAATCAGGAAAAAAAGCGCTAAATGGGCTTCAGTAACTCACCTCAACCTGCCGACCGATTACTGCCCTTCGATCCCTTCGCCGGTGAAGGGCACAAAGCGGACACTACCCATATTCAGGGCAGATAATTCCCCCTCCTGTTTGATAAACTTCCACAAAGTTTGGGTAAAGCCTGGCGGCCCGATGGGGATGACCAGCACACCGCCTTCAGCGAGCTGCTCAGCCAGGGGTGCGGGCATGTGATCGGGTGCTGCCGTCACAATGATGGCGTCAAACGGCGCAAATTCCTCCCAGCCGTAATAGCCGTCCCCTGCTTTGGTCTTGACCTCCGCATACCCAAGTTCGCTGAGGATTCCGGCAGCCCGTTCGTGCAGCTCGGGCACAATTTCAATCGAGTAAACCTCCACATACCCCAATTCAGCCAGGATGGCAGCCTGGTAGCCTGACCCTGTGCCGATCTCAAGCACCCTTTCACCGGGGGTGAGGTCCAGCAATTCCGTCATCAGGGCGACCAGCGAAGGTTGTGAGATGGTCTGCCCATACCCGATCGGGAGGGCCGTATCCTGGTAAGCATTTTCAACCAGGTTTTCGGGGACAAATCGATGGCGTGGCACTGCGCCAAGCGCGCGAATCACATCTTCATCCTGCAGGTTCTGAACGCGCACCGCATGTGCCGTCAGCCGCTGCCGGGCTTCGATGAAGTCGACGCTTTCCTCCGGCTCCCCGGCAACCTCAGGCGTGTCAACAGGGGAAACGGGCTGGTCTGCCTGCTGGGGGGCACACCCAGAAGTCACCAGCACGATTACCGCAAACACCCAGGCAACCCGGTTCAGGACCACCTTGGATGGATTCGTGTGCCGTACATACGCTGGCATCATTCTTCCCCTTTCAATCGTCATTTCCAGTTCAGGTCAACATCAACACCTATATGCGGCCTTAATCCAACCCGGATTGAGCATCTCGCGGTGGTTATTTGATGAACCTGTTCTCGCGCAAATCCTGAAATGCCCTGCGGAGTTCACTTTCCGTATTCATCACGATCGGGCCGCCCCAGGCAATCGGCTCGCCCAGCGGCGGTCCGCTGAGCAGCAGCATTCGAGCGCCGCCTTCGCCTGCACGCATCCACAACTGGTCACCTTCATTAAACAAGATCACATTCTTCTCCGGGAAGCTCCGCCCGGATTGGGGTTCAAAACTGGCACTGCCTGCCAGCAGATACACGAATAAAGTTGACCCCGGGTCGGTATCCAGCGACCACACAGCACCGGGCTGTGCTTCGATATCGAGGTAAATCGGGCTGACATATTTACCTTCAAAGGCACCTTTGTGCCCATCGTACGTCCCTGCGATGATGTGTACACGCGTATGATCTTCATCGATCACCGGCACATACGCGTCCAAGATGTCGTTGTAGGCGGGCTCGGTCAGCTTGTCTTTAGCCGGCAAGTTCAACCAGATCTGGCAGCCCAGCAGCCGCTCAGAAGCCTGTGGCATCTCCTGGTGGATGATCCCTGAACCGGCCGTCATCCATTGGCAATCGCCATCCAGGATTGTGCCGCTATTCCCCAGGCTATCGCCGTGTTCAAGGTCACCTTTGATCAGATAAGTCACCGTCTCGATGCCGCGATGCGGGTGCCAGGGAAAGCCCCGGATATAATCATTGGGATTGGTGGAGTCGAAGGCATCCATCAACAGGAAGGGGTCAAAATCACGGGTTTCAGCGTGCCCGAACAGCCTGACGAGGTGCACACCTGCGCCGTCAATAGCTGGTTTTCCCCGCACAATTTTTTTAATGCTGCGCAGCGTTTGAGTCATTTATCAACTCCTTTGTCTGGATCAGGTGAACCATCACATCAGGAGGTCAGCCAAAAGTAACAAGGCTGAGCAGTCTAAACTGACAACCGCATTGACCTCCAGGGGCGGTCTTTAATTGATCTTACGTTGTGTCGATCAGCTTGTCAATACAAACCGCCAACCCCGTCTATCAGCTCAGGATCACGATTTACGCTGGTCAGCGGACCAGGGCCTTCCATAGCGCCTACAGGGCTCGTCACAAGGTCATCTATTCCAGCGCGCAGCCGCGCTTATTGCGGTATACTAACCCTTGCGAAAAAATATGAAACCATATCAAAACAACGTCTTCTGCACAATGCACGCTGCGCCAGGGCATGCTTGCCCAGGGCATCCTGAATCCCCACGGCGTCTCGACAGGATGCAAACCTGGCTGAATAACCCACCCTACCCTGAAATGCTGTGGCTGGACCACCAACCTGCCAGCGAAGCCGAAGTGATGCTCGTCCATCCCAAATCGATGCTCGACGATTTAAAGGCAGCCTGCCGAATGGGACCGCACGAACTGGAACCATCACCCACTTACGTGACGGAAGCCAGCTACCAGGCGGCTTTAGGGGCAGCTGGGGCCACCCTGGCTGTCAGCCGGCGCATCCTGGCAGAAGGCCGGGGACGAGGTTTTGCCATTGTGCGCCCGCCCGGGCACCATGCCGAACCGAAGCAATCGATGGGGTTTTGCCTGCTGAACAACATCGCCATTGCCGCTGCTGATGCCGTCGCCGGAGGATTGGGGAAGGCTGCCATTCTGGATTTCGATGCCCATCACGGCAACGGCACCCAGGCTGCCTTCTGGAACACACCCCAGGTGGGTTACTTATCCATCCATGAAGAGAAACTTTATCCCGGCACAGGCCGCGTGGACTCGGCCTCCCATGCCTACGGCCGCATCATCAACATCCCCCTGCAGGCTTTTTCTGATACCAAAGCCTTTATGACCCTCATCGAAAAAGTAGCTGCTCCCTGGCTGCGTCAGCTGGATGCGCACATGCTGTTCGTGTCAGCAGGGTACGACATCCACTTTTCTGACCCCCTGACCACCTCAACCCTGGATACACAGGGTTTTTTCCAGCTTACCCAAATGCTGATCCGCCTGGCCGAGGAATATTGCCAGGGACGCATTTTGTTCGTCCTCGAGGGCGGGTACGACCCCCAAGCACTCGCGGATAACGTTCAAGCTTGCCTGGCTGCCCTGTGCGGACGGTCTGATTATCCTGATCACTTCGGCAAATCACCAGGCGGTCGAGCGATGGTCGGCGCCCAAATAGAGAACCTCATCCTACGCCACCACCTTTCGGAGGACTGACTTTTGTTACAGCTTTACTTTATCCGCCACGGCCAGTCAACCAATAATGTCCTTTTGGACCAAAATGAACACCTGGATTATCTGGTCGAGCGGTCAACCGACCCCGAGCTGACACCGCTCGGCCATCAACAGATCCAAATCACCGCGGATACACTGGCGCAGCCCTATACTCCTTCAGACTATGACCCGCAGAACCGGTTGGGGTTCGGCCTGACCCACTTATACTGCAGTTTAATGGTGCGCGCTGTCCGAACGGGATCAGCCATCGCAAAAAAAACCAACCTGCCATTGGTGGGATGGTCAGAACTTCACGAAACCGGCGGATTGTTCAACGTCGAGATCGTGGATGACGAACCCGTGTTTATCGGACAGCCCGGTCCTGACCGCGCATTCTTTCGATATCACTTCCCCCAACTCCACCTTCCTGAGAATCTGCCCGATGAGGGCTGGTACAACCGGGAAAAAGAGCCGCGCGAGCATTACCATCAACGCGCCCGGGCGATCATTGACCGGCTCATCGCTGAACATGGCGGCAAAGATCACCGTGTCGGGATCGTCATGCACGGCGGCATCTTTGCACGCATCATGAGCGCGTTGTTCAACTTCCAGGCTGAACGGTACTGGGTATTGATGAACAATTGCGCTATCAGCCGTGTAGATGTCTCGGAAGATGGACTGGTCGTCCTCGTTTATATGAACAGGGTCGGTCACCTGCCTGACCACCTGGTCACCTGATCCGAAATAGCAGAAATTCGATGGCAAAAACCCCACACACACCTGCCAAGCTCATTTTTCGACCCGCCCGACCGGACGATGCCCGGCAGACCGCGCGGTTGATCTTTGAAACCTTCCCCAAAATGGCCACCTACTTGATCGGCCTGGGCGATGCCCGCCGGGCAAAAAAACTCCTTACGGAGATCTTTGCCGATGCGGGTCACCGTTTTAGTTACCAGTTCACCGAACTTGTCTGCCAAGGGGGCAAGGTCGTGGGCATGTTTATTGCCTTTCCCGGCCGGGGATTGACCCAAAAGGATTGGCGCCTGGCCAGGGTGCTGCTCAAGCATTACACGTTTTCCGAGAAGCTCAAGCTGATCCTGCGCAGCCTGCCGCTCATTTTCATCAAGGAAGCTGCAGCCGATGAATATCTATTATCCAACCTGGCCGTGAGGAAGGGTCAGCGCAGTCAAGGCATCGGTGCACAGATCCTCAAACTGGTTGAAGCACAAGCCCTGCAGGCAGATTACCACAAACTGGCATTGATGGTTGATATTGACAACCCAGACGCCCGGCGGTTTTATGAAGAGCATGGCTTTAAGGTCAAAGCCCTGCATCTTGAAGCCGATAAGCGCGTCAAACACCTCGGACCGGGTTATCAACGCATGGTTAAGGAGCTGACCACGTGACCGACAGCCAAACAGGTGATTACCCAGCCTCTGTCCAGGCCGTTCTCTCCATTCTCAAACAAAGCGGCACCCCTTTCGAGGTGCGCAGTTTTTCCGAACCGGCCCGCCAGGCCAGTCAAGCGGCCGCCCTGGTCGGCTGCCCGTTGGGGGCGATCGTGAAATCGCTGGTTTTCCGGAAACACTTCTCGGGTGATCTGTTTCTGGCCCTTGTCTCAGGCCAAAACCGGGCTGACACCCACATCCTGAGCCAACTTGCCGGCGATGCTGTCCAGCCTGCCCCCGCTGAGGTCGTCCTGGCCGAAACGGGCTACCCGGTTGGGGCAGTTCCGCCCATCGGCATGCATGGGGAATATATGGTTGTGATGGACGCCGATTTAATGCAATATCCGCGTGTTTGGGCATCTGCTGGCGCCGAGCACATCCTGATGGCCATTACACCGGCTGATTTACAAGCCCTCACACGCGCCCAGGTTGAGCAAATCAGGGTAAAAAGGGGATAAAATGATAGTGAGCCCCACATCTGCAGTACAGAATGGTTCGCCGCCCTCAGGCTGCCCATCAAAAACGCCATTTCGTGTTGGTGTTTGCCACAGGCTCACACAACCCTTACCTTAGGGAGAGAAATATGTCTATACAAATCAATATTCTTGTAATACTCCTACTGATTTTGATCAATTCCATCTTTGCCATGTACGAGATCGCCATGGTCTCCTCCCGCAAGGTGCGGCTCGTTCAAAAAAGCGCCGATGGTGAACCCGGCGCAGCTCAAGCGTTGGAATTGCTCAATCAACCCAATCAGTTTCTATCGACGGTTCAAATCGTGATCACGATGATTGACACCCTCTCCGGTGCAATTGGAGGTGCGATCCTGGCTGTGCCCATCGCTGGGCTTCTGAGCACGGTAACGTGGCTGACCCCTTATGCAGACCTGCTGGCATTGATCATGGTCGTGCTGCTCATCACGTATTTTTCTATCGTTCTGGGCGAATTGATCCCCAAACGGATCGCAGTGGGCAATCCCGAGGGCATCGCAGCACGGTTTTCTACAATGATGCTGCTTCTATCGAAACTGTTCCAACCCTTGGTGAAATTCTTAGGCGCATCAACAAACTTCGGCTTGAAACTGCTTGGGATCAGCCCCGATGAAACGCCCACCCTCACCACAGAGGAAATCAAGGGTTATATTGAAGAGGGACGCGACATCGGCCTGATCAAAGAAGCAGAGCAGGAGATGTTTTCTGGCATCTTTCGCCTGAGCGACCGCCGGGTAGAGGCTTTGATGACCCCGCGCCTCGAAATGGCCTGGATTGACATCAACGCGCCGATTGATCAAATCTGGGAGCAAATTCTGAACACCGCACATTCACGCATCCCCGTAGCTGATGGCGACCTGGATCAAATCTTAGGTTACATTCAAACCCGCAGTTTGCTCGGGCATACGCCTGTTGAGCCAGGATTTAACCTGAGAGCCTATATTAAAGATCCTATTTACGTCCCGGAGAACATGCCTGCCCTGAAAGCCCTGGAGTCCATCCAAAACAGCGGTGTTCACCTCGCAATCGTGCTCGATGAGTTCGGCGGGATCACCGGCATGGTCACGGATTACGACATCCTGGAAGCGATCGTTGGAGAGATCCCTGAGGACAGCATGGACACCGACTATCTGGTGTTCCAGCGCGAAGACGGATCCTGGCTGTTTGACGGGCTGATCGTGATCGACCAGCTCAAAGAAATCCTCGACATTTCGGAAATGCCCGGTGAAGATCGCGCTGCTTACCAGACCCTGAGTGGTTTTGTGATGAGCCAATTGGGGCGCATCCCTAGAACAGGTGCCAAATTCACCTATGAGGGATATTTGTTCGAGGTTGTGGATATGGACGGCAGGCGTGTGGACCGGGTGCTGGTCAGCCCGCTGCCGGGGGAGTCAGAGCAGGGCTGATAACAAGCTGCCCATAGGGGAAACCTGTATCAATCTCTATTAAAAACACACATTAGCTGCGCTCAGTCAGTAATGTCCAGGCTTCCTCTGCAATCTTCAGTGCAGCCTCTGCCCGGCCTGCCCGGGCCGCGTTTTTAGCAACTTCCCGCAAGCGAACACCCCCGCCCTCAAGCCAGGCGATTAAGGTCTCGACGGCTTTATCGGGTTTGTCGCACAGGGCACCTGCACCATGGCTGACCACATAATCGACATTGCCCTCCTCCTGGCCAGGCAGATAGTTCACGATCATCATGGGCAGTTCAAAGGCAAGCGATTCGGTGGTGATCAGCCCACCTGGATTGCACAGCGCCACATCAGCCGCACGCATCATCTCGGGCAGTGTCTCAACAAAATTGTAAACTTTCGTTGTGCGGCGCCAAGTGGCCGCTTGAAATTCCTGATGAAGTGCATCTTTCCCGCCTGCCACCAGGGCAAATTGCAGGTCAGCATCCACCTCGTCCAGGGTATGCAATATTGCCATCAGGTCGAACACGCGCGGGCTGCCCACCACGAGCAGGCTGATGGGGTCCACCTCCCAGCCCAGTTTTTCGCGCAGCGTATGCTCATTAGCATCCTTTAACGCAGCAATCTGCGGATCCACCGGTATGCCGGTTTCGATCACCTGTTCATCCGCCATACCCGCGCCTAGTGCTAACTGCCGCACAGTTTTAGTTGGGACGGTGATGCGTGTGACTCTTTCATGGAACCAAACCCGATGTACCGTAACCAGGTCGGTGACCACAGTCATCACAGGCAGTTCCAACCCCTCAAGATCGATGGCTGCCGATAACGGCGCCTGGAAGATCGGGTAGGTCGAAATGATCAGGTCAGGCATCACATCCAAAATTGCCTAGCGGAAAACCTTAAGCAGGAACAATACCAGCCCGCCTTTCAGCAAAGTCACCGGGAGGGAGGCGTCGCTGATGGCATATGCGAAGTGATAAAACTCAGGTTCTGCTTCGATGATCGCTTCATATTCGGATTCGCTCTCTTGAAGAAACCGTGGGGCATCCGGGTGGTCAAGCCGGTTTTTGAGAATTACCTCACACGCATCCCCATAGGCACACTCAAGCGCTGCCTGGATCGCTTCCACTGTGCTGCGCTGACCGAACCCCGCATCGCCCGATGATCAGGATCCGCTCATCCTTAAATTTCATCCCCATATCCCCTCCTACTGAGGTGGATTAAGTTCCTGCATCAAACGAGAAAGTACCTCAATCACCGTGCCCCGGATAATATCAAGCCTGTTGCCGGGAAAATGGCATTCAAACGCCTGAGTCTTTCCAGGCGTGCTGATCCCAATCCAAACCAGACCCACCGGTTTTCCAGGGGTACCCCCGGTCGGTCCCGCGATACCCGTGGTTGAAAGGCCGATATCCGTGTTAAATTTCGTCCTGATCCCTTCCGCCATCTCTTGCGCGGTCTGTTCACTCACGGCACCGTAGGTCAGGAGAGTTTTCCTGCCCACACCGAGCACCTCCACCTTGATCGTGTTGTTGTACGCGATCACGCCGCCCATAAAGTAAGCCGAGGACCCCGAAATGCCGGTCAATACATGGCTGAGCAGCCCACCGGTGCAGGATTCAGCCGTGCTGATGGAGTAAGACTGCGCCATCAGGGCACTGCCCACCGAGGTTGACAACCCAAGCAGGGTTTGATCCATGCCGTACCTTTCAGATTTTTTCTGGGTCTTGATGGTCCTGGCCTTTTCCCAGTTCCTGCGAGCGGGTGAAAGCAGCCCAAATTGCGCGGGAAATGGCTGTGCGAAAGCCCATCTTTTCCAGGTAATAGATCGCCGCAGCTGAAGTGCCGGCGGGCGAGGTGACCTGGTTGCGCAAGCGGGCGGGGTGCGATTGGTTCTGATTGTAAAAGGCCACTGACCCCTTGATGGTTTGCAGGACCATCTCCTCAGCGATGCGGCGCGGCAGACCCAGGTGCACACCAGCGTCGATCAGCGCTTCGACGAACAGAAACACATAAGCCGGGCCGGTGCCGGAGACAGCTGTTGCCATATCAATGTAGGCTTCCTCCTCTACAAAGATCTCTCTGCCCAGGGCAGCCAGGATCTGCTGCGCAAGCTGATGCTGATCTCCGCCCGGCTCAAGCTTGTGAGCCCACACCGTCATACCTTCGCCTACCTGCGCCGGCGTGTTGGGCATCGCCCTGACAACATCCGCATGGTCCAGCCCAATGGCCAGGTTTTGCAGGGTCGCCCCAGCCACAATTGAAATCACCAGCGCCTGCGGCGGGAGCTTGCCATGCAGCTCGGACATCACGGCCGGTAATTTTTGCGGTTTAACCGACAGAATAACCACATCTGCCTTTTGGATCGCAGCCACATTATCCTGGTTTGTGCCGATGTGCCATTTCTGTTCAAGTTCCTGCAGCCGTTCCAGGCGCGGGCCTGCTGCTGTGATGCGCTGGGCTGGGACATCCTTTTCTTTGATCAACCCCGCGATGATTGCCTCCCCCATCACACCCGGACCGATAATGGTATAGTTATTGTGCTCGCTCATCGTTTGACTCCAATCATTTATCAACTTGCCACCTGGCAAATAAAGCGTGCGAAAGTATCCTGCCCCCGCTCTGCTCGACTGTCACGAGCTCCCCACTGGTGACCCGGCCGCCCCGGTCGTTCACGATCTCCTGCAAGGCTTGATGCGGAACCAGGGCAGAAGCCTGAATAGCATAGGAAGTGAGACAGATGAAGTGGGCATTCGGGGTCAACACCCGCTTACACAACGCCATCAGGTCTGAGATGCCTTCGAAATATTCCCATACCCGCCCCCCAGGTCCCCGGCCAAATTTGGGCGGATCGAGGATGATCCCATCATAGAAAGATTTGCGCTTGGCTTCCCGCCTCAGGTATTTGCGAGCGTCCTCAACCAGCCAGCGCACAGGGGCATCCTCCAGCCCCGATAGCGCCAGGTTGCGGCTCGCCCAGGACACGGCATGCTTGGAAGCATCGACATGTGTGACCTGTGCCCCAGCCCGGGCGGCAGCGGACGTTGCCATCCCTGTGTAGCCAAACAGGTTGATGACCTTCAGCGGTCGATTAGCGGACTGCACCTGGGATTCGATCCAGTCCCAGTGTGGGGCCTGCTCCGGGAACACCCCAATATGGCGTGATGTTGACAGGCGGATCTCGCTTTTGAGCCCTTTATAATCGATCACCCAGGACTCGGCGGTCGGTTGCTTGAGCTCCCAATACCCCCCATGCTCACCGCTGGTGAGCACCATCACCGCATCAGCGGAGTCCCAAACGTCATCAGGCAGTTTCTTCCTCCAAATCGCCTGTGGCTCCGGCCGGCGCAATTTGTAGGCGCCGACACGCTCAAGCACTTCTTCGTTTCCACTGTCGAGCAGTTCGTAGTCTTCCCAGTCGGCAGAAGTTAGCAGTTCAAGCGTCGGTAATCGGTTTAATTTCATTTTTGCGTATCCTCAAAACGCCCAGGTTATAATACTCGGTTCAGCCAGGGCAACAGGAATTGTAAAACCAAAGCCAGGGCAGCAGCGCGTTCCAATGGCTTTCTAAATAAACCCTGAGCCGTCACCTGGGGATCACCCCGGCGAATTTTAATGATCACGGGGATGAGCAGCAGGCCCGCCACACCGGTGGCAAATAACAATACCCACCCGGGGACCAGGTTGATGAAGAAAAAAGACACTGTGCCGCAGCTTACCGCCAGCACAATCATGGCAACCATCAGGTTGTTCGCCGCGCGTTCGCCAAGCAAAAGTGCAGGCGGATGCATACGAGCCAGATGGTCCTGTTCGAGGTTCCGGAGCTCGCCATACAGCACGATCAAAATTCTTGTCGACATCACAAAAGTAAAAGGCCAGAACCAGGTCCGGTTGAACCCCGTTGTAAAAGTAAAATATCCGCACAAAAACGGCAGCCCAGCCAGCAGCAGCCCGTGAGAGACAAGTTCAACATAGGGCATGGTCTTTAACCGGATGGATTTATTCGAATACATCCATCCGAGCAACAGGCAAGCCAGACCCAGCATCAACGGCCGGATACCCAATAGGGCAAACAGGCCGATTGAAAGCAATGCCACGCCAACAGCAGCCATCCTGGCCATTTGTGGCGAGATCAACCCGCTGGAAACCGGGTTACGGGCATAATTTTTTTCAGAAAAAGCGTCTTCAGGAGCGTCTTCGATGTCATTGATCATAAAAGCAAAGCTCACCGCCAACAGGTTCGCCCCTAGCACACCCATAAGCCGCCAACCAAAGGCAGCCTGTCCGGCTGCTGCACCCAAAAACGTTGTGATCAATACAAAAAACACATGTTCATCAAAACGAGTCAATCTGGATAATCCAATCAGTGTTTTTTTCAACGGGGTCTCCAACATGTGTGAAAATGAGTATACCATTATGTTTCCCGTCCCGGCAGGGAAGGATAGGGAGTCATCGGCTATAATCATCAATGTCGAGGCCATCCCCATCGGTTTTCAGGGTAAAATTGTTCCGGTTATGTTCGTTTAACCAGGTGGACAGCGATGGACATCTCCCGGATGGGCTATGCCCGTCTGGCAAGTTCATATACTACCAATACGAAGTTACACAGGGAGCACTCATGAATTTTGATCAGGTTATCGACCGGAGGGATACCGAAAGCGTTAAATGGCATTATTATAATGAGGACGTGCTGCCCATGTGGCTGGCTGATATGGACTTTCAATCTCCTCAGCCCGTCATAGAGGCATTGCGCAACCGTGTGGATCACGGTATTTTTGGCTATGGTTGCCCGCCTGAGGGCTTGCGTCCGGCAATCCAAGATCATCTGAGGGACTTTTTCAAATGGCCTGTCCAACCTGAGCAGGTTGATTTTGTGTGCGGTGTTGTGACCGGGTTTACACACGCCATCTACAGCCTGACCGAACCCGGAGACCGCATCCTGATCCAAACGCCCGTCTATCCCCCCATTTTGAAAGCGCCTGAAGCCACAGGCCGCCAGTCACTACACAACCCGCTGGTCAGAAATTCCGATGGTAAATATGAAATCGATTTTGACGACTTCGAGCAGAAAGCAGCCTCTGGCGTGAAGTTGTTCATCCTGTGCAACCCCCACAACCCGGTTGGCAGGGTTTTCACCCATGCAGAACTCACACAAATGGCTGAAATCTGCCTGAAGCACAATGTGATAATCTGTTCCGATGAGATCCACGCCGACCTGGTCTTCTCAGGTGTCCAGCACACACCGATAGCCAGCCTCTCCCCCGAGGTGTCCGACCGCACCGTGACCTACTTTGCGCCATCCAAAACCTACAACATCGCAGGCCTGTCCACCTCCGTGTACGTGGCCCAAAACCCCGAGCTGAAGGATAAGCTCAGCTCGACCATGCCCATGCTCCTGGGCCACCCGAACATCCTGGGGTTGACCGCTGCGCTGGCGGCATACCGGGATGGCCGTCCATGGCTGCAGGAACTGCTCGTTTACCTGGAATCCAATCGGGATTACCTGGTTGATTTTGTAACCCGTGAACTGCCGGGTGTAGAAGTCTGGCAGCCAGAAGGCACCTTTTTGGGCTGGCTCGACTGCCGCCAGCTGGAGGTCGAGTCGCCCTACCGCTTCTTCCGCGATACTGCTAAAGTGGGGATGAACGATGGCAGCACCTTTGGCGAATCTGGAACGGGATTCCTCCGTCTGAATTTTGGCAGTCCGCGCGCCCTGCTGACTGAAGGCCTGACTCGCATGCAAGCAGCCCTCGAATAAAAGCAGTGAAATGAACATCCAAGGGTAAACCCCGGCAAAGGGGGATGAGGTCAGTGCGGTAGCGGGGTGACCATCTCCGTCCGGCCAGTTGTTGGCCACTGGTTCTGCTCATCAACCTGGTTTTTCCAGCGAAAAGGCTGACAAGTTGTGTTTCTGGAGATCGCCAATCTGTTCAATTATTTGTTTTTCCATACTTAAATAAAAAAATCGGGCCGCCTGAGCGACCCGATTGTATTTCTGAAGATTACAGCTCTTCGATTGTAGAATTCACAGGGATTACGTTCGCTGCCTGTAAACCTTTTGGACCATCTTCTATGGAGAATTCTACTTCCTGGCCCTCCTTGAGCCGCTTGTAGCCTTCCATCTGGACTGCGGAGAAGTGAACGAAGACATCGTCCTCACCATCGTCACGACCAATGAATCCGTACCCCTTGGGGGCGCTAAACCATTTGACGGTTCCAACATAACGTTCTGACATGCTTATACTCCATCTTTCTAGGATTTTTTAAGGTTCTCTGCCCAGCACCTACGCCTGAAGCCTGATAACTATAATCCCAACCGATAATGATGTCAAGTTATGTGATGTTCCGCCCCAGCATGAATACAGGATTCAACGTTGATCTTGCAGGCACAATAAGAGCTGTTTCAACTTGCCTTCGGGTTCAGAAGAAGTCACCGCCAGGACCCACTGTTCGGATGCAATCTCATCTTCCGAGGTCACAGGCAACACCCGCATCCCCTCGGGCACCTGGCTTGCCAGCAGGTAGCCGAGCGCGTAAGGATGGGCATCCATTAAGTCAGTCAGAAAAGGTATTGTCGAGAAAGTTTGGCTGCTCGCGCCAACAGGTTCATCCTCCAGGTATGCGCGCCTGAACAACAGTTCAATTTCATGGCCGACGGGGTAAGAAAGGGTCGTGATGGCCTGAACACTGCCGTCCACATCCCCGCTGTATTCAGGCACCTCCGCCCACGTGGTGAACTCCCCTGCATAGATAGCCTGCAGGCTCTCTAAACTGAGCGCGTTCACCGGCACATCCTGACCTGCGACCAGCACGATATCTTCAAGCCCTACAACGGACACAAACGGGTCACCCTCCAGCCGCTCGCCCAGGCGCAGGACCAGGTCACTTTGCTCATCAGATAAATCTGCCCGCGGTAGCACCTGGGTGTAAACCCCGAAACCAGGGATACCCTCAGCACAGGCTGCCACAGCCGGCAGCCAGTGAGCCACCGCCGGGGTGACGTGCAGATCCACCACCTCTGGTGTTGATGTGGGTACGGGAACTGAAGGTGCTCCAGCGCACGCGGCCATCACCCCCACCAGGACCAAAACGAGCAAAACCCATGCAAAGTGTTTCATTGCCTTACTTTAACGCCCACATCACGAGCGTCAGGCCTCCCAACAGCGCGCAATAAACTGAAAAATAAACCAGGGAATGGCTGACCAGGAACTTAAGCAGCCAGCGGATGGCAATGTATCCCACCACCATAGCCGTCACGAAGCCAACCGCCATGATCGGCAGAAACGCACCCAGATCCGGCACTTCTGTCACCATTTGATAAGCCGAGAGGCCCCCGGCGGCCAGCATGATCGGGATCGACATCAAAAATGAGAACTTGCCGGCGGCTTCCCGGCGCAGATGGCGCATCATCCCGCCCGAAATCGTCGCTCCCGAGCGGGAAACACCAGGGAACATGGCCAAGATTTGCATCATCCCCATGGACAGGGCCGTCAAGAAGGTAATATCCTGGTCTTCACCGATTTTCTGGCTGACCCGTTCAGCCAGGAGCATTATGCCCGCTGTGACTAGCAGGGCAACCCCCACCACCAGCGGCGAGCTGAATGCCTCCTCAATCACATCCGAGAACAACAACCCAGCCAACCCGGCAGGGATGGTTGCCACGATCAGCAGCCAGCCCATCCGGGCTTCATGGGTAGCAAACGGTGTTTTGGCAAACAGTTGTTTGAAAAAGTCAGCAATGATCAGGGCTAAATCCTTGCGGAAGTAATACACTACCGCAACCAGCGTGCCGACCTGGACGAGGACGTTGAAGATGAAGGTTTCCTTTTCGGGCAATTGCCAGTTGAGAAAGAAGGGCAAAATCACCAGGTGACCGGAACTTGATATTGGCAGAAATTCAGTGATGCCCTGGACGATGCCTAACAGGATGGCTTGAATAATGGTCATATGTTAATCCTTGGTCATGCTTTCAATTGGGCTAAGTATGCGCGGGCAAAAGCCTGGTATTCGCCCGCAATGATCGCTGCTCGGATGCGTGCAACCAGGTTCAGCAGTGTGTGAATGTTATGAATCGAAAGCAGCGTGCCGGAAAGCATTTCGTGGGATTGGATCAGATGGCGGATATAGGCTCGGGAATGCGTCTGACAGGTATAACAGGTACAGGTCGCACTGATCGGGCGTTCATCCTGGGCGTATTGCGCGTTCATCATGTTCATGCGCCCGTTATCGGTCATTGCAGCATTGTGACGCGCCAAACGGGTCGGCAAGACGCAGTCAAAAATGTCAATCCCCAACCCGATGCATTCAACCAGATCCCGCGGTGTACCGACGCCCATCAAATAGCGTGGTTTTCCCTGGGGTAAGACGTCATTGACCACCTTGATCATCGCATGCATTTCAGGTTTGGTCTCACCCACCGAAAGGCCGCCAATCGCGTTGCCCGGAAAATCCAGGCTGGCGATGAACCTGGCCGACTCTTCACGCAGGTCAGGGAATACCCCGCCCTGGACAATGCCAAACAAAGCCTGGTCCTGTCTGGATTGGGCGGCCTGACTGCGCTCTGCCCAACGATGGGTGCGTTCCATCGATCGGCAGTTGTATTCGCGGTCGTAAGGCTCGGCACATTCATCAAAAGCCATCATAATATCAGCACCGAGGTTCTCCTGGATGCGGATTGACAGCTCTGGGGTGAACCGATGGGTCGAACCGTCGATATGGCTCTTGAAAGTCACACCATCCTCATCGATCTGGCGTGTATCAGAGAGCGAAAACACCTGGAACCCGCCCGAATCCGTCAGGATCGGCCCGTTCCAGGCCATGAAAGCATGCAGACCGCCCATGTCTGCCACCAAGTCATCCCCTGGCCGCAGGTAAAGGTGGTAGGTATTGGCAAGGACCAGTTTGGCATCCAATTCGGTTAACTGTCGTGATGTCAGCGACTTTACTGTTGCCTGGGTGCCCACAGGCGCGAAGATCGGGGTGGGAATCTCGCCGTGGGGGGTATGGAAAACCCCCGCCCTGGCATCGCCATCCTCTGCGATCAATTCATATTCGAATATGTTTTGTGCCATGTTATGCTTTCTGATTTGTTATTCAATCCAAAGGTAGATTATACCTTAGGCTTGCGCAGGCCTCGGAAAGGGCTTTGCCTTGTTTGCCAGGCCAAAAGCGGCTATACTTCAGCCCATGAAGACCATCCCTGAAAACTGGCTGCGCGTTGAATTACACCTACACACAAGCGCATCTGGAGACAGCCTGGTTAAACCTCAACAGGTCATCGGGCATTGCCGCAAGATTGGGATTCACCGGGTGGCTATCACCGACCACAACAGCATCGCTGGCGCATTGGCTGCTAAAGCCATGGCGCCTGAGCTGGTGATCGTCGGTGAAGAGATTGAAACCACCCGGGGTGAATTGCTTGGCTATTATATGAGCGAATCTATACCGGGTGGTTTGGAGCCCATGGAAGTGATCAAACGCCTGCGCGCCCAGGGAGCTGTGATCAGCGTCTCGCATCCCTTCGATCACACCCGCGGTCCTCACTGGACTTACGCCCAGCTCATGGCCATCGCCCCGCACGTAGACGCACTCGAGACCTTCAACGCGCGCTGCTTCTCCAACAAACCCAACCGGCAAGTGGCCGAATTTGCTCGTGAGCATGACTTGCCCGGGACTGCCGGCTCTGATGCCCACAGTGTTAAGGAAATCGGCCGCGCGGTACTGCGTATGCCGCCATTCAGCCATGCAGAAAGTTTCCTGGCTGCCCTCCAGCAGGCACAGCCTCAAACCCGCCTTTCACCGCCGTGGGTGCACCTGACCTCTCAATGGGCAAAATTGGTGCGTGCTTTCCGAAGAAAATAGATCTTAACTCAATCCTTTCTTTTCCGAACGAAAGAAGGAGTCAAAATGGCGCAAAAACCGGTCATAAAGTGGATAACCTCCACCATACTGGCGTACATTGGCGTTGGATTCTTGTATTACATCGCCGGCTACCTTGAAAATTGGGCCACAGGAAAACAGAACGTCTTTTCGCCCATCGTTGGGTTGCCCCTTACGGTCATCAGCTGGCCGCAAATGGTGATTGCCGATCTGACCCACTTTCAAACCCTGGGATTGCGTAGGCCGGCGCTGATCGCCTTGTTCGCGCTGGCGGTGCTGGTCACCATCGCCTTTAAGCGATTGATCAGGTCATATTGACCGCAGGGCAAGGCTGCTGCAAGCACAGACCAAATGATCAAGGTTGCTGTGAATGGAATAGGTTGCAGGTTTCCCCCACACCCCACCGGGCCTTCAATCCCCGCGCCAGACTACAGACTAAGCCTTGGGGTGAGGGATCTCCGCCTGGATGAGCAGCCCACCTTCAGCTCGATTCTGGATGCGCAACCGACCGCCTAACAGCTGAACGCGTTCCTCAATCCCCACCAGGCCATAATGGCCGCTTTTCGAGTAAGACATCAGGTCAAGATCATCGAGCAGGCCTTCGCCATTGTCGCCGATGGTGATCATCAATGCGCGCGGCGTTGTTCGCTCAAGGTTGATATAGGCACTGGTGGCAGAAGAATGTTTGTGGATGTTGCTCAACCCCTCCTGAACGATCCGGTAAATGGAAAGCTCAATCGGTTCAGGAAGACGCCCAATTTCCGGGTCCAAATTCAACAAAATCTCGATCCCAAAGCGCTTTGACCAATCCTGGGCAAAGGACTGGATGGCAGCATTCAGGCCTAAGCTGTCGATGGTGGGCGGCCGTAAATTCCGGCAGATCGCCCGCAGTTCATCAACCATCCTGCGGATATTCTCCTGGATTTGGGCTACGTCCTCATGCAGGTTTTCTGATGAAGGGTTCTGCCCGTCCAGCGCATCAAGCTGGTAATTGGTGCTCAGCAGGTCCTGGATGATCTGGTCGTGAATCTCACGCGCCAGTGATTTCCGCTCTTCCTCAGTATCAGCAATGAAGCGGCGCTGGGCGTTTTGGAGGGTCTGGTTGGTGCTGTCGAGGGTCGTGATTTGCTCAGTCAGGTGGTTGACGAGCTGGTTATACAGCGACTCCTGGTTGATCAATTCCTGATCCACCAGCATCTGGCTTCGATGAAGCTTTTCGGCGCTTTTTTGGGCTTCGTAATAATTATCCAATGCCCATATGATCGGTAAAAGCTGCTGGTAATTGGTCGTGCCGACCAGTGAAGCGATGATTTCCTCGCGGTCCGCCTCTTCCGAATTGAATTCCGCAGCGCAAAAGCCTTCTCGCATCACAATGATTCGGTCGGTCACATCCAGTAAATGGTCCAGGTTGTTGCTGAAAAATAAAATCGACTTGCCTTCTTTTTGCCACTGCGAGATCAAATTCAACACGGTTTTTTGATACGGATAGCTCAAGACTTCCATCGGCTCATCAATGATGATCAGTTTGGGCGAGCCCGTCATCACCTGGGCAATCGCGATCATCTGACGGTACTCCATGCTCAGGTTGTACACTTCGTCACGTAAGCTGTCGTACTCCACACCGAGCTCATCCAGTAATTCTGCTGTTTTCCGGTCCATCTGGTATTGGTCTGGGATTTTCAGCAGTTTGCCAAAGAGAGGCAGGGGGATTTCATTGCCAAGAAATACATTGCTGGTGATATCCAGATTCTCTGCCAGCCGTGGCGTTTGGTGGATCACCTCAATCCCAAGGGAGCGCACATTGACCGGCGCGTGCAGGGGGATGCCATTGAAGTAGATATTGCCTTCATCCGGCGTGTAAATGCCTGCCAGGATCTTGGCCAGGGTTGATTTCCCCGACCCGCTCTGCCCGGTGATGCCAACCACGTCCCCAGGGTAAAGCCGCAGGCTGATATTGCGCAACGCCGAAAGCGTTCCAAAACGTTTGGTCAATTTTTCAACATACAGCAAAGGCCTGGTGTTTGTGTTCACGGGTTACACACTGTGAATCGAGTCCTCTAGGATTTGCCTGATGGTCTCTTTATCGAGGTTCTTCTTATCTATAAAGGCGGTAGCGCCAGCAGCCAAGCCCTGGCGATGAAATTCCTTATCGGGGTACGCACTGATCAGGATGACACGCGCCCTGGGTACCTGGCGCTTGAGTTGTTTCACAAATGCAATGCCGTTTTCCTCACCCAGGATCACATCCACAAAGAAAAGCTCGAATGCCGTCGACTCGGCTGCCGATACGGCTTCCTGAACTGAGCCGGCTTCCTGAACCTTGAGGTGCGGAAAAAGGTAAGTGATCGTGCGATGCAGCTGGTAACGGAAGCGGGGGTTATCATCGACCAGCAGCACATCACTCACGTTTGAGGCTGGGAGTTCCCGCTGGGGAGACATCTTAACCGTCGTGCCACCTTGAGCCAGAATTTGCGGATGCTGGTTTAAGTATTTCACGGTTTCGAGCCGGCTTTGCACGTTCAGGGTGCGGTAGATGCGTGTGAGGTGATTCTCGATGGTTTTGGTGCTCAAGCCGAGTTCAAGCGCAATCTTCTGGTTGTGCCAGCCTTTGTATAGCAACCCGAGGATGTCCCGCTGGCGGGGAGTCAGGCTGGGCAGACCGCCTTTGCTGTGCGGGCTGCTGACCAGTTTGTCGATCAACGGGCTTGAAATCCAGCGCTCACCCGCGATGATCCGCTCAATGGCCAGACTCAGGTCGTGCAACGGCTGATCCTTAAGGTGATACCCATTGACCCCCGCCCCTAGCAAACCCTGGACGTAAACATCATCATCATAGGCACTGATCACCAGGATCTTCATTTCTGGATAGGTCAGGCGGATGTGACGAATAGCCGAGATCGGCTCAAATTCCGGCATGGTCACATCAATCAGCAGGATGTCGGGAGAAAGGGCTTCCAGGGCAGCCATCAAGGTTGGGCCGTCTTCAGCCTCTCCTACCACGATCACAGATTCGGTTTTCTCGATGGCCGTGCGTATGCCAGAACGGACAACGGCATGATCGTCAGCCAAAAGGACCCTGTGCTTGTTCATAGTTTCATTATAACATCGGGCATCCAATTCAAAGCAGCGCGAAGTGTGTGGGGCTCCATCGGTATATAGGGGATTCTCCCTAATTGCATTAGGGGAATTCCTTATCATAACAAATTCCAAATATGTTAACATTAATAATGGTTGTTAACCATCCTTTAAAAAAGAAGGGTAACGCTACAATATCCAAGGAGGTCTATGAAAGTTGCTTTTCAAAAAAAGAACCACCCCAGATTCTATAACAAGGAGAAAAAAATGAAGAAAAAGTTTTTTGTTTTGTTTAGTATTCTGATGATTCTCTCGCTGGTGTTGGCCGCATGTGCCCCCAGCGAAGAGGCCGTCACAGAAGAACCCGTCGTTGAAGAGCCAGCGCCACCTGCAGAAGAATTGGCAGTGGGCATTGTGCTCCCCACCAGGGACGAACCCCGCTGGATCCAGGACCAGACCCGTTTCCAGGCAGCGCTTGACTCTGCCGGTTACAGTGTCGAAATCCTCTTCAGCCAGGCTGACCCCTCCATCGAGAAGGCCAACGTTGAAGCGCTGATCACCAAGGGCGTCAAGGTCATCATCCTGACCCCCCACGATAGTGCTGCTGCCGCCGCGACCGCTGAGGCCGCCCGGGCCGCAGGCGTGACCATCATCTCCTACGACCGATTGATCACGGGTACTGATGCTGTAGACTACTACGTCACCTTCGACAGCATCGCCGTTGGCGAAGCCCAGGCACAATACCTCGTTGACCAGGCCGAAGGCCAGGGGAACCCCCTCTACCTATATGCCGGCGCTGCCACCGACAACAACGCCTTCTTGTTCTTCGAAGGCGCCTGGAACGTGCTCCAGCCCAAGATCGCCGATGGCACCTTCTACATCGTCAACTCCAGCCAGGCCATTGCCCTCCAGGACAAACCCACCCTGACCCGTGATGAGATGGGCGGCATCATCGCTCAAATCACCACCAACTGGGATTTCAACGATGCCAAGAGCCTGGCCGAGGCCAACCTCACCGCTGCCCCCGCTGCAGATAAAGGTGATGTCTACATCCTCGCCCCCAACGACGGCACCGCTCGCGCCATCGCTGACGCCTTCGCAGCCGATACCGATGTCACCAACTATGTCGTCACCGGACAGGATGCCGAAATCGCTTCCGTCCAGTACATCATCGATGGCAAGCAGTCCATGACCGTCCTCAAGGACGTCCGCATGCTCGTGGATGATGCCATTGCGATGGCCATCTCCGTCGTCACCGGCGCTGCCGTTGAGACCACCGGCGAATATGACAATGGCGTGACCATGGTCCCCGCCAAACAGTCTGAGGTCATCACCGTCGACCAATCCAACGTCGTGGAAGCCCTGATCGATTCCGGTTACTACGATGCCAGTGAGTTCACTGGACTTGATGTCGCTGAAGCGCCCGAAGCCCCCGCCGAACTTTCCGTGGGCATCGTGCTCCCCACCAGGGACGAACCCCGCTGGATCCAGGACCAGACCCGTTTCCAGGCTGCCCTCGATGCGGCTGGTTACGATGTCGAGATCCTCTTCAGCCAGGCTGACCCCTCCATCGAGAAGGCCAACGTTGAAGCGCTGATCACCAAGGGCGTCAAGGTCATCATCCTGACCCCCCACGATAGTGCTGCTGCTGCCGCCACCGCTGAGGCCGCCCGGGCCGCAGGCGTGACCATCATCTCCTACGACCGATTGATCACGGGTACTGACGCCGTTGACTACTATGTCACCTTCGACAGCATCGCTGTTGGCGAAGCCCAGGCACAATACCTCGTTGACCAGGCCGAAGGCCAGGGGAACCCCCTCTACCTATATGCCGGCGCTGCCACCGACAACAACGCCTTCCTGTTCTTCGAAGGCGCCTGGAACGTGCTCCAGCCCAAGATCGCCGATGGCACCTTCTACATCGTCAACTCCAGCCAGGCCATTGCCCTCCAGGACAAACCCACCCTGACCCGTGATGAGATGGGCGGCATCATCGCTCAAATCACCACCAACTGGGATTTCAACGATGCCAAGAGCCTGGCCGAGGCCAACCTCACCGCTGCCCCCGCTGCAGATAAAGGTGATGTCTACATCCTCGCCCCCAACGATGGCACCGCTCGCGCCATCGCTGACGCCTTCGCAGCCGATACCGATGTCACCAACTATGTCGTCACCGGACAGGATGCCGAAATCGCTTCCGTCCAGTACATCATCGATGGCAAGCAGTCCATGACCGTCCTCAAGGACGTCCGCATGCTCGTGGATGATGCCATTGCGATGGCCATCTCCGTCGTCACCGGCGCTGCCGTTGAGACCACCGGCGAGTACGACAATGGCGTGACCATGGTCCCCGCCAAACAGTCTGAGGTCATCACCGTCGACCAATCCAACGTCGTGGAAGCCCTGATCGATTCCGGTTACTACGATGCCAGTGAGTTCACTGGGCTTGATTAACCTCAAGATCGCATAAAAATCTAGTAGAATAGTGATGGCTGTGACAGCCATCACTATTCTCACCAGGTTCGATGCTCAGAAAATCCTTGGAGAAAATATGAGTGTTCCCATTCTGGAAATGAAGAACATCACCAAGCAATTCCCGGGGGTCAAAGCCCTTGATGATGTCAGCTTCAAAGTTAATCGTGCACAAATCCATTGCCTTGTTGGAGAAAATGGTGCAGGCAAGTCAACATTGATGAAGGTGTTGAGTGGCGTGCACCCTTATAGTTCTTATGAGGGTGAAATTTACCTCGATGGAGAACTGCAAACCTACCGCAATACCTATGACAGCGAAAAAGCAGGGATCGCGGTGATCTACCAGGAACTTGCCCTGGTCCCTGAAATGATGGTGTACGAAAACATCTTCCTAGGCCATGAAATCCGCAAAGGGATCAACGTCGATGTCAACGAGACCATCAAGCAGACTGTGGCCTTATTAAAAAAGGTCCGCCTGGAAGTGAATCCCTCCATGAAAGTCAAACACCTGGGGATCGGCAAGCAGCAACTGGTTGAAATTGCCAAAGCCCTCAGCCGAGACGCCAGGCTGCTCGTCCTGGACGAGCCCACCTCTGCCCTCAACGAAACCGATAGCGAGAACCTGTTCGTCATCCTGCGAGAGTTGAAACAAGAGGGGGTAACCTCCATCCTGATCACGCACAAACTTCAGGAGGTGCTCGACATTGCCGACAAGGTCACCATCCTGCGGGATGGACAGAGCGTCACCACGCTGGACAACAACAACGGCGAAGTCAATGAAGATGTCCTGATCAAACACATGGTCGGCCGGTCGATCGAAAACATTTATCCCGACCGGGAAAAGAAATCCAAAGACGAGATCATCCTCGAGGTCAGGCATTGGAATGCCTACGATCCCCGGCTTGAACGCCAGATCCTGAAGGATGTGAACTTAAAGCTTAAAAAAGGAGAAATTCTCGGCATCACCGGGCTGATGGGCGCCGGTCGTACAGAATTGGCACGCAGCATTTTTGGCAACACCGACGGCTACCGGCTTGAAGGCGAACTGGTGCTGAATGGCGAACCCATATCCTTTTCATCACCCCATAAGGCCATCAACGCCGGCCTGGCGTACGTCACGGAAGACCGCAAAGGCGACGGATTGATCCTGATCCAGGATGTCAAGGCGAACATCACCATCGCCAACCTGGAACGGATCTTAACACGTGGCCTGTTCATCGACGCCAATGCTGAAATCAGGGACGCCCGCGAATTCCGAGATTCACTCGATATCCGCACCCCGAGCATCAATCAGCTCGTCCTCTACCTGAGCGGCGGCAACCAGCAAAAAGTCTCCCTGGCCAAATGGCTGTATGTTGACCCGGACATCATGATATTAGATGAACCCACACGCGGCATTGATGTGGGGGCAAAATATGAAATATTTACAATAATGAACCAAATGGTCGATCAGGGCATGAGTATTATCATGATCTCGTCGGAATTGCCCGAAATTTTGGGCATGACGGATCGGATTTATGTCATCTCCGAGGGTAGAGTCACCGGTGAGGTCATGACTCAAGACGCCGACCAGGAAACCATTATGCGCTATGCAACCATGTGAGGATGAAAAAATGACATTTTTACAAGAACTTACTCAAAACTTGAAACGGAACATCCGTGAATACGGCATGTACATCGCCCTGTTTGTCATCTTTCTATTTTTCTCGGTGGCAACAGATGGGATGTTCATTTCGTCCCGCAACATCAGCAACTTGTTCAACCAGATGGGCTACATTGCCGTGCTAGCGATCGGGATGACCCTCGTCATCGTGATCCGTCACATTGACCTGTCTGTTGGCTTCCTGGCAGGCTTCCTGGGCGCAGTTGCAGCGATTGCACTGACACAATGGAATTTACCCGTGTGGGCTGTCATCCCGCTGGTGCTGGTCTTCGGCATTGGCGCAGGGTTGATCACCGCCCTGATGGTGGCCAAATTTGGCATCCCGGCCTTCGTGGCCACCCTGGCAGGGTGGCTCATCTATCGTGGTGCGCTGCTGCAGGTGACCTTAAGGACCGGGACAATCATCATTCCCAACCCCGCATTCAATGCCATCGGTAATGGCTACATCCCCGATTTGCCGCTGCCGAATTTCCTCCCCGGCTTACATAAGGTCACCTTATTGATCGGTCTCCTGGCCGCAATCTTGATGGTGATCTCCTCGATCAGCAGCAGGCGCAAAAAGATCGAATACGACTTCGAGGTTTCTTCGAAGAATATGTTCATCATCTCTCTGATTTTCATGGTCATCCTGATCGGCATCATCACCTACATCCTCGCAGGTTACAATGGCCTCTCGTGGACAGCCGTGATCGTGCTGGGGGTTACCCTCATTTACCACTTCCTGACCACACAGACCTTCCTCGGCAGGCATATTTACGCCGTGGGCGGCAACCCGGAAGCAGCGGAACTGAGCGGTATCAGCGTGAGCAAGATCACCTATATCGTGTTCGGCTCCATGGGTATGCTCTCAGCGCTCTCCGGGATGCTGTATGCCTCCCGTCTGCAATCGGCCACAACAACTGCAGGCACCCTGTTTGAATTGGACGCCATTGCAGCGGCCTATGTGGGTGGCGTCTCATCCGCCGGCGGCGTCGGCAAGGTGACCGGTTCGCTGATTGGCGCCATCGTGATGATCTCCCTGACCAACGGCATGAACTTGATGGGCATCGACATTTCCACCCAGTACATTGTGCGCGGTGCCGTGCTGGTGGCCGCCGTGGTCTTCGATGTGGCCACCCGTAAACGCGGGATCTAAAGTCAACTCCCACCCGGGTCAAGTTGATCAACGCCGCTTCTTGCCAGTCCGGAAGCGGCGTTTTTTATACCTGCCTTACGACGTTCTGATCTGACTTCCCATCAAAGCTCCCTAAAACGGCCCAAGATCAGCACCTTTTACCTTTCAAATTTGCTGTACGGGTTCACACGCCCAATAGCCCGCAAGTTGATCACAAAATCTTGCTTAAAAATGCCTGTGTGCGGGCCTGCTTGGGCGCACTGAACAGCACATCAGGCACAGCCTCCTCAACAATTACGCCTTCATCCATCAGTACCGCCCGGTCGGCCGCTGCACGGGCAAAGCCCATCTCGTGGGAGACCACCACCATCGTCATGCCCTCGCTGGCGAGCTGCAGCATCACATCCAGCACTTCCTGGATCATCTCCGGGTCCAGCGCGCTGGTGGGCTCATCAAACAGCATGATTTTTGGGTTCATCGCCAGCGCCCGGGCAATGGCCACGCGTTGCTGCTGGCCGCCAGAAAGCTGTCCGGGGAAGTCGTAGGCTTTCTCAGGAATGCCAACCTTCTCTAGCAAATTCTGGGCAATGGTCATGGCTTCTGCTTTTGACCGCTTGCGGACCACTTTTTGCGCAATCATGACGTTCTCCAGAACCGTCAGGTGCGGAAAGAGGTTGAAGGATTGGAACACCATGCCGACTTCCGTCCGGATGGCGTTGATGTTCTCAGCCGTCGTAAGGGGGATATTATCCACAATAATTCCCCCCGAATCGTACTCCTCCAGCCGGTTGATGCAGCGCAGCAGGGTGGATTTTCCAGAACCCGAAGGCCCGATGATCACCACCACTTCGCCGGAGTAGATATCCAGATCAATTCCCTTCAGGGCGGGGGTCAGCCCAAAATGTTTATGCAAATTCTCAATATGAATGATCGGTTCGGTTGCCATTTAGCGTTCCTCCGTTTGTGTTTTTCGTTCAATCCAGGCGACAATGCGGCCTGAGATCAGCGTCATCACCAGGTACAGCAGCGCGATCATGATCCATGTCTCGACAGGGATAAAATTCGCCGCCATGAATTCACGCCCGCGCCGGGTCATATCTGCCACAGCAACCACGCTGACCAGGGAGGAATCCTTCAGCAACGAGATGAATTCGTTGCCTACCGGAGGCAGGATCACCCTGACCGCCTGAGGGAGGATGATATGCCGCATGGCCTGACCGTGGGTCATTCCCAGGCTGCGTGCCGCTTCGTTCTGGCCCTTAGGGATGCTCTGAATTCCCGCCCGGTAAATCTCGCTCATGTAGGCGGCGTAACAAAAGGTCAGCCCGAGGATCGCCATGGTAAAGGGATCTGCTAGGTAGCGCTCAAAAGGCTGATAGTTGAGCAGCCTGCCAAAAGACTGGATCAATGAAGGAAAGGCAAAATACCAGAACAACAACTGGACCATGAGGGGAATCCCCCGGGCAATCTCCACATAGACAGTGGTCAATGAGCGGATGAAACCGCTGTTTGAAAGACGCCCGATCGCGGCGATCAGCCCCAAGACCAGGGTCAGCACGAAGGCAGTCAGGGTGACGCCAACTGTCACCCCGATGCCGTCGCTCACAAAGCGGATGATGCGCCAGTAAGGGTCGGGCATGCGGAGCGCCAACAGCAAAACAATCCCAACCACAGCGACCACCAGCCACCACCAGGTGTCGATGCGGTGATTGGCAACCTCATACCCGGGGACTCGGTCTAACTCTTTTCGAACTCGCATAAAATAAAAATTCCTCTCTGCCCTCGCCCGGGTCCAGACCCGGGCGAGGGATTGTTAATAATTCCAGGGGAAACGCTTAGTCCGCGTCACCGTACCAGGTGATCACCAGCTGATCGATAAAGCCTTCTGCCTGGAGTTCGGCCAATGCGGCGTTGACCTGGTCGATCAATGCGTCGTTGCCTTTGCAAAAGGCGATCCCGTAGCTTTCATCGGTGAAAACCTCACCCACCACCTGTAATCGGGCAGCATTCTGATTGACGAAGGCCACCGCTGTTGGGTAATCAGCGATCACCGCGTCGATTTGCCCGTTGGCCAGATCAAGGAAAGCCAGTTCGTAGGTGTCGTAAACCTTAACCGAGGACTCTGCAATCGCTTCGGCTTCCATGGCGCCGGTTGTGCCGAGTTGTGCGCCAATCGTCGTTCCAACCAGGTCGTCTGGTCCGCCGATAGTGTCATTATTGATCCCGACCACCACAATCTGGCCAGCATTGATGTAGGGGTCAGAAAAGCTGAAGGCTTCTGCCCGGTCTGCGGTGATCGTCATCGCTGAAATGGCCATGTCGTATTGGCAATCCGCCATACCTGCCAGCAAAGGGTCCCAGGACACATTCTGGTAATTGATCTCGAGGCCTGCCCGTTCGGCAATGGCGTCCATCAGGTCCATATCAAAGCCAACGATGTCCTTGGTGGCTTCGTCAATATACTCAAAGGGCGGGAAGGTCGCATCGGTTGCCACAACCAGGGCGTTTTCATCTGCCTGTGAACAGGCTGCCAGCAGCCCAAGTACCACTAGTGTCGTCAGTAAAATCATTAATTTTTGTCTCATTTTATTCTCCTTTATAAATCGAAACGAATCGTCATTTGCTAGATGTTGCCATAAAAAAGGGTCTTAGGGGCCTCCTTTGGAAAATAAAAAAGGCCTTCCTGATGGGAAGGCCTATGGTTCGCGTAATGTTCTAGTTCAATTAAACGCCAAGCGCCGCTCCACCAGGAGTGGTTCGGTATTTGGGCTTTCGCTTGGATTGAACGGGTACAGATATCATATTAGGGGCTATTGTAGCAAAAAAAAGCAGGCTTGTCCACAAAAAAAGGTTAACAGATCGTAAAGATATGCTCATCTGAGGACGACTCGCATTCAAAAGCAGCCTTGTGGGCCGCATTTTAGTGCCTGACAGCTATTTAGGTATCCGTTGGTTGGTCAGATGTCTTTTACAAACAGCACCCTTGGGAAAATTAGCCCGTCCAGCCTGGATCAACCTGTTCATCAAAGGCAACTACCTTTCGACCCTGAAGCTCAACAGCGCAGAAGGGGATGCCGAGCACGAGTTTAACCAGCTGAATGGTGACACCAACGAAGTCGTGCTGACCTTCGACTTTGATTACAACAACGCGGCTCTTCCCGGTGAAGTATTCCTCTACTTATCGAGCAATTTTGAGTCCAAGCGCGGCTTTGCGTGCATTTTTTGGCGCCCGCCCGATGGGCGTGAACTGGAACTAAGAACCACCGAAGTGGCAAACCTGACCTACTACGATTTTATCAACGGCAACCAATACCGGAGCTGGGTCAGCGATAACCCGAACTTTGCTGCTTGGTTCAATCCAGATGACCTCACCCAAAACGAACCACATTACCTCCTGTTTGCTGACCCAAGCCAGCCTGTACCAAAGGTCCTTCACGGAACTTACCAATTGGTGATAGACGCCTTCACCTTCGAAGAAGGCAGTGACATCCAGGCTGAACTGGTCATGCTCGGGCAGGTCTATGGTGCAGCGGACACCGACTACTACCGGCGCAATTTAACTGTCCCGTTGCTGTGGAGAATGCCCTTTGCCTTGCTGATCGGGTTGGGCGGGGCGCTGTCCACGACAATCATCTCGATGGCGTTGGCTGCCATGCGGGGCGGCATCTTTGGCTCGCGCTTCTGGATGCTGCAGCCCATCGCGCTCCTTCTACTGACGGGGCTGGGCTTCTCGCTGTTTGGCTTTGCCCTGGAACGAATCCTTAACCCGCGTTTGAGCGACGACTGAGCCCGAATTTAAAACCAACAGACGCCAGGGCACATCAATTGCGCCTGTGGCGTCTGTTTTAATAATATGTGCGAATTCGCCTGCTACGATTAGCGCATTTTGGGGGAAACTTTCAATTACCCTGCGGTGTAGCCGCCGTCCACCAGGTAGTATCCGCCCGTCATGAAGGAAGCCTGGTCTGAACACAGGAAGGTCACCAAGTCAGCCACCTCTTGCGGCTTGCCCAGACGGCCCATGGCATGCAACGCCTTCAACCCTTCGATTTCATCATCGTCGAAACCTTCCAGCACCATAGGCGTTCTGATAAAGGCCGGTCCAACCGAGTTAACCCGGATGCCTTCCTGGGCATATTCCAGGGCGGCTGTCTTGGTGAGTCCAACCACGCCATGCTTCGAGGCGGTGTATGCTGAAGTCTGCTCGAAGGCATCCGTCCCCAAAATGGAAGAGATATTGACGATCGCGCCTTGGCCCTGCTCAAGCATCTGCGGGATTTCGTAACGCATGCAGTAGAACACGCCGTTCAGGTTGATGTCGACCACCAAATTCCAGTCATCAATTTCATATTCTCCTGTGACGGCCTGTGCGCCCCCAATCCCGGCGTTATTGACCGCATAATCCAGTTGGCCAAAGGCTTCGACGGTGTCGGCCACCATTTTCTTGACATCCTCAGGCTCAGAGATATCCACGCGCACAAAGATGGCCTCTCCGCCCTCTTCCTTGATGCGCTTTACAACGGAATTACCGTTTTCTTCATCAATGTCTGCGACCGCCACCCGCGCGCCTTTTTGCGCAAATGATACCGCAATCGCTTCTCCAATGCCGCCAGCGGCACCGGTAACCAGGGCAACTTTGTCTTTGAATTCAGTCATATTCATGTGTAACTCCTTTTTTCTTATGTTAGAAATCATCACATTAAGCCTACCGGGTCGAAAACGGGAGAAATATTGACCTGGGTTTGCAAACCGTTGAATACCGTGGGTTTCCGATTGCATTTCGTTGGATTCTTCGTGTGAACCACATCCCAACCCTGTCTACTGCATGCATCCTCCCGTAGGTTGGGCCTGTGGCATTAGGATAAGCAGCACCACGCCCTTCCGTCGAAATGGAAGTTGCCCCACACCATCTGCAGTAAGGCCTCCAGGGAGGGTATCAGTCCTGAACAGGATGATCATTTTTAGATACCTCCTTGGCGCAACTCTGGTATCCTCCGCCTGAAGATTCGCTGACCAGGTTTGCCGCCCGTGAGAAAAAGCCCCCAAATTTTCTATCAGCGGATATCAAAGTCTCTTAAAGTAAATTATTTCCCCGAATCACTGTTGTTGTAAGTTCCAAAATTTAAAAAGTTCAGACCTGGCTCAAAATCCCACATGTAAAGAAAAATCACATCTCTTCACACAGGTATTCATAATAACTCGGCAGCCATTGCCAGAAATCGAAGGTGCTTGAAAACTCGGTGAGCGATCATTAATCGGCGGGATGACGATAAGCTCTTGTTGATGATGATGCTCCCATCATCCTTCATCATGCCATTTGGTAAGCCAGCATAGTTGCAGATAGAAGGAATAGACATTGATTATTAGAAGTAAGAAACCGGATAGAAATGGCGTCTAAGTGGTGTAAGCAATAAAAAACGAAAGGATGAAAAAATGAAAAAAGCAACATGGAATGGAAAAATAATTGCAGAAAGTGATCAAACGATAGTGATTGAGGGTAACCATTATTTCCCGCCCGAGTCTGTCCGCCAGGAATATTTAAAAGAAGCTGAATATCACACGACCTGCCCCTGGAAGGGAAAAGCCAGTTATTACAATGTCGTTGTTGATGGTGAGGTAAATCAGAATGCTGCCTGGTATTATCCTGAACCTAAGGAGGCCGCCAGCGAGATCAAAGGATATGTGGCTTTCTGGAATGGTGTGAAGGTAGAATAATGTAGAATAATGTAGAATAATGTAGAATAATGTAGAATATTAAAGAAAAAGTAACGAAATTGATTCACAGGGCTTGACAACCAAGAATCGATCTGAATTTTATGGAAATATTTCAAGGAGCATTCCATTATTTTCTACAGAACCAGTCTTTTTTTTGGAAAGCAGCTGGTGACCACCTTATGCTGAGTTTTTCAGCTCTTGGGATCAGTCTTCTGGTTGCTTTTCCGATTGGTCTGTGGATTGCCAAACAAGAGGGCATCTCCCATGTGGTGATCAATGTATTTAACGCTCTGCGGGTGGTTCCCAGTCTTGCGATTCTCTTTCTCGCTTTACCTTATTTAGGGCTTGGCTTTACTCCCTCACTGATTGCATTAACAGTGCTGGCCTTTCCGCCTATATTAATCAGTACGTACACCGGTATTCGCGGGGTTGATCCCTCAGTCATCGAATCCGCTTCGGGAATGGGTATGACTAAAACCCAGGTGTTGACCCAGATTGAAATCCCCTTAGCAATCCCCGCGATCATCTCTGGCATTCGGATCGCTTCAGTTGAAGTGATTTCTAGCGCCACATTGGCCTCCTTTATTGGCGGTGGTGGATTGGGAGATTTCATCACCCGTGGATTTGCTTTGTATGATGTGCCAGTGATGCTGGTCGGTGCCATCCCGGTGGCATTGTTTGCACTGCTGTCGGAGATATTTTGGTCATCAATCCTCAAGACCTATCCGGTCCAGTAATTGTTATGATGTCTAAACTAATTAAATTTATAAACACTTAGGAGGAGTTCTATGAACACAAAAAATAGCATAAAATTATTTACATTTTCTTTTCTGATTGGTGCTGTGCTCCTGGCAGCCTGTGCACCAGCAGGATCAAACCAGGATGAGAGCTTGGGAACCATTGCAGTAGGTTCAAAAGATTTCACGGAACAATTCATTGTGGCCGAAATGTACGCCCAAATTTTGGAAAACGCCGGTTTTACAGTTGAGCGTAAGCTAAACCTTGGTGGCACACCCATTGCGCAGGAAGCCATATTAAACGGTGACATAGATCTGTATCCGGAATATACTTCAACAGGTTTATTGACAGTATTGAAGTTGAGCCCCATTCAAGATGCCCAGGAAATCTACTCCACAGTTAACGAGAACTATGAAGAGCAGTTCAATCTGACCTGGTTGGAGACTTCACCTTTCAACAACACCCAAGCACTGGCCATGACCAGAGCAACAGCGGAAGAATATGACATCCGAACTTACTCGGACCTCTCTGAAAAGGCGGCTGAGTTGATTTTAGGTGGTCCGGCAGAATTCATGGAACGAGAAGACGGCATCAAAGGACTTCAGGAAGCTTATGGCGGATTTGAGTTCAAGGAAGTTCGGCAGCTGGGAACCGGCAGCCTGCGCTATCAAGCTTTGATGGACGGTCAGGTGGATGTCGTGGTCGCTTTTGGCACGGACGGCGCGATCAAAGGCAATGATCTGATTGTGCTCATTGACGATCAGGTCTTTTATCCAATTTATAACATTGCGCCAGTGGTGAGGATGGACACACTCGATGACTATCCCCAAATTGCAGAGCTTTTAAATGAGCTCGCACCTTTGCTGACAGATGACGTGATGTCAGGGTTGAACTGGCAGGTTGATGGACCGGAAGGCCGCGAGCCAGCTGATGTCGCCCGTGAGTTCCTGCTTGAAAATGATTTGATCGAATAATCGAAACAAAATGACCTACGCATCCTCGAATACCCAAGAGAGCCGGGTAACCCAATCCGGAGAAATTTTCTTTGATGATGTTTCAAAAACCTTTGAATCTGAAGGGGTCCCGGCTGTGGACGGCGTATCTTTGCAGGTCCCAGCCGGTGACCTGGTCGTATTCCTTGGCCCATCGGGCAGCGGGAAAACCACCCTTTTGAAAATGGTCAACCGTCTTTATGAACCATCCAAAGGCAAAATTTGGATTGGGAACGAGGACATTCAAGGTTTGCCCATCAATGACTTACGAAGGCAAATTGGATATGTGATTCAGCAGGTGGGGCTTTTCCCACATATGACAGTTCAAAAGAATATCAGCGTTGTTCCCCGATTGTTGGACTGGGATAAGGGACACATCCAAACTCGGGTCGAAATGCTCCTTGATCTGACTGGCCTACCGGATTCATACTTGGAACGTTATCCGAACCAACTATCAGGCGGAGAACAGCAGCGAGTAGGCCTGGCACGAGCTCTGGCTGCCGATCCCGATATTCTTTTGATGGATGAACCTTTCGCCGCTCTGGATGCTATCAACCGTGAACGATTACAAAAAGAACTGCTCAGGCTTCATTGTAAGCTAAATAAGACCATTTTGTTTGTCACCCATGACGTCGAAGAGGCACTGCTCCTTGCGGACAAAATTGCCGTGCTCCGTGAAGGGAAACTGGTTCAGTATGATACACCCATTGCGTTGGTAACCCGACCGAAAAATTCTTTTATAGAGGAACTGGTCGGGACAGATAACATTCTAAGACGTTTAAGCCTGGTCAGCATCAAATCCGTTATAAAGGCGCAAGCACGTGAATCATCAAGAAAAATGACCCACACCCAGAAGCATGACAACGTACCCACGATTGATCTCGAGGGAGATTTACGTTCTGCCCTGTCACTTCTACTGAGCAGCGGCAGCGACTATTTACGTGTTGTGGATTCATCGGGAAAAGAACAGGGGCAGATCGGAATGAAGGATTTGAAAGAAATGCTTGCGAGCAACCAGTTGGTTGAAAAGAACAAATGTGATGAGCTATCTGATTAATAACCTGGATCTGGTTGGCAAATTATTCTTACAGCATCTGCAGCTTACGCTGATAGTCTTGTTTTTTGCACTGATCATTGGCATCCCTTTAGGAGTTGCTTTAGCCCGTATAAAATGGCTCCAGGGTCCAGTCATGGGTGTTTTAGGTGTCATCTATACCATCCCAAGTTTATCTCTTTTTGTGCTCTTGATCCCCGTTTTTGGGTTGGGAACCACACCGGCTGTCGTCGCTCTGACAGCTTATGCTCAATTATTGTTGGTACGCAACTGGCTTGTAGGTTTGACTTCGATCAATCCTGCTGTTCTTGAGGCTGCCCGTGGGATGGGTATGAGCGGCTGGCAGCGTTTTTGGCAGGTGGAATTTCCCCTTGCACTGCCAATGCTCCTGGTCGGCGTACGCCTGGTGGTGCTTTCATCAATCGGGATTGGGACCATCGCCGCATTCATTAACGCAGGAGGATTGGGCGTTTTGTTGTTCGAGGGAGTTATCACCGCGAATTACAACAAAATATTTTCTGGTGCCGTTGCCGTGACCGTGCTATCGCTGACTGCGAATTACGGCATTCGCACCATTGAACGGCGTGCTGAAAGGTCAATCCACGGTGCGCAGGTTAATCATTAGTTTTGGAGTTTCCTATGGACGTTTTTAACACGATAATTATTGGCGCTGGGCAGGCAGGCAATCCCCTCTCACAAGCGCTTGCCGAATCCGGTGAACATGTGGCATTAATTGAGGAGCAGTTTGTTGGGGGAACCTGCATTAATTTCGGCTGTACTCCGACGAAATCCATGGTCGCCAGTGCTGAAGTCACCTACTTGGTGAACCGGGCGATGGATTTCGGGGTTGAAATCGAGGGTATGACCGTCGATATGAAAAAGATCAAAGCAAGAAAAGCCGAGATTGTTATAAGTTTCAGGGAGGGAAGCAGAGACCGGATCATTAAATCAGGGGTGGAACTGATCTTTGGTACCGCATCCTTCATGGATCATAAAACTGTAAAGGTTGTGACGAATGAAGGCGAAAGCCGGGAGTTAACTGCTGATAAAGTGATCATCGATGCCGGTGGAAGGCCAAGGATCCCGGATCTTGAAGGGCTGGCATCGGTGCCATACCTGGATTCGACATCGATCATGGAATTGGAAACCGTCCCTGAGCATTTGATTATCTTGGGCGGCGGATATATCGCGGTCGAATTTGGGCAAATGTTCCGTCGGTTTGGGAGTGATGTGACCATTATCCAGCACGCTGAGCAGTTATTAACTCGTGAGGATGAGGACGTCGCTGAAGAACTACAATCCATTTTAGAAGAAGACGGGATCAAGGTCTTTCTCAACACAGACACCACCGCTGTCGAAAAAGATCAGCGCGGTGGCGTGACTTTGAGGGCAAAACACCCTGAAGGTGAAATTACCATAAACGGCTCACATCTCCTGGTTGCTGTGGGTCGTGTTCCAAACAGCGATCGATTAGATTTAGAAAAAACATCGGTTGAGAAAGACTCAAGGGGATACATCAAGGTCAATGGGCACCTTGAAACGAATATTCCTGGGATCTATGCAACCGGCGATATTAAGGGAGGACCGGCCTTCACCCATATTGCCTACGACGATTATCGGATTCTTAAAGCCAATCTCCTTGAGGATGGCAACCTGGACATGCATGATCGGCTGGTGCCCTATGTGCTGTTTAGTGATCCTCAGTTAGGGCGCATTGGCTTGAGTGAAAAAGATGCTCAACGACAGGGGATCGAGTATTTGCTGGCAAAAATCCCGATGCGCTACATCGCAAGGACCCTGGAAATCGATCAGTCACGGGGCTTCATCAAAGCCCTGGTCGATCCGGAAAGCGAGCACATCTTGGGGGCTGCTGTATTGGGCTATAACGGTGGAGAAATCATGTCGATGTTAGAAATCGCAATGATAGGGGAAATTTCTTATCAGAAGTTGCGTGATGGGGTGTTTGCCCATCCGACCCTGGCAGAAGGCCTTAACAACCTCTTCGCGAAATTACAATAAAGAATATCTTTGTCCACCACAAATTCACACAAAAAACGCCTGGGTTGAAAAATCAGCCAGGCGTTTTTTTGTTGAGCAGATCACGCATGGGGTTTATAAACCCAATCCGATCGCTGACTCATTAACTCTCGTAAATCCATCCGAATTTCTTCGACGGTTGGCCTTCCCAAGAACCACCAGCCGTTATAGATTTTGTAAATTGTTCGATCCCGGTCTAGGATGAAAGTGTAAGGAATGTAAATTTCACCATGGACAGGGTCCGTTGTGTCTACCATTTCCAGCTCATGTAATAATTCTCGGTCTGGATCGCACAGGAATGTCCAGTTGGCATTTAGTTGGTCACGCACTTCGCGAGTAGTCATGGCATCGTCAACCGAGACAGTGATCATATTGGTGTAGTTGACCCGTAACTCGGGCTGTAAGTGCTCAACATAATTTGCCATTTGTCGACGGTCTTTCGGGCAAAAATAACCCCTTGAAAAGATTAACACACCAGGGAAGCCGCGCAAAAGTTGAGACAGTTTGTGATTTTCTCCGTTATGATCTGGTAGTTCAAAGTTTGGAAATTTTGCGCCAACGGTTAAATCTTCACGCATTGGGTAATCCATTAATTTTTCTCCTTTATATATTTACTGGTTTAAAAAATAAGACGAGGTGTGAAACCAAAATATTACCTGATTTCAACAATTATCAATCGACATTATAAAGGTAAGAATTATTCAAGAGTCGTCGTCAGATAATTAACAACAAAAAGGAGCAAAAAAAACATGACAGAATTAACCGAATTTCGAAAATCAAAAAATAAATTCTTTAAGTATGATCATCACAGTCCATTAACCCATGAACAGCAGCATCACTTTGAGGGACTTAATTATTTCCCGGAAAACCCAGAATTAAAGAAAACCGTGAAGGTTGATGTATTTCCGGAAAAAAGAGAGGTCAAGATCCAGACCTCAACCGGAGAAACCCAAACTTATCTACGGTATGGTAAGTTTGAATTCATGGTCGACGGTCAAAGCGCAGAACTGACCATTTATTCCAGCGGAGAGGATTATTTTTTGCCCTTCGTAGATGGTCTCGCGGGAAAAGAGACCTATGGCGCAGGTAGGTATTTAGACCCTGTTCCATTAGGAAACGACAAGTTTCTCATCGATTTCAATTATGCTTACAACCCCTATTGTGTTTACAATGAAAACTGGTCCTGCCCCCTTACGCCTGCTGAAAACAGGATCCAGGTGCCCATAAGAGCTGGTGAGAAAGTTTTCTAAAAGTAGCACTCGAAAATCGATAACAATTCTTATTAAACAGAGTCGAACAAACAGGGAAAGACCAAAAGTCTTTCCCTGTTTGTTCTTTTTGATAAAGAAGTTTTATTATAGTAGTGTAGAGAGGTTGGGGGTAGAGTTCTCCTTTGCGTCAATGACACGTCAAAAAGACCGTCAAACCCAAAAAGAGCTCAAAGATGAGCAGATTTCATGGCATGAATAGCGCCTCTACATACAGTTGGATTTCATAAAGGTGCGGGTTTTGGTAGAAAACAGCCCTTCCCCTGTTGGAAACGATTCTCTTCCAATGAACTTGCCGGATACCAAAGAGGTACTCCCCAGCAAAGCAGTGAAATCCGCACGTCTAATCTAAATTTAATAAATCCAATTATAAAATCTCAACCTTAAAATATCTTGACATAGTTTATCCTTTTTGTATAATATAACTAATATAGTTTGGTAAATTAAATCATTAATAGAAAAGGACAATCATTATGAAGAGAATAGGCCAAGTTACGCTCGTCACCACGCTCCTTTTGGCAGCTGTCTTCGTTAACGTGCAATTCATTTCAGCCAACACAGGCGCCATTTGGACAACCACAGGGTCGTGTGGTGAGCCCCAAAATATCAACCATTACACCACCGGCGATATGGTATTCATCAATGGTGCCGGGTTCGATCAAGGCGTTTATGATTGGGCCATTACGGGCCAGCCAGGCCAGGCTTCGAACCATCCCAATATCCAGGTTGCTTCAGGCAGTTTCGAAGTGGACGAGACAGGCGCCTTCTGTTTTGACGCTTATGAGATTGGCCCTGAAGATGGCGGCACCTACCGGGTGACCTTCGGGAACAAAAGCGATAACTACCGGGTAGAGCAAGTTCAACCCACGCCAGCGCCCACCCAGGAACCGACACAACAACCCACCCAGGAGCCAACACAGGAACCTACGGAACAGCCGACCCAAGAACCGCCAACAGGCCCAACCCAGGAACCCCCCACCGGACCTACACCGACAGAGGAACCCGAACCAACAGAAGAACCTGAAACGACCGAAGAGCCTGAGCCGACGGAAGAAGCTGCACCACCAGTGGTAGCGCAAGCCACCCCGGCGCCTTCCGTTTCACCGACCACAGGCGCCGCATCCGGTCCTGCTGCGCTGATCATTTCAGCCATCTCGACCCTCGGCCTCTCCGGTGCCTCATTAGGGACTTGGCTCAAACGTCGCAAGTAGTAGATTAACCCCAAACCCCAAATAGAAAATTAAATCACAGGAGGCGTTTGTACAAAACACCTCCTGTGGCTTAGAATCAGACCTCAGTATACCCTTTACTCATACCGTCGTTGTTCCCTCGCATTGCCTCGTAAATAATCTTA
>DHHJ01000035.1 GCA_002403205.1 Anaerolineaceae bacterium UBA4775
ACAGAAAGAATGTTACACCAACCTGAAATCCTGGATTGGGCTTTATTTATCCCCCTTAAGTCAATACAGATTTCTCAAATGTTTTTACCTTAGATAGGGGAGAGGATATATCTCCTTATATATCCACACAGCAAGTGAACACCCCACCCCCCTCCCGGGCCGCTGCCCTGAGCGGCGAGGCTCGACACCGCCCCTCCCTCCGGTCGGGGGGTGCCTCGCTACTCGCGGGCTTCGCCCAAGCCGTCTGCGTCACCAATCCGACATCGGATAGAGACGCTCTCCAACAGTGCCTGACGGCGTCGGTTTGGTGATATTCAAACTAGTTGCCTCTTGTAGGCAGAAAGGTGTTTCCGATGTGTAAGTTAAACGTGTTTGCAAAAATTGTTGAGGGGACTTGGCTGGTGGTGTTGCAATCTGGCACCGAGCGCAAAGAAATGAAAGGTGATGGCGACTTTGATATCGCACTCACCCAGACATTCGGCAGCCTGAAACAGCCTTGTAGCATTCGGCTCTACACCAAAGAGCCGCTCCCGACTCCGCTGATGAAAAAATTCAGCGTCATCGCTCGCTCCAAGGGTCATACACTGGCATTCACCATCGCCCGCTGACCCACCAAGCCAAAACAGTGCCTGACGGCATTGTTTTGGTGAGGTGGAATAAGCCATCTCACTAGAATAGGAGGTTGTAATGCTACACAAAGTTATTGCACGGACCGATGTCTATATTGGCGAAGACCCATTGGATGGTGGGTCAATGTGGGCGCCTACCGACGTGAGTTTCGAGCTTCACGATGACCATGGTGTTGACCTGATCCTGGCAGGTTTTGGCGAGAAACGAGAGAACACACTGGTTCAGGTTTTGGTTGAGCCATTTGGCGAAGGGGCAATGCACGTAGTTGAAATCCATTACGCCAATCCGACGTCGGATTAGTCGGTAGACGAGAACCCAAGACAGTGCCTGACGGCATTGTTTTGGTGATTATTCACTATTGCCCTAGGAGGCTAATTATGTTGTTGTCTTATGCGTTGATTGTATTTGTATTTATTGTCGCTTGGTTGCTCGCCGACCTGATGACGGATCGGCTATAGAGGAGGTTGACATGGAGCGCACAGCAATGGAAGTTATGAACTATCTTGACGACCTGTTCACCGAGGTATTCGGTGAGTGTGTGGTGACCATGCCCAGTGCGTGGTGCCCCACATGCGGGCAGACCGGAATGACGCAGGATGAATCATGTGTGACCTGCAACAGTCCTGCGTTCAGCAACAAGGACGACTATAACGCCTATGTGCATGGGTAGGTGAGAACCCAGGACAGTGCCTGACGGCATTGTCTTGGTGAATTGTTAACTAGCTTATGGAGGCTGCGATGAAGGTTGTTAATTGTAAAACCAGCAAGTTTGATGTGTATGGTGGTAGGGGGAAAGGCGGGAAAGTAACGCAGGTTGGCGAGAAGGGATGGTTGGGAAATCCGTTTAGATCCGGAAGGGACGGCAGTAGAGATGAAGTGATCAAGAAGTTTAAGAGATACTTTTGGGAGCGAGTCAACAAGGACGTTGAATTTAGGAGGGAGGTAGAGAAGTTGGAAGGGAAAGTAGTAGGTTGCTGGTGCAAACCGAAGTCGTGCCACTTAGACGTAGTAAAAGCCTGGCTTGATGCTGGTAAGCCGCTTAGAGACAGTGCCTCTGCGAAGCGTCCCTGAAGCGATAGCGGAAGGGAGAGGCATTGTCTTGGTGATTATTAACTAGTTTATGGAGGTTGTGATGAAATTCCGTGGTGAATTTAATTTTCTAAGTAATTTTTATCCGTCCCCGATTGTATATAAGGGGAAAACCTACCCTACTGCGGAGCACCTGTTTCAGGCGGCTAAGACTGAAAGTGAATCCGAGCGTGAGTGGGTGAGGACAGCCAGCACCCCCAAGCAGGCGAAATATAGGGGGAGGAAGGTTACCCTGCGCTCTGACTGGAATGGCATCCGGGTTAAGACCATGCGGGGGGTGCTGAAGTTGAAGTTTGATCAGCACCCGGAACTGATGCGCCGCCTGAAAGCCATTAAGAGCCCTATTGTTGAGGATAACACCTGGGGTGACACCTTCTGGGGGAAGGTGAACGGTAGGGGACACAACTTCCTTGGCAGGTTGCTGGAGAACATTCGTGATAGTTGAAACCAAGAGACAGTGCCTTTCGGCATTGTCTTTGCGAAGCACTCCGAGCGAAAGCGAGGAGTGGTGATATTCAATAGTTTGCCTAGGAGGCTAACATGTTTTATTTATTCAAGCTGTTCATCAAGCTGTTTGGCAAGGACGACGTCTTTCAGATGAAGTCCATCGCCATCGGGGAACTGTGCGTGTACATGCATGACGGCATGTCCATGCACAGCGTTAGCGTGTACTGGGGGCAGGACAAAGTCCTCTATGACGCCACCAAGTTCAAACAGGTCGAATTGCCTTTCTCGGTCGTCTCTCCCACCACCTCTGAGATTTTCTTCCTCAAGGGTGAGGTCGTCAGCGGTGAGCACCTCGAGAGATTACGCTTTTTAGCTGGTGAGGAACGGGCTATCATGGACGGCGAACGCTTACCCCACCATCCATCGATAATCCACGACCACATGTACAAGATTGCCAAACTTTACGGCTACAACTAATCCACTCACAGAGACAGTGCCTCTGCGAAGCGTCCCTGAAGCGATAGCGGAAGGGAGAGGCATTGTCTTGGTGATATTCACTAATCTATGGAGGTTTGTTATGTTTTCTAAGATTTTTAGAGCCATCGCCCGCACAGGCGAAGCCGTCCCCGATGCGCACGACCTCGTCAAATGCCGCACGATTGCGTGCATCGACTTTGTATACTGGATCCCCTGGTGTGCCTTCAACGAATACGTGTTTGTCAACATCTTTGGCAAGCAGGTGTTCTCGGCTAGCTGGGATATCCGACGTCGGATTGAAAGGAGTTAGCCATGACCATGGAGCTGGCAAGTTTTATATTCGCTGTATTCGTGTTGATATTTTTCGCTGTTTGTCTAGATGACACCTGGAGGTCGCAATGAACATTAATCTCTACACCGATGGCTCTTGCCTCGGCAACCCCGGCGCAGGTGGCTGGGCTTACGTCCTTGAGTGGGGGGACTACCGCATCTATGGTGCGGATGGGATGGCTAACACCACCAACAACCGCCAAGAACTCTATGCCGTTATCTACGGACTGGAGCGTATCGAGGATAAGTCTAAACCCGTCGTGGTTTACACCGATTCCAATTATGTCGTTAAGGGCGCCACCGAGTGGCTGACTAAGTGGAAAGCCAACGGCTGGCGCAATTCCCGCCGCAAAGAGGTCGTCAACCGTGAACTGTGGGAACACCTCGATCAACTGTTGAGCAAATTCGACTCAGTAACCTTCAAGTGGATTAAAGCCCACAACGGTCACGAGTGGAATGAATTTGCCGATGAAATGGCTAATGGTGCCGCCAACCTCGTTCAGCAGGCTTTAATTAATTCCTAGATTCCATTCTAAGGCTCCTAGGAGTCGTTTTAAGCCGTTTTCAGGCGAAACAGGTGTTCTGATACCAGAGCGCCTGTTTTCGCTTTAAATTAAGGAGATTTGCGATGAACAAGTACGATAAGTTTCTGTTTGACGTCCACCGGAATTGCTTTCAGGAGAAAGTCCACGAGGATAAGATTATCCAGACTTTCCCCGATAAGGTCGATCAGCGCAAGGTGATCGGCAAAGCCCGCCGTCACGGGGTCAGAATCATCCGAAAACGACGGGATAATGAGCAAATTGCCCAAGAATACTACCAGAAACGGGACATAATCAGGGAAATGACCCGTAGATAGGGGCGTGGGGAGATTTAGGTGAGACTAAAAGAGGGATTGGATGAGGATTAATCCCCCGTCCCATCCCTCAATTCTCCCCACATCACCATTTTGCACCCATTTCAGTATACGCAATATCCTGTTCGGTATCGGAAATCACCTTTCACTAGATTCACTAGAACCAATAATCATCTAGTAATACTAGATACTTCTAGATCATTTACACATTCAGGTATTACTAGATGTTATTGGGGAAAAGAATAAGTACATAAGGTTTCACTGATTGATTTATTGGAATCCTTATGTTCTAGTTTCAGGATCAATCACTATTACTTTCTAGTGAAACTAGTTAGGCGGGCGGGTGTACGCTAAGTATACCCGTCTTTTCTCATTTGTCAAGTCAATCCGACAGGTCAATATCTTATATGTTACAAATGTCATATCCTTCATGTGACAATTAACTTGACATTGATGTTTCGCATAAGATACAATAGGATACAGTGCCTTCGGCATTGGTTTTATGATTTCACTAGACGAAAGGAAAATCGTGATCCCTAAAATCGACCTTATCAAAATTCTCCGTGCTCTCTGTGTTCATCGCAGCTTGATTGAAGCCAAACACCTTGTTGACTTTTTTGAGACTGTTGTTCCTCAAAAATGCAAAGGAAGCACTCTCCTCGCCTTGTACACTTATTCTGACCTGGTTGCAACCAATCAAGTCAGGATCGACAGCGATCACAAAATCACGCTCACCGCAAACGCCTTTCATGTTATCCGTGGCTTTGCATCTCTTCCCTAATGTAAATAGAGCACAGTGCCTTACGGCATTGTGTTCATGAATTCACTAGGTTATAAGGAGTTTTAAAATGTTTCACGAAACCACTTTAGTTGGCTGGTTAGGCGCCAAACCCGAGACTTTCGAGTTCGACGATAGCGAACGCTCGGTCACCAATTTCCGGGTAGCGGTCAATGAGCGCTACAAGGACTCAAATGGGGAACGCCAGACCATCACGACCTGGTACCAGTGCAAAGCCTGGAACGGTCGTGGCAAAACCATCGCCCAGTACTTCGAGAAGGGCGATATGATCATCGTTGTAGGTCGCATGCGCTTCGACAGCAAAGAGGACGAGCACGGCGGGCCAAACCGTATCTATCCCTACCTCTTGGTTGACGACTTCAAGTTCGGCGTCAACAACAAGAACAACGACAGCAACGGGGTATCGGTCACCGAAACCTCAAGTGCTAGTCAGCAACCCCAAGCGGTGCAGACCGCAGAAGCGGATGATATTCCCTTCTAGCCCCCTAGGAATGAGCCTCTACCCTGTATATATGTCTCTTAGGGTAGGGGCTCTCTTTCTTTGGTTTGACTCGTTTTTGTTTGACTGGATTATAAGGAGTTTTTACAATGAATGAAATCAACGTTCATGACTTCAAGCAATTTTTGGAACTAGTGTCCGACACAATTGATCGGCGTTACGTGATTGAGTCCGAATTCTTTCCCGCATACCTTCATCGCTACTGCTGTATAGTTAATCTGCTTCCCAGAAAGATTTTGCCAATTATTGACTGGTATACGCTCGCAAAATTTCTTATCAAAAACGGCAAAGTTATCAAAATCACCTTGCAAAACCTCGATTACATCTGCTTCTACGAAGCGGATCTTTATTCTGGTATTGAAAAATTCTACAATCCGACGTCGGATAAGGAGTGAATCATGCAAACAGAGTATCAAAGCATTCAGGTTTTATACACCTGCCTAATCGCTACACTTGACGTTATGAGCGATCTATCTAATTACATCAAGAATCTGGAGAATAGGATACAGGCTCTTGAACAATCAAACAATCCGACATCAAATAAGGAGTAAATCATGAAACCTTTCATCATTGACCTATCTCGCTTACAGCGCCAATATGTTCTTGATGTATTTACAGGCTACTATGTCATGGCTGAAACCGTCTTTGGTGAGCGTGCCGCCATAGACATTGCCTTTTTAACTCCCGAAAGCCTAGTTGACTGGTTGAGTCAATATGGTGACATGAATCCCTTTCACATCAATATTATCGGAATACTGCTCAAATATCCGAATCCATTGATCGACACTAACCTGGACGAGATGCAATGATGTCTATATAGTTTTTTTACTTGACATCATTCGAGACCTGAACCCCATATTCGACCAATTTAAGGAGTAAATTATGCGACCAGATAACATGCCTTCGGAACTCACCAGCGATCAAATAAGGGAAAACGACTCCCTTTTAAACATGAGACTCATTCTTGAAAATACACTCGACTTAAACAGTCACCTATCCTACAGATTCGCAAAGTGCTTTGTCAAATTGACTGGGTATCGTCATATCAACACTCCAGAGGAGATCACCTCATTTCTCAAATTCGTTAAAGTATACCTGGATGGTGAAACACTCTTTGAAAACGACTCCGACTATAACGACCTGTTCGTTTGCCTTGTTCTTAACACCATCGATGAACTTAAGAAGTAAATATGACTCTAACAGAACTCCCCGACAATCTTAAGGAGCAACTATGTCTCAAATAATTAAAAAGCTCTTCTACAACTGCCCACAGTGTTCATCCGAACACCAAATCATCTGTCACCACACCTTCGATGAAAAAACCCTTTACCTATCTATGAACTGTACTGACTGCAACTTCGACTGGGTTGAAGCGTGGACATTTGCTCATACACAACTTCCTGACAATTTCCTTGACTCTTGCAATGACTGCGAGCACTTTATCGTCCACGATCACAACACTTTTGCCTGCAATCTTCGCAAAGTCACACCACTTTATCTACCCAAACCAAACTGGTGCCCTATTACACGAAAGGGATAATCATGCAACCCTTAATTAAAGTTACATCTCTTGAATACGGTCATCCAATACTTTTCCTTGAATTTTTTGAATTACTCGCAAAAATTAAATGTTCCTGGACTTTCAAGGAGTCAAGAGCAAGTCATTCGTACAAACTTTGGCTTGCCCTCGACTTAGAGTATGACCACAGAAATAGTCAAGTCTCTACTGCCATCGAAACACCTCGCTTTACCTTGATTCGAATTCGCATGCGTCATGGAATGAAGTCTTATCTCAAAATGGCTAACGAAAACTTTGTCACCATGTATTTTTTTCCAGAGCCAGAAAAGGAGTAACCATGCTAGTACATAACAACAAATTCGTTCTGACTGGCGGCTCCAGCGTCGTCAAAGGCTACTGGAACTCGATCGACTTCCCTGAGGAAAATTCTCAGGGTTTTTGGACTAAGCGCCAGCGTGAAATCAGTAAACTGTTTGCTGACTACCTGCTGGCAACGGGCAAGATCGGTCAAGGCTTCGGATACTTTGCCTACAAGGATATCCTTATCATTCAGTCTCGAATTGACTCACATGACGAGCCTCAGGAGCACATCTTCTCCACCAGTTTACTCAAATTGCTGGTAGATTTTCCTGACCACAAATTCCTCGTCAAAACACCCTTTGACAGGGAGACATCAATCTCAATCCGACATCGGATTATGGGTTGGATTTCCAATCTCTCCCAACCAATCAGCAGCGATCCATCTAGATTACTCTTCACCAAATAATTCCCACCCACTCACAACTGAATAGAAAGGACTAATATGGCGACGCCCTATTATCTTGACGACTTTGCACTTAAGACGTTCCCCACCTACCTTTCAGCCATTCCCGAGGAGGACCTTATACCCAAGATCAATCCCACCAATGCAGAGATTCTCCAGACCCTTGCTCTTGGCAATATCGGATGGAGTGAAGCAGTCAAGGAATATGCTCACCTCTCTAATTCAAACAACCCTGAGTCCTTTAGGCTTTGGAAACTTATTAGAGATGGAGCCGAACTCAGCGAGTTGACTCTTGTTCTCAATGCCAAGAGCAAATTGCATAAACTCCCAAAAGATTCCAAGGAGCGCAAATCCATTCTCGACTTTCTCAAGGACAAATTTGATCCAGGTGAGAGAGAGGGTGACGAGGAATATCACATCAGTTGGGTTGATATCTATCGCAAAACCTATCAACGTCTCGAGCGCATCATCGAGACCTACACCAACAACGAGACCTACACCACTCTCGATAAAATCTTCGATCACTCAGGTACTGCTCAATATCTGAAAAACGAATTCTTACTTGAGCAAACCCGCCCAATTTCCGAGGCGCATATCAACCTCGACATTGATGAATATTCCGGTGTTCACCAAGACAAGGACGAGGACTATATCAAAGTTCCCGACCATGTCACCCTCGAGGATCACAACGGCGTCGAACAAACCATCGAATTGACCAACCTCAAGGATATGTCCAGCTGGTCAGGTGACCTCTCCGATCCCGATCACGAGCAGTATGACGAGGACGCCGAAGGTGACCTTCCCTCAGCCTCGATCTACCAGTGGGAGAACGCCGAACTCCAGGTGACAGACAAGTATTACGAGTTGCGCACCAAGTACCATCCCATGATCCTGGAGATGATCAGGCGCATTGAGTCAGAGATGGCTAGCATCATCCAAGGCGATCCTGATATCTTATCCACCACCAGCGTTGACCACCTCAGAGAGCGTGCCGCCGACAATCTCAAGAACACCCGTCTCGCACGCTGGTTCGCAAAAGCTCTGCGCAACGAATTTCACGAAGGCACGCCCATCCAGGACATCGCCGCTCTCCTGATGGTTGATATCCCCATTCCCGTCGAGGTCAATGGCAATCTCAGCCTGACCATCGATCAATTTGGAGATGACATTCTAGAATCTATTATTGACTCGCCCGGTATGAACGATCATCCCGAATACTACTGGGAATCCGCTTTAGAGGAATTCCATCAGCAAACCATCGAACTGATGAAGGAGAAGGGTGTTAACTACTCTCCCAAGTGGTCGTCCCACTTTGTGATCTCTGCCTTCAAATCCATCGTCGAGGATCACCAACCTGTTGGTCAGGCCATTTCCAATGCGTATGACGACTTCCGCTCGGCTGTCTCGCCCGAAGCGGCTAATGCCTTCCGGCAAGCCATCGCTGAAGGTAAGGGAGAGCGTGAAGCCATGCGTGCCTTCTACGAGACAGCCAAACAATCTGGTGAATTCGTCTCCAGAGACCGCATCCTGCGAGCCAGTGACAACCGTGTGGTTGTTCTCACGGCATCTAGCGGATACACAGAACAGCGTGAACTCAACTGGAGGCTCTTCAGGTTCAAAGCCAATCAAGGGGAGATCTTCGTCCCCAAGGACACCCCCAACTCCAGCAAGAAGTGGCTTCACGATAAACTCGTATCACTCGGTTGGAACAGTCAACTGATTTCCAAGCTCGCCGAGTAACTCCCTTGTCCAACCCTGCCTTCGGGTGGGGTTGGACTTTTTTTGTGACACCAACACACCAGGAAGCGGGCACCCTCTCCCCGGACTGACTTAGGGGGTGCGGGGATACGGGGACACGGGTTACCGGGAACATGCGGCCAACTTTTTACCCCCACCCCCTTTTAACTCCCCCGTCTCTTGTGTCTTGATTTTTGTCTAGTTTGTGATACAATTGTATTAGTGTAACGCTAATGATACTTTCTAGTAAAAGGAGTAGAAATGCAAGCAGTTCGTGTCTATAAAATCGGCGATCGTTGGAACTATGATGCTAATGGTCATATCGAGAGAGGTTTTGCCACCAGGGACGAAGCCCAGCTGGCAGGCGAAAAATTCCTGGTCGAAAAACACAAAGCCGAAGCTCGCCAACAGGCAGAAGAGCAAGCGGTAGAACTCGAGGAAGAAGAGGAGCTGGATGAGAAATAAGCTCCTCGATTTCCTCGTAACCCTCGCCGAGATACTTGTGTTCATCACCCTTCTCATAGGTTTCGGCGTGCTCGTATTCGTGACCGTCACCTCGTTCCTCTAGACCCATTGGGAGTGGCCTCACTCCCAATCTGAAATCATAAAGCGTTTAATCCGACATCGGATACAGGAAAAGAGGGCCAATGTCAAAAATGAAAATATATTTAGCAGGTGGAATGCATAGCGGATGGCAAGACAAATTTATTGAAAGATATCCGCAGATCGATTTCTACGACCCCCGCTCGCATGGCTTGACCGATCCTAAAGCATATGCAACCTGGGATATCGATGCTATTGGGCGCTCCTACGGCATAATCGCTTACCTCGAAGAATCAAACCCGTCCGGATTGGGCATGGCGTTCGAGATCGGCTATGCCGTCGGGTTGGATCTTTTGACCATCTTTATCAACGAAAAAGACGACAGATACGCAAAGATTATCGAACACAGCGTCCACCACAACTTCAGCAGCATAGAAGAGGCTTTTGCACTATTCGACGATTACTTCGCAGAAAAAGAAAGCGAGAAATAATGAAGTTCATAAATATAACCGTCGATAAGCTCCCTGTGTCTTGTGAATTTTGCACCCTTATCAACCACGAGTACGGCAGATGCTCTGCGACAAAGCTAATTGTGACGAACACTCTGATTGCCTATCAGAAGCATAAGTTACCAGTCCGTCCTAGCTGGTGCCCACTCAAGGAGCCAGAACCTCAGCCCTGCTCAAGTTGCCATGGAACCAAACGAGTTCAGATTAGCAGCCTGGCCATAGAGGGTATTTTGTATGTCGATATGGCACCATGCCCGGAATGCGAGGAGTGATGGGAAACCCAACCATTTGGGACAAACTGCGTGAGTGGATTGGTGGTATTGCCTGGGACGTGTTTATCTGGTCTTTAAGGATGACCGAAGACCAATATCTTGACGCAATCTACAGACAAGAGTCCGCCATAAGAGAAGGGGAAAAGGAGTAATGATGAGCGATCGAATTAGCGTCCATTACAGATTGCTAACACCCGAGGTAATGGAAAAAATAGAAACCCCGAATAATTGTTGTATCAGGTTCGATCAAGCGATTGCAGACATGCTTATTCTTGTCATTATCAACAAAGGATATTACATATCAGAACCAAAAGAAAACCACCCTTGGGATACAGCGTTGTGGAGAATAAAATATTGCCCGTTTTGCGGGTACAGACTAGGAGATCAACAATGAAGATCTACATCGCAGGATCAATTTCGGGTCAATCACCCGACGAGGTTGAATGCTACTTCAGCGGAACCAAGTGGATGTTTGAAAATTGGGGTTACACAGTTTTTCATCCTATGATCGGCAAAGGACAGCTTCGTACCGAGAAGATTTACAGGGCAAAAGATTATCGCCACCCGGTAGCCACCAACCGTGCCATTGTAGGCCGTGACCGCTGGATGGTTGAGCAAGCTGATGTGATTTTCATGGATTTGTCTTCCTCGACCCATGCCTCGATTGGATGCATGTTCGAGCTCGCCTGGGCCAATGAATTTAACAAACACGTTGTCCTGGTTTTACCCGAGAATAACATCCACCAACACGCCTTCGTTTTACAGGCAGCAGACATCATCTTTGAAAATGAAAGCGAGGCTCTGAGCTATCTGAAATCGCTAATCAAAGATATTGAGAGGTGACACTATGGCAAAACGAACAAAGGAATGGTGGGCCGCACTCAACGCAGACGAGCGCTCTCACCTGGTGTATTTGGAGAGAGCGCTCAACGCACATTCTAGTTATGGGGGGCTAGTGCCTGATGATTGTTCGGGGTGTACTGCCTGCGGACAAGTTATGCTAGGCGCCGGACTATGCCCGCAATGCAGTAACCAACTAGATAGTTACATTGATAAAGCCAACCTTGCTCAAAAAGAGCTCAAGAAACTCCACTTGAAAGAAAGTGAGGAATGATGAAAGTGCTGAAGGTGCTCGTGGACAAGATTCCCGAATCATGCATGGGGTGCAGTTATCACAACGACAATATGTGCGGAATAACATTCGGTCGACTTACGGGTATCCGCTTTGATGCGCGCCCTGACTGGTGTCCGCTAAAAAAAGAATCAACACCTCATCGGTTTGCTGACAATACCGTTGGAGAACCTTGGGGCAAGCCAAGACCCCTTGGTGGCAAAAGTGAAACTGTAAAATTTTGGCCGCCGGAAAGTGAGGAGTGATGTTTGCAATTTGTGAAAATTGCAGTAAGAGAACTTTTAAACCAAGACCTAGTATGGACGGCGAGAGAACACTTTGTTTTGATTGTGCCAAACAAGACATTGAGTATTGGAAAAAACAGTATAGAAAATACTGTGCTGACCAGAAAGAAATAGAAGCTATTTATCAATAAGCAGATAATGAGGAATGATGATCATCCATTGTCCGGACTGTAATAATTCAGACGATATCTACGAGATCCACGGGTATGTGGCCTACAAATTCAAAAACGACAAACTTTATAATCCAAATGAGGAAAGCCTCTTTTTAACAGATGGTAAAAGAGGAGAGGTCATTAACCCGTCTGACCTAGATACTCATATTTGTGGAGATTGTCACCATACATTTAACTGGTGGCAGATTTCCAGAGAAAGCGAGGCGTGATGAAAATTGAAAGGTTTAATGCTAGCGAGATAACTTATGTATTGACAGCGGTATTTGTTATCCTGAAATTCGACGGGGCAATTAGTTGGTCATGGTGGCTGGTGTTTTCACCGCTACTTGTGCTATTGGTTTTTGCTATCATAGCGGTTTGGATTTCGCTAAGGAGGTAAAACATAATGAGCACAGAGGAGTGATGATGAACGGCAGACATAAGTGCAACAAATCAAAAAGACATCCAACGTATGACAAAAAGTGGAGTGGCGTAAGCTACGCTCCTCACGCAGATCTTTGGCACAAGAAATGTGGAGAACAGATTTACGATGAAGATGAGACACTTTACTGTCCTAGGTGTGACGACTTTGTGTCGACAGAAAACTGCCACGATGTTTATCTATAAAGAAAAACCGTGCTATGTCCGACTTCAATAGAAAGGTGAGCACCCCTAATGGGATTGGCTACGCTTTCGGCCAATTGCCTGACGGCAAAGTTTTAGTGAGCCATAACTGGAAGGATTTATCAGAGACTTTTCAGGCGAATTTCATCCAAGAGAATGGGTATAAAGATCGTGTCGTTATCCAGAAGTACCCAAAGGAGAGTTTAGATGACATTACAGATTGACGAATTAATCCTTGATGCTCACAAATATATTGACAAGAGCAACTTATCATCACGCTTGCGGTTTGAATACAACTACGAATTAATTGTTGGTGCAATCTACAAGGCCGTTGAGGAGCTCGATTTCAGACTTTACTCGTATCACAAAACCGGCGACGAGCCAAATTATCTCTCGCTCGAAGAAACCATCGACAATCTTTATAGGCGCTACAGATATCGCTTCGAGCTGTTGGAGCTGTCTGCCCACTGGAAGAATTCGAAGGATTACGAGGATAATCGTGACGCCTATTTGTTTAACGAGTTTTATTCTATTGTCTACGATAAGATCAAGAGCTTCGATGAGGACGAGAAGCACTTCGAGTGGATTCCGTTTTAATCCGACATCGGATTGAAAGAGAGGCACAATGACCGACTTGCTGGATAAGTTTTATTTGAAAACTGGTGAATTATCTGACTACGCCCTTTCCTGTGGTTACATGGAGTCGGTTTGGTTTGACTCCATCCACCTGACCATGTGGAAAGAGCACCAGCACTATCATGTGGAAGCCTGTGACCACAAAGGCGAAGGCATCTTGTTCTGGGAAGTGTTTGACCTCTTGACCCCCGCCCGCAAGCGCTTTCGCCAAGCCGCACAAGAATTAGGAGAAAAGCATGAACTACAAAATCAATCGTAAAGATTTATGGTCGGTGTCGTCGATAGTAATGGGACGACTTAACAACTACATGATTGAAAACGATCATCATATTACCCCGGCAAGAATGATAAGCCTGATGAAGGATTATCTAAAAGTAATCAAAGCGCTCTATCCTGACGACAAAACCGTCAAAATGATCAAGTCCGAATTCAGGGAGAGAGTGCGCACCTACATCTCTTCTCTAATGAGCAAAAGTGAGGGCACCCTAGTCCTTTCGAGTTACCCAAACATTGAGCTCGAGTATCGCATCCTGGACGACAGGACTATCGTGTATCGCCTGATTTTTATGGGTGATATCGCTCAAACCGACTGGGTCACAATCGCTGAACAGCGTTCTGGCACTGTCAAGATGACCATGACCAACGAGGTATCCAATTTCTTACACAAAATCCTAGAGGATAAAGAGGAGTAGATAAAATGGAAAAATTTAACAGAAGCCTATTCTCAAAAGTGTTGTGGACGGAAGAAAGCTACAAGAGAATAGCGTTTGGTGTTTCCGAGGATCATAGTTGCTATCTCTTTGCGGTCGGCGACTTAGCCATGGTCATGCTTGAAAGCGAAGTAAAAGACCTCTACCTGGCTCTGAAAAGTATATTTGAAAAAGATATAGTCCCCAAAAACAAAGGAGTAACCATGAACAAAGATTTTGCCATCGAGAGACTTATCAGCGTTGTTAAAAATTCTTATGCTCTTGAAAACAATACTGCAAGGTACGCTTTTCTCGGCGAACATATCGGATACATCATTGATCAGCTGTTATCTGACCCAGAGGATTTAAATCCAACACACTGTCCGTCATGCGGATCAGATGACTTGCTTTTAAGGGGTTGTAAGGATGTGTTCTTCCACATTCTTGATTGGGAAGACGGCTTGCCCACTCCCAACTACAATACCCTTGAACTCGACCGTGAGGAGGGTATCTATACACATCCCCACGAGCTCGTTTGCAACAGGTGTGGCTTCAACTTTGAACTGATGTCAGAGCCGGGGGTTGAGAATAGCAAACAGGTTGTTTACCGAAACCGGAATAGACATGGAGCATAAAGCCTCTGAGACCGTGGATGAACTTTCATCCACGGTCTACACCATTGATATCACCAAGATGATCTGGGAGATCGAAGGCGAGATTGCTGAACTCAATGACTTTAATTGGTTCTGGGGCTTCTCGAAACCCGACACCATTAAGGCCCTGCTCGAAGAAGCCATCGATCAAATCGACTTCTACCAAATCGACTATGCCACCAATCTTGGCTTCTATTGGTGCGGGATTTTAACCGCCGAACCCTGGTGTGAACTATATGAAGAGGAGGAGACCATCCTCAACGTACTTTTGCACAAGCACACCGAATTGGTTATCGATGACGGCAACTTGGTTTTGCGCTTCAAACAAAACCCGGATTCGCTTTGCCATCCCGTCTTTCGAGACTACCCTGGCGGCTATGGCGGAAACATCCCCCATTCGGTAAACGACATGCTGCTCAAGGTCGAGGAGATCATCAGGAAGACCCTCAAAGACTCTATCGCAGACGGAGGATACATGTCTAACAAGTGGGGCGAATGGGGGCAAGAGTATTATTGCGACAACTGCGATGAATGTCACATCATTATGTGGTCAGAGCCCTATACTCACTGTCCGCATTGCGGTCATGAATTTGGAGAAGAGCATGAGTAAGAACAAAACCATCAGGCCGGGTGATTTTGCGCAAATTGTATGGACAAATGAGAAACCCGATTACGGCCACATAGTCTCGGTGCCGCAAGGCCCTGGAGACTTGCTACAAATTAAGCTGACCGATGGTACCCTGCTGGCAATCAATACCAATTCGCCCGTATTTTGCCGACTGGAAGTAAAGGAAAAAACTGCAACAGAGTCTTCGGCTGCTTGTTAGCCAATCCGACATCAGATTAAAGGAGAAATAATGAGCGCATTCGTTGTCCGCAATGAAATCATCAACCGCATCGTAGCTTCGATCGATTTGGCAAACTACGGTAATGGCATGTTGCCTGTACCCGAAACACCGATTCTCTCGGAGACCCGCCCAGAAGATTTAGGGGTGCTGCTCAGGGAGATGAACGAGGATGCTGTTGGTCAACGCTATCCCGACTTAACCGTTGACGAGTTTCCTGGCACCGTTGACGACAATCAAAAGTTGATCCCCTACCAATACTACGAAGTACCACCCGCAGACAAAGAGCAACTCTTCAAAGACCTGTCTAACCTAATCTACCAGTGCTTTGAGGGCGATGTCCCTCAGCAGCCACTGTTTGTCGAGATTAGGACCTATCGTGAAAGGCTGGGATTACGATGATTTACGAAAACGGAGAGCTTATTCCTGAAAACAGTGAGGAGAAAGAGGAACTCGAGGCAACACGCGACACATGTGCCCATGCGCATCCTCACGCTTTATGCAGAGCACTTGCATTCAAACAGACTCTTGACTGGAAAAGTCTGGTAATTACAGAAGCTCTACTCGAAGACATCAAGGATACCCTTGAGACACTTTAATCTAATAGAAGTCCCGGCGTTTCAACATATTCAAACCGCCCCCTTTTTATAACTAATTGAAAGCGAGAAAATCATGCAAAAAGTTAGACTTTCTTAAATATTAAAAAATTCTGGGATTTCGAAGTTCTTGAACCCGATACCCTCTGATAGACAAAAGGAGACTAACCATGGGAATGGACGTCATTCTCAACCAACGCATCGATATACCCGCCGTATATCATCCCGACGACATCCATGTCAGCATCGTATCTGATAAGTTTGAAGTTCCCAAATTTGATACCAGTAAGATTTGTTCTATGAGTATCCGACTGGGCACATTTCGCGGCTACGAGTTAGCCGAATTTCTCAACCGGCACACAGGCGATATCTGGTCAAATGGAAACGATTGGTTTTTCTGCCAATATGACGCCGAAATACTGCTTAATTCCATCGACGATGTTCTAACTGGAAAAGGCGATCTCCCTAAAGATGTCGATGCCGCCGAAGAGTTTCTAAGAGAAATTCTTAAGTTCAAAGCTATTCTCGAAAAAGCTCTGACCAACGGGGCCGATTGCTTCGAGATTCTACTATCATACTAAGAAAGGATTCTATGCCTGTCCCCGAGCAAGTTAACAAAGAATACTACTACTGTCCCAAGTGTCGGGAGGAAGATCTTATGCCCTCTGACATTCTTCTAAATCGCACTCGCAGGGTGCTTTGCAGATCTTGAGGCTACGTTTGGGATGAAAGTTTTGCCGTGATTGCCAACTACGATCTGGAAGGAAACCATATCGATGATCCAAGATAACAAATTAATCAATGAGCTATCCCCCATAGTTATTGATCAAATCTTCGAAGAAGCGCAAACTCAATCTGATTACCTGAATGAACTTTACCGCGTTGCCATTCCCCATCTTGATGATGTGGCACTGGTGGACACCTTTCCCGAAGTTTCGGCCGAAACCAATAGGTACATCCACCTGAAAGCGATCGCCTTCGATCACGAGCATCACCCTGATGTATTCGCTGGCGGACAGTGGATGAACAGTGGCTTCGGTTCAAATAAGGAGCTAGAGGACTGGCAAGTGTCTGTCGACATAGACAAATTGCTTTACTGAAAGAAAAAACAATGCTTACACCTGAAAACTTATCAACCGTTCATCAAATTTCGACGAAACTGCAAGATATGGGAGCCGATATCTTGTATATGATTGATGATCTCGACACTAGGAATTGGCACAATAGCACGAAGTACCTGTTGAGTGATTTGAGTACCCTGTTCACGTTAATACGCAATGCGCGAAACTTTGCTAGCAACATGATCGAAGTTCATTCGGAGGAGGAATAGATGAAACCCATTACCAACGATCTCGAGTATTTTGATAGCCGAGATATCCTACGTCGGATTGACTACTTGGAAAACTTCGACGATTTAACTCTTGAGGAGAATGTTGAACTATTGCACTTGAAAGATATTGAAGGCCAGTGGAATGACGATGAGTCATTTCGCTTTGGCGTCATCTTTGTTCGTGAAGATTATTTCGCTGAATATGTTAAAGAGACGGCCCAAGAGCTCGGCTATATCGACCCTGACAAAATTTACAACTGGCCCTTCTCACATATCGACTGGGAGGCCGCCTCCGAAGACTGGGAGTGCGAATATATATTCATCGACTTTAACGGCACTGAATACTTGGCAGGGGGGTAGCAAATGATGAAAAAATACCACATTGAAATCACAAGCGGTGAACGAGGTCGCAATATATACAGTCTCAATGATTACAGCATTGGTGAGAACATTATCACGATTTTTTACACCGACCCCTACTCCGGTGAAGACGGTCAGACAACCGTCGATCTGAGAGAGTACCCTGATTACGAATTGAGAATCGAGGAGTTTGAAAAATGAGCGAGAACCCGTTGACCCCGAATACCCTTCCAATGCTCGAGCAAATTTACGATAAGCTGCTGGGCATGGAGTTCGAAGTAATGAATGAGAGCCAAGATGTCGGCTGGCATGACAATACCCGAGACCTGATGGCTGAGCTGAATGCCCTATATGTGCTGTTGAGACAAACGAAATCCTACACGATAGGACTGATCCGCTTTTACGAGAACCAGGAGTAAAGATGGAATGGACAACCTATATTCCCAGATGTCCGCTGTGTAACTCTAGAGGAGTTTACGAGTGTATTCTTGTACACGAAGCACACGAGGTTTCCTTCGTATCCGTTCCAGAGGATAAGTCTCTATTCAGAACAGCCCTCAATCACGGTGAAGACATCCTCTTTCTTGATGCAGAGTCGATAGACCATTTTTACTGCAAGGCCTGTCGTAGTCACTTCGACCAGCCAACGCTCGAAAGGGTCGAAGAAGAATGAAACTCGAACAATGTCAAATTGATCACCTTTACGCTTTTACGAGAACCAGGAGTGAAAATGGAATGGACAACCTATATTCCCAGATGTCCGCTGTGTAACTCTAGAGAAGTTTATGAGTGCGTCATCACACAGGAAGCCTATAAGGTTTCAGTTATGGCTATCTCTGACGACAGACTTCCATCAGAGGCAGTTGCCGAACACAGCGAAGATACTGTTCACTTTGAAACAGAATCAACAGGCGAGTATTACTGCAAGGCGTGTGATGAATGTTTCGACCAGCCAACACTCGAGAGGGTTAAGAGAGAATGAAACTCGAACAATATCAAATTGATCACCTTTACGATGAGATTTATCATATCGACGGGCGTGGTTTGATGGACTACCTGCGTGTCTGGCGCACGATGGAGACCGACATTTACCCAGCTGCCACCCAGCACGGCGAGAAGCTGTTTTTGCACAGCGTGGTCTTCCCTATCCCTGCGATAGATATCTTTGACCGCTGGAGTGCCTGGCGGCACGAGGTCACCTATCACTTTGACTCTTTCATCAGAGAGCAGGAGAAAGTCAATCTATTCTCCGATATTAAGGAGTTAAAAGAGTATTTTGTCTACAAGATCTGTGTCATCCTGGGGATTATCGAGAAAACCGATCGCTATCTACCCATCAGCGGGCCGAAGTCGATCCAGGATGACCCACTACTTTTCTCATAAGGAGGAAGCATGCCCCTTTACAGAGTTACCTGGTCAGCAAAAATTTACGGTTCGAATCACGTTGAGGCAGAAACACCCGAAATGGCACGCAGGCTAGCCGATCCCACAACGATTGACTTTGATTATCATATCCATCGACCTTATGTTGAGATTGAAATGATCGAGGAAGCTGAGGATTGGCTCGACGATCAAGTTTAAATAATTGAGGAGGAGAGATGAATCAAAATAGCAAGCCCAAAGTCTGCCCTACTTGCGGTGGCGAAGTGTATGAACTTGCTCCCGAGATTCCTGTGTGGGAGATCACCGAATGGAAAGACGGCATACCCTTTGGGGTAAATGCCATTTACTTCGAAGATGTCTATGACGTTTTCATCTGCAAAGAATGCTATTGGGTGGGTCACTATGACAATCTGGTCTACAAAGAGGAGGAGGAATAATGACTGAAAAAATTATGCACTGCCCTAAGTGCAAAAGCGAGCACATCACGCCACGTTGGCCAGAACACATCGATGTGGGCTACGCTACTCAGTACACCACTTGCAACGAGTGCGGATTTGAGTGGATAACCCATTTTGCCGCTACTCTCAACACCGATATATACGGCAACCTCTTGGATGCCGGAGCAAACGTCGAGGAGGTTTTGCTCACGTGGACAGCAACCATTCACTGCGCAAAGAAGATATTCGTTAATCCGTCAACCCTTAATGCAATAGAGCCATTCCACGAAGTGGCGGCACTCAGATTGTCTTCCATCCCTAATCTGGTTAAGTTTGAGGATCTTTGCGTGAACGTAAGGAGCTACGAGGAGGAGAAATAGTGAATATAGAGTTCTATGGACAACCTGATGAATTTGAATTTTTGGTTGGCGATATCAATTGGCGTGATTTCTGGGGTAAGTGGATTTCACAAAAATACAACAATGGGGATTGGGACTACTGGATCGTGATCGAGATTAACAACGTTGAAGAACTCGGCCGGGAGTCAGACTGTACCCACATCGTCTTTGTCTCCTCTGTTTCACCAGAGGCGGCGGGCAAAAAGAATATTGAGATGGCACTGGGCTGTTGCGGTATCGATTTGGAAAAGCATCTTGACGAAGACCGTAATGTTATCCTGGATCAGATTAGCGACGAGATGATCGTTGAGGCTCTGCACACCTACGGTATCAGCGCCCTGCTATGGAGTGACGAGGGGAACGACCCCGATGAACTGTTGCAAGCGGCTAAAGAGCAAGCTACGGCCGCCTCGAGTCTGTTTGGCTTTTACATGGATGGCCCCAAGAATCGCCTTGGTCACACAGGTTGGGACTTCATCCGTGGCGACCTGAGTATCGATACCGCCATGGCCAACCGAAAGGGGTGGGCTATGTGGGCTATACAGTGAACGAAATCACTCAAGAGGTCACTCGAAAAGCCGGGAAGGCTATTGACCTGCTGGGCTGGAAGCGTGCCCCGGGACACGGCAATACCGTTCGAGCTCTCAACTACCCATACGCCTTTTACTTCGGCAAATGCCGCAAGATGATCTCTGTGCGTATGACCCAGCATCCCGACCTGGATCGAGAGGGGTTTCTAAGTCGACCTCGCATGGATTTTCCCCTGGGTACCACTCCGCAGACAATTGCCAGAGAGCTGGAGAAAAAATATCTCCCCAGGGTGATCGCCACTACCGATAGGTTGCTCAGAGAAGGAATTTTAAGAGAGGCCCTATGAAGCTAATGTTGATATTGTCTTTATCACGCTGCTCTCTAGCTTTGGCATAGAAAGTGTTGGCTTTGATGAGGGGGCTTTGCTGGAAGAGGTTTTTCCCTTAATCGAGAAACTGTCCCAGGTGACAGGACTCCCCCACACCCAGGTAATTTCTGAGGTTTTCGGAGAGGTCAAATTCGTCTACCAGCAAACAGATTTTGAGGGCTACTCCTGCTGGTCGTCCCTGTGGTGTTATGGAAACATCAACCCGCTCGACGTAGAACGAGCGAGCGGGCTATTGATTCACGAACTGGGTCATAGATTTCTAAACGATCTCGATTTGACCTACAGTGATCTGGGGATGAATCTAGGCTACTGGGAAAACGGAAAATACATCCATGTGGCAGGTGTTAACCCTCAAACCAACCGCTTTGAGCGCACAGCACGAGGCTACCCCAGTCCCGGCGCTCCCTACGAGCAACATGGAAGCCTAAGTCCTGACTACCATACCTATCAAGAGGATTTCGCCGATACATTCATGAACTGGGCTCGCGACACGTTTACAGATTGCCCAGCGGGCCAGCTACGCCATGACTGGATGGACGCCTTTGTTAGAGAGCATACATATAACGAAAGAGAACATGAAACATTTCAACCATTTCGAACAAAATATTTTCGGAGAGATCCATTCTTTTTCTGGGACTGCCAAGGAGATTTACGGCCTGATCAGGATATTACTCTACGAGGGTGTGGCCTTTCGCTATCACCCTACCACCATCGATCAAGCCACCATCACACATATCTCCGATGAGTCCTACGAGAAACTGGTGGAAAAAGGACGCATCGTCAATCCGACGTAGGATTGACGTCCTCTTCGTTGAACTCCCCCTCAATAAAGTCGTCGCCCACAGCATTGTCAATGGTCTGACCCTGGTTATATTTCTCCATGGTCTCCATGTACTTGCCGGGGATGATGATCTGAATACTGTCCTCAGATTCAGACTTGTTCAGCAGGAACTCTTCGATTTCCTTGCGTTCATTCTGGGCCATCTCGGGCTTATCAATCCCCGCTAACTCTAAGACCTTCTCCATAATATTCCATTTGGCTGTCCAGGGTACATTCGGATTTTCTAACCCCTCCTGCATTTGCAGGAAAACCATGGGCAGCAGTTCAACGATCTTGGACTGGGTCACCTCGACACGAGGATCCTGGCCTAGTTGGAGAAAGTGCTGGTTATAGCGCTCCTGGAACTCCTCGGTGCGAGTGAGGTTCTTCAGTTGGGCAACGGTGATATCCAGCTCCTCGGCCATCTCAGCATAAGTCATGCTGTCTTCGTCTAGGGTGAGGATCATGTGCACCAGGCGGTCAATCATCAGCGATTCTCTCAGATCCTCGCGTTCATCGCTGTTGAGCTTTAGGCGACGACGCCCATCCTCCGTGGTACGCTCTGCAAGCGGCCCTGTAGGCTGCGGAAGTTCCCGTAACGGCATAGTTCTCCTTTATGGCTAAATGCCTTGCGGCTTATTGTCTTGTGAGTTGGTCTAATTCGTTTGACATATTAGACAATTCATATTATACTACATTTGTTTGGTTTTGTCACGCAGAAGAAAGGATTTAGTATGACCCAAGAATTTGATGTCCCTGAATTTGATGAGCTGGACGAGAGGTTCGATGAATTCGAATTCGAAGAGAACGAGCTCGAGGGCGATGAGCGGACGGTTACCATCCGCACCAGCTCCTCAAGCGAGGTCGTCCCTTGGCGCGAAGGTATGACTTTGGAGGACGCCTTCAACCAGAGCAATCTGGTGATGCGCACCCGGGCGGACTTCTACCTCGATAACGTCGTTATCGAGATGGACACCGTGCTGCCCGCAGGCGCGGTCGTCACCGCCATCGGCGCCACCCAAAAGGGTGGATAGCTCCCATCCTATAGAGTAGGCGTGTGCGCAAGTGCACGCCTACTCGTCTGGAGAAATCATTATGAACAAAGTTAATTTCTTTAACGAAGATCGAACGATACCCGTTACCCATGGGTACATGAAATACATTTCTGAGCACTCGATGCATGACGTGCGTCTCAGCTTTTATGGGATCTCGGAAAAGCGCGGCGTCAGACACGGCTTGGGAATCGAGTGCAAAACATGTGGCGAAGTTTTAGTCGACATTTGCGAGGAGTACCCCCATGGCAATTAAGCTTGACAACATTAAAGTTACTCATATCACCGATAGCTTCAAGAGTGGCGTCGAGAACATCTACGGCAACCTTATTTCGGCATTGGCAGCTTCGCGTTCCGATAAGTCATTAGAAAGCTCGATTAGACGACTTGCTTCCCCAAGGTGGCTCGACCGAACCTATACTTCACTTAAACGTCTGCCTTATTCTAGATTCACTTGCGTCAAGGCCCCCGACAACGAGGTTTACTTAGCAGGGAAAACCGATGACATTGTCGTTGAAATTCACGGGAACAACTACAATATTGGCCCCTACCATGTCTTCATCTCCACCAATTCAATCATCGACAAGCAAGTAACTCCAATTCACCTGATCCCCGGTTACGACCCTCAGACAAAAAATCGTCACCTGCACCATCTCGCCACCTATGGCGACTACGCTCCATCCAGCCCTCTTCTGTACGAACCGCGCTGGTGTTGGGCGAGCATCGGCCCCTCGTACTATGGCGCCCTGCACGATGTGGACATTGTTGACATGTTCAGACTTCTGTATCTCTTTCTGATTCGCCTGAACTTCAGCTCGCCCTTGTGTACACAGTGGATAAACGAGGCTATGCACCACGGAGAGCTTCTATGAAAATCTTGATGACACCCGAGGTTTATCTGAAACTGTGCATTATTGAAGGGATTGCGGACAAACGGGAGTTCTCTGGGTACGGGTTTGTCGAAGTTGAAGAGCGAGACGACGACAAAGTCTTTTTAGTCTACGATATCGAACTGCTTGATATCGGCTCGCTCGGATATACAGAGTTTAACTCCCAGGCTATCCTGAAGGTGCTGGAGCGAGAGGACGCCAGCCACATGAAGTTATGGTTCCATGCCCACCCTCTAGGGAATGGCAAGCCTGGCCCGCACAACTGGTCGGGCACAGACAACGACACCTGCATCAACGAACCCCTGGGTTGCCCCGACCCCATGAAGGTCAAGTGGGCATTAGCCATGGTGTTAACCCCTAAAGGCTGGGTGGGACGCCTGGATCAGTTCAAGGACAACAAGCATAAAGTTACCCATCTGCCCGTAGGGGCCAATGTGGACTGGTCGTTCGTCAAGCATGCCAGGAGTCTTTTGGGTGAACAAGAAGAGCGAGAGAAAGCCACCCAAAAGATTGAGCATCAAGTGAGCGAGGTTAAGTACATTGACATGGATTCCACCGATACCTTTGACACCGCTCACTCCGCAATCGACGAGGCCGAGGAAGTCCTTCGGGTCGCCAAATGCCAAATCAAAGATGGCTTTATCGATGAGGCCATCGACTCAATTAACTGGGCCTTCGATATCGCTCAACAGTACAAGCACAGTGCTTACGTTAAGCATAAGGCCCAGAAGTTACTTGAGAAAGTCACCAGACTAAAAAGAAAGTTGAGGAAAGTAGCCGTATGATTGATCACACCCGTCACATGGGAATTTTTAACGCAGATACACTGGATGTCTGTTTGATCGGCGCCGGAGGCATTGGTGCCATTACTGCCATCACGTTGGGCAAAATGGGAGTTCACAAAATCCATCTCTATGATGACGATATCGTAGACGAAATTAATCTGGCTACCCAGTTTCACCGCATATCCGATGTCGGATACAGGAAAGTGCGGACGGTTCATAACTCGATTTGGGAGTTTTCTCAAACGCATACAAGCTTGAATGGCTATAGGGTGAACAAGGATACTCAGCTCCCTGTGACCGATATCTACATTTCTACAGTCGACTCAATTGCTTCCCGGCAAGAGATTTGGAAAGCCGTCCAGAAGTCTAACCGATCTGCATTGAAGCCCTGGTATCTGGATGCCCGCATGGGCGCAGAAGTCTTTGAGCTGTTCGTAGTGAATTTGCAAGATTATGCCTGGTATTCGAATACCGTCAATAATGCCAACGATGATGACATCCCCGACCTACCCTGCACCAGTAAAGCCACCATCTACACCGCCAATATTGCCGCCGGGCACATTGGCGCGGCAGTCAGACGGATTGTCACCAGAAAGCAGCAGCCAGGCTTTTTGCATCACGACATTCTGCACAACGAGCTATCCTTTTTGGAAATGGGAGAATAATGGCGAGACGACATGAACGTTGAGGCCATTGCTGTAACTCTACCAAGTCCCCAAGCTTCCTTCATTTAATTAACATCTCAACATCAATATAAGCACTGGAGCATTAATTTAATATCGCATCTACCCTAAATCTGCTGTTGGAAACGGTCATTGGGGCTGGCTATTTGTTGAGCTTTAAACAAATCATCAGGAACCAGCGACAGGTATCTCTGGGTTGTGGAGATATCTCTATGCCCCATAACAATACGCAGTTGTTCGAGATTACCTCCATTGCGCAGATAGTTAGTGGCAAATGTATGACGCAGTTTATGGGGTCCATAGTGACCGGTGACATTAACTTTTTTTAGCTTGGTTTTAACTAACGTTGCGAGGCCCTCTTTACTGTAACGAGTACCTCTCTGCGTCACAAAAAGCGCCTTCTCGCCCTCTTGTGCGATCATCGGACGCAGGATTGCCAAGTAAGTTTCCAGATCTCGTCTCAGCGTTTTGCCCAAAGGAAGTATCCGCTCTCGTCGACCTTTTCCATATACCTTGACCCATCCATCTTGAAGATGGACATCGTCGACATCGAGGCTAACAACCTCAGATAGTCGTGCACCCGTATCCAGGAAGAATGAAAAGATCAACTGCACTCGCTCGGCGCAATACGCTTTTAGATAACGGAGTAATCTGGAGATCTCCTCATCGGTTAATGCCTCAGGTAACTTTTCCTCAACACGAGGTGATTTAACTTTTCTCGTAGCTGAGGTTACTGTGTAATCCTGATCTTGGATCCAGCGAGAAAAGGTGCGAACAACTGAATAATACTTTTGAACCGTTGCATCCGACAGTTTACCAAAACGTCCCTCACGGTTCCTCTGATAACTCAAGAAGTTACGCACACAATTCGCGTCGTACTCTTCTAGCGGAATGTCACCCAGAAAGTCGACCATTTCGTTGATCATGCTTTCGTATACCTGCAATGTCTTATCACTGACATTTTCCACTCGTTTGGCGTTGACAAAATAGTTTGCAGCTTGTCTCAAATTCATTGATCCTCCTTTATGTTTAATCCAATTATACCATAACGTGACACTATTGTCATACTTACGTTACACCTGGAGAAGGCTCCACCCTAAAAAGAGGAGTAGGTTATTGTTGTCAGACAATTGGTGAAAACCGCCATATATAGACAAAAACCCTCGAAATCGAGGGTCTACCGCCATATATCGGGGCCTATTCTAAAGACCGTATCTTGCGAGTGACAATTGTTTCTTGGCAAGGAGACGTTCTACCATTGAACTACACCCGCATGGTCTTTCGCTTTAGTGAAAAGCATTTTAGCACAAGCGGTTGGTTTCGTCAACCCTGGCAACGCCTTAAGTGCTGCGGGTAGTGGATCGGACCCTGGCTCAAAATAAATAAGAGATCTGGAACAGCGACCAGGGTAGTCACTTCACCAGTCCTCAATCCACCCAGCGTTTACTGGCACCGATATCCGGATTAGCACAGATGGATGTGGGAGAGCCATGGACAACATTTTCAATGAGCGCTTGGGGCACTCCGTAAAGGTTGAGGAAGTCTACCTAAATCATTATCAAAGTCCAAGAGAAGCTGGCCGTGGCATTAAGCGCTCCATGCATTATTACAACCAAGAACCCCCCCGTCAATCGTTTGCCTTTTTGACCACAGCTCACGTCTATGCTCCCACGAACACCTATCGAAGTCAGCTATTGAGTTTGTCGCTTTTTAAGCCCTTGCCGGGGATGAATATAGAGAGCAGAGGACGATGACGCTTATCACACTACCCTCTGCCTTGGCCACGAGGTTGGGCAGCGTTCGAGTCGGTCGCCACCCGCGCTCTATCCTCTGCACCAACTCAGTAATTGTACCGCTCGACAGACGGCTTTCTCATGTTTCTATCTTGTATCAGGTTAATGAATAAAGACAGGAAAGGACCACCTTGATTCGACCTGTTTTTTTCTGAAAAGGATTGCCCCCATATAATCCAATTGCTCACCTTGAGCTGGTGTCAAATAACAGGCTCCATCCGTTATGATTGCTACCTATCGGCTTTTCATTTTTCTTTGAACTCCTTTTTTCCTCTAAAAACATGCCATTTCTCGCCATTCAGAACGACAGAATGAAGTTGAGGCGAGATTTCAGAGGGATCTGTTTCCGCGCCAGGAAGATCGTAATGAATTGGAAGAATGTAAGGTGCACCGGTCTGTTTCGCCAGATTAATCAGAACTGATTTGTACTTTTCGGGCCGAATTGGAGACGCACGCCATGGAAGGCATAGAATATCAGGTCGTAACTCAATCGGGAATTGATGGGCGTCACCAATATGCAGAAGATTGGCTTCATCATGGATGTGAAATGAGAGCGGCGTGCCACCTGGATCTGGTAATCTAAAACGGGAAAGTAAGTTTACAATGATGTAGAGCGGACCTCCCACAACACTAAAGCCGGGTAAGATTTCAAGATTTTCTACCTGTTCCCCAGCGTTTACCGGTTTAAGTCGCGAGGCGGGGATGCCCATTTTATGAGCTATTTCGCATACATCAGGAGATGCCACAACAAGACCTCCAGGCACAGATGCAATCTTGCCGATATGGTCCTTGTGTCCGTGGGATACGCAAATGAAATCCACATCGGGAAGCGGTGGACGAGTAAAATCCGGATCAATCAAGATATGGTGCTTTCCGAGAATTTCCACGCACGAATGGCCAAGATACCTGATTTTCATATAAAACCTTTCCACTCAGCAAAATAAGCCAGGTCTTTAATTCCTTCTACCCACCATCATTCGCCAAAGAGCAATCACAACCAGACCGAGTCCAAATAATTAAACCGGCCAATTAAATAGTGAGGGTTTTAAACCACTCAACGTTAACGCTTCTGCGGATAACGCTTTTAATGCATCCACCATAAAGGCAAAAAACAATAACAAAACGCCAATAAGGAGACAACGCCAAAACCAGCAATCATTACGAAGCGTTCTGTTTTTCTCAGTTTTAATCACTGCAATTGTTCCTCCTACCACGATCAAAGGAGCAATCAGTACAGGAGAATGTATCGGTCCCCTCCAAGAAGCATTTCCAATGTGGCCATTTCCCTTACCACTTCAATAACTGCAATTTGCTCATTAAATAGAGGAACCTGAAGAATTATACCGTTGATACCAAATATGCATCGCAAATAGGCAACCACGGCAGCGTCCAAATACACCATAGCAACTAAAAAGACAGAAACTAATAAACTTTTAAAAAAGGCGCTGATCATTTTTTAGGTTCGAAACTCTGAATGGCATCCTGGTCAAGAAAACGAGCGCCTTCAGCGTAAATGCCTTTGGCAAAAACAGCCACTGAGCTATCCGGCAATAAAATTTCTCCTGTAGCTTCAATATGCCATTCCGCTCTGCCGCTCATCGCGCCGTGGATTATGATCGGTTCGCCTAATGGAACCGGTTTACGATAATCTATCATTAGGTTTACGGTAACCACATGGTAACCAGCTTGCCAAATGGCCAATCCCATGGCTTCGTCTAATACAGCAGCAGATGCCCCTCCGTGGACAAAGCCAGGAGGTCCTTGCTGACGATGGGTGAAGATAAACCTAGCTTCAATCTGATTTCTGCCATCAAAATACCATTCGATGCCAATACTGTTGGGGTTGGTTTTACCACATACAAAACAAGAACCATGCTCACGAATTTTTTCCATCAATTAAAATCCAGTCAGGGTCTAATTAGGTTAATGAGGCTCTCTTCGTATCCAGCGTTTATGATCTTGGATATCTCGATCCAAAAAAATCCGACGCAGAATAACCTTCCGACGTTCTATCGGATTTGTCGGGAAAGGCCTGCGGTTTGCCTCCAACCGCTTGATAACGGTAATAACTGTCATTCCTGCAGCTAACCACAGAACGTTTGTTGAACCGTTCGCGAATATTGGCAATGTCAATGTGACAATTAACGGTACCGCCGGTGATCGAAACAGATTACCAATGGCTAAACCCGCCAATATAATCAGAGCCCCCCAGGGGAAAATAACCAACAATATTCCGATAAAAGGACTGAATCCCCTCCCCCCCTGAAAATTCAGGTAAACTGGCCAATTATGACCAACCACAGCGGCAAGCCCGACCGCCATAGCTGCAACCTGTCCCAATCCAAGCCGTAATCCCAACCATGTAGCCAGCGCACCTTTGAAAATATCAAAAAGCCCAACCGGAACCACCGCCCACCTGGCGACATGCTCCCAAACCATCGAACCGCTGACCGTCCCACTGCCATAACTACGCAAGTCAATGCCTTTAATCAATTTTCCGGCAACATACCCACTAGGAACTGAACCTAGCAGGTATGCGATCAAAAGTAAGGATACAAAAATCACAATCGACCAGAATGGAGTCAATTCGCTCATTTTATCAACCCTCCAGAAGCAATCTGCCTGTTACTCATAGAAATAATAGCCCAATCCAATTAGCCCCGGCCCGGTATGAACGCCCATTACGGGTGTGAATTCCGTGTGGAAGATTTCTGTCGGCTGCAATTTTTGCAGAGCTAATTCCTGCAGGCGTTCGGCTTGTTCCGGGGCATCCGCTTCCATGATGGCTAGGTGCAGTTTCCGATGTCCCTCGACCTGTCGCGCCACATAATCCACCATGGCTTGCAGAGCTTGGTTTTCGCCGCGTACCCGACTCACCGGCATCACTTCTCCATCGTCGATGGTGAGGATGGGTTTGATTTTGATCAGGTTTCCAAGCATGAAAGCGGCCTTGCCGATCCGCCCACCCTGCGCCAGATATTCCAGTGTTTCCAGCGTGGCAGAAAAGCCGACCTGTTGTTTTGCCTTTTCGGCTGCTTGCCACACCTCCGACAAGGTTTTTCCTGCCGCCGCTGCACGCGCAGCAGCAATCGCCACGAAACCCTGTGTAATGGTTGCTTGCTGACTGTCCAGTACAACAACCTGGCGATCTGGAAACTCATCCCTTACCATCACAGCCGCGTGGCTGGCTGTGCTGTACCCGCTGCTTAGTTTGCTGGAAAGCGCCACGTGCAACACCGCCTGCGCCCCGGCGCGCAGGCGGGTCGTGTAAGCTTGCTGATACTGCCCCAGAGAAGCGGCAGTGGTGGTCGGGAGGATTTTTTCAAGGCGCATCCGACGATATAATTCTGTCGGATTGAGGTCTATTCCATCCAGGTATACCTGGTCATTAACATGAACGGTGAATGGAATGACGGTAATAGCTAATTGCCGCTCGATCTCCGCCGGTACCTGCGCCACGCTATCGGTTACAACAGCCACAATCTGTTCGGGATCAAGTGTCGTTTCTCCAGTGTAGTTTGCTTCGTTCATAACAGACCTCCTAGGGTGTTTACTCTGTGAATGTTACATCCGCCGGCATAAATGGCTTGATCTTTAAAACTGGGTTAGGCATGAGCTGCTTTACAGCCCAAACCGTAGCACTGCGACCTTCGACCGTTTGCACGCTGCGTGGGGTGAATTCGGCCTGATCGGAAATGTGCGTGACCATCCCCTTATTGTTGTCTCCAGGATATGAAACAACTCGCCCTTCAACTGTTTCACCCAGGTTAATTTCACCGCAGTGATGTTCCGGATTATAAACCACAAGGTGCACATCATCTAATTGGCCGATCGTGATAAGGGTACTACCGGGGGAGACCGTTTGGCCAACTTCGAGGTCGCGCGTCAACAGGAGGCCATCGATGGGCGAAGTCACTGTCGCTTTTGCAATCTGGTGATTAATCCCTTTCAGGGCAGCTTGCGCCTGGGCCAGTCCGGGCTCCACCTGAGAAACCGCAGCTTCTGCCTGCGCCAGCCCGGTCTGTGCGGCTTTCACCTGCAGTGAGTTTTCCCCTGTTTGAAGCACATTCAACCCGTCAAAAGCCGCGCCATAGCGGGCCTTGGCATTGGTTACACGGGCACGGACCTCCAGCACATCCTGGCTTGCCGCGCTGGTGAGCATAGGGTTGAAGGCTTCCTGGACTGCGTTCAATTCCGCCCGGGCAGCATCGAGCTGTTTTTGGGCTTGTCCGCGCAAGGGCTCACTGTCTTGCGCCTGTTCTGCTCGATCCAACACGTGACGAGCAACCGCTACCTCGGGATGTGCTTCGACAAAACGCTCTTCGACTGCCACAAAGTCGGCGTTACTGGCACTGAAACGCACGGCGTTCAGGTTCGCAAGTTCTGACTCGAGAGCCGCTTCGGCTTCCGCAACTGCCTTCTCTGCAGCGGTAAGCTCATCATCCTTTTCAAAATACCAGACAGGCAGGTTTAATTGTTCCGGAATCTCTGCTTGCCCTGTATTCACCCGGTTCTGCTGGTCCTGTTGTTGGACAGCCTGCAACGCCAGATCATCTTGGATTTGGGTACTTTCCTGTTGGACAAGGGTGGCATCCAAGGCAGCTTCGGACATGTGCACTGCAGCCGCTGACTGTTCTCGCTGCGCCTGCAATAAGGCGTCATCGACTTTCGCCCCAATCACTTCTCGAATCGCCCTGCGTGGACGGGCCTTCACTTCTAAAAAATCAAACGGAAATTCATCCTCCGACTCCCTGGAGGCGCATGTGGAAAGGACTTTCACCTCATTGAGAATGTTGCCCTGGTTGCCGCGTTCCACCTCATCCATGTAGGGTGTGCTGACCGGGACCGTCACACCGTTGAGAATAACCTGAAAAAGGATGTGCCAGAGTTCACGCCGCGCAACCGAATCTATCCCGGGAGTGAGTTCAACAAGCAGAAGCACGCGAGGTTCTTGGATGAGCGCACAGTCCAGGAGCAGTTTCTCCCCCATCCCTCCCGAGAAGTGGTGACTGCGCTGTTTGGTAAAATCTTCCAGGCAGGTAAAATCCAGCATTTCCTCGAACCGGCTCTTCCAGCGAGCTTTGGAAACACCACTGATATCCGCAATAAAGTTCAGGTTTTTCGTGACGGTCAGGTCCGAATAAAGGCTGAATGTCTGATGCATATATCCGATCAATGGCTGGGTTTTCTTGGCCTGGTGCACAACGTCGAAACCTACAACACGAGCCTGCCCCGAGGTCGGTTCCGTTACAGAGGCCAGATTGCGAAGAGCGGTCGTTTTTCCCGCGCCATCTGACCCCACCAAACCAGGGAGCGTCCCCGAGGGGATCGACATGCAGATATTTTCGATGTCCGCCGGATGGTTCTCCCGCTGAGAGGGGTATTGTCTGCTTAGTTGAGTTGCCTCACCGGCGAGATTCATACGTGAAATACCTCCGCTTCTTGTCATCGATGGAAAAATTGTTAAAAGACCTAAATTCGATTAAAAAATACTATGCTGGCCTGAGCAAGGGGATCAATACCTCCTTCATCGATTCACCCAACCGGCGGCACAGGCGCGGCTCCATCTCCAGGATCAGGGTTTGATAGCGCTGGACGAGGGCAAACAGCTCTCTGCTCCATTCGGTGTCTTCGCTGCTCTCTTCTGCCAGCAGGCCCAAGGCAAAACCACCCAACAGGAGCAGGCCGGCGCGCGTCGCTGTCCCTTTCTCCTCCAGAATTAGCGACAGGTTCTCGGCCAGCAGGCGCCGGCCGGCGCCGTGGCCTAATCGCAAGACGATGATGCTCATCACCTCGATGCAGTAACACAGGATAGCCGACTCCCCGGGTGGCAAACAAGCCAGCATCTCCTCCGCCAGTTCATGCTCGCACAGTTCACCGCTGCGAATCTTTTCCAGCATGCGCTTATTAACCACCTCCCACTCCACGGTGTCAGGATCGTCAGTTAACTCCAGCAACAGGTCTTGGGCTCGCTCGGTAGGCCAGAAGAGCACCTCCGAGCGGCCGGGGATCGGCTTATTACTCGCCACGCGGTACTCTGAGATGACTAACCCCTTCTCTTCCAGCAGGCGCAGCATGTCGTAAGCGGTAAAGGGACTGACACCAACCCGCGCGGCGAGCACCGAATAATGGATCGGGCTATCCAAATCTTGGTAGAGCTCGAGCAGCCTGTAAATAAAGGTTTTTTGCCGGCGGGTAAGTTTCATGCGTTAATTTCCAAAAAGACCAAAAAGGTAACTGGATTCTAATACGAATCCTCACCAGCGTCAATGCAGTCCCTGTGCAATAAAAAATTCTCTCTGAGAACAGCTCGCCCAACCTCGTCTAGACAATTAACCCAAGCGATGTAGAAGCCTGGGTGAATTCAACCGGCAACTGTCTGCTTCCAATGGTGGATCACAAGTAGTAATTTGACAATTAGAGATGAGATGCCAGGTTATTAATAATTGGGGGTTGGTCACTCAGGCGTTGACTCGTTCTCCATCCACCGATCACCTCCAACCTCCAACTCCTACCTGCCCGCTCCAAACTCCATCACCCCCAAAGTCAACCTGAATGGCGCCAGTCAGCACAAAAAAGAGGCTGTCCTGACCGGACAGCCTCTTTATTACACTTGAGCGAATACTAATGCATGAAAATGGGGAAGTAATACTTCAATGGCGGATGGACGGTGATGTAGACCGTGGCGTCATCGAGGTATTGTGGATCGCGCAGCTCTGGCGGGACAGAAAGCAGGTAATACTCAAAGCTGTCCATGCCAAAGAAGCCGGGATCGGGTGTGTAGGTGAACGAGCCGTCTTCGTTGAGCACCAACGTGCCGTGCTCCACGTCCCGTTTCAGGTCGACGATCTGTGCGTCTCCGGGGTCGGGGTCCATATCGTTCCACAGGACACCGGGCACCGGGACGATCAGTTCCACATCCATATCCGTCTCATAGTAATCATCAACGGCCATCGGCGGGTAATTCACCGAGGTCACGGTGATGGTGATGGTAGCGGTGTTGGAATCCTGCAAGCCATCATTGACATAGAAGGTGAAGCTATCCTCGCCGTACCAATCCGGGTCGGGTGTGTACACCAGGTCGGGTGCGGTGCCGGTCAGCGTGCCGTTGGCCGGAGGCGTTTCGATCACCCAGGTGACCGGACCGGGGGACAGGTTTTCAGCGGTCAAGGTCAGGGGCAGCGGGACGTCCTCTTCGGTTTCCAAAGTCTGGTCCAGTGCCACCGGCGCTGAGAAGTTGACCCACAAGTAACCATAAGCCTGCTCCTCGCGCATGCCAAAGCCGTCGGCGGTGTGATTGACAATGTTCGTGATCAGGGTTTCTGGCACATCAACGTCAACCGTCACATCGAAGGTGATCACGATAGGCTCGGCCCCTACTTCAGCATAGTCGAAGCAGATAATGTCACCCGTAGAAGGTGTCCAATCATCATAAGCATACGTGGTGCCAACCGTCCCATCGGAATTTTCAAGTCCGACTGTCCCCCAATCACCACTCCAGGCCCAATCTCCTACCACATTATCAAACGCAATCACGATATCAGGCCATCCGACAGCCGGGTCAGCTTCCAGCCATGACCAAATTTGGAAATCCATCTCGTTGTATGGAAGAATATCTGGGTACACAAGGCTGTAATAATCAACAACATTATCAAATTGAACCACCCAACCTGCTCCGCTGCTAATAGTAGCTGCACTGACACCCTTTTCCCCTGCTTCATAGACAATCACCATGTCACGCATCCAGGGTGCGACGATGCCGTTAGGCCGGGTTGGATCAGGGAAGTTTTGATTTTCCCACTCCCACCAATCAAGATCTGGATCAAATGGATACATATAGATATATCCATCTGATGTGAAGGTTGGTTTAGTTGGGATCACCTCACCATAATACTCCTGACCTACACCTAGGGTGGTATACGACCAGATGAAACTGTCTCCAACAATACCTGGGTTAGGATTAACACCGACTGCTTTCAGGTCAAAATATCCACCACCGAACAACGGTGTATCGCAATACTCCGGGTTGTTGTCGTTATCCGAAACGAAATAGGTGTATTCGATCTTGGGGACCGTGCCCTCCCAGCTGACGGTGTTGGTCACCGGGTCGTACACAGCCTCGGTAAAGGTGCCTGTGGTCTCCAGTGAATCGGCCACATACGTCACGCCCTCTGGCAGCACATCCTCCAGGAGGTAGTACAGGTCTTTGCCCGTCCGGTTGGGTTCAATCGTCAGGGTAAATGTGACCACGTCTTCAAATTCAGCCACAAAGGGATCAACCAGCTTGGTGACGTCGTCGTAGCGGCGGTAGAGGTTCAATTCCGTCTCGCCAACCATCCCCGGGTTATCCGGGTCTGGGCCTACGCTGAACCAGCCGTACCAAGCCGACAAGGGTTCCATATCGGGTTCATCCCAGGTGATCTCGAGATCAAAGGGTTCAAGCCCTTCCACGGATGCCGGGCCTGAGACCTCAAAGTTGGTCGAGGGGTCATCAGGCACAATCGCCAGGGCCAGGGTAACGTCGTCTGGGGTCGCCGTGCCGCCCCAGTTCTGAACAAGCACCCACCAAGTGTCCGGGATCGGGTCGACCCAGCTCAGGTATTCATAGGTTCCAGAGGTGGCCGCATAATCCCACAGGGTTCCTTCAGTAGGTGTTGGCCCAAGGCCGAAGAACAGGTCAAGGTCCACCGCTGTGGTCTCCAGGATCTCCATCACCACCCGCTTAGTCCCGTCGGGAATGGTGAAGGTGGTATACCACACGTCATCCAGGTTTTCAAAGGGGTCACCATTGGTGGGGTCGCCAGCCAGCTCAAATTCGAACAGGGCTGCTTCGGTCAGGCCTGCGGTCTCGATGGTCAGGTCAGTGATCTCAAGGGCATACAGGTCCTCAAGCACATGGCCGCCCGCATCGCGGAAAACATCCTTGCGGACCAGACCGGGCAGGTTACCCGCATCCGGAATGATTGCGATGGGGAACCGCGCGTCAGTGATAGGGCTGTCATCCTCAAATGTGTCTGTTGTGGCCAGGGTGACCAGCGCAAACTGCCAATCGCCAAGCTCGGCATCCATCACATCAATCTCGAAGGTGATCTCCTGCTCCCCGCCTTCCAAAATGGAGAAAGAACTGGGTGTCGCGATGATCTCAACGCCCAAGGGCGCATCCACGGTCACCTCGTAAGTCGCATCCACCACCGCCGTGAAGGTGCGGGTGAAGGAGCATAAGCCCACACATTGGCGGTTCTGATACGAGGGGATATTGAGGGTTTTAACATCGCCGCCTTCGGCAGGGTCAGCCGCCAGGAAGTTATCCATGGTTTCATCCATGGTCAGGCCGATCAGGGCTGCTTTGCTCAGATCGAGGCGCCCAACGCCCACATCGAACGGGTCGACTGGGGTGACCCCGTCATCTTTGACCATCGGCAGCTTGGCCGACATGGTGATGGCCGATTTGATCTGCATCGGCGTCCACGTGGGGAACAAATCCATCAGCAGCAGCGAAGCGCCTGCAACGTGCGGGCTGGCCATCGAGGTACCGGACATCAGGTTGATCTCAGTGTCTTCGCCAACGCCGCCGAAAGGCGCTTCAGCCCCAGGGGTGTTGTAGGCGGCCAAAATGTTCGTGCCGGGTGCTGCCACTTCAGGCTCGAGGATATCCAGCATGGCATAGGGGCCCCTCGAACTGCCTTGCGCGAGAATGTCGGCCCAGATGGCTTTGAATGCCGGGATTTGATCCTTGTACACGTTCACCAGCAGGGTCCCAGACGCCATGGCAACGATCGCATCGCCATCTTCCTTGTCGAGCATCGCCGATGGGATAGTGGTGGTTTCCGTGCCGCCCATCACAATCGGCGGGCCGCCGGAATTGTTGTAAACCAGCACGCCCAGCGCACCAGCAGCAGCGGCGTTATCAATTTTCACTGAGAAGTTACAAGTACCACGAGAGATCAAGGCAACCGCGCTGTCAAAGAAATCCGTGCTGAAGGCCGCACATCCCGTGTAGTTCGCCAGGACGTCATCCCCTGCCCAGCGGATCGGTGTTTCGAGCAGATCCTCACTGAAGGGCAAGCCTGCTCCGGGTAAAGCCACCGCTTCGTAGGGCGTTTCGCCGCTCTCGAATACTTCCACAGGGAAGCCAAAGATGCGCCCGTGGGTGCTGTTGGCGGTCACAACCGTCCAGGGGGGTGCTTTGAACACCGTCGATGCGCCAGGGCCGGCGTTGCCCGCAGAGGTTGAAGTCAAAATGCCGGCATCCATGGCTTCAAGCATGGCCATCTCAACCGGGTTTGTGTATGGATTCACGGCGGAGTTCGGGCCGATGGAATAGTTGAGCACATCCACGCCATCCACGATAGCCTGCTGCACTGCAGCGACTGAGGAGGCATTCGGGCAGCCATCTAAATAGCAAACATCATAAGCGATGATGTTGGCATGGGGTGCCATACCGGAAATGCTGATCTGCATGCCATCAAAATCCACTTCCTCAAGGTAATTCCCGGCAGCCGTGGAGGCCGTATGCGAACCGTGGGCATGGTGGTCTTCCCCATACAGGGTTTCGTAGGCCTGGGTATAGGCATATACGCCTACCAATTTGTTGTTGCAAATATAATCGTCCTGGTCGGTCTCACACAGACCCTTAAAAACCCCATCACCAAAGGGGTTGGTGTGCTCATAGCCATCACCGCCCACCTCGGCAAAGGAGGGATGATCCATATTGATGCCGGTATCCAGGATGCCCACGAGCATGCCTTCACCTGTGGAATCTATCCCGCTGGGTGTGCTGGTCCCTCCCCAGATCGCGTCAGCACCGAGAAATTCTGGGCTCACATCGGTGGTCAGCTGCCAGACTTCATTGGGGTAGACCGTGCGGACACCTGGCAGGGTCAACAGTTGCGCCGCCTCTTCTGCGCTCATCGCAGCGGAAAAGCCGTTCAGGATCACGTCATAGCGAAATTCGATCTCCAAACTACGGTTGAGGGCAGTTTCGGCTCGCTGGATCACATCGTCCTGGACCTGATTGACATAATCCAGGTAAGCAACCGACGCAGGGTCGGTCACATCCAGCTTCCCGGCGACTGTGCGCCCGGGGCGCTCTAAGCCCCGAATTTCACCACGGTAGGAGACCAATGAGGGCTCCTCAAGCAAGACAATGAAGCTGTCTACCCTGGCAAAACTCTGCACGAAATCTACCGTTGCCGGTTGGGGGTCGCCCAGGCCTTTCTGCCAGGAATCAACCCCGCCATCGGGTACCTGCGCAATGGCCGGTGATACCATAAAACCGAGCAGTATCACCAGCGTGAATATCTTAAACACTATTTTTTTCATCAAGTCCTCCAAAATTTGCTCTATACGATGTTCTTAAACGATCCTTGAAAGCCAGTTCTTCAATAAACACCTCCTCTTTTATTGCAATATTCGTGCGAGCCTTAGCTAAAACAAAAATTTGCGCACTAAGGCGCAAATTAATCAATTACAAGTCCTGGCGATTATCAGTTGACAAGCTCGCGTTGTTATTCATATTTTTACCCTGTAACCCATTTGGTGAAGAAGACACGCTCCGGTCCCCACCAACATTATTGTATCATGATTTTTAATGGGGAAAAGGATTCTATCCGGGGAAAATGCATTTATTAACACACCGGGGCGCTTCCCATGATGCCAGCATAATAACATCAGCCTCTGCCGTGCCAACCCAAACCTGTGGACGGGTTGTGCACGCAATGTGCCCGGCAACCCGCTATCGGCATGGGGTCTAAAGGTGCCTAACTGCAAGCAGGTGCAGGGCAAAAAGCCCCCATCACAGCCAGGGTTAATCGGGATAAAACCACGGAAAAAACGAATGCTAAAACGGTGTATGCGGTTGACCGCTCAGGCGGGTTTCAGGTAATCGCGCTCGCCTTCTGCCTCCCACAGCGGGATGCCTGCATAGGCAGCCATCTCGATGGCTGCAGAGGTCAGCCGGCCGTAAGCCAGCGGGTAATGGTGCTGATAGCCAGCCAAGACCAAAGTCTCCACCAGCGCCGGGATCGATAGCGCCTCCCCATCGATGTGAATGTCCTTCAGCCAGCCCCGGCTGCCCTTGTAGGAAGGTTTTTCGGGGTCAATCCGCCCTTCGAAGACCACCAGGTGATCAAGCTGCGGTGTGAAGCCCATCACGGTGACGGTGCCGGCCCGCAGCACCAGGTCATTGTGCAGTCCCATGGGCTGGCCTTCTGGTCCGTCAAACAACCACAGCGAGTCCATGGCCGTGCCGCCTTCGCCTGCCAGCAGGGGCGAGGTCGGGCCGCAGTGCCACAGCAAAGCCGAATCATCCGCAGGGTCGATCGAGACCAAGTCCATTAGCGTGACCACCTCGCCGTTGGTGAGGTAATGCAGCGCCAGCATCCCGGCCGCTGAGGGCACATCACCCTCGCAGGCGGTGATCAGCCCGAGGGTGTTCAGCTGCCCCACCAGGCTGCACACAGCCACACCCGGTTCAACCTGGAAGCGGGGCCAGCAGCTCAGGGCCAGCGCGTCGAGCTGGTGAGATTCTGCCAGAGCTTGCATGCCGAGCTGCAGTTTCGCCAGGGCAGCCAGGTGCTTGCGCATGCCTTCTGCCAGCCTTACTCCAGGCCCGGCGATCTCCTGGGCGGCTTTATCGACCGCATCGCCATCGCCAACCTGCCTGGCCCGCCCCAGCAGGGCATCCAGTTCCAGGTCTATCACACGCACGCCCAATTTGACCTCATACACCCGCGGGTCGACGATCAAATTGTCAAACCCGGGTGCAACACCCCCCAGCAAACCGATCCGGGCGCCTTCCAGGTTGACCACCGCCCGCAGGGCAGCCACGGTGACCGTGAAACGCTGTAAAAACAGGGGGTCTTGCGGGCGCCCAAAAAACCACTTGACCGGGTGGGGATAAGCCAGCAGGTACCGCTTGAGGATGCTGTTGTACATGTTCAGCCCGGTAAAGCTGTTGAGCGGCAGGCCGCCTTCAGCGCTGGGCGGCCCCTCCGGCACGGCCCACAGGCCGATCCGAACCCCTGTTTGGGCAAAGGGACGGATAAAATCACCCCCGGCAAAGGAGCTGGATTGCACCAGGAGGTAATCCGCACCCCAGTTCGCCAGCACATCGGCCGCGTTGCGCGCATCCTCCAGGCTGTAGATCCCCCCGGTGATGATGTTGAGCTCAAAATCGAGCTGCTCAGCCATGGCGTGCATGGCCTGCCCGTCACCGGCAAAATAACCTTCCTTATCGCCCCTGAAGGGGTGCGCCATCATCCCCACCAGGCCGATTTTCGGTTTGCGAATGCTTTTCATGGTCTCTCCTATGCCTTATTTCAGGCCAGCGGCCAGCGAAAGGCCGGGCTTGAGGCCGGTGCATCCCACCAGGCGGCGGATTCTTCATCCAGCGCGCACAGGCTCAGGGAAAAACCGCCCATCTCGAGGGTCGTGAAGAACGAGCCTACCACCCCGGATGCCACCTGCAGGCCCTGCCCGGTCAAAGCCTGGTGGACGTTGCGGTAAAGAATGTGCAGTTCCATCTGCGAGGTGCCGCCGCTGCCATTCAGGAATACCCATACGCGGTCCTGCAAAAATGCGTCCAAATCCGGGATCAGTTTTGCCAGCATCATCTCAACCAGGTTCTTGGCCGGCATCAGCTCGCCGCGGTAGACTCCCACCTCACCGTGCACACCCGTCCCGACCTCAATCTGCCCCGCAGGCAGGTCAAACAGTTTTTCTCCGCTCACCGGGTGCCGGGGTGCCTGTGAGGCCACCCCCAGGGTGGCGGTGCGCTCATTGGCCCGCTGCATCAGGTCAGCAACGGCCGTAAGCGCCAACCCGCCTTCAGCTGCGCCGCCCCCCACCTTGAGCATGAACAGCAGTCCGCCCAGGCCGCGCCGTTCAGAAAAAGCCAAGCGCGGCGCCGTGGCCACATCGTCGCTTGAAAAGGCCATCACCACCGGGATGCCGAGCTGCTCTGCGCGCCGCACCGCCAAACGGGCGTTGAGCACATCGCCGGCGTGGTTAGACACCAGCAGCACCACCCCGCCGCCCTGCTCGGCCTGTTCAATTGCCCGGGCGATCTTCAGCCCCGAGGCGCAGGTGAACAGTGGGCCGTAAACGTCGGCGTCCAACAGGCCGGGCCCGACAAAACCGCCCATGGAAGGTGTATGCCCGCCTCCATGCCCGATCGCCAGCCCGACCCTGCCCATGGGTTTGGGTTGGGCTCTCACCAGCAAGCCTGTGTCTGTCAGCCGCACCAGTCCCGGGTAGGCCAGGGCCAGGCCGCAGTTATCCTCAGAGATCATCTCCCCAGGGTCGTTCAGGAACTTACCGGCAGGTTTTGGTGTTAATTTTTCCGCCACGGGGTCCAGGTCCGGCGGTTGGACTGCTTTTCCCTGGGCGATGGCCAGCAGCGCCTCCAGGATCAGCGTGAAACTGACTGCGCCCGGGTCGGGGTGGCCCAGGCCGCGTTCGCCCACGAACCTCGCCCGGCCCATTTTTGCTTGAAGGTCCCCTGTGTGTTGTGCGCCAGTCTGCGCCGCGCTGACCGCCGCCTGCAAGGCAGCCTGGAGATCGTCAATTTCTCCCCTTGAGAGCACCTCCACGGCCGGGTGCAGGGCGTCCAGCAGGGTTTTATCGCCGGGTTTGGCACCGCCCACCTGTTGCACGGCCTCCAGGCCTTGCCCAAGAAATGAAACCACTTCTGTAAGACCCGCTGCATGCATCCCGGAAAAAACCAGCCCGCCCTCACCAAAAAATGCCGCCATCAAGGGGCCGATGGCGCCCCCCGTCTCCTCCGCCAGGGTGTTGGCGGCCGCCTCAAACAGCTCACCGATATGGGCGAAGCCCCCCAAGTGGACCGTGCGGGCCGCCGCCCGGAAGCCGCGCAGCATGGTATCGCCATGATCACCATCGCCGATGGCCGCATCCAGCCTGTTAAGGCGAGGGGCATGCTCAACAAACGTGCCATGCAGATAATAGAATAAGTTTGTAAAGCCTTGCAGGTCAATCGTCAAAAGCAACCTCCTGCCGCAGGAAGCGGGCGATTTCCTGTGCGTTGGCGTCCAGCGAGTCCGCCAGATCCCGCCAGATGTAGAGACCCTGGCCAACCTCGCCTGCCGGGTTGACGAAGGACTCCGCCACCAGGAAGCCGCGGTACGCGATGCTGTGCAGCGCTGAACGCACCCCGGCCCAATCGATATGCCCCCGGCCGGGCGCTTTGCGGTTATTGGCCACACAGTGAAAATGCCCCAACTTCTCGCCAGCCAGCCGGATGGCGCCTGCCAGGTCATCCTCTTCAATGTTCATGTGAAAGGTGTCCAAATGCAGCCTGAGGTTAGGGTGCCCCACATCCTCTATCAGCGCCAAGCCCTGCTGGACCGTGTTGAGCAAATACCCCTCAAAACGGTTCACGACCTCCAGGCACAACGTCACATTGAGGGATTCAGCCAACACAGCGGCTTGTTTCAGCGATTCCACACATTGCGCCCGCCGGGCTGTGCGGTCTGTGTCAGGGAAGATGCCCCAGGGCGCGTAGGTCAGCCCGCCCAGCACCGGGCTGCCCAAAATGGCTGCCCCCTCCAGGCAGGCCTGCAGGTGAGCCATACCCGCCGCCCTGGTGTCAGGATCTGGCGAGGTGATGTCGGTCTGCTGGCCCAGGCCGGTACCGCAGCTGGCCGACAGGCCAAGCGCATCCAGCGCTGATTTCAACCCAGGAAAATCCATCGTGAAAGGCGCCAGCAGCGGCAGCTCAACCAGGTCAAAGCCGGCCGTTTTCGCCCGCTGGAACAGCGGAATGAGCGGGTCGGACCAGGATTCCTGCCAATACGAAAGATGAATGCCGATTTTATGTGTCATATACGTAGATATAAGAAGTGGTCCCCCATCAGATGAGGGACCACGCTAAACGAGAAATGTTAGTTAGAAAAGGCCCGTGACCAAACGGGTAAGCCCGCCGACCACGATGGCGATGATCGAGAAGTCGTTGCCGCCAAAGGCGTTCAGGAAGCCAGCCGCGGTGTTGAACACAAACGGCAGCGAAATCGCCTGGAAGACGATCAACAGCACACCGCCCACAATGGAAGCAATGATCACACCGCGCCGTCCGCCTGTGGCATTGGCCAGCACGGCGGCGGGGCCGACATCAAAGAAGGCCGCAACCACCAGGGGCAGCAGGAGATAAGGATAGCCAAACACATTGAACAGCACCAGGGTGATCAGCGAAGCGATCATGGCGATCGGGAAACCGATCATCAGGGCGTTCTGCCCATAGGGGAACACCATCGGGCAGTCGAGGGCGGGGATGCCATCGGGCACGATCTTTTTGGCAATACCACTGAAGGCCGGCACGATCTCGCCCAGCATCATGCGCACACCAGTCAGCAAGATCACCAAACCTGCGCCGAACAGCACGGACTGCATGATGATCCACAGGAACCACAGCCAGACCACGCCGCCAGTAAAGGCGCCTGCCGCTGCGGGCAAACCGACGATAAAGCCCATCACCAGGAAGATCAGGAACATGATCAGCGAGGTCGAGACGGTCATCGACTTAATGAACGACAAGCCTTCGGGGACTTCCATATCTTCCGTCGACTTGGAAGGATCACCAAACCACTTCCCAAGCAGGGCACCGATCACAGCCAGGATGGTTGTGGAGTGGCCAATCGTAAAGTCTTTTTTGCCCGTCAGCTTGAAGACAAAAGGTGCGATCAGGGCGGGCAGCAGCGTGGAGAGGAAGCCTTGCACGAGGCTGCCAATCACTACCAGGGCAACACCCCGCAGCGCACCGCTGTCGGCTAAACCAGCCACCACCATGAACGCATTCCAGAACATGATGTGCCCGGTCAGGAAGACGTACTTCCACTTGGTCACCCTGGCGAAGAACAGGTTCACCAGGAAGCCGAACACCATCACCAGGACGATCTCGACGCCATAAGTGGCCAGGAAAGCAACCCAGTCTGCAGCCACAGCCTGACCTTCATAAACGAACACCATGCCAAACAGGTCAGACACATAGGTGATGACCCCAACCAGCACGTCCACAGCAGTGAAGAGCACGAGTACGCCCGCCATGGTTTTGATTGTTCCGGTAAGGATCTCGCTAAAGGTCTTTTTCAGCAAAATCAAACCGACCATGGCGACCAGCCCCAGCATCAATGTGGGCAGCAAGCGGGGGACGATATTAAAGATTACGCCAACATCCATTATGTTTCTCCTTTATATGATAGAAAATAAATCAACTCAGGTTTTTCCGATTAAAGCCATTCAATTTTGATGATCGTCACCTCCTTTTCCGGTTGCGTGAAAACGATGATGGAGAGTTGCCCATCCCCTTGCGACCAGTCGAGGGGTTCAGCCGCAGGGTAAACAAGCTGGACACGTTTTGCTCTCCTATCATCGTTTAACACCACTGTGAAGTTGCTGGATGCGGAATTGGGTGCAGTCACCAGCAAGAAGGAATAATCTGCGGTATCCAGCACATGCGGGTCGATAGCCCGTTTTGGATTGTGGGGTTCAAGTACCTGCACGCGCGGTGCGAAGCCCAGCTGGCGATGCACAGCTTTGAGCACATCCTGCAATAAAGATGGCGCATGCTTGACATGTCCGGCGTCCGCCTGGGTAGCGATGTATAAGCCATAGCCTGCCCCATAACGGTGCAGGGTGACCGCCGGATGGCCGTCACTGAATGTTGCCAGCACCTGGGTTTCAGGTTTAACTGTCACCAGGTCACGGTTCCAATAGCCCTGGTAAGACCTGCCATCAAAAATGATCTCGGTTGAGGACAATAAGTCGGGTTCCACCCGCCTTAACCCAAAAGCAGCGGCTAAAGGAGCCCCAGGCGCGTGGGTGTAAAACCACCCGCGTTCGTCCAGGGTGGCGCAGCGTGCAAACCCAACCAGTAACCCGCCGCGATGCACAAAATCCGCCAGGGACTGGGCGGTCTCGCGTTCGATCAGGCCCATCATGGGCAGCAGGATCTCCTGATAACTCATGGCGCCCTGGGTAACCTGTGTCGGGCTGACGAAATCCACGTCAAAACCCAGCTCCCACACAGCACAATACGCGCCCCGCTGCGCGGTGAACAGGTCTTCATCCTGGTCTACGCCCCGAAAAAAGATCGCGTTTTTCTTGGAATCGAGCAGAGCGACCTTGGGTGTGGTCACCGAAGATGCCAGGATCTCCTGCCCATACTTGATGAGAAAGGTCCCCAGTCGGGCAACAGCGCGTAAGCGCGGTGTGGGTTCACCATCAAGATGAACCAGGGCCCCCCAGTGCAGCGGCTGGTAGTGCCATTCCCGCCACGGCATGAACAGCATCAGTTTCACATCGTGCCCCAGGGCTTCAACGCAATAGCGCTGGATATCGGCAGCATTAGTAGAACGGTCAGGGCCCATCACCCAGCCGCCGATCGGGCCTGATTCCACCTCATGCAGCCAGTAATCGCGCCCGGTGACCTTGGCCACACTGCGCCCATGGTCCAGGAACATCGAAATGTGTTCCGGCCGCGTGGTGAGCTTGTTGCCGCTCCCCGGGTAAAGGTCGTAGCCAATGTGATCGACGATCTCTGCCAGCCGCCACTGATCCAGGCCAGTATAGACACCAAACCGGTCGTAGCTTTTGAAATTGAACACATTCACGGATGTCGGGTGGTCCGGGTCCTGGGTTTTAATCATGTCGTGCTGCCAGCCCGCAAAGTCGGCGAAGGCGGCCTGCCAGAACAGGCGCCAATCCAACCAGCGGGTGACGCTCGCCCAGGCTTCGGGCAGGCTTTCTGGCGGAAACACATCCGACCAATCGTTGTAAACAAAATAGGTCGTTCCCCAGGCCCAGGCTTGGGTCAGGGCATCCAGGTCGCGGTATTTTTCCCTGATCCACTGACGAAACCGATCCTGGCAGTTTTCGCAGTAACAATACAGGCCCAGCTGGTCTTCCCCGCGCGGTGGCAGGAAGGGGAAACCAAGCTCATTGCTGACCTGCCAGCCAAAATGGTTAGGGTGCTGTGCAGTGAAGTCAAGCAGGGTGTGGATGTAGCTGGTGAGGGCTTCACGGTAGGCCGGGTTGTGGATGCATGTCCAGTGGTAGGATGCACCCAGGGGATAGCGCGTGCCGCAGCTGCTCAGCAGGGTGATGCCAGGGTGCTCTCTGGCGAGCCACAGCGGCGGGCCGGACGCACCCGTGCTGATGATGATCTCAATGCCATAATCGGCCGCCATCCGGTAAAACTGGTCGAGTTTTTCAAGCTGGTACTCTCCTGGTCGCGGTTCGATCAGGTCCCATGAGCCATGCACATCCCCCAGGCGCACCAGGTTCATGCCCGCCTGGTGCATCAAGGATAGGTCATGCAGCCATTCGGCTTCGGAAAACACCAGCGGCGAATAGGAGGCGCCAAAATAGAAACGATCGGGCATGGAAAATTATTCTTCCATCATCTTCTGGATGACCGGGATGGCTTTCTCCTGGACTTCGTCCGTGCTGAGGAAGTTATCCACCACCACTACCGGTTCTGGCACATTGGCGAATAGCTTTTCCATATCGCGCGAGGTGATCACCAGGTCAAAGCGCTGGCCGACTGCGGTTTCAGCATCGGAGCAGAACGTCTCGGCTTTGATGTTGTGGTTGCTCAGCACCTCATCCAAGGTCATTTTTAGTACCAGGGATGTACCCAAGCCAAACCCGCACACAGTCATAATTCTTAATCTCTTCATTGGGATCAAATCTCCTTAATCCTGGGCTGAAAAAGCACCCAGAACTTGTTCAACAGTTTCCGCGTTGCGCAGAAGGTTTTGATTTTCTTCTTCGCGCAGGAACATCGCCAACGCCTTGAGCACATCCACATGGCTTTCGTGATCAACAGCGCAAAACGAGATCACCAGCTCAACCGGGTCGTTGGCGGCATTACCAAAATTAACCGGAGTCTGCAAGGTGACTAGGCTCAAGCCGACCTCGCTGACGCCGTCTTCCGGCCGGGCGTGCGCCAGGGCCAAACCCGGTGCCAGCACCATGTATGGCCCCATTTCATGAACGGTGCGCACCATGGCATCGATATAGCCGGAGGTGCATTTGCCAGCCTCAAACAAAAGCTGGCCCCCGGCCCGCACGGCCGCTTCCCAATCTTTGACCTCAATTTTAATTTGGATCACTTCCGCAGTCAGGTAAGTTGCTAACATAGTTTTCTCTAAATCCTATTCAGTTTTTACTGGTGGACCTTGCTGCAATAAAAAGGCGGCTGTGTCCGTATCGGTGATCAATACGTTGAAAAAACCGCCTTGTAAAGCTGCCTGGATCACTGCGTGCTTTTCCTCACCGCCCGCCACGACCACGCTCCATGGAACGTTTTTGAGGTCGTCCAACCCTATCCCGATGATGCGATCGTCCATAAAGGTCGAAACCGGCTGGCCGTTCACATCAAAATAGTGGCCAAGTGCGTCGCCGATCGCACCGGCGGCTTGCAAAGCATCCAAGTCGGCCCGCTCGATGCGGTCTTCAACGTACAGGATGGCCGTCTCATCAACCGTGCCCACGCTCTGCACCACTATGTCGCAACTGCGGGCACGCTCGAGGGCATCGGCAACAGCAGGTTCAGAGATCAGGCTCTGGCGCAATGCCGGGTTAGACACCATGTTGGGGGCATACAGCAGCTCGGCCCGTCCGCCGGCGATATCCGCCAGCTTGGAGGTCACATTGTATTTGGCAATCCCCCCCGAGTTTTCAAGTGACCCACCAACGATTTCGGTGAAAATGCACTCAACTTGCGCGCCAACAATGAAATACTTGGGCAGGTAGGAAATGGTGCGCCCCAGGCCCAACCCAATCCGGGTTCCGGGTTCAATTTTAGACGCCAGCCAACGCGCCGCGCCCTGGGCGAGGTTGTCATATATCGGTTCTTCTCCCGCAGAAGGGGGAACCACCAGGGCATCACGCAGGTTATGCCGCAGGATGAGTTGATGCTCCTGTTCGAGGAACTTTTCATTGGCAGGGGTATGGATTTTGATCTCAACGATGCCCAGATCTCTGGCTTGATTGAGGATGCGGTGCACTTTTACCCGCGACAAGCCGAGCATCTTGGCAATCTCTTGCTGGGTCAGGCTGCCTTCATAGTACAGTTTGGCGACCCTGACACAATCGCGATAGTCTTCGAGGTTAATATCCACGGGAAAGCTTAACCGCCTTTATGTAACATTTGTTCTCGATGTGTGCATTTGTACAACTATATTATCATTATTGATCACAAAAATCAAGACCGCCTCAGTAGCTTATTTAAAATCTGGTTAAAATACATTCCTTCGCTAATAAACGAGTCTGTGGCGCGGTCGATGTGCTGACAAAATGTGGTGATACCGGAAATTTTTTAAAATGCAGGAGAGAGATCAAACCGCTATATCATCGCAAAAAAAGACTATAACCACCACGATGTTCGAGTCCAGGGCAAGGATACCGACTACAATCCCCCACTTGCCAGCCTATTTCGCTTCCAGATTGGTAACTGTTACCTCTAGGTGTGCTGCCAGGCGCGGTTTGTGTACAGAACCAGTCAATTACCTCATCTATACACTTCTTAACTAGCAAATTTTGGGTCAGACAATCTCACTCGAGAGGAGTCCATCAGCCAGAGGGGAAACCTAGTTATTCAATCCCAATAAATTCACGGTGATCCTGACGGCATCGCCGACATAATCCGGGCAGCAGGTTTGAAACAAACCCAGGGTATGGGCTTGAGCATACGCATCAGGGTCGCTCAGGTCCAACCCGAGCAGACCCGGGCAGGTGATGGACCCGTGCTGGGCTGAAAATTGTGCCAATAATTCCCGCACATGGGCATAGCAGACTTCCCGTTGCGATTTTTCATTCTCAGCGGAGCCCTCAGCCAACCCGATAGCCATGATCGCCCCGCTGACTGCGCCGCACAACTGATCGCTGTGCCCGATGCCGCCACCGAAAGGCGTGGCGATCCTTAGGGCCAAGTCGCGCTCCAGCCCAAATCGTTCTGCAAACTGGCCCAGCACCGATTGGGCACAATTGTGCGACTTAGCAAACATCCTTCTGGCTTCTTGCTCCATATTCTTCACTGCTCCTAGATTCTTCCCTATTAATCAGCAGGGTCAATCAACAGCCGGGGATTCGCGGGTTAAAAACTCCTCTACTGCTGACCGGGTGGGCAGGGAGGGCTGAGCGCCCATCTTCGTCGCCGCCAGGGCGCCTGCGGCCATGCCATAGTGCACGGCTTCGAGCAAGGGCTTTCCCTCAGCAAGCGCCACAGCCAGCGCACCGTTGAAGGCATCACCTGCAGCAGTGGTATCCACCGCGGTCACCTGGTAGGCCGGCAGGAATTGATCGACCGAATCGTTGACCACCCGCGCCCCCTTTGAACCCAGGGTGACCACCACCGTCTTCACACCCCACTCCCGCAGGGATTGAACGCCTTTTTCGAGGTCATCCTCGCCCGTAAGGAGAGCCAGTTCGTTTTCGTTGGGCGTGAGCACATCCACACTGGCCAGCAGCGTTTTTGACAGAGGCTGTGCGGGTGCCGGGTTGAGCACCACGGGAATCTGGTGCGCATGCGCTAATTCAACAGCAGCGGATACCACATCCAATGGACTTTCGAGCTGCATCAGCAGCAAATCGGTCTCCCGCATCAGGTCAACTGCTTTGTGGATATCCTCAACGGAAAGCGCCATATTGGCACCTGAGGCGACCACGATCAAATTCTCCCCATCCTCCGCGACCGCAATCAGGGCGACGCCGCTGGCAGCCTCATGATCTTTGACCACATGGGTGGTTTTAACATTATTGTCAACCAATCCCTGGATAAGGGTGTTACCAAAATCATCATTGCCAACGCGCCCCACCATGGTCACCTCAGCCCCCATCCGCGCTGCGGCCACAGCCTGGTTGGCGCCTTTACCGCCAGGGAAGGTCTCAAAATCACCGCCCAAAACCGTCTCGCCCGGGGCAGGCGGATGCGGAACGCGCACAACCAGGTCCATATTGATACTGCCAACCACAAGAATTTTTGTCATGATGCATTCCTTCTTTCTTATTTGCGGTATTGGAAATTTCTACTCAATTTTACGCCTGTGGGTCCAGATCAGGCTGAGACTCATCCGATTCCTCAGGGACTGAGCCGGCATCCTCCCAAGCACCCGATGCCTCAATGTCTTCCTCTTGTCCCATACCTCGTTCGGGGACCTCCACGATCACATCAGGTCCAAAGTCAAGGTCCATCAAATTCACCGGCTCCATCTTCTCAGGTGGGACAGGTTCAGGTTCCGGCTGACTGCTCGCCAGCCAGATGGCTACAATGATGCCATACAACCCCCACAGGAGCACGAAGCGGGCATACGACACGTTCAGCACCGGCCTGTCGAGCTGGTTGAAGGTGTGAACATTATTGGTCGTGACCGAGGTCACCCCTGCAAGCCAGAATTGCGAAAACAGCCAGGGTTCATCAACCGTGTAGACGTTCACGCCCAGTCCCTGGGCGCGATACCTCTGGATATCCACCGTGCGGATGCCGTGATCCACATTGACGATTTCATATCCCAGTGCCTGCAGGGTCGACACATCAGGCAGGTCAGTGCTCGACACGCCTGCCACCCGCGTCATCTGCGGCGCACGTTCCATCACCACTGGCAGTTGTTCCTGGCTGAGCAGGAACCAGAGGTCGCTGTTCATGCGTGCATCCAAGCACAGCTCCAGCACAATTTCAAAGAAATCATCATAAAAAGGATGCTCGGCAGGCGGGTAGCGCAAATCAAACATGATCACCATGCCGTGTGCCTTGACAGCCTCCAGCGCTTCAGCCAGCGTGGGGATTGCCTGGCCCTGGTTGATGCTCAATTGAGATTGCGAAACCTGGCCGGCCTTGATGGTGCCGAAGGGGTCATTCTGGATATACCACAACCCGGCGTTGAGCGATTTGATTTCATCCAGTGTGAAACTCGAAGCCCGCTCCTGGACGCGTGCGGGGAACACCTCGGCAACATTGGTGGTGCGTGCCAATGTATCATCATGCATCAGGAAGGGGACACCATCCAGGCTGAGGCGCACATCGATTTCGACGCCCAGCGCCTGGTGAGAGGCCGCCAGGTCGACAGCAGCCAGGGTGTTCTCGGGGGCGAGCATGGAGGCCCCCCGGTGGGCGATCAATGCCGGTTTGGTCGGCAGATCACCCTGGTAAGTCCAGCTGGGCGGGAATAGCGTTGGCACCAGCCAGAGCCCCACCAGGGTCACCAAAGCCAGGGTGATGGCAGCCGTCCATGGCCAGCGCTTGCTTGCCTTCTGCTGCCTGCCTCTCAGGTAGAGGATCAAACGCCGCAGCCATACCGCTGCCAGCAGGAACAGCAGCGCGTCCACCACCAGGCGGGAAAGCCCCAGCAGATGGCGCACCACACCCCGCTGGCTGGGGTCCTGGCGGAAGATGACCAGCATCGCGCCGTAAAAGCCAGCCAAGAACAGCGGCCAGACGACATAAAAGATCCAATCCGGGGTGGCCGGATACCAATCGCCCGTTTTGACCGCCTGGCGCAGCCCCATAAAGCGGAACAGCGTCGCCAGGAAGACCAACGCGGTGAGGACCATCACCAACGTGACGTATGGCAACTCAACGCCGATCAGCCCTGTCACGAAATCATCCACTGTTGCCTTGAAAGCCCCCACGGCAAACCAGTACACCAGGAAGAACAGGCTGTGCAGGGCAACCACCAAAGCGATAAAATAATCCACACGGATGCTAACTTTGCGTGCTTGCGAGGTTGGTTCCGTCATGCTTCGGAAAACTCCGTTTCTCGATAGTATGTGAACAGTCTCATTATAGCAAAAAATGAGGGTGGTGAAGGGTGAACGGTGAAGGGGGAATCAGTGCTCGATTGTGCTTGACGGAGATTATTTTGTAAAGGGTTACATCGGAGGTGGGGCCATGGACTGAGCTCGCTTCGCTGCGCTCGCGATGACAACACCCTTTTGTCATTGCGAACCCCTTATTTGTAGGGTGGGTTGGCGGGGGAAAAGTCGTTAAGGACAACTTGGTACATGGCCAAGAACAGATTTTGAGTGTACATCCAAAGCCAACCCGCCAATAACATTTAGCTCGCTTCGCTGCGCTCGCGATAACAACACCCTTTTGTCATTGCGAACCCCCGCAGGGGGTGAAGCAATCTCAAGGAGCAGTGAGCTGTGCATTGTGAGTGGTGAGTGGGAAGTCGGTGCCCGGTCACGCTTGGCAGGCAATTTTGTCTTTGGGCTAAAGTACGTCGGGTGGATTGGCTGGGAGGAATTGGATAAAGTCGACCTGGTATGTGGGCTAGCCTTATAGTTCATGATTTATCCAAAGCCAACCCACCAATAACATTGAGATCACTTCGGCCCCCTCGCAATGGCAAAAGCGATGCGCACCCTACGACAAATTCCAAATACCAAGTACCTGATACCTAATTCCTGATCCCTAATCCCCCATCCCCCACGATGGTAAAATTAGCCCACGATAACGACCCGCGCCATTCCACTGCGCAGAAAAGAGCGCCCATGACCCATCCACCCGACGAAAACGAGCTGCGCGACCTGCTCAACAAAGCCAAACAGCCCGCCGCCGATGCCATGCGCGGGCATGCCTATTACCAGGGCAAAATGGCCACCCTGCCCAAGTGCCCGGTGCGCGGCATGGAAGATTTTTCTATCTGGTACTCACCCGGCGTGGCCGCCCCCTGCCAGGCCATCGCAGATACGCCGGCCAAAGTGTATGACCTGACCAACATCGGCAACACCATTGCTGTGATCAGCGACGGTTCGCGCGTGCTCGGCCTGGGGGATATCGGCCCGCAGGCCAGCCTGCCCGTGATGGAGGGCAAGTGCCTGCTGTTCAAGTATCTGGGCGGTGTGGATGCCGTGCCCCTGGTGCTGGACGCCCATGACCCCCAGGACTTCATCGAGACCGTGCTGCGCCTTCAGCCGGGGTTTGGCGGGATCAACCTGGAAGATATCGCCCAACCCAAGTGCTTTGAAATTCTCGACCGCCTGCGGGAGGCTGCCCGCATCCCTGTCTGGCACGATGACCAGCAAGGCACTGCCACCGTCACCCTGGCGGGGCTGATGAACGCGCTCAAGATCGTCGGCAAAGCTAAGCACGCCATCCGCCTGGCGCTGATCGGTGCTGGCGCGGCCGGCGTGGCTTGCGCCCGCCTGCTGTTCGCCTGGGGCGTTGACCCGGCCAAAACCATCGTGGTCGATGCCGGTGGCATCCTGGGAAAGCACCGCACCGATATCGGCGTGTTCTCGCCAGCCTGGTCTTTGTGTCAGACCACCAACCCCGAGGGCATCACCGGCGGGATCCCTGAAGCCATGGCCGGTGCGGATGTGGTCATCGCCTTCGCGACCCCTGGCCCCGGGGTGATTCTCCCCGAATGGGTGGCGAGCATGGCCCCCGACCCGGTTGTGTTCGCCTGCGCCAACCCCATTCCGGAGATCTGGCCCTGGGAGGCTAAAGCCGCCGGTGCTGCCGTTGTCGCCACAGGACGTTCGGACTTTCCCAACCAGGTCAACAACGCGCTATGTTTCCCGGCCATCTTCCGCGGGGCACTCGATGTGCGCGCCCGTACCATCACCGACGAGATGTGCTTTGCTGCTGCCGCTGCCCTGGCGGACTGGGGCACAGCCGACCTGGACGCTGATCACATCCTGCCGCCCATGACCGAGATGGCCATTTACCCCATCCAGGCAGCAGCGGTCGGGATCCAGGCCCAAACCCAGGGCATCGCCCAGGTGCTGATGAGCTACGAGCAGCTCATCGATCGGGCTGAAGCGATGATCGGTGCAGCCCAGGCCGCCACCGATGTGCTCATGAATGAAGGCTGCATCCCCCCTTTCCCGGAGGATTAAGGCCTGGCCGGTTGATTTGATTAAGGCCATCACCGGCGTCATCTCATTAAGCGCCGTGTACTGCCCGTCAAAATGGTAAAATAACTTCACCACAGCAGGCTTTTCCGTCCTCATCACCCTGGAGGTTTACCGCATGTCTCAACCTCAATTGACTTTCTTCTGTGAACTGGAACACGAACCCCTTTCCAAACTGTTCGACGGCCGTTTCGTCATCGACGACCTGAAAGCGATCCATGCATCCCTCAGTTTGGGCATCCTGGACTTCTCGAAAACACGTGCAGACCTCGTTAAACGACTCAACAAAGCCGGCGTGCCGGTGATCGCCTGGCTCTTGCTGCCTGAAGAAGATGGCTACTGGTTCAATCTCGACAACCACGAAAAAGCGGCCGCCCGCTACGTGGATTTCAAAGCCTGGACGACCGCTCATGGATTAGAATGGGCAGGGGTCGGTCTGGATATCGAAATGGACATCAACGAAATCCGCACCATCCTCTCCGGTGAACCTGATCGGGGTTTACCAGCACGCTTTTGGCGTAAGTTCAGGGACAAAAAACGCGTCGCCCTCGCCCGCGGGAGCTATCAGGCCCTGGTGGAACTGATCCATGCCGATGGCTACCCCGTGGAGAGCTATCATATCCCGTTGATCACCGACGAGCGCCGCGCCCGTGCCACCGTGCTTCAGCGCACCCTCGGCCTGGTCGACCTCGAAGTCGAGCGAGAGGTGCTGATGCTCTACTCCAGCTTCCTGCGTCCCCGGGGCGATGCCGTCCTGTGGAGCTACGCCCCCGAAGCGGATTCGGTCGGCGTGGGGGTCACTGGCGGAGGCGTCGAAATGCCAGGCGAGATCGACACCGCACCCCTCACCTGGGACGAATTCTCCCGCGATCTGCGCCTGTGCGTGATGCAAAACAAACCCGTGCACATCTTCAGCCTGGAAGGCTGTGTTGAACAAGACTTCCTGGCAAAGCTGAACACTTTCAAGTGGGATCAGCCCGTCCCTATCCCCGGGAAAACAGGCCAGGTGCGCTGGCTGCGGACAGGTCTGGCCGGCCTGCTGTGGACGCTCGAACGCCCCTGGGTGATCCTGCTCGCCCTGGCGTCGCTGATAGGGCTGGGATTCCTGTTCAACCGGGCAGACCGGGGCCGGAAGGCCGAAAAAAAGACAGGGGACGGACGACCGGAGACGGAGTCCTAAGGACTGTGAAGGTTATCGACAAATAAGGAGGGCAAGATGGAAAAGATCACCCGCTGGGGCATTCTCAGCACCGCCAAAATCGGCCGCAAAGCGGTCATCCCGGCCTTGCAGGTATCGCCCATGGCTGAAGTCAGCGCTGTGGCCAGCCGGGATGGCCAATCCGCCCGCACCTTTGCCGACCAAATGGGTATCCCCCGCTCCTACGAGGGCTACGATGCCCTGCTGGCCGACCCGGAGATCGACGCAGTCTACAACCCCCTGCCCAACCATCTCCATAAAACCTGGACGATAAAAGCTGCGCAGGCCGGAAAACACATCCTGTGCGAGAAGCCCCTGGCGGTCACCGTAGAGGACTGCCGCGAGATGATCGCTGCTGCCAGGGCTAACGGCGTCCAGTTGATGGAAGCCTTCATGTACCGCTACCATCCGCGCATCCAGACAGTTCGCCAAATGGTCAACGGTGGCGCCATCGGTGAAATCCACACGATCGAATCAGCCTTCACCTTTATGCTGACAGAGCCAAACAACATCCGCCTTAACCCCGCAATGGGCGGCGGGGCGCTGATGGACGTGGGCTGCTATTGCGTCAACCTCAGCCGCCTGCTGGCTGGGCGCGAGCCGCTAGCGGTCAATGCCCGGGCGCACTGGGCCGCATCGGGGGTAGATGAGCAGCTCACCGGCTTGCTGGACTTCGGTGACGGCCTGATCGCCCATTTTGATTGCGGCTTCAACCAGGCGCATCGCCAACGCTGCCTGATTGCTGGCAGCAAAGGCACCCTGGAGCTGCCGATCGCTTTTAATATGGGCATTGCCGCAACACGGCTTCTCGAGAACAAGCTCAACGGAGATTCGCAGGTGTACGGCTTCCCCGCAGTGGATATGTACCGCCTGATGGTCGAGGACTTCATGCACGCCATCGCCGGTCAGGAACCCGCCTTCCCGATCGAAGATGCCCTGGGGAACATGCGGGTGATCGCAGCGCTCCTGGCTTCTGCCCGGCAGGACGGACGATCCGTGACTGTTTAGTCCCCCGCTGAGTGGCATCACCCACTTCCCCAGCGCCTGGTCTCATCGTACAGTAAAAAAGGAGAGAAAGCGTGCTTGTCTCCCGTTGCATCAGACTGGTTTTAATGGTGTATAATCCAATGTGGCGTGATTCAAAGCCTGTTTCAGCGTCACTACATCAATATTCAATTTCATAGAAAGATGGTTATTCATGATCAATAAAAAATTACCTGTTGTCAGCCTGATTTTCTACATCCTGGCTGGGCTGGTCCTGATCTTTGCGGTTTGGTCAGCAGTGTTCTCGTTCCAGTACATCTCGACCATGGTCTCCATGGGGCAGATCGTACCCGGAGACAACTTGTTCGAGATCACCAGCTTCCACATGGCCAACTTCGGCCAATATATCATATATGCCGCCCTCTTGTTTGGTGTCGGCTGGGTCATGTACCTGTTTTCTGCGCCCACAACCCTGGCTGTGTTTGAGGAAGATGACCTGGAAGACCTTTTAGAAGACTTCGACCTCGGAGAGGACGAAGAAGTAGAGGAAGAAGCATAAACAAGGTTTTAACCCATTCATGCGATGACAGGGGCCCTGAAGGCAGCGCCCCTGTATTTTTTAAGCACCTGTTTTCAAGAGCACACACGATGCCCGCCGGGCAGGCTATCAACACGCAAGTTTTCCCGATACAAACCCTTAGCCCAGATGCTCTCCCGGCCGCCCTCGCGGCAGACCCCAACTCACTGCTGAGCAGCGGATAAATGCTTCTCCAGAGCCTGTTTTTTCTCGTGGTGCATCACCAGCACCTTTTGCTGCACCTCTGCCAGGTGTGCTTTGCGCAGGGGATAGAACACCAGCATCAGCGCGCCCAGCAGGCAGGCCACCCCGGGGATCACGCCGCTGAACACCCTGATCCCCAACACCGCCGATGCAGGCTGCTCCAAAAAGGTCTCGCCGAGCTGTGAGGCACGGGTCACAAAATTTGTCCGCTCGAGGATAAAGGGGATCATCCAGATAGCGATCGACTGGGCGGGCTTGGTGATCAGTGCGTTCACCCCGAAAAAGGCGCCCTCACGCCGGACACCTGAGCGCACTTCGTCCTCATCGGCAACCTGGGCGAAAAGCACGTTGGTCAAGGTCTGCGGGCCGGCCAGCCCCAGCCCGGCAAGCGCGATGCACACGGGGATAAGCCACCTGGGCACCAATCCCACGCCGATCAGCGCCACCCCAGCCACCACCAGCAGCACCTGTTGGGCAGTCACCACGCCGAAGCACTTGCGGAACAGGCTTGTCAGGGGGATACCGATGATCAGCGGGATGAACAGAAATGCCAGCAATTGAATCGCAGGCCATTGCAGCACATAGTCCGCCAGGTAGAAGATCGACCCCAGCAGCAAAGAGCTCATCAGGATGGCCATGAAGTTCTCCGCAACCAGGAAGATGAAGGCTTTGCTGGTAAAGGTGAAGCGCAGCGCTTCCCAAAAGGGCAGCGGCTCGTCGACCACGGTGAACTCCGGCCTTTCCTTGACCTTGAAGGTGGTGAGCATGATCAAGCCCATGCTGAACACCCCAACGATGATCATGGTGACGTACAGCGGCACAAAGGAATCACCTGCCGATTGCGGACGCACCATATCAGGGATCAAGAAACCCAGCAGCGTGCCCAGCATGGCAAACAAGGAGCCTGAAATTTGCAGGCCGTTGCGCTGCGCATCGGATTCCGTCACCTCCGGCAGCAAAGCGGAATAGACCAGGCCGATGATCGTGTAACAGGTATCGTAAAGCAGCATGGTGACCAGCATCCACCAGAACAGGGTTTGCTGGCCGGCAGCGGGCGGGGCAAACCATACCAGGATGAAGGTCAGCGCCAGGAAGGGCGCGGTGAAGCGCATATACGGGATGCGCCTGCCCCGCTTGCTGCGGGTCCGGTCTGTGATATAGCCAAACAACGGGTCGTTGAACGCATTCCACACAGCATAGATTGTGGCTGCAATCCCGATCAGCGTGGCATTCAGGCCCAGGTAATCCTGGTAGAAAATGGTCAGCAGCCCTCCGTAAATGCCGGAGATCAGGGATGTCCCCAGGCTGGCCAGGCCCCAGACGAACTTGTAGCTGAAGCTCAGTTTGATCGGTTCGGGTACGATATGTTCGCTCATGTCCTTGTCCTCGTGGTTGATTGGGAGTTGATTATGCGGCTGGGGGCATCAGCGCCTTCAACGTCCGGTAGCCGATCACCTGGAAGCCCTCCGCGCGGATGAAATCCCGCATGGCGTCGCTGGAGAAGGTCTCATAATCGGCCACCCGGCATGCCCACGAAGGGGTGATTCGGCGCAATTCGGGTGTGTCCTTGGCGGGATGGATGATGAAGTGGGTTAATCCCAGTTTTAGGGCGCCCAGGGCGGCTTTGGCTTGCTCAAGGCGGTCGGTCGGGTCAACCAGGGCTAACCCTGAAAGCCCGTCCAGCAGGGGCAGGCCCATTTCGTCCAGCATGGCGATCATTCCGGTGATCATCTGGGCGGTATCCTCATCGACATCTCCGGCGGCCATCATTTCCACTGCCGAAAGGCGCGGGATCATCGGGGGTAGGCCGTATCGAGTGGCCAGCTGAATGTAACTCGGGATCAGGCTGGGATGCGCAACCGCGCCCATGTGGGTATCGATGTGGGTCAGGTCGACCCCCTCCGCCAGCGCCCGCCTGATCTGTGCCTCCAGTTCGGCAGCAGCGGCTTCAGGGTCAGCCCGGTCCCATACTGCCTGGGTGGATTTGTGTAAAAAGCCCTGTTCGTCCAGCAAGCCGGCCGCCGGGTCGCGTGTGCTGACCGGTGGCCAGCGGTAGGTCTCATATTCGCTGGTCAGGGTCAGGTGGGCTCCCAGGTCAGCCTGGGGGTGCGAGCGGGCATAGGCGGCCGCTTCCAGGAACCACGGGCAGGGCACCATCACCGCCCCGCTGGAGATCAGGCCGTAATCGAGTAGATCAGCAAAGGCGTCCACGGATGCCTGGCACATGCCGATATCATCGGTGTGGATGATCACCACCCGGTCGTCCGGTGAGAAACCCAGTTTTTTAAGCGCAGGATTAGGTTGCATTATTCCTCCCCAAAGGTATTGAGTTTAGATGTGCACTGGCTCAATTATATATAAGTTTGGGGATTGGGTAGTAGGTATTAGTTATTAGTTATTAGTTGTTAGTTATTAGTTGTTAGTTATTAGTTGTTAGTTGTATCTTGTGCACCGCTTTTGTGCACACCACCTTAGCCCCAAGGCGAATATTACCCCTTAAGCGTGAACAGGCTATGTCTTCCCATTCACCACGCACCATGTACCACACACCAAATGAGCGAGCGCAGCGAAGCGATCTCAGCCGTAGGGTGGGTTGGTCAGCCAATTGTAGGGTGCGCACCGCATTTCTGCGCACCAGCTCCTTGTCATCGCGAGCACAGCGAAGCGATCTCAGTGCGCACTGCTTTTGTGAGCACCATCTTTAGCCCATTGGATAAAATTGCCACCTAAGTGTGAATGAGCACTAACATCCCATTCACCACTCACCATGCACCAATAACCAAATGATGAGATTGCTTCACCCCTTCCAGGGGTTCGCAATGACAATAAGCGTTGTCATCGCGAGCGCAGCGAAGCGATCTCAACTGTGGGTTGGGTTGGCTCTGGATGGATCCTGAAATTTGATGATTGCCTGCATACCAGGTCAACCTCGATGGAATCCTCCCAGCCAACCCACCCTACGCAATGATACTATGTGTCGATCAAGCGCCGTGGGTGCATGATCGACGGGAGCTTCAGATACCCAGGATCAGCAGCAAGCCAGCCGCTACAGCGACGATATCCGTCACCGTGCCCAACTGACCCAAGCTGACCAGTCCCATCAAGCCCACCAGCAGCAGCCAGACAAAGTACAGCAGGTACCCGATGTCGTTCTTGACCTTCCGCATGCGGATCAGCAACAAAATACCCGCTGCCAACGCCAAAACCGCCATCACAGTACCCAGGCCGGCAAAACTCAAGCTGAGGATGCTGATCAATCCCCGAGCAATCAAGAAAATTGCCGCTAAAATCCATCCAATGCCCTTCGAAACGCCGGGGGAATACAGCAGCACCAAGGCGCCAGCCGCAACAGCGAGAATGGCGATCACCAGCTCCAGTCCGCCTAATCCACCGACCAGCTCAACCAATCCTGCCAGTATCAGGAAAGCCCCTAAGACAATTACGGTTAATTTTTTCCTGGACATCATTTCCTTTCTACAAAAAAGCTTATTAACACTGTACCGAATCACGCGTCCCGATGCCAAATGCCCCCACTTGACAGCCCTCAGCGCCCATGTTAAAACTGAAGCAGCAAGGTACCCCCAGCAGGTGTTATTTTTGGTTTTGAACCTAATGAAGATCATCCAGGTGATTCCCACCTACAACGAAGCGCAAAACCTGCCGACGCTGATTTCGGAATTATTTGCCCTGCACATTCCCGACCATCATATCCTTGTGGTGGATGATAACAGCCCTGACGGCACCGGCAAGATAGCCGAAGGCTTGCTAGCAGCTTACCCGGGGCAGCTGGCCGTCCTGCATCGGGCGGGCAAGGCCGGCCTCAGCAAGGCGTATATTCACGGCTTCCGCCACGCGCTGGCAGACGGCGCAGATGTGATCGGGATGATGGATGCGGACCTCAGCCATCCCCCCAGCCGATTGCCTGACTTGCTGGCTGCCCTATCCCATGCGGATGTGGTCATCGGGTCACGCTATGTTTCCGGCGGAGGAGTGGATGCGGACTGGCCTATCTGGCGCAAGGGATTGTCCTGGTTCGGGAACGCTTACGCCCGCGCCATCCTCGGTCTGCCCATCCGGGATACCACCGGCGGATACCGCTTGTGGCGCCGATCCGCCCTTGAGGCGATCCCCTTTGAGGACTCCCGTTCAAACGGGTATGTGTTCATCGTCGAATTGGCCTACCAGGCCAAATTGGCCGGGCTGACCTTTGCAGAAGTGCCGATCTACTTCGCCGAACGCACCCATGGGACCTCAAAAATGTCCCTGCGCATTCAAATTGAGGCTGCTACCCGCGTTTGGCAATTGCGCCGATATTACAGGAAACATCAGTAAGCTTTTTTGTGCAGCGTGCGGTTTATAAACCCCAAGGGAATTGTTGCGCCTTTCACCTTTCAGCTGATTACCAGCCAGCAACTATAGGACCTCCCCCGGCCCCTCCTAAAGGAGGGGAGCAAGTAGATGACGTGCAACATTGGACTGCAAACTACCTGCATCCAGCAATTAACCCGCTGGCACACTGATAAACACTGAGGAACCTACTATTTTCCTTTCAGCTTTCAGCTGATAACCAGCCACCAACTACAGGACCTCCCCCAGCCCCTCCTAAAGGAGGGGAGCAAGCATATGGTGTGTTATTTTGGGGTGCCAACCGCCAGCTACCTGCAATTAACCTGTTGATGCCCAGAAAAACCCTGCGCAACATACTGTTTATCTTTTGGCTTTCAGCTTCGAGCTTTCAGCTAACTACCAGCCACCAACTACAGGCTACAAACTATAGGACCTCCCCCGGCCCCTTCTAAAGGAGGGGAGCAAGCAGATGGCGTGGAGTGTTGGGCTGCGAGCCACCCGCGCCCAGTAATTAACCTTTAAGAGTGCAGAAAAACGTTGCACACCCTAATTTTTTACTTTCAGCTTTCAGCTTCGAGCTTTCAGCTAACTACCAGCCACCAACTACAGGCTACAGACTATAGGACCTCCCCCAGCCCCTCCTAAAGGAGGGGAGCAAGTAGATGGCGTGCAGTGGTAGGCTGCGAGCCACCCGCGCCCAGCAATTAACCTTTTAGAGTGCAGAAAAACGCTGCACACCCTACTTTTTTACTTTCAGCTTTCAGCTTTGAGCTTTCAGCTTACTACCAGCCAGCAACTACAGGACCTCCCCCAGCCCCTCCTAAAGGAGGGGAGCAAGTAGATGACGGGCAGTGGTGGGCTGCAAACTACCTGCATCCAGCAATTAACCTAAAGGAGGGGAGCAAGCAGATGGCGTGCAGTGTTGGGTTGCAAACCACCTGCGCCTAGCAATTAATCAGTTGGTACACTAAAAGAACACTGCGCAACTTACTATTTTCCTTTTAGCTTTCAGCTATCAGCTATCTGCTTCCTTTTTCAGCTATCAGCTTTCTGCTTCTTTCCCCAACCGGACCCAATCCTCAACCGTGAGGGCCTCCGGGCGCTGGCGCGAGTCGATGCCAGCCCGATCCAAAACCGCCACAAGTGCCTCGCCCAGCACGGGTTTGAGTGAATTGCGCAGCATTTTGCGCTTCTGGTTGAAAGCGGCATGCGCCAGGGTGAACATCACGCGCATTTCCTCATCAGAGAGGGCTGGCTGATCGTAGACATCAATGATCAGCACGCTCGAATCCACCAGCGGCTGGGGGTAAAAACACGCTGCCGGGATGTGGCTGACGATCCTGGCCTGGCCATACACCTGCACCGAAAGTGACAGCAGGCTCATCTTCTCAGCTTGGTTCAGGATGCGCTCTGCCACCTCGCGCTGCATGGTCAGCACCATGCGCCTGGGCCTGACCGCCGCCTCCAGCAGATGGCGGATTACCGCCGATGTGATGTAATAAGGAATATTGGCTACCACCAGGTAGCCATCTTCAGTAAACAGCTCCCCTGGCGGGATGGCCAGGATATCCCCCTTCACCAGGCGGAGGTTGTCAAACGGCCTCAGCACGGCCTCCAAAGCCGGGTACAGCCGGTCGTCAATTTCAACCGCGGTCACATGCGCCGCATGGGTGCACAGCAACCGGGTCAGGCTCCCCAGCCCGGCGCCGATCTCCAGCACCCGGTCAGAAGCACTGACCTCAGCCTCACGGACGATCTTCATCAGTGCATGATGGTCGGCCAGGAAGTTCTGCCCCAGGGATTTTTGCGGCTGGATGCCGTACTGCCTGAGCAGGCTGGGTACATGCAGGGGTTCTAAGGCCATGGCAGCACCGCCGGGTACCAACCCGGGACAGGGGTGAGGAAATACATCGTTGTCCAGTGATGCCAGCGCTGGTAATCTTCTTCTGAATACCCCAGGTCAATCCAGTAATGATTAAAATATAACCCGCCGCCGCCGATGTCCGCAACGGTCGCTCGCCCGTACCCCTGGACGTACACCTGCTGACCGCGCATCATGTTGAACCAGTTGCGCGTCACCCCGATAACACCTTTTTGCAGGGGCAGGCCGCTGGCGGTGGTATAGCCGCAGCGGTTGTCAGCAAAGCCCAGGTTGCACGGAGAGTAAGATGTGGCATACACGCTGATCTTGCGCCAATATTCGATCTCCTGCCCGTCCACCACCTCGGTGCGCACTTCAACTTTCGAGCCATACCCCAGCACACCATCGGCTGCTTCGCTGGCCTGCCAGCTTTCCGGCTCTGCGCGCCAGATTTCCTCTCCCTGGGCATACTGGACCCGCTCACGGGTAGCATAGATACCCGGCTGGCCGGGCTCAACGACTGAGATTTGATCCAACACTGTCTCTGGGTCTTCAATATATACGTTCTGATAGGGCACCTCTTCCTTGAGGATGATGACCTGCTCTTTCACCTGCACGACCTCGATCTCACCATCTGGTGGGATGGGGGCGTCCTCTGGCGGGTGGACCTGATCCAGGTTTTGCAGTTGAACGCCCACATCGGCCAAGGCTTCGCTGACTGTCGTCCCTGCCGACAGACCGGTCAGCGTGGCATCGCCCACAAGGACGCTGATAGGGCGGGCGCGCCGGATGGTGACAGTAAGGTCGTCATCCAACGGGGTCATCAGGTCTTCCGAGACCCAATCCTGGGGTGAAACCGGGATGTTAGCGGCTTCCAGGGCGGCGCCCAGGGTGTGCTGATCCGAATACAGCGTCACCTCACGCCCATCCAAGACCAGTGCAAGGGGCATGGCAGGTTCTACCTGGAGCAGGGTGAACGCCTCCCTGGGCAGGGGAACCTGCGGGTCGGTCTCGGCCCCGTTGACCATCACCCGGTCGTGGGGAAAAATGGCCACATCCAGGGCGGCCAGCAGGTTGGCCGGGATGCGCTCCGCGCTGTGCAGCGCTTCTTCGCCCTGCGGCGTGCGAATGAGCACGTCACGGGCAGGCTCAATCCTGATGGTGGCAGGCGCCCAGATCCACGGGTCACCCTCGGGGAGCAGGCGGTCATCCTGGCCCACGCTGACCCCTGCTGCGCGCAACACACCGGACACCCGCAAGGCGCGCGTGCGCACCTGGCGCACCTCACCCGCAACAATCACAGCATGGGTCTGGTTCAGCCCGCCCCAGATCAACGCTAACCCGGCCAGGATGAGCAACACTGACCCGGGAAAGAGCCACCGGCGGAATTTGAATAAAAATTCTCTCATAAACGTGATCTAATCTGATCTTTTAATCGTTTTCCGGCACAATTCAGGTTTCGTGCCTGTCCGTGCAGTATAACACAAGGGCTTTTTTTCGCAAGCGGGGTGATTTTCAGGCAAAATCGGCCGTCTCCCAAGCCTGCGGCCTCATTTTGTTTGGTTTTTGCCCCGCACAGGATGCCCTGGTGGTACATCACGGTCAAAACAGGCTTCAGTCGCGCTTAAGCCGGCGGATTTTTAGCAGGGTTTGGACCAAAACCTCCTGCCAGGGCTCCTCATCGGGGTTCTCGAAGTGAATCCGGTAGGCATTTTTCCCGGCCCGCACCGGCAAGCCCAATTCGGGCAGTTGACGGTCCTCGACTCCTGCAGGAAGAGGCGGATAGCGCAGGACGATCTGCCGGCCTTCAAAGCTGACAGAGGCCAGCCCGGCCAACGCCGCCATCAGCTTGATCTTGATCTGGAAGACCAGGTTGCGCACCTGCTCGGGCAGCGGCCCGAACCGGTCTGCGAACTCCATTTCGATCGAGGCCAGGGCGCCCTCGTCGCTGATATCTGCCAGCCGCCGGTAAAGCTTGAGCCGCAAAGCCTGGTCGCGGATATAGGCATCGGGAATGCCGATCGACAGCGGCAAATTGACCGATGTGGGCATCGTCAGGGCAGCATCCAGGACGGAGGTGTCCTCTGGCGCGCTCATGCCAGTTGCCAGGCGGAACTGCGCCACAGCCTGTGCCAGCAGACGGGTGTACAGGTGAAACCCGACCGAGGCAATGTAGCCGGACTGGCGCGTGCCCAGCAGCTCGCCGGCACCGCGCATTTCGAGGTCACGCATGGCGATGGCATACCCCGAGCCCAATTGGGTGTTCTCAGCCAACACTTCCATCCGCTCCTGCCCTTCGGCCGTGGGCGCCTTGACCCGGTGGCGGAACAAGTAAGCATACGCCCGCTGGGCGCCGCGCCCCACCCGCCCGCGCAACTGGTAAAGCTGGGCCAGTCCAAAGGTGTCGGCCCGGTCTACGATCAGGGTGTTGGCATTGGGAATATCCAGCCCGGATTCGATGATCGATGTGCACAGCAGCACATCAATCTCGCCCTGGTTGAATTGATGCATCATCGCGGCCAGGACCTTTTCGTCCATCTGCCCATGGGCGATCCCGATCCGGGCTTCCGGGACCAGGGATTCGAGATGGCTGCGCATGGCATCGATCGTCTGGACCCGGTTGTGGACAAAGAACACCTGCCCGCCGCGCTCAAGCTCCCGGATGATGGCATAGCGGATCAGCTTCGGGTCGTACGGGCCGATGTGGGTCACAATCGGCAGGCGCTCTTCAGGTGGTGAGTTGATTGTCGAGATATCACGCACACCGGTTAATGCCATGTAAAGGGTGCGCGGGATGGGCGTGGCCGTCAGGGTGAGCACATCCACCGAAGTGCGCAACTGTTTGAGGTGCTCTTTGTGGGCCACACCAAAACGCTGTTCTTCATCGATCACCACCAGGCCGAGGTCTTTAAAGGAAACATCCTCAGAGAGCAGCCGGTGGGTGCCAATGACAATATCCACCTTGCCACTGCGCACATCTTTGATGATGCGGGACTGCTGGCGCGGGGTGCGGAAGCGAGAGAGCATTTCCACGGTCACCGGGAAAGTCGCCAGCCGTGACCGGAAGGTGTCATAATGCTGCTGCGCCAGGACGGTGGTGGGCACCAGCACCGCCACCTGCTTGCCATCCATCACAGCTTTGAATGCTGCCCGCAAGGTCACTTCGGTCTTGCCATAGCCCACATCGCCGCACAGCAGGCGGTCCATCGGCCGGGGCGCCTCCATATCGGATTTGATTTCTGCCAGGGCTTGCAACTGGTCTTCGGTTTCGATATAAGGGAAACTGGCTTCCAGCTCACGCTGCCAGGGGGCATCTGCGCTGAAGGCATAGCCCTCCGCCACCTGGCGCTGGGCATAAAGCTCCAAAAGGTCACCAGCCATCTCCTGGACGGCTTCGCGCACCTTCTGCTTGGTGCTGTTCCAGGTGCCGCCTCCCAGGCGCGACATCACCGGCACGTGCCCGTCTGCGCCAACATAGCGCGTCAGGCGATCGGCGTGGTGGATGGGGACGTACAGCTGATCCTGCTCGGCATACTCAATGCACAAGAATTCCTGCAAGACCCCCTCCTGGGTGCGCTGAACCAGGCCGGCATACTTCCCAATGCCGTGGTCGACGTGCACCACCCAATCGCCGGGCTCCAGGTCAGCGTAGCTGGATTCGGGTGCCTCTGCGGTTGGGCGATAGCGGCGGCGCGGCTGCGGACGAGACCAGCCGAAGATCTCGCTGTCGGTCAGCAAATGCAGCTGGCTTCCATCCGGCTTGTTGAGCACCCAACCCCCGGCCAGGGTGCCATCAACGAACGACTCCCTGATTTGTGCTTCAGCCAGTGCGCCGCGGTAAATCTGCTCTTCACGCCACAGGTTGCTTAAGCGTTGAGACTGGCGTGAGACGACCACCCATTGATCGAGATCTTTCAGGTAATCCAGGAACTCCCGCAATTTACCGGCAAAACGCGGGCCAGGCGCAAAGTGCGCCGCCAGTGGTGCGACATCTGGCGCCCCGGTGTAACCCAGCTCGATCACGGCACGCTTGCCGAGCCGGTCTTCAATTTCGGACCAGGTGAAAAATGGTGTCGGGAAATCCTCTGGGATTTCACCAGCCGAGACGGCGTCGTCCCTGCGGGAGAGGCTCTCCTCTTCGATATCCATCACTGCAGCGGTGATAAACTCCTGTCCATCCAATGCAACCAGGGCATCCTCCGGGAAGAAGTCTAAAATACTTCCCGCCAGCGGATAGGCCAGTGGGATCTGGAATTCAGACAGATCCTTGAGCGGCAAGCCTGCTTTTTCCGCTGTGAGGGGCAGGATCTCACGTGCCGGGGTGATCGTGAAGGACTCAAGGGTCTTAACCGTGCGCTGTGAAGCCGGATCGAAGGCGCGCATGGTGTCGATCTCATCCCCGAAAAATTCAATCCGCACGGGCTGTGCTTCACCGGGCGCCCACACATCCAGGATGCCTCCGCGGCGCGAAAACTGGCCAGATTCGACCACGATATTGGCATAAGCGTAACCAATATCAACCCATTCCCGGGTCAGTTCATCAGGTGTGACCTGGGCGCCGAGCCGCAGGGTGCGGGTGTGCTTGATAAATTCACGCCTGGGAAGCGTGCGGGTCATGATGGCGCGCACGGGGGCCACGATCATGGGTGGACGGTCAGGGGCGGGGATACCTGGCACCAAAGCACGCGCCAGCATCGTCAACACCTGCAGGCGGTCCCGGCGGGTGCCAGCGCCCCAGCCTGATTTTTCATAGAAGAGCGGGTTCGGTTCAGGCAAATAATGCACCCCGTCCTCACCCATCCAGAACTGCAGTTCCTCAAACATGGCCAGGGCACGGTCAGCCCGGTTGGTGACCAGGAGGATCGGCTTTGCCAGGTCGCCTTGCAGACTTGCCAGCAACGGCAGGCGCGCTGAGCGCGGCAAACCAAGCCCAGGTAAAGGGTTTGCACCTTCCGGGCTTTTCCGTAATTCAACTAAAAGATCGCGGTAGGCTGGTAAATCCTTGAAGACTTGCAGTAAATTCATTCATCCTCGTCGATCGCACTGCCATTGAACCTGTTCATCGCGATCTCGATACCCTCCACAACGAAGCTGCGGACAGCATCCACCGCATGGCCCAGCAGCTCAGGGAGCACATCCTGCTCGTCGGGGTTAAAATTGTGCAGCACATAATCAGCCGGGTCCATACGCCCGGGCGGCCGGCCGATCCCCACCCGCAGACGGGGAAATTCCCGCGTGCCGAGCTGCGCAACGATCGACTCCATCCCTTTTTGTCCGCCAGTGCCCCCCAACGGACGCAAGCGCAGGCTGCCAAAGGGCAGGTCGAGGTCATCATGCACGACCAGGATGTGTTCCAGGGGGATTTTATAAAAGCGAGCCAAAGGTGCCACGGATTGCCCGGAATTGTTCATGTAGGTCTGTGGTTTGGCCAGGATCACCCGGTTGCCATCCAGTGTGCCCTTGCCCACCAGGGCGCGCATCTCCACGCGCTGGATAGGTGCATTCAGCGCAGACGCCAGGTCATCCACGACCATAAAACCGACATTATGCCGGTTGTGGCGATAGTCCGGCCCGGGGTTGCCCAGCCCGGCGATCAAAAAAGGTGCAATGTCGTTCATCATCTCACTTCTCATTCCATTCCGTATCCATCAGGCTCGTTTTCGTCAAAATAGCGCGCAAACAGGGCCCCCACAGCCAATGAGGGCAGTCCAATTTATCATAAGCTGACCTTTAAGTTTAGCACGAAACGTGCTGATTGGGTAAGAGGTGCTTAGGTATCCGGTAACAGGTATTGGTCAATGAGGGAATGGTGAATTGTGAACAGTGAATAGTAAAAATGGTGAAGTGTGAACAGGGAATAGTAAAAATGGTAAATAGTGAATAGAAAAAATGACAAATCTCCACTGTTAAAAATTTTAGGCGCTTAAAAGCCCATTTCCCTCATCCAGTGAGGATGAGCATTCAGTATTACCCATTCAGCTTGCAGCTTCCAGTTTTCGGCTACCAGCTAACAGCCATCAGCCATCAGCTATCTCTTTCACCCAAACGCCAAAACGAAGAACACCACACTCAGCACCACGAGGAGCGCGATCCCTGCCAGCATCAGGTAAAAATTGCGCACTTCATTCTGGTCACAGGTCGAAATGCGGGCCACGATCAAGTGTATTTCCTGTGTGATCTCCCCAAGTTTTGCTTTGACCGCATCCAGTTTTCCGTAGGTGGCGCTCAAATCCTCCGACTTGGGCCGGGATGCAGCGACCATTGGCCCCAGGCTGTCGATCATGGGCCTGAGCTGTTCATCGAGCGTCTCGATCTCAACCTTCTTGGCTGATATGCGCTGCTCCAGTTCTGCGATGCGTTGATCCAAAGGTGCCAGGGCCTGGGCCTGGTCCCCCTCCACAGTGGCGACCTGATTGGTCAGCCGGGTCAGCTTGTCCCCAAAGGGTTGCTGTTCGAGTTCAAGGCGGGAAATCTCGCTATCGATTTCAGTCATCCGGGCGGTCGCTTCGGCTAAGGACAACTCCGAGGCTTTGATCTCCTTTTGGATGCTGGCCGTGCGTGCATCCTTATCATCTACGTCTGAGGCCATCACTTCGGCCAGCTTGTGCTGTTGGGTTTCGATCTTCGCCCGGAGCGTCTCCCGTTCTGCGTTGATCTTTTCCAAGTCCTTGGCCAGTTTAGCCTGCTGCGATTGGGATTTTTCAATCCTTTTAGCTGCGTCCTTGTGCAGAGATTCCAAATCACTGGTTTGCTTCGAGTACTCGGCTGTGATCTTTGCCCGCGTATCGTTGGCTTTTTTCAGCTCACCCCCCAACACTGCTGATTCATCAGCCAGGCGTTTGCGGTGGTCTGCCAGACCAACCATGACATTGAAATGGTCCACGTAGTCGGGGTGTGAGACCCTGGCTTTCCAGGCCTGCTCACCCAAAACCTGGATCAGTTCGACCTGCTCCTGTTCGACCTTCTCTTTTTGCGCGCGTAATTTCTTTTCCTGGCTTCTCCACTTGTTGAGATTAAGTCCCGATGAACTCCATTTCTTAAACCTGCCAGACCGGATCAGCCAGGCCAGCCCGCCAGCCAAGACGAGGAGCATAACGATGGCCACCAACAGAAAATCGGTGCGGATCCCATCCCCGGTCCCCTGTGCGGTGCCGCAGGCGGATAATGCGCTGCTCGCAATAACCAGCATCCCCGCCAGCCTGCCGGCCTTTTTATTCAAATGGCCCTTATTCATCCTGTCCCTCTCTTTCTCATGAAAAGCAATGTCTAGTGCGCCTTAATCAGCGACCGATCAGCATAACAGCTAAAACTAGGTTCAGCCCCAATCTGCTCATGCCCTCTGGTAATCCAACGACAAATGTGACCTGCACATCGCCTCCCCTTGTTAAGGCTTGCGCATCTCACAGTTGCGCCAAATACCATCCCACAAAATCACCAAAACCTACACACCGGCATGGTGAACTGGGTGCTTAACGCCATTATAACATTATTGTCTTTATTTTAATATGTTCTACTTTAGGGAGATGTTGCCTGGTGTTCACGCCGCGCACCAAACCACCAGTTGCCCTATCCCCCCCCTCGGTGTGGAGCGCGGTTTCACGAAGACAAAACCCTCCGCTCAAGATTGATCTCGGGTGGGCTGCGCCCCATAAGTGGGGAATTTTTCCAGCACTGCCTTCATTTCTTCCGGGCTGAGCAGGACAGGGTCGCCCACCGATTTCGTCAGCAGGTACAAGCGGGCAACGTACTCGACCATCTGTGCCGTGTTAAAGGCGCTTTTCAGAGTCGGACCTACGGCCACCATCCCGTGATTGGCCAGCAACACCGCGTTGCCATCGCCAATTGTTTGGCAAATGCCGTCGGTCAGGGCCTGGCTGCCAAAGGTGGCATACGGCGCAAGCGGCACAGTCATACCGGCATACCCGATCAGGTAATGGATGGGCGGTAGTTCCCACCGCAGGCAGGCCATTGCCGTGGCGTTTTCGGAGTGGGTATGAACCACAGCAAAAATATCTGGCCGCTGCTTGATCAACGCCAGGTGAAACTTGAGCTCCGACGAGGGCAGCAGGCGCCCATCAATGTGCATGCCTTGCATCCCCACCACAACCACATCCTCCGGGACCATATCTTCATAAGCCACCCCTGACGGTGTGATCGCCACAAGGGTTTTGTTTGCGTTGGCTACGCTGATATTCCCGCTCGTGCCTTGCACCAGGCCCGAGGAGAGCAGTTGTTGAGCGTATTGTGTTACCGCCCGCCGTTCTTCAAAAAGCAGCATCACCTATCCTTACTGACCGATACCTACAGCAATGATCGAGAATGATTATACATGAAACCTCATGGGTTGACGCATGATTGCGCTACCTCCAGGTGTGCAGCGGGCTGTGGCAGCATCACTTGAACTTTAACTTCGGCGCTTTTTCCCGCTTGATGACCGTATTGGCGATCACCACAACCGCTATGGCAAGCCCGCCCAAGCCAAGGAACCCGATCACCACATAGGGGAAAAACAGCTCCCAGGGGATGAACACACCTTCATAGGGTTCCAGCACATATTCTGCCCGCAAAAAGGCAGTCGATCCGCCCTGCAATAACTCATCCAGGGGAATGGACCAGGTGCTAAGGCTGGCTGCGGGCTGAACGCCATTTGTGGTGACAATTTGTGGCGTAGTTAAATGAACCTCGTAAGATGCAACGGACAGATCCATCAGGTTGACGCCAGGGATGCGGAGAGGGGAATCGGCCACGTTGATCACCTGGGTGAACACAAAACTTTCATCACCTTCATCAAATTCAAGCGTGATAGGGCCGATCCGGCGAGGCTGACCGAATGTGGCCGTGAAGTTCTCCACCTCCAGCTCGACGGTGTCCCAGATGTATCCATCTTGCGTGGTTTGGTCGATGGTGAAGTCCGTCACGCCTTCATCGCGAGCGATGGTCGCAAACAGGTTCTCAAGCTCAAACCCTTCGGGAACCGCCTCGTGAAAAGCTGCATAGTCTTCCGATGCCACCCCCAACTTAAAGACGAGCGTCCCCGAACCGTCGTCACGGATGGTGATTTCTTCCACAAGGCTCACACATCCGCTCAATAGGCTCAGGCTGATCACAGCCATGATGAACCACAGCAACCTGATGGTCTTCTTCCTGCCAATCATCTCAATCTCAAAATCCCGTTGTATTATGCTAAAAATTATATTGCATCCGGCAAATTAGGCCAACACACTCAGAAAATGAACCTTGTCTATACCTTTAACTTAAAAATTTGCGCCCCAAGGCATGTTTTCTTGATTTTTTTTACCATTCTCGTCATAATTAGGCTGACGGAGAAGGTGCCTTGCTCCACGGAATCATACGTCACTCTCTTTATTAATGAAAGGATCTGAATTGCATGACCCAAAAACCCAACACGCCCTACACCCCTACAAAACTTAACCGCCGGAACCCTGTCCCCTCTGATATTGAAATCGCACAGGAAGCAGAATTTAAACCAATCGCCAAGGTCGCCGAGGAGTTAGGGCTTTTGCCAGATGAATATGCCCTGTATGGAAAACACATTGCTAAAGTGAGCCTTTCGGTCCTGGAGCGCTTAGCTGATGTGCCAGACGGCAAATACATCGACGTCACTGCCATCACCCCCACCCCCCTGGGTGAAGGCAAAACCACCACCACCGTAGGCCTGAGCCAGGCCTTGGGCGCCCACCTCGGTAAACGGGTGATCACAGCCATCCGGCAACCCAGCCAGGGCCCCACCTTTGGAATCAAAGGTGGCGCTGCCGGCGGTGGATACAGCCAGGTGATCCCGATGGAGGATTTCAACCTGCACCTGACCGGCGATATCCATGCCATCACGGCAGCCAACAACTTGATCGCGGCTGCCGTTGAAACCCGCATGTACCACGAGTCTTACCAGAGCGATGAAGCCCTGTTCAACCGCTTATGCCCGCCCGAAGAGGACGGGCAGCGCAGCTTCGGCATCAGCATGGTGGGCCGCCTTAGAAATCTGGGCATCGATAAAACTGACCCCAACGAGCTCACAGAAGAAGAACGGCGCCGGTTTGTGCGCCTGAATATTGATCGCAACACCCTCACCTGGCGCCGTGCCACGGACACCAATGACCGCCTGCTCCGCAAGATCACCGTGGGTCAAGGTTCCGCTGAAAAAGGGTTTGACTTTGAGACCAGTTTTTACATCTCAGTCGCCAGCGAATTGATGGCCGTTTTGGCATTGGCCACCAGCCTTGCGGATATGCGTGAGCGCATTGGCCGGATCGTCCTGGCGCTGGATACCGACGGCAACCCGGTCACCGTGGAAGATGTCGGCGTGGCAGGTGCAGCGACCGTCCTGATGAAGGACACCCTGATGCCCAACCTGATGCAGACCCTTGAAGGCACACCCGTGTTCGTCCACGCCGGGCCGTTTGCCAATATCGCCCACGGCAACAGTTCCGTGATGGCCGATATGATCGGGCTGAAACTGGCCGATTACGTCATCACCGAATCGGGGTTTGGATCCGACATGGGCATGGAGAAGTTCTTTGACATCAAATGCCGCTATTCGGGCAACATCCCCGATGTGGTCGTGATGGTTGCCACGGTTCGAGCCCTCAAGATGCACGGCGGCGGGCCAAAAGTTGTGGCAGGGGCGCCGCTGGCACCTGAATACGTCAAGGAAAACCTGGAACTGCTCGAAGCCGGGTTGGAGAACCTGATGGCACACATCGAAATTGCCAACCAATACGGTGTTTCCGTGGTGGTGGCCATCAACCGCTTCCACACCGACACCGATGCGGAACTGGAACTGGTGAAAAAGGCCTGCCTCGACAGCGGCATGGTGGTGGACGCTGTGGTCACCAACCACTGGGAAGAAGGCGGCGCAGGCGCACTCGAATTGGGTAAGGCGGTCATCAAAGCGGCCGAGCGAGAAAATGACTTCCGCTTCCTCTACCCGCTCGATCTTCCCATCAAGGAAAAAATCGAAACCATCGCCCAAAAGGTCTATGGCGCAGAGGGTGTGGACTACTCCCCCGAAGCAGAGAAGCAGATCGAAGAGTACACCCGCCTGGGTTACGATAATGTGCCGATCTGCATGGCGAAGACCCACCTCAGCCTGAGCCACGACCCGGCGCTCAAGGGACGGCCTACGGGATACCGCATCCCCATCCGGTCGGTGAATGCATCCATTGGCGCAGGCTTCCTTTACCCGCTGCTGGGGACCATGAGCACCATGCCTGGCCTCCCCACCCGCCCAGCGTATTACGATATCGATATCGACCTGGAGAGCGGCCGCATCCTCGGCCTCAGCTAAATCTCCGTCCTGAAAAACCACACCTCCCCGGCCCTGAACTGGTCCGGGGAGTTTTTTTTCTACAGGGCTAAACTCGAGGACTGCGGACCGTGCCCACAGAACTACCAAACAAGGTAAAATAAACACCAGGTTCCGCCTTAATAGAACCAGCAAGCCTATTGACCAACTGCTTTCACGATACTGATCGAGCTTATGACCAACTTCTCGTTGAACGAACAATATCTGGTAGACAAAGACGGCCGCCGGGTAGGTGTCGTGCTCACCATCCAGGATTACCAAAGGCTGCTGCGGCACCTGGAAGAGCTTGAAGCCTATCAATCGGCCCGCGAGGAAATCAACATTGTCGATCAGCTCCTGGCAGAAGCCAAACAGGGGGATAAAGAAGACAGCCTGCCAACCTTCCGGCGACGGTCAGGGCCTGGGGGCATGATCGTCATCTAACCACGGAGGAAACAATGGAAACCAGACGCTTTGGTCGCACAAACCACATGAGCACCCTGGCGGTGTTTGGCGGGGTTGCCCTGGCGAAGGTGGATCAGCCCACGGCAGACGCGATCATCCAGCAGGTGATCGACTCCGGCGTCAACCACATCGATATTGCACCCAGCTATGGTGACGCAGAGCTGCGTCTGGGCCCCTGGATGCCGCGCATCAGGAAAGACTTCTTCCTGGGCTGCAAGACCATGCAGCGCACCAGGCAGGGCGCCATCGATGAGTTCCATGCATCATTGGAACGCCTCCAGGCGGAGGATTTTGACCTGTATCAGCTTCACGCCGTCACCAGCATGGCAGAGCTGGACCGATGTACCCAAACGGGCGGCTCGCTGGAGGGCGCTATCGAGATGCGCGCACAAGGTCTGACCCGCTTTATCGGCATCACCGGGCATGGCATGCAAACGCCTGCCATTTTCATCGAAGCCCTGCGCCGGTTTGATTTTGACACAGTCCTGTTCCCGATTTTCCCTGCCCTGTTCGCTGACGAAACCTACCGTCGCCAGGCCCTGGCGCTGCTGGATGTGTGCGAGGAGAAGGATGTCGGCGTGATGACCATCAAAGCCATCGCCAAAGGGCCCTGGGGTGACCGTGAAAAGCACTTTCACACCTGGTATATCCCCTTCGATGACCAGGCCATCATCCAGAGAATGGTCAATTTCTCGCTATCGCAGAAGCTGACCCACATCTGCACCGTGGGCGACCACCGGATCCTGGGTAAAGTCCTTGCGGCCTGTGAACGCTTTGAGCCTATGAATGCCGATGAGAAGGAGGTATTGGTCGAACAACAATCACACTTAGAGATATTTTTCTAAATAGCATTAGAAGTGTACTAAAGTGAGTTATAAGAAAAACAAGTAAATACTTTATCGTTGTGTTACCAACTTATTCAATGTGTAGATAAGTTTTTTCTATATATTTTCTTAATCATAGCTTGCAAATTAATTAATTCTAAAAACTTTTGTCTCTTTTAGTATGATTGGAGGAGAGTTGCCTGAAAAAATTCATCTCAGTTGTTTATTTTGTGACACAAAATTCGAAATTTATAATGAAATAAACCAATTTGCTTGTTCAAAATGTGGAAATGAATTTTATATTGAGAAAAGTGGCGGTGTTGTTTACATTAATCCAGTTAATGATATTAATAAACAACAAATAGATAAACAGTACTACCAGATAAAGAAAGTCTTTTTACACCTGAATATCAAGATTTAAATCGTATAGTTGATGAGATAAATCATCTCAACAAACTTAAAATCTCTTATCTTAAAGAAAAGAATAAAAGGATAACTTTCTATTTTGTTTTCTTAATATTTGTCAATGTAATAACTTACACACTAATTCCGGACATTTCTTTCTTTGGAATTCTATTAATAGTGTCTATATTCATTGGTCTATTTCTAATTTCTAAGGAAAATAAGGCTTACAACTCGAATATAGAGATCCTAGATTCGAAATTTAGGAAATTAGTTTTGTTGAAGGAAAAAGTGATTATGCAACATCTTTTCTGTAAAATGGGTCACAGATCCTCTCACTGAAAAA
>DHHJ01000031.1 GCA_002403205.1 Anaerolineaceae bacterium UBA4775
GCTTGCTGCGGGGAGGTTTCATTTTCAAGTTAACCTCAGAGGTAAGGCTGACTGAAAAGTATTCACAGCGGATGGTGTTTTCAGCTTGACCTTGGTGTTTTTGCGCGTACAATGATTGTTTTGCTGGATAAAGATTGGAATGAACCGGAAGACGAGCGATATTTCCCTAAGGTCGTTTTCGGTTATACTCGTTGCTTATGATTGATAATGTAAGAAATTTCTGCATCATCGCTCACGTGGACCACGGAAAATCCACGCTGGCTGACCGCATGCTCCAGATGACCGGTACCATTGCAGACCGTGACATGACCGAGCAGGTGCTGGACAGTATGGACCTTGAGCGGGAAAAAGGCGTCACGATCAAGGCTTCGGCAGTGCGCATGGCTTATCAGCACACCGATGGACAGACTTATGCCTTGAATTTGATCGATACTCCCGGTCATGTGGATTTTAGCTACGAGGTCAGCAGGGCGCTGGAAGCCTGTGAGGGTGCGGTGCTGGTTGTGGACGCAGCCCAGGGTATCGAAGCGCAGACCCTGGCCAACCTGTACCTGGCCCTGGAAGCCAACCTGGCCATCATCCCGGTGATCAACAAAATTGACCTGGCCTCAGCACAAACGGAAGCCGTAGCGGAAGACTTGCACAACCTTTTGGGAACGCCCATGGAGGAGATCATCCAAATCTCTGCCAAGCAGGGATTGCATGTTGACCGGGTGCTCCAGGCAATCGTGGAGCGCATTGATCCGCCAAAGGGCGAGGATGACCAGCCGCTGGAAGCCTTGATCTTCGACTCGCATTACGATTTGTACAAAGGCGTTGTCGCGTATGTGCGGGTGTTCAACGGCAAGATCACCCGTGACGATGACCTGTTGATGATGGGCACTAAAATTAAGACCTCACCCGTGGAAATAGGCATTTTTGCACCTGACCTTAAGCCTATCCAGATGCTAAAAGCTGGCGATGTGGGTTATATCGCTACGGGGTTGAAGACGGTCTCGGAATGCCGGGTGGGTGACACGATCACTTTTGCATCTGGCGGTGTTGAACAACCGCTCCCTGGTTACCGGCAGGCGAAACCCATGGTGTTTGCCGGGGTTTACCCAACAGAAGGCGAAGATTACGCAGATCTACGTGATGCCCTTGAAAAGCTCCAGCTGAATGACGCTTCACTGACCTTTGAACCCGAAACCTCCGAAGCACTTAACTTTGGCTTCAGGTGCGGTTTTTTGGGGCTGTTCCATATGGAAATCATCCAGGAACGGCTTGAACGTGAATATGATATGGACGTTGTTTTCACGGCACCGTCGGTTGAATACCGAGTTAAGCTCAACAACGGCGAAACCCTCAGGATCTCCTCGCCTGCAGACCTGCCAGACGAGAACCTGATCGACCAAATCCTGGAGCCCTGGATGGACTTGACCATTTTTACACCCACCGACTATTATGGTGTGGTGATGGACCTGGTCAGACGTAAGCGGGGTGTATTCATTACACAGGAATATCCCTCGCCAACACGGGTGCAAATCGAATGTGAAATCCCCCTGTCTGAACTGATCATCGATTTCTTCGATCAGCTCAAATCGGGCACGCGCGGCTATGCCTCCATGGACTACGCGTTCAAAGAGTACCGACCTGAAAACCTGGTCAAAGTGGAGATACTGGTCAATGGGGAGTCTGTTGATGCGTTGACGGCCATCGTGCACAAAGACGATGCCTATCACAAGGGCCAGGCTTTGGTCTCGCGTCTCAAAGAACTTATCCCCAGGCAGCTTTTTACCATCCCTGTGCAAGCTTATTCACAGGGCCGAGTGATCTCAAGGGCCAATGTGAAAGCCTTGCGCAAAGATGTGCTCTCAAAGTGTTACGGAGGCGACATCACACGCAAGAAGAAACTGCTCGAAAAGCAGAAAAAAGGTAAGCGCCGGATGAAGATGGTGGGCAATGTTGAGATCCCACAGGAAGCCTTTATGGCGATCCTGCGATTGGATAAATCGTGACCGAGAAACCCCGCATCCCCAAAATTCTACGCTGGATGGTGCCGCTGGTGATCAGCGGCCTGGCCATTTGGCTGGTTCTGCGTGAAATTGAGCTTTCGCTGTTTGTTGAGCACCTGGCGCGAATGCGCTGGCAGACCCTGCTTTTAGCATCCGGGGTCTATTTTATCAGCTATGCCCTGCGGGCATTTTGCTGGTTTATCCTGCTGAGAAGGAAGGTCTCTTACAAAGATGCTTTCTTTACCATGGGGGTGGGGTATTTGTTGAACAACATCTTCCCGTTTCGCATGGGTGAGATCGGCCGGGCGGTCATGCTGGATGAGACCAACCGCACAACGCCCCTGGAGGTATTCTCAAGTGTAATTGTCGAGCGGATCTTTGACGTCTTCCTGGCAACCATTTTTATCTTGAGTGTGCTGCCGCGCATCTTGAGTGAGGGCTACGATCAGCGGGTGATCCTGGCAGCCTTCATCATGGCAGTGGTCGGTCTGATCGTATTAATTTTACTGGCCAAATTCCGAGAACATGTCGTCAACGTTTTGCACCGTTGGGGCGAACGCTCTGATTTTATCGACAATTGGGTCAGCCCCAAAGTGATGCACGCCCTGGAAGGATTTTCTGTGCTCACAGACCCCAAGGCATTTTTGCTGGCATTTGGCAGCCTAGCGCTGAGCTGGGGGCTCGCTTTTGGGAAGAATTTTCTCATTTTTAATAACTTGCAGCCTAATCCGCCATTCTGGTGGATGATCTTTGTGCTGTCTGCCGGGGCGTTTGGCGCAGCGCTGCCCTCCGCTCCCGCGGGATTGGGAGTTTATGAAGGTGTGGTGGTGGCATCCTTTGCTCTACTGGGGGTTGGAACGGAATTGGCTTTCACCCATGCGATTGTGACGCACGCAATGGTCTTTGTGTATGCGAACCTGATTGGGTTGGTCGGGTTAAGACTGCGTGGCGAAGCCCTGGTCGCTTTCATCGAGCGGGTGCTCAAACGTCCACCCAAGGTGCACGCTGTTGAGTGACGGCCATGAGAATCTTAATCGCCCTGACATATTATCAACCGCATAAATCCGGCCTGACCGTGTACGCCGTCCGCCAGGCACGCGCCTTGGCTGAGATGGGGCATCAGGTCACGGTGTTAACTTCACAATATGACCCCGCTTTACCCGAACGAGAACACACGGATGGCATCCAGGTAGTTCGGCTGCCAGTTGCTGTTCGCCTTTCTAAAGGTGTGATCATGCCGAGCATGCCGCTCCAGGCCTGGAAGTTGGTCGGCGAGGCAGATGTTGTCAACCTGCATGTCCCCCAGATGGACGCAGCATTGATCGCTTTTTTTGCAAAACTGCGCAATAAACCTGTGGTGCTGACCTATCATTGTGATTTGCAGATGCCGAAGGGATTATTCAACCAAGTGGCGGGGTTTGCAGCCCACCTGGCAAATCACATTTCGGCGCGTTTGGCGGACGTGATCGTGCACAATACGCGTGATTTTGCGGAACACTCCTCTTTTTTACGGCGCTATTTACATAAGTTAACTGTCATCCAACCCCCGATCATAGGCGCTGACGTTTCTCAAGTGGATGTTCATGCTTTTTATAATAAATTTGGGCTTGACCCCAGCCGGCGGATCGTCGGTATGGTGGCACGGCTGGCCACGGAGAAGGGGGTCGAATACCTGGTTCACGCGATGCCCGAGGTACTGCGAGCCTATCCTGATGCGCAGGTTGTGTTTGTGGGTGAATATCAGCAAGTGTTTGGTGAACAGGCGTATAAAGAAAAATTGCTCCCGATGATCGAGCCCTTGGGCGACCACTGGGCTTTTTTAGGCGTGGTCAGTGAAAAGGATAAAGCGGCTTTCTACGAAGTCTGTGATGTGCTGGTCTTGCCGAGCATCAATAGCACAGAATCCTTCGGCATGGTTCAGATTGAGGCGTTGACCTGCGGCACCCCTGTGGTGGCGACCGACCTGCCAGGCGTTCGGCAAGCCGTGATCACCACCGGGCAGGGGAAAATTGTGCCGCCCATGAATGCGGACGCGCTGGCTCAGGCGATCATTGAGATCCTTGAATCTGGCGTAAGGGTAGAAGCCAAGCAAATGCTAACCATTTCAAAGCATTATTCACCGCAGTCTGTGGCGAAGGCCTATGACGCGCTTTTTCGAAAATTAAGGGGATAAAATGGACAGCTGGCAACTGGACGAAATTCTCTGGCGGCATATCGGCAGCCTGCCCTATTTTCGGGGATTTTTGCGCGCGGTTGAGGATCGGTTTTACCAGGAAATCCCACTGAGCCCCCCCGTTCTGGACCTGGGTTCAGGCGATGGTCACTTTGCCAGCGCTGCTTTTGATCACCAGCTGGATGTGGGCCTGGATCCGTGGGTGGCGCCGACCCTTGAAGCCCGCCAGCGGGGGGCTTACCGCATGCTGGTTTTAGGCGCAGGCGGGCGGATTCCCTTCAAAGATGGTTCGTTTGCCACGGTGACCAGCACTTCGGTTTTAGAACATATCCCAGACCTTGCACCGGTGCTGTCAGAAGTTGCCCGTGTGCTCCGACCGGGTGGGCGGTTTGTGTTTTGTGTGCCGAACCACCGTTTCCCCGAATCCTTATGGGGACGCAAGGCCTTGACCCGCATCGGCTTGCCAAGGCTGGGTGAAGCTTACAGCCGCTGGTTCAATCGTATCGCCCGCCATGCGCACACCGATTCGCCAGTAGTGTGGGAAGGCCGGCTCGCCGAGGCAGGGTTTGACCTGCTGGAAACCTGGGATTATTTTCCGCCGAAAGCTTTGACCATCCTCGAATGGGGACACCCCCTGGGGCTGCCTGCGCTGCTGTGGAAAAAGGTGCTGGGGCGCTGGGTGCTCGTCCCGGCGCGTTGGAACCTGGCCATCCCGTGGCGGTTGACACGGCCATTTATGGATGATCCCCGGTCAGCAGAGGGGGTTTGCTCGTTTTTCTTCGCCCGGAGGCGACCATGAGACTGGGGCGAGCCTTGGGTTATTACGGCTATTCGCTGATCGAGCTGATCCTCAAGATTAAGAACTGGCCTGCCCTGTTGCCCCTTTTTTTGGGAAGAACCTCTTCTGAACACCGCATAATTAAATTGCGTCACCTTCCGCTTGCGTTCTTGGTGCGCAGCGCAATGGATGTGTGGTCGGTCAAGGAGACCTTTTTTGACCAGTTTTATACCCGCTACAGCCTGCCCGTGCAGGATGGTTGGACGGTGGTGGATGTTGGCGCCGGTATCGGTGATTTTAGCATTTTTGCTGCCCAGGCAAACCCATCTGGGATGGTTTATGCCTTCGAACCCTTTCCGGACTCCTACGCGCTGTTGATCCAAAACCTGGCTGAAAACCAGGTTGAGAATGTGCATGCCTTCCAAAAAGCCGTTTGGAGCAAGGGAGGTGAATTGGAATTGGATCTGAGCTCGGGGGAACCACTGCAATTTACCAGCCAGGATAAACTGGCAACCGACAAACCAGCTGATGTGATCAACATTGAGGCTTTACCCTTAGAGCAGGTAATATCGGCAGAAAACCTAGAAAGCATTGACCTGCTGAAAATGGACTGCGAAGGCGCTGAATACGAGATCCTTTTCGGTGCTCAACCGCAGACGCTGGCACAAATTGAGCGGATCATCCTGGAATACCATGACCTCGATCAAAACCGCAATCACAGTGCGCTGGCAGCCTATTTGGAAGAACAGGGCTACCGAGTCACCTGTCATGGCAACCTTGTCCACGATCATCTTGGCTACCTGTATGCCGAAAAAGGTTTGCGCTAAGCCTCTCAAAGGATTGCGGGCGATTCCTGGCCTAACCAATGCGTGCATGGCGGTGTTGTCAGGATATGACCAGTAGGGTATGATATTCTGCGTCAGAACCGATCAACGATAACCAGTCACCAAGAATGACCCAATCATTGGATGCATTGATGACAAATTCACCAGAATCCCACCCAGTTTCTGAGCCCAGTGTTTGGGATTTCTTTGTTAACAGGTTGAAGCATTGGTTTACGCCTGTTCCTGGTGAAGAAAAACCCCCACAGGATCCCCACCTGATTAAAAGGAAGGCCTTCCCCTGGCTGACCTTTGCTGCACTCCTGCTGGCGCTGGTCGCCCAGCTGTCGCTTGAGCCCTCGCCGGGGCGGACAGCCTGGCCAGGCGTTTTGCTGTATACAGCGGCATTGATCTGTCTGCTGGCAGCTATCTTTACCCGGGAATGGGCGCTCCCTGAGCTGGCCATTCAGGCTGCTGAACCCCTCAAAATTGAAATAAAGTTTGAAATGCTGCTGACAAGCCTATTTTTGGGGATTCTGGCTTTCCTCTTTTTTGGGAATGGAAAATTCGGGTTGTTGAACCTGCTGGTGTGGGGGTTGGCGATCATTTTCTTCTTCTTTGCATTTTGGCCAATGGAACACGCCCCCAAAGTAGATCTTAAAGGGCTGTGGGTGCGCTTCACCCAAAGGGGCTGGCGGATCCGGATCACACGTTGGACAGTTATCGTTCTGGCTGCTATGGCCGTGATCCTGTTCTTTAATTTTACCCGGTTGGATGCTGTGCCGCCCGAAATGGTCTCTGACCAGGCTGAAAAATTGATGGATATCAACGATATTCTTAACGGGCACACTCCGGTCTATTTTCCACGAAATACTGGCCGAGAAAGCCTGCATTTCTATCTGAGTGCGGCTTTCATGGCGGCCTTTAACCTGGAAGTTTCATTCCTGAATTTGAAGATCGTGGCGGTTTTTGCCAACCTGCTGACTTTGTTCTTCATCTACCTGCTGGGCAAGGAGTGGGGCGATCGGTGGGTGGGGTTGGCGGCGGCGGTGTTTGCCGGGATGGCTTATTGGCCTTTGCTGTTCACGCGGTTGGCGCTGCGCATCCCTTATTATCCGTTGTTCGTAGCACCGGTGATGTATTTTATGGTGCGTGGCCTGCGCCGCCAGCACATCCCCGATGTGCTGTGGGCTGGGTTCTTCCTTGGGCTTGGTCTGCACGGCTACACGCCATTCCGGATCGTCCCCATATTGGTGGTGCTGGGTATCCTCATTTATATCCTGCACACACAGGAAAAAACCAGGCGGCTAAACGCTGTATATGCCCTGATCTTGATAGGTTTTCTGTCCCTGTTGGTTTTTATCCCCCTGTTGCGCTTCTGGCTGGACAACCCCGATTTATTTGCTTACCGTGCGTTTTCCCGCCTGACGGGGATGGAAGTTGGCTTCCAGAGCTCCCCGGTCATCATCTTTTTGCAGAACTTCTGGCGGGCAAGCGTGATGTTCTTCTGGGATAACGGCGTGATTTGGGCACACTCCATACCAGGCCGGCCCGCGCTGGAGGTCGTCTCTGCGGCGCTGTATTTTTTGGGGGTGGTGAGCCTGGTCGTGCGCTACTTCAGGAAATGGGACTGGCGTGATTTGTTCATGCTCGTTTCGATCCCGATGTTGATGATGCCCTCAATCCTTTCGCTGGCTTATCCCGGTGAGAACCCCAGCTTGAATCGGTCAGCCGGTGCGGTTGTGCCGGTATTCCTGATCATTGGGTTAGCCTGTGTGACCTTGGCCCGCACCATCAAACAGCACCTGGCCGGGCGGGTTGGCAGGCTTGTCCTGGCTGCGGTGGTGATTTTGCTCTTGGTTTGGTCTGGCATGAACAATTATGACCTGGTGTTCAACCAGTATTACGCCATTTACCGAGCATCAAGCTGGAATACGACTGAAATTGGCAGGGTAGCGGCTTTGTTCATCGAGTCGCTGGGTTCTCCAGACACGACTTATGTGGTCGGCTATCCCCATTGGGTAGATTCGCGCCTGGTGGCGATCAACGCTGGATATCCTGGGCTGGACTTTGCCGTTTTCCCGCACCAGATTCCAGAAAAAGCAGATGACCCGCGGCCAAAAATGTTCTTTTTGAGCGTGCTGGATACTGAAAATGCCCACCTTTTGGAAGAAACATTTGAGGACGGTGTGCTGTGGCAGCACGATTCTGAGGTGCCCAACAAGAACTTCATGATCTTCTTCGTGCCACCCGCAGCAGGAACCCAACCATGATGACCAAAGCAGCTGATCCACAAGGAGGACCTGCCCGCAGGCGCTGGCTGGATATCCTGTTGATCCTGGCCCTGGTGTTCACCCTGGTTTCCGGGGCATATCTGCGCCTGGTAGGGGTCAATTGGGATGAAGATCAGCACATGCACCCAGATGAGCGTTTTCTCAGCCTGGTTCAGGTGGCGATTTCACCTGTGGAGGGTGTATCGGACTATTTCGACACTGCCACTTCGAGTTTAAACCCGGCCAACCGCGGCTATACCTTTTTTGTGTACGGCACGCTGCCGATCTTCATCGTGCGCTACGCGGGTGAAGCACTGGGGCGGACGGATTATCACGCTATCACGCTGGTTGGGCGGCAGCTCTCAGCGGTGTTCGATGTGATCACCATTTTATTGGTCTACGCTGTGGGACGGAAGTTATACAACAAGTGGACCGGACTTTTGGGTGCCGTTTTCTATGCCCTGGCCGTGCTGCCGATCCAGCTTTCACATTTTGCCACGGTGGACACCTTCACCAATACCTTCGGAATCCTGGCGGTGTATGGCGCTGTGTGGGCGCTGACCCGCGAGTCTGATCAATTCGATAGACAAGTAGACCAGGATGCCGATGGGGAGGAGCTTCAACCTCAACCCGAGCCATCAAAGCTGATCCAGGTGTTAAGAGACCTGGCGCCTTACATCCTGTTCGGAGTAGCATTGGGTGCGGCAACAGCCTCGAAGATCAATGCTGTGGTGCTGGCGGCGATCCTGCCCCTGGTGGAAGGCATGCGCTACCTGGGGATGGAACCTGAAAAACGGCGTGAGGCATTGCTGCCCATCCTGCGCAACCTGGGGGTGGCAGCCGTGATCAGCTTCCTTGTTTTCCGCATCGGACAGCCGTACGCGTTCAACGGGCCAAGTTTCTTCAATTTTGGCATCAACCAGACATGGTGGTCCGGGCTGCAAAGCCTGCGAGCCCAGGCGTCGGGCAATGTGGATTTTCCGCCCGCGCTCCAATGGGCCAGGCGCCCGATCACTTTCTCGGGCAGGAACCTGGTCGCCTGGGGGCTGGGATGGCCGTTGGGCATCCTTGCCGGGCTGTCTTACCTCGGGATGGGGGTCCTGATCCTGCGCAAGGTTGATTGGCGGTGCCATCTGCCCCTGTGGGCTTTTACCGGGGTGCATTTTATCTGGCAGTCAGCTGCGTGGGTGCGCTCGATGCGCTACCAGATGCTGATTTACCCCTTACTGGCACTCATCGCTGGGTGGGGTCTGGTTAAGTTTTGGTCTGTGCGCCGTGAAATCCGCCTGTTTAAAGTGAGAATATCGCCGAAATCCGTCCGAGCAGCAGGCGTGATCCTGACGGTGGGGGTTGTGCTTGCCACGGCCGCATGGGCCTTTGCTTTTTCCCGCATTTACACGCGGCCGCATACCCGCGCGGCCGCCAGCCGCTGGGTTTACCAGAACATCCCAGGTGCATTGACCCTGGACCTGGAGACCGAGGAAGGCACATTCCGGCAGCCTTTGCCTTACCGCGCGGGTGACACCTTCCATTCGGGCCAGCCTTTCACGCTGCCATTCTTTGGTGTTGCCGATGGTTTTATTTCATCGGTCACGTTCCCTCATATGGTTGACCCATTTCAAACCGAGGAGATGAAAGAAGTTCAGCTATCCGTGCGCTCACCCCAGGAACCGGGCCTCGTGCTGGCAACCGTCCGGGTGGAAAGCCAATTCCTGCCCACAGAAAATGATCCCCGGGGCAACGCCTATGAATTTATCCTGCAGTCTCCCCTGCCGGTGGTCAGAGGGCACACATACTATTTCCAGCTTACCCTGCCGCAGGCTGATCAAAGCCTAACTCTGTATGGATCTCCTTCCCTGGCAGTGATGAGCGATGATGGGATGCAATTGAACAGCCCCTTGCCGCGTGTACAGCAAAGCGTGCGGGCTGACCAGCCCTATATGATGAACATCCAGGTTGTCACATCCGGGCGGATCACGGCAGTGCGGTTGCCATACCTGGTAGACCAGGCTGGATTGGACGGTGAAAAAAACCTTGTGATCGAATTGGGGCTGCCCAACCAGGGCGGCATATCACGCTCCATCAGCTTGCGCTCGACCTTCCTCCCGACTGATGACCTGCGCGGCGGTTCGTATGAAGCCATTCTGCCCGAACCCCTCGATGTGGAGGCAGGACAAACCCTGTCCGTGACACTGACGACGGATAGCAGCGGCGCCCAACTGGTGCCTCGGGCTCCGGCACCAGCCCACGAAAGCAGCTGGGACGACGCGATTCCCTATCCTGTGGATGGCTTCAGTCCTTACAGTGAAGGCGGTGGGATCTACCGCGGTGATCTTAATTTCGAGATGTATTGGGCGGATGACCAGACCAAATTGGACCGTTTTGAGCGCATCCTTGACCAGGCTGATTACATCTTCATCACCTCGAACCGGCAATGGGGAACCACGACTCGTGTCCCCGAGCGCTATTTGCTGACCACGCATTATTATCGAAACCTGCTGGGTTGCCCTGAGGGCGAGGATCTTTTGTGGTGTTACAGCGTGGCTGAACCGGGCATGTTTGAGGGTTCGCTGGGCTTTGAACTGGCGGCAGTTTTTCAATCCAACCCGAACCTCGGGGCGATTGAATTCAACATACAATTTGCCGAAGAAGCCTTCACGGTTTATGACCATCCGAAGGTGCTGATCTTCAGGAAAACGGCGGATTACGATCCCTTGGCGGTGCGTCACTTGTTACGATCGGTCGATCTGAGCAAAGTGGTGTACTTTACGCCAGGCCAGGCTGCCAGTTACCAGGGGCCAGAGCCCGGGCAGCTGTATGAGCCGCACTTCAACCTGATGCTGACGCCTGACCGGCTGGAAGCGCAGCGTGCCGGGGGCACCTGGTCGGCCTTGTTCGATCGGGAAAGCCTGGTCAACACCTCGCAACCTGTAGCTGCGATGGTATTCTACGGCTTTGTATTGATTCTGGGCTGGGTGTGTTACCCCCTGGTCAGCTTGGCATTGCCTGGGCTGTCCGATAAGGGCTATCCGTTCTCGAAACTTGTGGGATTATTGTTGCTGGCGTTTTTTGTGTGGCTGCTGGGGTCTTTGGGTGTGCCCGTTACCCGCGGGTTGATCCTGGCCGTGCTTGCTGGGTTGGTTATCCTTTGCGGCGGCCTGATGTGGACCCAGCGCAAGCACCTGTGGGCAGACCTCAAAGCGAACTGGCGCTATTTCCTGGTGGTAGAGGCCCTTGGCCTGCTGGCATTTATCGCATTTTTGCTCATCCGGATAGGCAACCCGGATTTATGGCATCCTTTCAAGGGCGGCGAAAAGCCGATGGACTTTTCCTACCTCAATGCCGTCATCAAGAGCACCACCTTCCCGCCGTACGACCCCTGGTTTGCAGGTGGCTATATCAATTATTACTATTATGGCTTTGTGATCGTTGGCATCCCGATTAAGCTGCTGGGGATTGTCCCAGCGGTTGCTTACAACCTCGTTCTGCCGCTGTGGTTCAGCCTGTTGATCCTGGGTGCGTTTTCTGTGGGCTGGAACCTGTATGAAGGTATTCCTCGCCCGCGTGCCTTGCGTGTAGGTGAAAAAGCCGGCCAGCACCTGTTCGGCGGTGCATTTTGGGCAGGCATGGCTGCAGCCATCCTGCTGGGGGTGTTGGGCAACCTGGGAACTGTCAATTTGATCACATCAGGGTTTCAACGCCTGGCTGCAGGGGGCATGGCTATCGACGAGGCTTCCTTTGGGCAGCAGGTAAGCTGGACCCTGCAGGGATTTGCCCAGTTTCTGCGCGGCACACCGATGCCTTTTTACCCCGGGGATTGGTACTGGGTTCCCAGCCGGGTGATCCCGGGTGAAGCGATCACGGAGTTCCCATATTTCACATTCATCTATGCGGATTTACATGCCCACCTGATCGCTTTTCCCATCACGGTTTTAGCGATCGCATGGAGCCTATCTGTGGTCTTGTACAAGGACCTGTGGGGTTTTGCGGGTGGGCGGATCAAGTGGTTTGGGCTGGCAATCACCTTTTTGATGGGCGGGATCATCATCGGTGCGTTGCGGCCGACCAATACCTGGGACTTTTACACTTACGTGGTGTTTGCATCGGCAGCCTTGGCTTACAGTGTTTACAGAAATTATGCCCCCCGCTTGAAGCTTAACTTACTAAAGCAGGTTTGGGTCGAAAAGGCGGGTGCGGCAGCCCTGGCTGTGATCGCGCTGGTCCTGCTTTCATTGACCCTGTATCAGCCCTTTGCGTACTGGTTTGGTCAGGGTTATACCCAGGTGGCGGTCTGGGACGGCAGCCGAACGCCGCTTCAATCTTATTTCACCCATTGGGGCTTATTCTTGTTTATCATTGTGAGCTGGATGGCCTGGGAGACCTTTCACTGGATGAAGACCACGCCGCAATCCGCCTTGCGGGTACTGGAGCCCCACCTGGCGTGGGTCTATGCCACAGCGGCCATTTTCCTGCTTACCCTGGTCGTTTTTGTGGTGATGGGCGTACCCGTGGGGTTGATCGTCCTCCCTGTTGGGTTGTGGGTCGTGGTGCTGATGCTGCGTCCAGGACGCTCAGATGGCGGACGTTTGCACTTGTTCTTGATCGGGACAGCCATTACCTTAACCCTGGCGGTGGAGCTCGTCCATCTCTCAGGAGACATTGGCCGGATGAACACCGTGTTTAAGTTTTACCTGCAGGCCTGGATCCTGTTGGCGCTGGCGTCAGGTGTGTGCCTGGTCTGGCTGATCAAGTCACTGCGGTATTGGCGCACCGGGCTGGTCTTTTTCTGGCAGGTGGTTTTGTTTGTGTTGGTGACAGCATCGGCGCTGTTTCCCGTGATGGGCACTGCAGATAAGGTCAAAGATCGAATGGCGCCACAAGCTCCGCAAACGCTGGATGGTATGGCCTATATGGCATATGGCACATATTACGACATGGGTGTCAACATGCAGCTGGTCGAAGACTATTACGCGATCCAATGGATGCAAGATCATATCGAGGGCTCCCCGGTGATCGTGGAGGGGCAGGCTTATGAGTATCGCTGGGGGAATCGTTTTACGATCTATACAGGCTTACCCGGGGTGGTGGGCTGGAACTGGCATCAGCGCCAGCAGCGGGCGGTCTTGCGCAATAACACGGTCCAGGAAAGGGTCAACGCAGTTGACACGTTCTACACGACAGAGGACATTGCTTATGCGGCTGAATTCATTGACCGGTATGACGTGGTATACATTGTCGTGGGGCAGCTAGAGCAGTCTTTCTATCCCGGGCCGGGGCTGGATAAGTTCAGAGCATATGATGGGCAGCTTTGGGACCAGGTTCACCAGGTGGGCAGCACGATCATTTACCAGGTGCGCAGGTAAATTTTCATAGTTTTCCGATTTTCGAGTGTTATTGCTTAAAGCAAGTTTGGATATGCCTGACAGGCAGGGGGGCGTGCTATTCGACTGGCTCATGGCTGAATGTGCACAAGTCTCACTGGACAAGTATAATATTGAGAGGACTTATACTGTCATGATCTAATACGTTGGCATGGAACCGTCCAGTCAGCAGAGATCGAGTAATGCGGCTTCAGTTTGTGAACACGAATTTCACAGACACCCGTCGTAAGTGACCCGGAGCGCAACAGTACGGACGGAAAGCAAAGAACTTATGGAAAATCAACACCATACAAGGGAGCACAGGTTAATCGTGATGGGGGCATTGGTGATCGGGCTTGCCTTTCGTCTGATCCGCCTGGGCTCTTTATCCTTAAACAACATGGAAGGAGCGCTGGCCTTACAAGCGCTGACGGTTGCCAGGGGAGATAAAGCCCTATTTGGCGGACACAGTGCTTATGCAGGTTTGACGGGCTTGAGCTTCTCCTTGTTTTCCTCCTCAAACTTCCTGGCCCGCTTTTGGCCCGCCCTGGTCGGTGCACTGCTGGTTTGCCTTCCCCTGCTTTTTAGAGATATGATTGGCCATAGGCCTGCTGCTTTGGCTGCCATCGTGTTGGCGATTTCACCTGAGATGGTTGGACTTTCCAGGATCGTTGGGTCACCGATGATGGCCATGGTCTTTTTATTGTCCGCACTTGGGTTCTGGCTGGGCAGCAAGCCGATCCTGGCCGGGATGAGCCTTAGTTTAGGGTTGATGAGCGGTCCGGGATTCTGGGTGGGTGTGGTGATGATCGGCCTGAGTTTGGCGCTTGTGGAATGGCTGGCTGGGGGTCAGGATTTATTCTCGCAAGTAACTGATAAGTGGCACAAAACACACTGGACGAGCTTTGGGCTTGCTTTTGCACTGACCCTGCTGGTGGTGGGGACGGGTTTCTTCCTGGCACCCGCCGGCCTGAGCGGGGTGTTTGCCGGTTTGGTTGACTTCATTTTGGGGTTTGGCCAGAGTCGCACGGCTTCTGCCGGGTTGATCCCCTTTGCCCTGCTGGCGTATGGGGCTGGTGCTGTGATTTTTGGCCTGTGGGGCGGCATCAGGGGCATGCTGATCAAATGCAAGCTGGACCAATTCTTATTCATCTGGGCGGGATTGGGGTTGGTTTTCTTATTGGTTTACCCCGCCAGCAACCCGGCTGATCTGATCTGGGTGACACTGCCATTATGGGTCCTTTCTGCCCGTGTGACAGCCTATGCCTGGCGAAAGCCAGAATCATTCAAGTTGGTGGCAGCGATTGGGGCTGTGCTGGTGGTTGTGGTATTTGCCTTTATGCTCCTGGCGGCACGAACCCTGGTTTCACCGAATTTACCCCAGGCACAGCAGATCAATTACCTGATCGCACTGGTCGGCGGTGTGGTCCTGGTGGTGGCAGTTATCTTTCTGATCAATTATGGGTGGACGGAAGAAGTCGCACGAGCCAGCCTTTTGCTGGGACTGGCTGTGGTTTTTTCAGCCGGTATGGTCTCTGTGAGTGTCAATTCAACCGGCATCGGTCCAGAAACACCCTATACATTATGGTACCCCGATGAAGCGGTGCTGATACCGGAATGGCTTGTCGTTACGATTGATCGCACCCTGGTGTGGAATGCACGCGGCACAGAACCTGTGTCTATCGCCGTGGCCGGACTGGATACACCCGGCCTGCGCTGGGCAATGCGCAATTATGAACCGCTCGACTTTGTGCCTTATGTGCCGCCCCAAACCCAACCCGGGGTGGTTTTGACCCCGTTGGGGGTGATACCTGAAATATCCCACGGCTACCAGGGCCAGAGCCTGGTGTGGGCGCGCTCCGTGCCCTGGCGCGGATTAGCCCCAGACCAATACCTGACCTGGTTGATCACTCGTGAAGTGCCAACCATCCCGCAGGAGGTGATCCTGTGGGTACGTACAGACCTGATGCCTGGCGGTCAAACTGAATAAGGATAACGAGAACGACATGGGATTACCAACAACAATTGCCATCGATGGGCCTGCCGCGTCAGGAAAATCGACCCTGGGGTCACTGCTGGCCAAAGAATTGGGTTACCTCTACTTTGACACTGGTGTGATGTACCGCGCGGTGACCCTGGCAGTCATCCGGGCTGGTCTGGATGTTGCCGCCGAGGAGGCTGTTGGCAAGCTGGCAGGGGATGTGCGCATCGATGTGAGCCCGCCCAGTGTTGATGACGGGCGGGATTATGATGTTTTGCTGGATGGGGAGGATGTCACCTGGGAGATCCGGGCTGATGCCGTCAACGATTATGTTTCCGACATCTCTGTCTATGCTGCGGTCAGAAAAGCTATGACGGATCAGCAGCGGCGGATTGCAAAGGAAAACAAGGTTGTGATGGTGGGGCGCGATATCGGTACGGTGGTCATGCCGGACGCTGACCTGAAGATTTACCTGGATGCTTCCGTGGAAGTGCGCGCTCAGCGCCGATATGATGAAATGGTCGCTCGAAACCAGCCGTCTGATTATGATGATGTGCTGCGGTCGTTGAAAAATCGAGACCAAATTGATTCGAATCGCGAACTGGCACCCCTCAAACCCGCGGATGATGCAGTGGTGATCAATGCAGACGATTTGGGCATCCTCGACGTTCTAGAAAAGGCAAAGGAGCTTGTTTATCGTGTGTGATACATTTGTGGCTTTGAACAACGCAACAAAGGACGGTTCTGTCATTTTCGGTAAGAACAGTGACCGTCACCCGAATGAGGCGCATGAATTGGTTTTTATCCCGCATGCGACCCACCCCGAAGGCGGGGATGTGAAATGCACCTATATCAGCGTGCCGCAAGTCAGGGAAACCCATGCGGTGCTCCTCTCCAAACCGTTTTGGATCTGGGGTGCTGAGATGGGCGCCAACGAGCACGGGGTGGTGATCGGCAATGAGGCTGTGTTCACCAAGGTGCCTTATGATAAACAACCCGGTCTGATCGGGATGGATTTTATCCGCCTGGCGCTTGAACGCGCAGCGACTGCTGATGAAGCCCTTGATGTGATGATTGAGCTGTTGGAAACCCACGACCAGGGCGGGAATTGCATGTTTTCAGGCCAAATGTATTATCACAATGGGTTCCTGATCGCCGACCCGCAAAGTGCCTGGATCTTCGAGACAGCGGGTAAGCATTGGGCGGCGGAAAAAGTGCGCGATGTGCTCACTATCTCGAATCTGATCAGCATTGGCTCATCCTTTGACCGGGCTTCGGCCGACCTGGTCTCCCATGCCGTTTCCAAGGGATGGTGTCAAAGCGAAGCTGATTTTAATTTCAGCGAGTGCTATTCGGATTTTGTGTATACAAATTTTGCTGCCGGTAAACACCGGTCTTGCCGGATCGGCGAGTTATTGGCAGCCCACACCGGGGAAATCGATCTCCCCTTCGCGATGGGTTTATTACGCGATCACGGCCCAGCAGCAGATGAAGATTGGCTGCCAGGCAAAGGGGTTTTAGGCGCTGAGGTGTGCATGCATGCCAGTTTTGGCCCTGTGCGGGGCAGCCAGACCACGGGGGCCATGGTCTCGCACCTGGCATCTGACCGGCAAACCCACTGGCTGACCGGCACCTCTGCCACCTGCACTTCGGTTTTCAAGCCTGTGTGGATAGATGCAGGCCTGCCAGATCACACACCTGCGCCCACCGGATTGTATGATCACGCCACAGCCTGGTGGCGGCATGAGAACCTCCACCGCGAGGTGCTGCGCGATTATGCCACCCGGATCAAAGTGATCGAAGAGGAGCGTAATGCCATCGAAGCCGGCTTTCTCACCCAGATTGATGAACTGATGGACGCATCGCAGGAAGCCCGGGCAGCCTTCACCCAAAGCTGCTTTGATAATGCTGAAAAAAGTGAAGCTGCGTGGCTGGCTAAAGTGATCGACCTGCCGATCAGCCATCCTCGTCCTATCCTTGATCGTTTTGCCTGGCAGGGTTTTGACCGTCAGGCGAAGCGTTCAAGCAGTCACCAGGCAAAATTGGCTGCTTAACCGCATAAACGCAAACAGCTTCGCAAGCTGCGTCACAGAGATGCTATAATGGATTAACCTTCCAAACAGATTTGATAAAATGTCTGAGCTCCTAACGCCACTAACCCCAGAATACACACTGATCATCCCCGAGGATGTGCGTGTTTTGATAGGGTGGGCGATTGGGCTAATTGGCATCCTCATCCTGAGTATTTGGCTGCAAGACCGTTCTTTCAGGCTGCAGCGTCGGTCCCTGATCTGGCTGGCTGTTTTGAGCGTGCTGATCCTGGCTGTGACGCCATTTGTGGGCATCTTGCCCAGAATGAGTCCTGAACTGGGTTTGGGAGAGGTGCCTTTTAGGCATTTGATGTATTTTGCGGCTGTGCCGTGGATGGTCGCAGGCGGTGTGCTGGGGGTTTTACCGGCAACCCTTTTAGCCGGGATTTCCGGGTTGCTGCTGGGATACCTGGATACCCACAACATCTTTACGCCGCTCCTTCTGATGCTCATAGCCAGCACCTTCAGCTGGTTTGTCCGGCAAAGATTTCGAAAAGCACCCTTTACCTGGCTGCGGTTTCCCATAATTGCCGCGCTGGTGAGCTTGTTTGCCGTCTCGCCGTTTGTTTTTCTTGTGTTGGCGGTGGGTGCGCCGGGGATTGCTGCTGAACAGGTCTCCCTGGCGATTGAGCGCTTCCCGGTCGTGATGTTTTCATTGGGCGGCATGGTTCTGGTGGGTGGGGTGGTGAGTGTAATTGTCCAGGCCCTTGCCCAGGCATCTTGGGGGGGGAAGGCAGCTCTGAAACCGTCACCGTTAGAGACCCATTTTAAATACCGGTTTCTCACCTTCACAATGCCGATATTTGTCATTTTGCTGGGGGTGGTGTTTATCACCACCTGGTCGATAGTGCGAGACCATGCCCAAAAATTGCTCTTAAGGCAGTTAACCGGAACCGGGGGGATAGCAGCAGAAAGTATGAGCGTATTCCTTGACACAGGGGACCGTCAACTTGGGGCACTGGCGCTATCTCCGCAGTTGAGCGACGGTTCTGCTGAAGAGACCGCCCAGGTATTATCTCAATTTGTGCAAAACCAGGCTTTTTTTAGCGAAATCGCCTTGCTGGATGCTGAAGGGGATCCGATAGCATGGGTTCCACCAGGCCATCAGGAAACGTGGCAGCCCTCGTTTGAATCGATCGGGATGCAAACCGACCTCAACAAACCGTGGAGATTAGTGGGTCAGGGTGCAGGAGATGAAAACAGAACCTTGATCGATTTCCTTATGGCAGTTGAAGTAGGCCAAAATGACTCACGCCGGTTCTTGTGGGGGCAGGCCGTCCTTGAAGATAACCCTTATGCCCATCCATTTTTAAAAGCGGTGGATGCACTGGTTCAATCCGGCGGATATGTGCAAATGGTCGACAGCGAGGGGGACTTGCTGTATCAGGCCGGTGAGGTTGGTTTATCTGAGCCGTTTGCCCGGGGAAATCTCTCAACAGCGGCCTTTTATCAGAGCACAACGACCGACGGTCGGCCGATGGCGCATTTCTTTCAGCCCTTAAATGGGTCGACCTGGGGGATGATGGCGACATTGCCCGGTGTGGCTGTTTCGCAGATGGCCTGGCAAACAACCTATCCAATCCTGTTGACAACTGCGGCAGTGATGATCCTGATCCTGGTAGGCGTTTGGATAGGGGTGGCACCCCTCGCAGAGGAAATGGATTACATCGCAGGAGCAATCCACAGCGTTACGGATGGAAAATTTGATTCTGAGGCTTTGACAACTCGACCTGTTAAGGGGCAGGGCGATTTGAGCCGCGCGTTGACCGCCATGGTTGACGGCCAAAAGGACCGCATGGATAAGCAGTCGAAACTGCTATCGGTCAGCAGCAAGGTGACCGGGCAACTGAATTTACGGGACTCTCTGCACACCATTCTGACTGCGGCGCTCACCTTCGGCGCATCTTCTGCCCGGCTGGTGTTAACGGATTCGGCGGCATCGGCTTCGCCGGACGACGCGGACCACCGTCTTGGTATGGGTCAGAATGCCACATTGCTCGCGAAGATCGACCTGGCAGTTCTAGATCTCGTGCGCATTTCAGGCCCCCTGGTGCTACGGGAGCGTGAAGTTGCACAACGTCTTCCGATCACGTCCGAAATGCCAGGTGTGACTGCTGTTGTGATCCGGCCTCTCAAATGGAAAGATCTCGACTTAGGCGTCTTTTGGGTCGCGTATGATCAAGGTTCCTCACCGTCAAACGAGGACATCCAGTACCTTGGAGAGCTGGCACAAATTGCCAGTATGGCGGTATTGAACGCCAAAACCCATGCGGACTCACAATCCTCGCTGGGATTGATGGAGTCAATTTTCGACCTGTTGCCAGATGCCATCTTGATTTCAGACCCTCAAGGGCAGGTGCTGTTTCAAAACAAAGGCGCTGCTGAGGTGTTGGGGTTGAAGATGGGGACGTTGGAGGGAAAATCTCTGTCGACCTTATTCCGAGCGGAGGATTTTGCGCAGCTGAGCGGGGAAGTCAACCCACGGGCCGGGGCTAAAGAAGTCCGCTTCAGGGATGGTAAAGCATTTCAACTGATCTCAAGCCCAATCCGGGTTAATCCACGCCAGGTGGGGCAGGTGATGATCTTCAAGGATCTGACCCGCCAAAGGCAGGAAGAATCCATAAAGACCGAGTTTGTCACCACCGTCAGCCATGAATTACGTTCCCCACTGACGCTGATCCTCGGTTACGCCAAGATCCTGCGCTTGACGGGTAATTTGAATGAACAGCAGGATACGTATATCAGCAACATCATCGACAGCGTTGAGGAAATGAAGAACCTTGTGCAAAAATTGCTTGATATCGGCCGGCTGGAGGGCGGAGACCCACTCAACCTCCAGCAGTTCCCGGTGGCCGAGATCGTCCGCCGGGTGGTTGAGGGCATGGAAGCACAGGCCAAACAGAAGAATATCCACATCAGGGTTAATCTGCCTGATTCCCCGCTCTCGATGGAGGCGGATCAAACTTTTATCACCCAGGCCCTTAAAAACCTGCTTGAAAATGCGGTCAAATTCTCAAAAATGGAGGGCGAAGTCGTCCTGAGCGCCAGGCAGACGGATGGGCAAGTGGTCTTTGCTGTTCAGGATAAGGGCATTGGCATTGCCCCGCTTGATCAGCGGAATTTATTTAAGAAATTCAGCCGGACAAATGCCCAATCGGGCGTCGATGATGAGGGCAGCGGTTTAGGCCTGGCGATTGTCAAATCCATCGCGGAGCGGCATGGCGGGCGGGTGTGGCTGGAAAGCCAATTGGGCAAAGGAAGCACCTTTTATCTTGAGGTGCCCCAGAATCAGGCCCAATAACGCCGATTTAATTGAAAATTCGTCACGAAATAATTTGACAAAGTGCATATAAATTTGCTAAAATTATAGTTTGCATGCATTGGACAAATATTCCAAGGTTCACGGAGAACACCTGAGAAGTTGATGACTTCTCGAGGTTTTTCTCGCGTTAATACCACGAAAGATTAAATATTTTTACTGGAGGCTCCTAGTGGAAACAAAGGGATTAAAAGCACTACGGATCGGTCTTGCATCTCCTGAGGTTATTCACAGCTGGTCGTATGGTGAAGTCCTCAAACCAGAGACCATCAACTACCGTCGATTGCGTCCTGAGAAGGACGGTTTATTTGATGAAGCGATTTTTGGACCTACTCGAGATTATCAGTGTTATTGCGGTAAGTATAAAAATCCACGTTATAAGGGCATCATTTGCGATAAATGCAATGTAGAGGTCACACGTTCTGCGGTCCGGCGGGAACGCATGGGTCACATCGATCTGGCAGCTCCCGTTGCCCACATCTGGTACACGCGGCGCATCCCCTCATTTTTAGGTTTGATGTTGAACATTTCCCGGCGAAACCTTGACCGGGTGTTGTATTTTGCACAATATATTGTCACCTATGTCGATGAAGAAGCTCGTCAAAAAGCGCTTAAGCGGCTCGACGATGAAATCAGCCTTTCCGAAAGGGAGCTGGGCGAGAAAATCAACGCACAGATTGCCGAGGAGAAGAAAAACCGCGACAAGGCTTTGAAGGAACTCGAAATCCAGCACAATCAGCTCAAGGAAAGCTACGATGAGCAGATTGGAAAACGCATCGACCCCGTGATCAAAGAGGGTCAACGGTTGGAATCTGAGATCCAAACCCGGATGGGAAAGAAGATCCGCAAAGCGATTGTTTTCAATGCGCTTGATAAAGAGGAAATGATTGTGGAGGTCGGAGAGGATGTTGGATCCTCTCACCTCAGCCAGGTGCAGGACATTGTCAAAGAGATGATTGAAGACCTGGAAACAGATCTCAAGCAACAGCGCGATCGGGAGCTGGAGCATCTAGTCATCCAGAAAGCTGAAATCAAGGCCAAGTCTGAGATGAGGATGGAAGAACTCCGCAATGAACTGGTCGACCAGGCAGAAGAAAGCCAGACTGAATCGGCCAGCTTGCGAGATGAATTGTACGAACTGGAACCCTTCACTTTTCTCAGTGAGGCGCGTTACCGTGAGCTGAAATCACGTTGGGGCCAGGTATTCCGCGCGGATATGGGCGCTGAGGCCTTTTATGATATTCTCAAGCGGATTGACCTGGACGCCCTCTCAGAAGAATTGTGGGAGGAGATCCGTACAACCCGCAGCAAACAGAAACGTAAGAAAGCGACCCGCCGCCTGGGTGTGATCGAGTCCTTCAGGCGTTCATCCAACAAACCGGAATGGATCATCTTGACGGTTTTGCCGGTGATCCCACCGGACTTGCGCCCGATGGTGCAGCTTGATGGCGGTCGTTTTGCCACCTCCGACCTGAACGATTTATATCGGCGTGTGATCAACCGCAACAATCGCCTAAAACGCCTGCTGGAACTGGGCGCTCCGGATGTGATCGTGCGTAACGAAAAGCGCATGCTTCAGGAGTCGGTAGACTCTTTGATCGATAACTCACAGCGGGGCAAAGCACTTTCTCGCCGTGGACGCCGTGAGCTGCGTTCGCTGAGCGATATGCTCAAAGGCAAGAAGGGTCGTTTCCGCCGCAACTTGCTTGGCAAGCGCGTGGATTACTCTGGCCGGTCGGTGATTGTTGTTGGCCCTTACTTAAAACTGCATCAATGCGGTCTGCCCAAGTCTATGGCTTTGGAATTGTATCGCCCGTTTGTGATCTCACGGTTGGTTTCACAGGAATATGCCGCCAACATCAAAGGCGCCCGCCGCTTTATCGAACGCAACCGACCCGAGGTCTGGGAGACGTTAGAAGAAGTGATCAAAGAACGCCCGGTGCTCTTAAACCGTGCGCCAACGCTGCACCGCCTGGGTATCCAGGCATTTGAACCGATCCTGATTGAGGGCAGCGCCATTCAGCTGCATCCATTGGTCACGACCGCGTTCAATGCGGACTTTGATGGCGACCAAATGGCGGTGCACGTGCCGCTGTCTGAAAAAGCAGTCACGGAGGCACGGGAGCTCATGCTGGCCACCAAAAACCTGCTCAAACCCGCCAACGGAGAGCCCATCATCAGCCCTTCGAAGGACATGGTGCTGGGTGTGTATTACCTGACCATGACGCTTGACCAGGAACATAAAGGCGATGGCCGAGCATTCTCTGATATTGATGAAGTCATGATGGCTTATGATTTAGGTCAGCTTGATGTGCATGCGAACATTAAACTGCGCACTGAAACCTGGTACGACGCAGAGGATAACCGGATGCTGGAGCCCGAGGTCAGGGTCATCGACACCACAGTAGGGCGAGTGATCTTTAACAACTCACTCACCGAGCGGATGCGGTTTTATAACCACGTTCTGGATAAGGGCGGCGTGAAAGACCTGATTGCAGAAGTGTATGAAATTTGCGGTCAGGAAGAGACCTGTCTGATCGCAGATCGGGTTAAGGAGATCGGTTTTCTGTATGCGACCCGCTCTGGTTCAACGATCGCAGTCGCTGACATCACCGTGCCCGAGGCGAAAAAGGATATTGTTCGGAACGCTCAGGAATCCGTTGATGTCATCAGCCGTGATTTCCGACGCGGTTTGCTGACAGAACAGGAACGGGATGAGAAGACCATTGAGGTCTGGCAGGAAACCACTGATAAAGTGGCCAAGGCGGTTAAGGAAGCACTTGACCCCACCGGTGACCTGGCAACAATGGCCAATTGTGGTGCAAGCAAAGGTGGTTTTAATTCCATCGCCCAATTAGCTGGTATGCGTGGTTTGATGGCTGACCCCGCTGGCCGAATTATCCCCATGCCCATCCGCTCAAACTTCCGTGAAGGGTTAACTGCCCTGGAGTACTTCATTTCGACCCATGGTGCCCGAAAAGGTCTGGCCGATACCGCGCTGCGTACAGCGGACGCCGGCTACCTGACCCGACGCCTGGTCGATGTGGCCCAGGATATTATCGTCAATGCGGAAGACTGTGGAACAGACAACGGCGTCTGGATTAATGCCAGTGATGATGTTGCCGGACAATCGCTTTCGGAGCGGCTGTTCGGGCGTGTGCTGGCTGAGCGGATCATCAATCCGGCTACTGGTGAGATCATTTTCAACCAGAATGATCTGCTGACCCACGACAGGGTCAAGACCATCGTGAACCTCGGGATTCCCACAATCAAGGTGCGCTCGCCGTTGACCTGTGAAATGGTGCATGGCATCTGCGCCAACTGTTATGGCGTCGATCTTGGCCGGGGTGACATGGTCAAGCTCGGCTCAACCGTCGGGATCATCGCAGCCCAGTCCATTGGCGAACCAGGCACGCAACTCACATTGCGCACCTTCCACACCGGTGGTGTGGCAGCCGGCGGTGACATCACCACGGGCCTTCCCCGGGTGGAAGAGCTGTTTGAAGCCCGCAAGGCACCAAAGGGTGAAGCGGTTATTTCACGGATTGCCGGAACAGCCCATATCATTTATTCAGAGAAGTACACAGACCAGCGGATTGTGCGGGTGGATCACAGTGAGATGGTCTCCGATGAATACGAAATTCCTGAAGACTGGAAGATCGAGGTCGGTGAGGAGGATGAAGTTGAAATCGGGACAACCCTGGCCTCGCAGGATGAAGCGATCATCAAAGCGCAGCGCAGCGGCCGTGTCAGGATTGAAGAGCACAAGGTGATTGTTTCCTATGAAGTTAAAGAATCGGAAGAATACGATATTCCGACCACCTCACGGCTGATCATCCAGGAAGGTGAGAAAATCGAACCCGGTCAACCTCTGACCGAAGGCTCTCTGAACCCCCACACCATTCTGCGGATCAAAGGTCGGGATGCCTGTCAGCACTACCTGATGCTTGAAATCCAACAGGTGTATCGCACCCAGGGACAGAACATCAACGATAAGCATTTTGAGGTGATCATCAATAAGATGCTGGGTAAGGTGATGATCCTCCAGCCGGGAGATTCGCCATACCTGCCCCAGGATCTGGTCAACAGGTTAGAGATCCGGCGGGTGAACGAAGAGCTGGCCGCACAAGGTAAACGGCCTGCCCGCTATGTTGAAATTTTGCTTGGCATCACAAAAGCAGCCCTGGAAACGGATTCGTTCCTCTCAGCCTCTTCCTTCCAGCATACGATCAAGGTGCTGTCCGCTGCTGCAGTAGCATCTCGGGAAGATCCGCTGTTTGGCCTGAAGGAAAACATCATGATTGGGAAGTTGATCCCCGCGGGTACCGGTTTTGAGCCGGGACAGTTTACGGACGAAATACCGGGCGGTCCATTGGATAATGATGCCCTTGAGGGCCGTGTGCTTGACCTGTTTGAATCCGGGAGCGATGATATGGATCTTTTCGATGATGAAGACCTCGATGAGATCGACGAACTCGATGCCGATCTCTTGGAAGATGATGAGGACGAGACAGAGGACGGTGATTTAGACGATGATTTTGAAGAGGAAGATCCAGACGACATGGATTAACCTTTTCGTCTAATTTTCTGATAAAATGAAAAATCCCGGTTTTAACCCCGGGATTTTTTATGATATAATGAAACATATGTTCGTTATTAACTGTTTCTTGACGCCAATCGGGTGAAGGTTTAGGATTGGGCAGAAGGAGCGAGAATGGATTTAGGCACAGTACGTCCAATCAATATTGACGAAGAAATGCAGCAATCATACCTTGATTATGCGATGAGTGTGATTGTTTCGAGGGCTTTGCCCGATGCCAGGGACGGTTTGAAACCGGTCCAGCGCCGGATCCTGTATGCCATGTATGATATGGGCCTGCGACCAGCAAGCGCGCATAAAAAATCTGCCAGGATTGTTGGTGAGGTGTTGGGAAAATACCATCCCCATGGTGATATGGCCGTTTATGATGCCATGGCCCGCCTGGCACAGGATTTTTCGCAACGCTATATGCTGGTTGAAGGCCAGGGTAACTTCGGCAGTGTGGATGGCGATCCGCCCGCAGCCATGCGGTACACGGAAGCCCGCCTGACAGATATTTCGATGGACATCCTCCAACAGCTGGGCATGGATACGGTTGATTTCGTTGAAAACTTCGACGGCACCTTGCAAGAACCGGAAGTGCTGCCTTCTTCCATTCCTAACCTGCTGGTGAACGGTGCGACTGGCATCGCGGTGGCCATGGCCACCAATATCCCCCCGCACAATTTGGGTGAAATTGTGGATGCCCTGGTGATGATGCTGGAAAACTGGACGAAAATTGACGATATTGGCGTCGAAGACTTGATGAAACATATCAAGGGTCCGGATTTTCCCACAGGCGGCTTGATCATTACCGACGACCGCACCGACACTCTGGCACAAGCCTATGGGAGCGGTAAAGGACGGGTCAGGATGCGCGCCCGGGTGCTCCTGGAGGAAATGAGCCGCGGGCGCAAGCGCATCATTGTTACTGAACTGCCCTATTTGACCAATAAATCTTCCCTGATTGAAAAAGTGGCTGAGTTCGTCCGAGATGGCACTTTGGATGGTGTCAGCGATTTGCGTGACGAATCGGACCGGCAGGGTATGCGGATTGTGATCGAATTGAACAAATCGGCAAACCCGGATGAGATCCTGCGGACGCTCTACAAGCGCACCACCATGCAGGGCACGTTTGGTATCAACATCCTGGCACTGGTCAAGGGCCAGCCGCAGAAACTGAACCTGAAGCAGGCCCTGAAGGTCTTTGTCGATCACCGCCTGGAGGTGGTTAAACGCCGCAGTGAATTTGAACTCAAGAAGGCAGAGGAGCGCCTGCACATTCTCAATGCATACCTGATCGCATTGGAGAACCTTGATGAAGTCATCAATACCATTCGGCGCTCTCAAAGGGTTGAGACTGCGCGTAGTAACCTCATGCGCAAATTCAACCTGGACGAGGTGCAAGCCCAGGCAATCCTGGATATGCCCTTGCGGCGCCTGGCTGCGCTGGAGCGCAAGAAAATTGAAGATGAACACAAAGACGTGTCAAAACGGATCAAGGAGTTACAAGGTTTGCTGCGCTCTCCAAAAAAGATGCGCGAGGTGGTCATTGATGAACTGAAAGCGGTGCGTGAGCGTTATGCGGATCCACGCCGTACACAGATCATTCAGATGGAAGAAGGGGAGACCGCCATCGATCGGCTCACGACCACCCAGATGATGCCTGAAAAGCATGTGTGGGTGGCTGTCTCCAGGAACAACCGCATTGCCAGGACCGATGAGGATAAAACCTTCCGTCAATGGGGCATTGATGCGCCGAAGATGGTGTTGCGCACGACCACCCGGCATACGATTTATCTCGTCGCGGAGAATGGAGAAGCGGCTGCGCTCTCTGTGCAGGCGCTGCCGATTGCCAGTGAACCCGACAAGGGTACCCTGGTCAGTGCCATTGCACCATTCAGTAACAAACATCAATTGAAACTCATCTTCTCGGCGCCAGCTGGCCTTGAGGAAGATGATGGTTACGTCATAAGTGTCAGCCGCATGGGGATGGTGAAACGATCACCCCTGAGCGAACTGCCAGGGCCTTCTGCGCACTTGTTCACACTGGCCAAGATCAACGCAGGCGACGAACTGTGCACCCTGATTTTCACCAAAGGGGAACAGGACGTGGTTTTGGCTACAAAGCAAGGGATGGGTATCCGCTTCAGCGAGGAAGAAGTCAGGCCGATGGGCTTGGTGGCAGCGGGTGTCAATGGGATTAAACTTCGCGATCAGGATGAAGTTGTCGGTGGCGGCAATGCTTCTCAGCGGGGCGACATTCTGCTGGTTACAAACCGGGGTAGGGCAAAGCGGATGGACCCTAACCAATTTCCTGCTCAGGGGAGATATGGTTATGGCGTGATCACATGGAAGCTGCCTGAAGGTGAAGCTGTGGTCGGGGCAATGCTCGGGTTGCTGACCTCTAACGGGGTGCTGCATTTCAAAGAAGCTGCCAGCCGCCTGGTACGCGTGACAGATGCCCCCGAATGCAACCGTATGCAGCGTGGTGAAATCATCATCGATGTAAAGAAGGATGATGAAATCCTTGAGATGACGATTCCGTGGGATATGGCTTCAATGATTGGTTAATGCTTGGAATGGTGTGATCAGGCTGGCTTGATGAATGAATAGTGGTACCTAATCTGATCATCGATCACACCCATTGTGTCCCGCCCTTCGAGCTGACCCCCTGACGCGTCTTTCACCTGCCAGCGAAAATTGTGAATATTACGATCGGCTGTTTCGTCGATGAGTGAAAATTGCGCCCCAGCGTGCTCATTGATCAGTTTTGCGATCCATTCTCGTATGGCTGCTTGTCCCAACACGGCGCTGCCAGCCCTGATATGCACAGCGCTGCGATGATAGAGTTTCACGACATTGTCGGGGTCTTTGCTGTTCAAAGCGTTAATATAGCGGCCTGGAAAGCTTTTCACGACAGCAGGCGAGTCGTATGCGTAATCCCGCACAAGGTTCCAAAACTGGGGGAGATCACGACGGCAGCCTTCCCAGTACCAAAAGTTGACTGCCGGCAGGTTCAATTTTTGTGCGACTTGCATGAACTCAAGCACTTCTCTTTCTTGCGGCACCCACCCGTGTTCTTTGAAGGTTGGCCCAGTGGGGATGATCGGTCTGAAAGGTTGGATCTGTTTGTATTCGTTGATACAGCGTTGCAATTGTGCACCTGCGGTGTTGCGCGATTTCATCCAGTACACCTGGGGCATGTTGTAATCGCAGCGGTCAAGGAATTGGGAGAAGGGAAAGCTGGCGTGATAGGTGGGAAAGCGGAAAGTGCTCAGAGCGAGCGGCATGCTCCCCAGATTGTTGCGCAGTAAGCTCATGTAGCGGCTGGCTGCTGCGGCTTTGTTGCGTTCTTTATACTCTTCTTCTGCATTAATCACAAAACCATTCACACCCAGTTCGATAGCCCGCTTGACGGCGATCTCAGCTTCCTGCACAGGGTAATTTCCGTAAATGTATTGCCAGCCCCACACCGAGACATTCTGTGATTGCAGCTTGCGGATGACGGGCCGGACGTAATCATAACCGTTCTCGAGGTCAATGTTATAAGGGAAGACGCCATCGGCAATTTTGATCATCACATGGCTCAAACGCGATTCACGCACCAGCTCAGCGATGCGCTCAGGATCACCTTGCTCACAATTTTTCACGATCCAGATGTAATAACCCTTGCCAATGAGTTTCATTGCTTATGTCCTTATCCGTCAGCCTGGGGTGAGCCGGCCAAATCGAGGTCTGCCGCGATGGGTTGCATGGCTTCAATCACGTTGGCGACATGTTCCCAAAGCTCCACTCCCAATTCAGCAGCGCCTTGTTCGATTTCATCACGGTTGGCACCTGCTGCAAAGGATTTGTCCTTCCACTTCTTTTTCACCGATTTTGGTTTAAGATCATACAATGCGCGGGACGGCCTGACCAGAGCAACCGCAGTGATCAGACCGGTGATTTCGTCACAAGCAAACAGGGCTTTTTCCATCAAGGTTTCCCGCTTTACACCGGTATGTGGGGCGTGACTGAGCACTGCCTTGATGATCTCATCCGGGACGCCGTGTTCCCTGAGGATCGGCTCGCCTGCCTGGGGGTGTTCTTCCATGGTGGGGTGGATTTCCCAATCAAAGTCGTGCAGCAACGCGGTCACCGACCATTTTTCCTCATCCTCACCGAATTTACGAGCATAAAAACGCATGGCGGCCTCAACCGCGAGCATGTGCTTGATCAGGTTAGGGCTTTTGATGTATTCGTGTATGATTTCTAATGCGTTTTCTCTGTTCATGATCTGCTCCTTAAATTGCAATATTGATGCCAGTAACGGGCATCTTGGGTATTGAAGTTTATGATCGGAAAGTTCTAAGGGAAGATGGGCTCCGGTTCGCCCAGGATGGGTTCGGGCTGAGCAATCAGGACATCCCAGTATGCTACCGTTGATGCGAAAATTTCACGAACCCACCAAAAGATGTAACTGCGGCGGTTGTAGTTGGCATCATCGGCTGATACCCCGTTTGCGTCAATTTCAAAGGTGTTACACAGGAACAAAGCGCGTGGCAGGTGAAAGGCCTGGGTAACCACAATCACCTGGTCCACCCCGAAGATAGCCCTGGCGCGAAAACAGCTGTCATAGGTCCGTCGGCCGGCATAATCCAAGACGATATCCTCTGCAGGGATACCCAGGGAAAGGGCATATTCCTGCATGGCACCGGGTTCGTTGTAGTATTGCGAAGAATTGTCACCGCTCATCAAGAGCTTGGCCACTTTGCCAGTGTTATAAAGCTCAACTGCTGTTTCCACACGGTCACGCAAGACCACACCCGGCGTGCCGTCCCGGTTGAGGCCAGCGCCTAAAACGAGGGCAACGGGGGCATTGGGTACATCTGCAGGCAGGTATGTTCTCGCTCGGCCTTGAATGAGCATGCCTGTGCGTAGTAACCCGATTGCGAAAAAGGTGGCCAGGGCTGTGTAAAGCACCAGGTGAAGGCAAATCCGGAGAAATTTCTGAAGGAAGGTCATTACTGTGCGTTTTGGTGTGTGATGGTTTGAAGGTCCAATTCAAGCGGGGCAAGGGCTGCCCGCAAGGGGTTATAGAAATGGTCTTCAACAGACCTGAGGCCTTCGAGTTCATAATTCAGGGCCGTTCTGAGCAGGTTCATTCCCTGCGGGGTGTCTGAGATTCTCAAAAAGGCCTCTTCAAGGCGAAAACGGATAAACACGGGCAGGCTGGGAGATGCCGACAGGTTCAGGTTGGGGATAATACCTTCAGATTGCCAGATGGTATGGATCTGTAGGGGGGCATCGGGCAAATTGATGAGGATATCGCTAGCGGTCAGGGGGTCGCCGGTCAGCGCATAGGTAACACCAAAATCGCAGATGCCGCCGATATAGAGTGCCCGGATGGTGGCATTGTAGCCATAGGTGAACACTGGGGCGAGGGTGGGGGTGCTGGCGTTGGCCAGCAACCCGAGGGGAACGTGATACCCCGCAATCGAACCGGGGTTTAAAAAACATGGTCGGGTGCCAGAAAATTGCTGCAGTGCGTTGAGGGGTTCGCCCAGGCTTTGGTTTTCATCGGGGTCGTAGTAAGCGGTGAAACCTCGATTGAGATTGGCCATAAACTGCACACCATAGGCATAAACCCCCAGGTGATTGGTCACCAGCATCACCTCGGCTGCGCCTTCACCATTCAGATACAGGTATTCCAGAGGGCCGAGCCAGAATAAGTGCACTTCGTTGTTTAAGACGGCCATCGAGAGTGTTGTAAAATCGGGATAAAAAAGCGCTTCGATGGTGTATCCGGTCTCTTCACCCAACAAGACAGCCAGGTCTGCTGCTGCGGTGTCGGCAGTGTTGTCTGCCGGAAGGATGAATCCCAGTGTGATGGGGTTGCCGCTGGTCCCCAGGGGCGGCAGGGTCGGTGTCGGCGATGGGCGCGGTGTGGGTGTGTGAGTCGGCGTCGCGGTCTGCTCAGGGGATGCAGTCGGAGAAGGGGTCGGCGTCGGCGCGGGGGGATCAGGGGTGCAAGCCGCCATCAGTAATGCGAACAGGATGACTGTAAGGAGCACGAACCAGAATGGACGAGGACTCGATTGGTGTGACATATGCTGATTAGATCCGTTCCATCCAGCAGGGGTGGGTGTATTTCTCACGCATAAGTTCCTCCGCCCGCCGGGTTTCTTGGTCGGTCATTTCGTCGGGCAGCAGGTTGAGGTTCAATACCGCCATGAATGCTTTTTGAAAGGCCTGGCTGGCTTGCTCCCAGGAAGGGGCGGTCCCCAGCTCGCGTTCAACCGTTGTGGCGTGGGCTAAAAGACGCTGCTTGGCCTTGGTTTGAGCAGCTTGATCAGCAAATTTGAGCGCAGAGATGATCCGCGTCAGGTCGCCGTGGAGGGGCAGTGCGCCGTGCTGCAGAAGGCCATCCCTCCGACGTGCTTGGGCAGACCCGATCAGTTTTTTTCCATTGACCGTGATCTCGTAATTGGAGGGGACTTCAAAACAGACCGGGTTGGGCTGTTTTGGATTTTGTTGTGCAGACGTTTCGTTAGCCTGGGGCTGGAGGCCAAGGATGCGCAGCGCTTCTAAAAGCCCCTCGGAAAGGCGCAGGTAACTCTCAAGCACACCGCCCTTGACCCGGGGTTCAGCTTGCGGTGCGATGACGGCATAGGTCAGCTCGTCCACGTGCAGAATGGCGCGGCCACCGGTAGGACGGCGGACGATATCCCAGCCCTGTGCTTCCACGACTTCGGTATTGACTTCAGAAAAGGGTTGGGCGTGACCTAAAGACAGGCAGGCAGGCTGCCAGGCATACAAACGCAGTATGGGCAGTCCTTCACCATTGTAGACTGATTCCAACAAAGCTTCATCAACAGCCATGTTCCAAGCACCATGGTGTGGGCGGTGAACCAATAAACGCCAGTTTGATTTTGGGTAGGTCATAATCATTTCATTGATGGTCAGTGATATCAATCCTTTTTTATACCACTTCTGCCGTTGTCTGTGAATGGTCTATCCTGCAGTGTGTTACGGCAAAGTAGTAATGTC
>DHHJ01000020.1 GCA_002403205.1 Anaerolineaceae bacterium UBA4775
AGCTTTTCTATTGAGGCACTACGCCGGTACGGTTTTATCCCGGGCCGGCCGATGGGTAAACTTGGTAAACAACGCATATTCAAGTTATACTAATAAAAAGGAACGATCCTCAACAGTGATCGGGTATTATGGAAGTTTTCCGACACAAACCACAGGAGATGCACATGACAGAATTAGAACCCACGCTCATCGATATCAACCAGGCCACACTCACCGAGCTGACCGCCATCCGGGGCATCGGCCCGAGTTTAGCAGAGCGGATCATCGCCCATCGGCCCTATGCCAACCCCAAGGAACTGGTTAAAGTGCCCGGGATCAATGAGATCAAATTACAGGCCCTGCTGCCCTTCATCATGCTGGCACCACAAAAGCCCGCCCCACAGCCCAAAACAGCTGGTGCTGCGCACATGACAAAGCTAGGCAACACAGAAGCCTTCGTCTTCCTTGAAGACCGCAACGAACGCCAGGATGCACTGCTGATCATCTTTGGCGGTTTCATCCTCGGCCTGCTCCTCCTGCTGCTCCGCCGCGCACGAAGATAACCAGATGCGGGGCGTTGATCCTCACTCAGTGCCTGCTACCCTTTAAAGGCCTATCCGACGGATTAATATTTTTCCGCTGACCATGGTCGCTGAACCCACGCCTCGCACCAACGCCGCATCACATGTCCTGTGTTTCATATTAATCATCCTTACTGCCCTTTCGGCCTGCCAGGTGCAGACTGTAAACCAGGCAGCGGGCAGCCTGAATACCCCGATAGCCGAAACACCAATCGCCCGCATCACCGGCCAACCAACCTTACCCCCAACTCCGACGGGATCAAACCCTGAGAAGCCCACCGCAACCCCCAGCGCCAACAGCCCGGACCCACAACCTTCGGAAACCACCGCGCCCAGCCCCAACCCAGACCTGCGACTGACCCTGATGGCCGTGGGCGACATCATGCTGGGCAGGACCATCGCGGACCTGATCGAAAGCGAAGGGCACACCGCGCCGTTCATCCACACCGCACAGGTGCTCCGTTCGGCAGATATCACGGTCGGCAATTTGGAATGCCCGATCTCAACCCGAGGGAAACCCGAGCCCAAACCCTACGCTTTCCGGGCACCGCCATCCGCTGCTGACAGCCTGGCCTATGCAGGCTTCAGCCTGGTCAACTTGGCAAATAACCACAGCCTCGATTACGGCCCCCTTGCCCTCGAGGATACCCTTGAGATCCTCTCGGCCCGTCAAATCCAAACCGTTGGGGCAGGCATGCATGCCGCAGAGGCCTATGCACCGGCATTTATCGAGGTAGAGGGCTTGCGGATCGCCTTTTTGGGGTTCGTCGATGTGCACCCCACGGATTATGATTACCGCAAATGGGAAGCCGGCCCCGATCAACCGGGGGTCGCCTGGGCCCATGAAGAACAAGTGCGCGCAGGCGTCACCGCTGCCAAAGCACAGGCGGATATCGTCATCGTCCTGATCCATAACGGGTACGAAATCATCGAGCAGGTCTCGAGCCAGCAGCAAAAGATCGCCCACCTGGCGATCGACAGCGGCGCGTCCTTGGTGATCGGCAGCCATCCCCACGTCCTCCAGCGGATCGAACGCTATCAAGAGGGCCTGATCGCCTACAGCATGGGCAACTTTGTGTTCGACAACTTCCTGTTCCCCCCCAATTATTCTGCCATCCTGTCTGTTGAGCTTTCGCCCGAGGGTGTTGAATCCTATACGCTGATCGACGTGGTCGTGGGGCTCAACGGTGTCCCCCAGATCATGCCCTACACCCTGGAAGATTGAGACGACATGGGTTCCCCCTTCCCCATAGCAGATTAATCTGCGTACAAGCCGGGCATTATGAAGGGGATCAGCGCCAGGATGACCGCTTGCTCATACAGGGTCTTGCGGGTGACCACATCGCCCGTCAACAACCCCACCGCGCCGTTCTGCTGCTTGCTGTTTTCCATCCCAAACACCAGGTCATCCGCGTCGCCCAGCTCCAAGCCGGATTCGACCAATGCCGCCACGGCCCCCGGCAGTTGAAAGCTGGCCGTGCGCGAGCTGCCGGTGCCCGTCTCTCCAAGCACCACAACCCAGGCAAAGGAAACCATCTCATCGCCCAGGGTATCGCACCCCCCTTCAATACCGACCCAGTAATCGCCTTCCGGGATGGCTTGTTTGGCCCGTTCCGCCCGGTTCAACGCACCCTGGCGGGCTGTTGCGTCCGAAAGGGGCTGATCCTCAACACCTGAATCCACCGCCACCGTCTCAACCGTGAAGGCTTCGCATGCGAAAGCCCGCTGGAAACCGCTCACAGCGGCCTCAACCTTGACCGGGTTGAGCGATGCGACCACAATTTTCTTCATCACTGGGAGCCTTCTACAGTTTGGGGAGTTCAATCGACTTTTGGTATTGGTATTTGCCCTGTTTGTCGGCGTAAGAGACCTCACAATCCTCGTCGGACTCGAAAAACAACACCTGGGCAATGCCCTCAAAGGAGTAGATCTTGGCAGGCAGGGGTGTTGTGTTGGAGATCTCCAGGGTAACAAACCCTTCCCACTCCGGCTCAAAGGGGGTCACATTGACGATGATGCCGCAGCGCGCATAGGTGCTCTTCCCGACACAGATGGTCAACACATTGCGGGGGATGCGGAAGTACTCCACCGTGCGGGCCAGGGCAAAGGAATTGGGCGGGATCACACAAATATCGCCCTTAAAATCGACCATCGATTTGGAGTCGAAGTCCTTCGGGTCCACAATCGTTGAATAAACGTTGGTGAAGATCTTGTACTCATCCGCCACCCGGATGTCGTAGCCATAGGACGAAGTCCCAAAAGAGATCACGCCCTGCCGCACCTGGCCCTCCTCAAAGGGCTCAATCATACCCTCTTCAATTGCCATGCGCCTGATCCACCGGTCTGCTTTAATCGTCATTGCTTTTCTACTCCTCGAAAATTTGCACAATTTCCCCTAATCATAACTGCATCAATCCAGTTGAACCTTAATAAATCCCAGCGTACCGGGTTCAAGTGAGAAAAAGTATTCATGAAACCGCCCGGCGATGAAGGCCAGGCGGTAATCCCCGGCCGGGATATCGGGCACCACAAAATTTTCACCTGCCAGGGGATGGGGATTGACCGGACCGGCATCATAGGTCGTGGGATAAAAATACGCTTCAACCGCGCCTGTCGGGGTGATCTTTTCCAGCGTCAGCGGCAAATTCACCATTGGACTGCCGTTTCGATCAAGGACCAAGCCCGCCAGCAGCGCCATTTCGGGGTGACCTGCCTCATCAAGCGGGGGGAACCACAGCATGGGGTTAACCGTGCTGGCATAGTCGTTTTGGCCCACCCGCACCTCAAAATGCAGATGCGACCCAAAAGCCGCCCCGCTCGCCCCAACCTTGCCAATCACCTCGCCGGCCAGCACCCGATCGCCAACATCTACCCCCACTTCCGAAAGGTGCGCGTACAGGCTGTACACATCCACGCCGTCTGAAATCAATCCTTGATGGCGCAGCACTACCACATGCCCATAGAACCCGTTGTACGGCCCGAGCTTGGTCACATCATCCATGCCGGCCACGACGACTTCGCCGTCCTGGGCCGCCAAGACGGGCGTCCCAAAACTATTGAGAAGTTCCACCCCGTGATGGAGGTCATACTCGCCCCCGCCCGTGCTGGCGTAGGGATAGGAGCGATCGCTCACCTGGCGAAATCCCTCCCCGATCGGCCGCACTAACCAGCCTGCCCAAGGGACCAGGCAAAAGGTGTCGTCGCAATTCACACCAGTGAACTCGCGCTCCGGTGAGGGCGTTTCCTGCGGCGTCGGTGAAACATTCACCGGTTGAAGGGTGCGCTCTCCCCCTTGTTCGGTCACCCTTTCCACCGTGATCGTGATTTTTGTCGGTGTCAGCGTCGGTTGGGGTGTGGTCTCGACCCGACCCACATCTGGACTGCAAGCCCCAAGGGCCAACACAACCAATAAAATCATCCACACCAGTAAAAGTGATCTGCGCATGATTCGATCAGGAAAGGTTCAACCCGCCGCGATCATTCAACATGTCCCGGAGAGCTGTGTTGAGCCTGGCCGCCTGGTTTTCCAGTGTTTTTAACTCGTTGAGCATGCGGGCAGGCTCGGAGTCCTTTTCAATGCCCAGCAGATTGATGCGCACATTCAACCCGGCACCCACCAGCGCAGCCTGAGCCAGCGCAGCGGCTGATCCGGCATCGGAGATCGCATTCAGGTTGCCCATTTCAGCCGCCTTGAACGCCAGCTGCAGGATAAGCAAAGCATGCCGGGCAACGTGCAGGGGCACTTCCGCCGCGTTGATCGAAGCCGCTTGGATAGCCTGGATGCGCTCAGATTTTTGCTTGTCCGTGTCTTGCGGCAAGCGCCTGGCTTTCATGTAGGATTCGAACGCCTCGGCATCCTTTTTAACCGCTTCTTGCATGGATTGCTGATATTCCGTGGCCTCCTCGATCAGGCGCCACATGTCCGCTTCGACCTCGGCGTATTTCTTCTTTCCAACGGTCACCCTGCCGACCATCGCCACAAGTGAGGCAGCCATCGCCGCGCCGTATGCCGAGGCTGATCCGCCGCCGGGTGTGGGGTCACCGGAGGCCAATGCCTCCAGGAAGCCCGCGTCTTTGTCGGGCAGCGCAGGTGCCTGGTCGGGTGCAGCAGATTCATACAATCGGTTTTCCAGGATCTGCTCCGGTTCGAATTGATCCATCTGCATGTACCAGATGGCTGCGTCAACCAGAGCCTGGTTCGGCACCAGGCCAACCAGCTCTGAGTGATGCACACCGACGCCATAACGGCGGGCTTCCCGCCGGATCATCTCCACCACGCGCGCCATGGGGGTACGCTGGTAATTGGTCAAATTCATCGAAACCTGCGCCAAACCTTCCACCAGCACACCCATCGACTTCACATAACGCAGCCCGCCGGATGAATGCCGGATCGCCCGGGCAATCTTGTTGGCGATCGAGACATCATCGGTGGTCAGGTACACATTGAAAGCGATCAAGGGCTGCCGGGCGCCGATCACCGAGGCGCCTGCGCCGGTCAGCCTGGCGGGGCCAAAATCGGGTTCGCGCGCTGGGACTATGCCAATTTCATTTTTAAGCGCTTCGTACTGCCCCCTGCGGATATTCTCAAGATTCACCCGTTCAGGCCGGGTGGCGGCATCTTCATACAGGTAAACCGGGATCTTGAGCTCCTCACCGACGCGTTTTCCCAACCTGCGCGCCATTTCCACACACGCCACCATGGTTATGCCCGAAATGGGCACAAAAGGCACGACATCCGTCGCCCCAATCCGGGGATGCTCCCCCTGGTGATTGTCGAGGTCGATCAGCTGGCTGGCTTTCTCTATCCCAAGGAAAGCGGCCTCTTCCACCCCTTCCGGACTGCCGACAAAGGTGATCACCGTGCGGTTGTGGTCCATGTCGGAATGCCGGTCAAGGATACGGATGCCCTCAACCGAAGCAATTGCACTGACGATCTCATCGACCACTTCTGGCCGGCGCGCTTCTGAAAAATTGGGAATACATTCAACAATGGGATTTGGCATATTTTCTCCTCTCGAGGTTTTTGTTCATTATACCAACATCAGTCAGCTTCTCCATTTTTAAAAACAAAGAGACCATCGCGGGATGGTCTCGGTGCGTTAAAGCAATTTAGAGAAGGTTACTTCACTTCGTAATTGACAGTGGTTGCCTGCAGAAGGCTTCCGGTGACGGGGCAGCGGCGATGGACTTCTTCATAAAAAGCCCGCTTTTCAGCTTCGCTCAGATCGGCATCGATGTGGACAATTTCCCGGATTTCCGTAAAACCGCCATGGCCCGTCTCAGTTTTTCCCATGACATAGTCCATATCAAAGTCGCCTTCAACCTCAATTGAAAATCCTCGCAAGGGGATTTGCTGTTGCCGGGCCACGATAGCAGCGACCGTGCACACGCAGGTGCCCAAAGCGATCAGCAAAGTCTCCATAGGGTTCGGGCCAGCATCAGAGCCGCCCATTCGGCTGGGCTGGTCGATGACAACCGTGTGCCCTCTGGTTTGCGCCTCTACACGCATGTTACCTTTCCATGTTGAAACAGTTCTTTCAGTCTTAATCATCAGTCAGTTCTCCTTGATTGATAGCAAACACAATTATTTAGGTAAATTTTGTATAATTATACCGTCCATAGCAAGACCCTCAGGAAGGTGTATAACATAGTATCGCCATTCTAAAACTACAACAGGCGTAATATTCACCTGAACGAACCGTCAAAACTCCGCCCAGGGCATTGTATCAATTTATTTTGCAGGATTTTCAAGTTTTGCAAAATAAGGCTTGAAATAATTGAGTGCTTTGGGCGGTTTAATAAAAATTGTCAATATTTCTATTGACATTATTCATGATTATGATAAAATCAAAGCAAACCTCAATGATGCTGAGGTTGCGCGGGCAGAACGCCTTTCATTTAACTACCCGTCTGAATTGTACCATGTTTTTAGACTAAACCATTTAATCGTAATGAAAAAGGAGGCCTCGATGAATAAAATGCCGGAGCAATGCCCGCTCTGCAAATCGGACATCCTGGTGACACGGTTCATCTGTCCCCGGTGCGATACGGCCATTGAAGGGCACTTCCAACCTTACGCTGGCCCCTTTGCAGACCTGACTGACGAGCAGATCAACTTCATCCTTACCTTTGTGCGCTGCGAAGGTCGGTTCAACCGGATGGAAGAAGAGCTCAACCTGTCGTACCCCACCTTACGCAACCGGCTGTATGATGTTATCCGTGCCCTGGGGTATGAGCCGGGCAAAGAAGAAGAGCCCACCCTGTCCCCCGAGGACCGGCGCCGTATCCTCGACGATCTCGAGCGCGGCAAGATCACGCCGCTTCAGGCTCAGCAGCTCTTGCAGGGTCTCGAATTAGAGGCAAAGAAAGGTTAATCACCATGGTCTCAACAGAAGAACGCATGCGAATACTGATGATGATCCAGGAGGGTAAAATTTCCGCAGCCGAAGGCGCCCGCCTGATCGAAGCCCTCGAAGATCTCAGCGAGCCGTCCACACCCACATCCCAGCCCTCCCGCAGCCATGAAGGTGGCAGGAAACCCCGTTACCTGCGCGTACTGGTCACCGATACCGACACAGGCAAAGCCAGGGTCAATGTGCGCCTGCCCGTATCCCTGATCAATTCCGGGATGCGCATGGGCGCCCGGTTTGCCCCGGAAATCGAAGGCCTCGAAATGGAAGACCTCAACGCCTGGCTGAATTCCGGCGAGATTGGCCAAATCGTGGACATCTTCGACGAGGAAGACGGCGAACATGTCGAGGTGTTCCTCGAGTAAGTTCCTGCGTTATAGCCCACCGCCAACCCTCACAGGGAACTCCGCTCCCAAAATGAACGATTTAAATAAACCAGCGAGTCCCACCAGCCGACGCCACCGGCTGCCCCTGACCCAAATTACCAAAATTTCCCGGGTAAAGAGCCTGTTGATTGATTAAACAGGTGCAGGGAAAGCGCCTGCTTTGTCCTTATTTCCGTAACACACGATTGACGCAAATTGAACCCACCCACTGAAGATACAACCAACATCATGGCCACAGTCAACCCCCCAAACCCAAATGAAAAATGGCAGCGCCGCTTCTTCACCATCTGGTTTGGCCAGGCATTCTCCATGCTCGGCAGCCACCTGGTCGGTTTTGCCTTTGTGTGGCATTTAACAGCAACCACCGGTTCAGCCACCATCCTGGCGCTCGGCACCCTCGTTCAAACCATCCCCCAGGTGGTCATTGCGCCTTTTGCCGGCGCATTGGTGGACCGCTGGAACCGAAAAATGGTTATGATCGTCTTCGACAGTATCACAGCCCTGTTCACCTTGCTGGTGGCGGTCCTGTTCATATTCGATGCCGCGCAGATCTGGCATATCTTTTTGGCCATGTTCGTGCGCTCAGCCTGCGGGCAGTTCCAGTGGGCAGCGATTTCAGCCTCCACTACATTGATGGTCCCCAAACGCCACCTGTCACGTGTTGCAGGGGTCAATCAAACCCTCGGCGGGGTGATGAACATCCTCGGCCCGGCCCTCGGTGCCCTCCTGATCGCCACCTTGCCCATGCAAGGCGTGCTGTTCATCGATGTCTCAACTGCGGCAATTGCGGTAATCCCGTTGCTGTTCTTCGCCATCCCCCAACCTGCGCGCAACGGATCGCAGAAAAAAGACCAGCCCGAGGCCGACACCTCCCTGTGGCAGGACCTGGCAGAAGGCTTTCGATATGTCATCGGCTGGCCAAGCCTGATGGCCATCATCATCGTCGCCATGCTGGTCAACCTGTTGATCGTCCCCGCCTTTTCGCTGCTGCCCCTGGTTGTGACAGAACACTTTGGCCTGGGTCCGTACGAATTGGGGTTCATCAACTCAGCCTTTGGCCTGGGGGTGATCATTGGCGGCCTGGTACTGAGCGCCTGGGGCGGGTTTAAAAACCGCCTCCTGACCTCCCTGGTCGCCCTGACGATTTCAGGCACCGCCTTGCTGGTAGTGGGTATCGCGCCAGCGAACATGTACCTGCTGGCCATGGCGGGTGTCGGGATGTTCGGTTTTCTGAACCCTATGGTCAACGGGCCGCTGTTTGCTGTGATGCAGGCCAAGGTTGAACCCGAAATTCAGGGGCGGGTCTTCACGCTGCTGAATGCCGGCGCCGGCCTGGCCAGCCCGATTGGCCTGATAATCGCCGGGCCGGTGGCAGATGCGACCAACAACCAGCTGTGGTTCATCATCGCTGGCGTTGCCACCCTCCTGACTGGTTTAGTGACCTCCTTTATGCCCCAAATTCTGGATATGGGGCTGGATACAGACGGAGCCCCAGGGGATTCAGCCAGCGAAAAATCCCACCCTCTCAGAAGGTTTGGCGAAGATCAGCCCACGCAAGTGGATTAACTGTACAAGGCTGATGAAAACCTGGTCTTTATCATTGCGCCGGTCTCCGTTCTTCTTGATTGCGCCGGTCGCCCGTCACCTGTCGCCGGTCTTCTTGATCGCGCCG
>DHHJ01000004.1 GCA_002403205.1 Anaerolineaceae bacterium UBA4775
GCAGGCCGTTGAGGTATAATTGAAACAGGTCACCCAGTACCGATCATCGCACAAGCAGCACCCATGGTGCTGCGCAGCTACCTCACCCCAACTTAAGGAGCAGCCTGCTCATTGACCTCCCGCTTCATTCCTCTTGATTTAATTTTACATTTACGTTATACTGTAACCACTAGTGGTTAAAAGTGGAGAAAAGTGGGACGAAGTGGAGCGCCGGTTGACACGGCGCCCCATGGGTATAGGGAGCGGTAGAACAGATGTTCCTTGGTCGTTACGAACACACCATCGATGATAAAGGCCGGATCACCATCCCCTCTGAGTTTCGCGAGGTACTTGGTGATTCGGTTTATGTAACCCAAGGGTTCGATGGTAACCTACAAGCCTTTACTCCCGAATTGTTCCAACGGATGTCCGATCAGGTGAGATCGATCAGCTTCTTGGCCGCCAATAGCCGCTTGCTCCGCAGGCTGCTGTTTTCTAACGCCAAGCACATCAACTTTGATAGCGCCGGTCGCATCCTCATCCCCGGCTTTCTTCGAGAGACTGCAAACCTCGAAGAAACAGCGATTCTCATCGGTATGGGTGAGTACTTCGAAATTTGGGCGCCCGATCGGTGGCTATCCCAACAGACATCGCTGAACGACGTCGACGCGAATGAACAACGCTTTAGTGCCCTGGATTTAATAACCCTACTATGAACGGCTCGAACATTGGTGGGGGCGCCATCTCCGGCAGCCCCGGCGAGCGTTTTCCCCACCAGCCAGTACTTTACCAAGAAGTCCTGGATGCTTTAGCGCCGGTCAGTGGCAGAGATTATCTCGATGGCACACTCGGCGCTGGAGGGCATGCTGAGGGCATATTGATTGCATCAGCGCCCCGGGGAAGGTTGCTCGGCTTAGACCTTGATCCGGAGGCGCTGGCGATTGCTCGCCAGCGTCTTTTAGTATATGCAGATCGGGTCAGCCTGCATCAAGCATCCTTCCATAAAGCTCCTGAGATCTTAAATAAAATTGGTTGGCCCTCCGTGCATGGCATCCTGTTGGATTTGGGTGTTTCTTCCATGCAAATCGACCGGCCGGGTCGCGGTTTCTCTTTCACAGTAGACGGCCCGCTTGATATGCGCTTTGATCAACACAGTGGTAAAACCGCAGCAGACCTGGTCAACACCCTCAGTGAGGGAGCCCTGGCCAAGATCATCTATGATTACGCTGATGAACGCTTTTCGCGACGCATCGCCAGGGCCATCATCGAAAATCGGCCAATCCACACCACACGGGCATTGGCAGCGGTGATCAAAGAAGCTGTGCCACATTATACATCGCAGATCCACCCCGCCACTCGTACCTTCCAGGCCCTGCGCATCGCCGTCAACAAAGAGCTGGAAAATCTCGCTGCTGCCTTGCCCGACCTTATTAATTACCTCGCCCCCGGCGGCAGGATCGCCGTGATCAGCTTCCACTCATTGGAAGATCGGATCGTCAAAAGGTTCTTTAACAAAGAAAGCAGTGACTGCATCTGCCCGCCAGATCAACCTGTGTGCACCTGCGGTCATTCAGCATCCTTGTCTATCCTGACGAAAAAGCCTGTCAGGCCAGGCGAACGCGAAATTCAAAACAACCCGCGGGCCCGCAGCGCTCGGCTGCGCGTCGCAGAGAAAATCTAACAGGCACGAATATTGCAAGGCAAACTGCATGAAGAACCAAATATTACAAGCCTACAAACAAGCTCCTTGGCGAATCCAGCTTCAATGGATTGGCCTGTTTCTGCTTGGGCTGGTTCTGATTGCATCGATCACCGGTGTTTACCTGAGCATCAGCGCCCAGGCAGCCACCTCCGGACGCAGGATCCAGTATCTCGAAAGCCAGATCAGCACCATCAATAATGAAATCGCCGAGCTGACTGCAGAGCTTGCTGCGGCCAAATCTGTCGACAGCATGCAAAGCCGTGCTCAATCCCTGGGATTCATCCCGTTGAACCCGCATAATGCCATTTATCTTGAGGTACCCGGCTACAATCCCCATGCCGATCTGGTGCTGGCTCCACCCCGGGTGAACATCATCTCAGAGTCTCCCACCGTGCTGTCTTCATACCGCACATCCCTGTGGGAGTGGCTGGTCTCTAACATTTGGCAGACGCCCACAGGCGATGCCCCCACGGAGGGTGTCCAATGAACGGAAAGCCACCCTTCTACCGCCGATACGTGGTCGTTGCTGTAGCGTGCGTCATCTTTGCAGTCGCCGCCTTGGTTCAGATGGTGCGTATCAATTACACGCCCTTTGCCACAGATCTGATCGCCCGCTCTGAAAATTACCAGGGCGTCAGAAAAACCATTTATCCGCCCAGGGGCACCATTTATGACCGCAAGGGCAACATCCTCGCCACAAACCAGATCGGTTATGAAGTCGGGATCGACCTCAAGTTCGTTTCCGATCCTGAATCGATCGCCTTCGCGGCGGCCACCCTTTTCGATGGTCTGGATTACCCGGATGTGTATGCATTAGCCAGTACAGAAAAGCGTGCCGACGAAAACCGCTATTTCGTCCTCTCCAGCTATGTCAGCAAAGACAAAATCCAGGAGCTCGAACAATTAGATGCAAATTACACCCTCCGCAGGCAGGAGACCAAGTCCCTCAAACCCAGCTTGTCCGGCTTGGTATGGTACCCCATGCAGCAACGCACTTATCCCGAAGGCACCTTGGCCTCCAATGTGCTCGGATTCTACAACTACTTCTCACGTGAAAATGCACAGGGGGTGTTTGGCGTCGAGGAAGCATATAACCGCTTATTAACCGGCAAACCGCAGACGGTATTCATGCCCAACGATCCCTACCTGGTAGAAGCCTTGCCGGACATTGAACCAGGCGCCAGCCTGATACTGACCATCGATCGCGAAATTCAGAAAATGCTTGAAGACACTTTGCAGGCGGCTTTGGACTGGTCGGGCGGTGAGGGCGGCACCATCATTGTAGCCGACCCCAAAACCGGCGAGATCCTGGGGATGGCCAGTACACCTTTCTTTGACCCAAATCAGTACTGGAAATATCAGGAGACCTTCCCGGGCATCACCCCCTACAACCGTGCCGTTGGCACTGCCTATGAGCCGGGTTCGGTCTTCAAGGTCATCACCATGGCGGCAGCACTGGATAGCGGTGTTGCAGAACCCACCACCACCTACAACGATGCCAGCGGTGTATATTGGGTTGCTAATAGCTGGCCGATTTACAACTGGAATTATGGCGCCTGGGGTGTTCAGGACATGACCGGGTGCATGCAGCATTCTCTCAACGTCTGTTTGGCTTATGTGGCCATCGATCTTTTGGGAGAGGAATTATTCTATGAATACCTGCAAGCCTTTGGCTTTGGCAGGAGCACAGGCATAGACCTGGCAAGCGAAGCCAACTTCCCATTGCGCCTGCCCGACAACAACCAGTGGATGGAAATGGACCTGGCCACCAACTCCTTCGGTCAGGGCATCGCTGTCACGCCGATCCAAATGGTCACCGCAATTTCTGCCATCGCCAATGACGGCCGAATGATGGCCCCCCATGTTGTCCGTGGTGTGGTCGATAAAGGACAGCAGTACAATGTTACACCGCAGGTGATCAATAACCCCATCTCTGCCGAAGCAGCCAGGGCTATCACCGAAATGCTGGCCTACTCCCTGGAGGAGGAAGCTTCCGGTGCGCTGGTTAACGGCTACCGTGTGGCTGGTAAGACAGGTACGGGGCAGATCCCTACGGAATTGGGCTACACCAGCACCCAGACCAACACTTCCTTTGTCGGCTGGGGACCGGCAGACGATCCCCAATTTGTCGTGTATGTTTGGATCGAAAAACCCACCATTTCCCAATGGGGTTCAGAGGTGGCAGCACCAGTATTCCGGGACGTTGTCGAACAGCTGGTCAAATTGATGAGAATCCCACCCGATAACATCCGCCAACAAATCGCCCAGGATTGAAGAGGAAACCTGTGATCAACCTGAAGGACATCGTCATCGCCCTGACCGAGCAAACCCACCCCCTGTTGGATCTCCCCATCAGCAGTGCGGTGATCGATTCGCGCCAGGTGCAGCAGGGCAGCCTGTTCATCGCGCTGCCCGGCGAACGGGTCGACGGGCATGAGTATGTTCAATCAGCCTTTGAACGGGGTGCTGTCTTGGCCCTGATCGACAAAGACCTGCCTGACAGGTTCAACACCCTCGATTTACGCCGAGACCATGTTGACTTCACAGAGGTCTCTGAAACCCTGCCGATATGCCTGAGGGTGCACGACACCCTCACAGCTCTGCACACCATCGCAACCTATTGGCGCCAGGTCAATCCCCTTAGGACGATCGGGATCACCGGCAGCGTGGGCAAGACCTCAACCAAGGAACTCACGGCAGCTCTGCTTGCGCAGCACTACTCGGTTCTAAAAAACCCCGGCAATCGAAACAATGAAATCGGCTTGCCACTGACCTTGCTCGAGCTCGAACCTCAGCACGAGGTTGCCGTGCTTGAAATGGGTTTTTACGTACCCGGCGAGATCCAAACCCTGTGCGAGATCGCCCAGCCGCAGGTCGGGGTCATTACCAATATTGGCACCGTGCATGCTGAACGCGCCGGTTCGCAGGAAACGATCGCCAAGGGCAAGGCTGAGCTCGTTCAATCCCTGCCCCCCAGCCCCGAAGGCGTGGCTATCCTTAATATGGATGATGAGTGGGTCCGTGAAATGAGGACCCAGACGCCTGCCCGGGTCCTTTCCTACGGGATCAAAGAAAAAAGCGATCTGATAGCCCATTCGATCCAATCGCATGGCCTTGATGGGATCTCCTGTGTTTTATCCCTTCAGGGTGAAGACCATGCCATCACCTCTCCGCTGTTGGGCGCCTTCTCCGTCTACACTATTCTGTGCGCTACTGCCGTGGCGTTGACTGAAGGGATGGATTGGGAAACGATCATTGCCGGCCTTGCAAGCACCCACTCTGATCTACGCATGCGTCCGTTCACACGGACCGATGGCACCATTATCCTGGATGATACCTACAACGCCTCACCAGCATCGACTGTCGCTGCTCTCGAACTGCTGGGCAGTCTGCCCGGGCGGCGGGTAGCCATCTTGGGCGATATGCTTGAATTGGGGCAGTATGAAAGTGCCGGGCACCACAAAGTCGGCCTGGCAGCAGCCAATGCGGCCGATGCCCTGGTTCTGATCGGCGAGCGCAGCAAGATCATTGCTGACGCCGCCATGGAAGCAGGCTTTGCGAATGAACACATTCACTGGTTCCCCGATTCTTCGCAGGCGGCTGATCATATCGCCGCACTGGTGAAAGCTGGCGACACTACCCTGGTTAAGGGGTCCAATTTGATGCGGATGGACCGAATCCTCAAAACACTGAAGGAAGGTGAGTGATGGAAAATAACCCCATTGCCATTGCCATCAGTGGTCTCAGCTTCATGATGACGGTCATCTGGGGCGACCCGCTGATCCGCATCCTCAAAACCTGGCGGATTGGCAAAATCATTCGAGAGGATGGCCCGGATCAGCATATCAAGAAAATGGGCACACCGACCATGGGTGGGTTCATGATCTTGATCCCGGTCACCTTGCTAACGGTTCTCTTCAACGCAGTGTCCATCCTCGGCTATGACCTGCTGGGACGGTCGGTTCTGCTGCCACTGCTGACGATGTGGGCTTACGGCTTGCTGGGCATGATTGACGATTGGGAAGGCATTCGCGGGCCCCGTAAGGGCCTCGGTATGCGTGCTAATGTCAAATTCACCATCCAGGTCGTGTTTGCCATCGCAATCGCCTTTGCATTGCGTGATATTTTGGACGTACCCCAGTTGATCTGGTTCACAGCGCAACAACCCCTCAACCTGGGTGCCCTGTATATCCCCATTGCCGTCTTCATCATTGTGGGGATGTCGAATGCTGTCAATTTCACAGACGGTCTGGATGGCTTGGCAGGGCTGATCTCTGCCACGGCCTTTGCCGCATTTGGCCTTGTGGCCGTGTTACAGGGTCAGAATTACCTGGCACGGTTCTGCTTTTCGCTGGTCGGCGCCTTGTTTGGCTTTTTGTGGTTCAACGTGCATCCGGCCATGCTCATCATGGGCGACACTGGTTCTTTAGCACTGGGTGCAACCCTCGCTGTGGTCGCACTGATGACCGGGTACTGGATCATCATCCCGTTGCTCGCGGTCATCCCGGTCAGTGAAGCCTTGAGCGTGGTGATCCAAGTCCTGTACTTCAGAGCCACCAAAGGCAAACGATTCTTTAGAATGGCACCGCTGCATCACCATTTCGAACTGCTCGGATGGAGCGAAACGCAGGTCGTGCAGCGTTTCTGGTTGATCAGCCTGGTTTTCACGATGTTGGGCATTGCCCTGGTATTTGTGGAGTAACGCATGACAAAATGGGAAGGGAAACAAGTGGTGATGATCGGCGCAGCCCGACAGGGTATCGCCTTATCGCGCTACCTTGCCAGCCAGGGTGCCCGGGTGATCCTGAACGATCGCCGTTCCGACGAGGAGCTGAACAGCGTCCGAGAAGAGCTTGCTTCTGACCGCATCACCTGGGTCACAGGCGCACACCCCCTTGAAATCCTCACCGGCACAGACCTGGTCTGCCTTTCGGGCGGGGTGCCGCTAAGCCTGCCCATCGTTGAAGAAGCAACTCGGCGCAACATCCCTCTTTCCAATGACTCGCAGATCTTTCTCGAAGCAGTTCCTTGCCCCGTCATTGGGATCACCGGATCGTCGGGGAAAACCACCACCACAGCCCTGGTCGGCGAGATCGCCCGCCAGCACTATGCCCTCAGAAAACCGGCCAGCAGGATATGGGTGGGCGGCAATATTGGCAACCCCCTGATCCAGGATATCGACCAGATCCAGGCAGAGGATATCGCCGTCATGGAACTATCCAGCTTTCAACTGGAGATCATGACCCGCTCGCCAGGCATTGCTGCCATCCTCAACCTGACGCCCAACCACCTGGACCGCCACATCAGCATGGCCCAGTATGTCTCGGCCAAATCCCATATCCTGACACACCAATCCCCAGCCGACATGGCTGTGCTGAATAGGGATGACCCCCGTGTCCGAGAGCTCTACCCTGAGGTTAAAGGCCGTCAGATCACCTTTGGCATCAACCCCCCGCACAATAAACAGGATGCCACCTATTTTAAGCGCGGCAAGCTCTACCTGCAAGCCAGCGGCCAGGTCGCCAAGATCGTCAGGTTAGATCAAATCAACCTGCGCGGGACCCATAATCTCTACAACGTCCTGGCGGCGATCGCGATCTCGGCTGCTGCTGCGTTTTCGCTCCAGGCGATTTACGAAGGCATCATCGCTTTTGAAGGGGTACCGCACCGGCTTGAATTTGTGCGCGAGTGGGGCGGCGCAGCCTGGTACAACGACTCGATTGCGACCTCTCCTGAACGAACCATGGCCGCACTAAGGGCATTCGATGAGCCAATTGTCCTGCTGGCTGGTGGTCGGGATAAAGACCTGCCCTGGCAAGACCTGGCAGACCTGATTCGCCAAAAAGTGGATCACCTGGTGCTGTTTGGCGAAGCGGCCGACTTAATTCGGCAAACCCTCGGAGAAACCGAAGTCGGTGAACGCCCCATGACCGTCGACCGCTGTGACAGTCTTGAAGAAGCCGTCTCACAGGCCGCTGAGCGCGTTTCCCCAGGTGATGTCGTTCTGCTCTCACCGGGCGGGACCAGTTTTGATGAATTTATTGATTTTGAAGACCGCGGAAAGCGATTTAAACAATGGGTGAAGGAACTTTCGTAACCAAAGCCAATAAAAACGGCAAATCCCGCTCGATCAGGCTTCCCTTTGATGTGCCGTTGCTATTGATCGTGATCGTATTGTTGGTATTTGGCTTGCTCATGGTCTACTCAGCCAGCTGGGATTTTTCCATTCTTATGGGAGAAGGCCCAACCTACATCTTCGGCCGGCAGGTCATGTGGGTTTTACTTGGGCTGGTATGTGCGGGGATCGCCAGCATGGTCAACTACCACTATTACCAGAAGATCCTGGTACCTATGTGGATTGGCACCCTGGTACTGCTCATGGCAGTCCTGATCGTCAACGACCAGAGTGGCGGGCAGGTCACCCGCATGCTCCTCGGCGGGTCTGTTCAGCCTTCTGAGCTGGCAAAAGCTGTCATCATCATTTATTTATCGTTTTGGCTCTACCGTCGCCAGGATTCAATTAACGATGTGCAAATCGCCCTCGTTCCTTTGGTGATTATTCTGGGTGTGACCTTCAGCATGATCATGCTCCAGCCCGACCTCAGCGCAGCCGTCACCGTGCTGATCCTCGGTGTCATCCTGTTCTTTTTGGCCGGCGGAGATTGGAAGATCATCCTGCTGGTGGTCGTTTTGGCCCTCCTGGTGGGTGTCCCGTTGATCTACCTTTACCCCACAGGGCGGGCTCGCATGAATGCCTACCTGACAGGCCTGAACAACCCCCTTGAAAGCAGCTACCACATCCAGCGCAGCCTGGAGGCGGTGGTCAAGGGCGGCTGGTTTGGCGTGGGCATCGGCCAGGCCGACACCAAGTTCACTGGCTTGCCCCTCGCCCCCACAGATAGCATTTTTGCTGTGGTGGCTGAAGAAACTGGTATCATTGGCGGCTTTTTCTTGCTGCTCTTGTTTGCCCTCCTCATATGGCGCGGTTTGGTCATCGCCAGGAACGCCCACGACCAGTTGGGTGCCTTGCTCGCCTTCGGCCTGACCACCTGGATTGGCCTGGAGGCTTTGATGAACATCGCCGTGATGGTCGGATTGATGCCCTTCACCGGCAACGCGCTGCCCTTCATCAGTGCGGGCGGTTCGAGCATGGTCGTAACCCTCACATCCATCGGCATTATTATGAATGTTTCAAGAACATCAATGAATCAAAAGACATCAGAAAGGTGTCCACGCAGTGCGGTTGTTGATCTGCGCAGGCGGGACGGGCGGGGGAGTGTATCCCGCCCTCACCGTTCTTGAAACCCTCGGGCTGAATAAAGACCAGGTCCTGTGGGTCGGCGGCCGCGGCGGTATGGAGGAAGCATTGGTGACCCGGAACAAGATACCCTTTACCACCATTCCAGCGGCTGGCGTGCATGGCGTTGGCCTGCGTAAGCTCCCTGGCAACATTTGGGAGCTGATCAAGGGCGTCGTATCATCACGTCGCATCCTCAAGCAGTTCAACCCGGATCTCCTGTTCTTCACAGGGGGGTTCATCGCCTTCCCTATGGCGGTGGCGGCATTACGCCGACCCTCACTGCTGTATGTGCCCGATATCGAACCTGGCCTGGCCTTAAAAGTATTGGCCCGGTTTGCCAATCGCATTGCACTCACGTCAGAAACTTCAACAACCTATTTCCCCAACCCCTCCAAACTGACCGTGACGGGATACCCGGTGCGGCCAGGATTGAAGGGCTGGGATAAGCAAAAAGCACTGGCCTACTTCGATTTTGACCCCAACCTCCCCACCATCACCGTGGCGGGAGGGAGCAAGGGGGCGCGCTCCATCAACACGGCGCTGATGAATAACTTGCCCGGGCTGCTGGAACATATGCAGGTCATCCACCTGGCAGGCCACCTGGAGTGGGAAAAGATCGAAGCCCAGGCGCAAAAGTTATCCTCTGGGCAAGCCAAACGCTACCAGGCATTTCCCTATCTGCATGAAATGGGCGCTGCCCTGGCTGCACCTGACCTGATCGTTTCCCGGGCTGGGGCGTCTATTCTTGGTGAATATCCTCTCTTCGGGTTACCAGCCATCCTGGTGCCTTATCCCCATGCCTGGCGCTATCAGCAAGTCAATGCGGATTTCCTGGCTGAGCATGGTGCTGCCGTGATCTTGCGCGATGAGGACCTTGATCACGCTTTGTTCAACCAGATCCACAGCTTGCTTGCTGATCGCTCAAGACTCGCGCGAATGAGCCAGGCAATGGCGTCTTTAGCCAAACCGGATGCCGCCGAAAAAATCGCTGCACTGATGCGCGAGATGACCGGGACGATCGACGGAGGTTTGACCACATGATCAGTTTGTCCGTTCTGTTTTGGATGTACATCATCATGTTCGCCCTGATCGGTGCCATGCGCGGGTGGGCGAAGGAAATCTTGGTCACGGCTGCCACGATCGTTGCCCTATTCTTGGTTACCATTTTGGAATCCTTTATCCCATTATTCCGAAATCTGACCGCACAATCATCCTTCTGGGTGCGTATTGCTATCTTGGGCCTGATGGTATTCTTCGGCTACCAAAGCCCGAAATTCCCTCGGATGATCGACAGTAGAAAATTTGTGCGCGAACATTTCGAAGACTTTTTGTTGGGCAGTTTTTTAGGTGGTGTCAATGGGTTTATGATCTTCGGCACAGCCTGGTTTTACTTGATGGAAGCGGGTTACCCATTTGATTGGATCTCCCCGCCCGATGTGCTCACAGAAGCAGGGCAGAATGCCATGGGGCTGATTGAAATCCTTCCGCCCCAGTGGATGCAAGCACCGCTGATCTACATTGCAGTCGCACTCGCTTTTGTATTTGTATTGGTGGTGTTCATCTGATGAAACACATTCACTTAATCGGGATTGGTGGAACAGGGCTATCTGCGATCGCCCAGGTTCTTCTTGAACAAGGTTACACGGTCAGCGGTTCAGACCGTGAAAGTTCTCCCCTGTTCAAAGCGATCACTGCTGCTGGTGCGCATACCTGCTTGGGCCACATGCCTGAGAACATCACCGGCGCCGATCTCGTGATCCGCTCATCAGCCATTCCCGACGACAACCCCGAAGTGGCCGCTGCCATCGCACAGGGGATCCCGGTCCTTAAACGGAGGGATTTCCTGGCAGAGCTGACCCAGGGCAAGCAAACCCTGGCCGTAGCCGGTAGCCATGGCAAGACCACCACCACCGCGCTGCTGATCTGGATCCTGCACCAGCTGGGAACCGACCCCAGTTTCGTCTCCGGCGGGGTCATCAGCCAGCTTGGCTGTAACGCCCACTCGGGAAAGGGTCCCTATTTCGTCATCGAGGCTGATGAGTACGATTATATGTTCCTTGGCCTTACCCCCAACCTTGCGATCGTCACCAATATGGAGCACGACCATCCCGACTGCTTCCCGACCAGGGCTGATTACCAGGCCGCGTTCGAAGCCTTCATCGACCGCATCCAACCAGGCGGCAAGGCGATCCTGTGTGCCGACGACATCGGAACACGCTCCCTGTTCACCAAAGGCGCCGAACGGCAATTGCGAATGTTCAGCTACGGCACAGGGCACCCGGCGGATTATCGTGCCGTTAACATCACCTTTGAAGCGGGGTTTCCTCGTTTTGAACTCGAATACCGGGATGAACATAGCCAAACCCAGCACCTCGGCACGGTCAACCTCAAAATTCCCGGTCATCACAATGTTCTCAACGCAACGGCTGCCCTGGCGGCTATCCACCAGTTAGGTCTTTCTATCAGTGCGGCCATCGATGCCGTCACGGCCTTCACCGGTGCTGGCCGCCGTTTTGAGATCCTCGGGCAGGGTGATGGGGTGACCATCATTGACGATTACGGCCACCACCCCACGGAGATGGCAGCCACCCTTGCAGCCGCCCGGACTCGCTATCCTGGGCACCGTATCTGGGCTGTTTGGCAGCCGCACACCTTTACCAGGACCCAGAACCTGGCAGCGGATTTCGCGCAAGCACTGCAGATGGCTGATCGGGCGGTAGTGCTCAAAATTTATGCGTCCAGGGAAACCGATCCAGGTTATTCAGCCGCATCAATCGTCGACGCGCTGCCAGCAGAGAAGGCAGCATACGCTGAAAATTTCGAGATTGCCACACAATACTTGCTCAATAACCTGGCAGCAGGTGATATCGTCATCGTATTTTCCGCTGGCGATGCCACACAGCTCAGCCAGATGGTTTTTACACAACTGAATCAACGAAAAAATGAAGTGTCAGGAACTGGCTCATGATTCAACAGAAGTTGGATGAACTCAGAGAGGTGTTTGGGTCTAAGCTGCATGAAAACATCAGCATGGCCAATTACACCACAGCCCGGGTAGGCGGTCCTGCCCCTGCGTTGATTTCTGTCAACTCGCTGGATGACCTCTCGCTGAGCGCCAGGACCTTGTGGCGGCTCTCTGTGCCATTCATCATCCTGGGCAGCGGTTCCAATATCCTGGTCAGCGACAAAGGGCTGGATGCCGTTGTGGTGCACAACCGTGCCCACAATATGAAGATCGACACCAAATCTGATCCGCCCCGCATCATCGCCGAATCAGGGGCCATCCTCGGAACCGTCGCCCGTCAATCTGCCCTGAGGGGCTTAAGCGGGATGGAATGGGCAGCCCCCGTCCCGGGCACCGTAGGCGGCGCAGTGTACGGCAATGCCGGCGCCCACGGCAGCGATATGAAAGCCAGCTTAAAAATGGCAACAATCTTGCACGAAACTGAGGGAGAGCGCGATTGGCCAGTTGAAAAACTGGCTTATGAGTACCGCAGCAGCGTGCTGAAACGTGAAAAAATTCCTGCGGTGATCCTTTCTGCAACCCTTAAAGCCGTCAGGACCAGCCGTGATGAAGCCTGGAAGAACATCAATGCCTACCAGGCGCATCGCAAAGAGACCCAGCCCCCTGGCGCATCCATGGGATCGACCTTCAAGAATCCTGAGGGCGATTATGCAGGAAGGCTCATTGAGGAGGCCGGATTGAAAGGGCACCGGATCGGCCGGGCGATGATCAGCCCCATCCATGCCAATTTCATCATCAATTTGGATGGCGCCAGCGCCCAGGACATTTATCAGCTCATCAAAACCGCTCAGGAGACCGTAGCAGATAAATTTGGGATCTCTTTGGAGCCTGAAATTGAATTGTTAGGTGATTTCGAATGACCCATAAACTGAAACTCGGCGTGATCTACGGTGGACGCTCAGGGGAGCATGAGGTTTCCCTGATGTCGGCGCGCTCCGTGCTCTCGAACATTAACCGTGACAAATACGACGTGATCGAGATCGGGATCACCCGCCAGGGACAGTGGCTGGTTGGTGAGGACCTCTGGGCGAAATTAAACCGCGAAGACCTGTCCGGTTTGACTCCCGCCTACTTCCTCCCAGTGCCGCAAAACCCGGGGATTTATGTCAAACAGAACGGGGAGCTGACCCTTTACGCTACCCTGGATATCATTTTCCCCGTTATGCACGGCACCTACAGCGAAGATGGCACCCTGCAAGGGCTGTTTGAACTGGCCGATATCGCTTACGTCGGTGCAGGGGTGCTCGGTTCATCAGTTTGTATGGATAAGGGTTTGTTCAAAAGCGTCATGACCGCCAATGGCATTCCCATCCTGCCTTACCGGGTCTTCAACCGCACCCAAATAGAAAATGATCTGGAAGCCTGCCTTGATGAGGCCGAGCAGATCGCCAACTACCCGCTCTTCACCAAGCCGGCCAACCTTGGTTCGTCCGTGGGCATCAGCAAATGCACCCACCGCAGCGACCTGATGGAAGGCTTGATGGAAGCAGCCCGTTTCGATCGCCGCATTGTGGTCGAAGAGGGCATCGAAAACGCCCGGGAAATTGAAATCAGCGTGTTGGGCAACGAATATCCATCTGCCTCCCTGCCCGGTGAGGTTGTGCCCAAGGACATCTTCTATACCTACGCTGAGAAATACATCAATGACACAGCGGAGCTGGTGGTCGGTGCAGACCTGCCAGCAGAAACCATTGCAGAAATCCAGTCACTGGCCATTAAAGCCTTCCAAATCACGGATTGTGCCGGCATGGCCAGGGTTGATTTTCTCATCAATCGAGACACCCAGGCGGTATATCTCAATGAGATCAATACCATCCCGGGTTTCACGAAGATCAGCATGTTTCCCAAGTTATGGGAAGCATCTGGTTTGCCCTATCCGGCCCTGATCGAAAAATTGATCGATCTCGCATTGGAGCGAAAAGCGCAACGTGACAAAATAGAAAGAGAGTTTCGAAGATAGCATGGCTAACCGTCAATCGGACGAAAAGAGCCGGGCAGAAAGGGTAAGAGCTCGGCGCCAGCAAAGCCGCAATAAACAGCCCAAGGCCCCCGTTGGGAGCAGCGCAACGCGTAAGCCAAAATCGCAGCACGCGCCTGTCACCCGCCGGCCTGTAAGCCCTGTCCCTGTCGTTACTCGGAAGAAGCACACGGCTTATGTCCCGCTAAAGAAGAAAGGCGCCGAGCTCCAAATCCCTGCATTGCCCAACCTTCAATTGGGTTGGCGGCTCATTTCCGGTGCTGTCCTCGCACTCTCCCTGGCAGTTGTGTTCAGCTTTACGAGCCTGAGCACCTTCCAGATCAGTGCCATCCACCTGATAGGCGCAGAACGGCTGAGTGCTGAAGCCGTCCTCTCTCAGGTTGACCTGGCTGGCAAATCGATCATCCAGGTTCAGCCGGAAGAGGTCAGGGCACGGGTCGAAGAACAATTTCCGGGCGTTAAGCAGGTCAGTGTTGCGGTTAACCTGCCTGCCAGCGTTACCATCAGTGTTGAGGAACGCATACCTCTGATCCTGTGGGAACAGGACACCACCGCCTATTGGATCGACGCAGAGGGTGTGATGTTCCCGGTGTTCGGTGAAGCAGAGGTCGCACAATCCGTGATTGCAACTGGTGACCCCCCACCCACCCCGGAGGTCTTTAGTGCGGACCTGGACGATACAACCGGCGAGATCAGCCATTTGTTGGAAGTTCGTTACCCACGCACTACAACAAACTTTGTTGAGGCTGTGCTTTCCCTCAAAGATCACGTTCCCGAGGGTACAACACTGCAATACGATCCACAATTTGGTCTCGGTTGGCGGGACCCCAGCGGCTGGTTGGTCTATTTTGGTCAGGACACAAACAACATCGAGATAAAACTGGCGGAATACCAGACGATTGTCCAGGAAATCTCAAAGCAAAACATCAACCCAACCCTGATCAGCCTTGAATTTTTACATGCGCCTTATTATCGAGTGGAGCAATAAGCATGGATGAACCAATTATTGTCGGAATTGATATCGGAACCAGCAAGATCTGCACCCTGGTTGCCAGGGTTGAAGATGGCAGCAATCTGCGCATCCTGGGTGTCGGCATTGAGCCCTCCCAGGGACTGCGCAAAGGCACGGTCGTCGATCTGAACGCTGCCAAGCTGGCGCTTTCACGATCAGTTGAGAAAGCCGAGCGCACATCCGGGTTTGAGATCAACGCAGCCCTGGTCAGCCTGGCAGGTTCGCATGTCTCATCGATCAACAGCCGTGGCGTGGTGGGTATCACCGGCGGTATTGTCGACATGGAAGACATCGACCGGGCTCTTGATGCTGCCCAGGCAGTTGCCATTCCACACAACCGTGAAATTGTTCATGTGATCCAGCGCAGTTTTATCATCGATGGGCAGGACGGCATTCGCACCCCGCTTGGTATGCACGGTTACCGCCTGGAGGTTGAAGCACATATCATCACAGCCTCATCTTCAACCATCGAAAACCTGCGGCAGTGCGTGAATGCGTCTGGATTTGAGGTTTCACAGTTCGTCCTCAACCCCCTTGCCTCTGGTGAGGCCGTCTTATCAGAAACTGAACGCCAGATGGGCGTGGCGGTTGTCGATATTGGCGGCGGCACAACGGATATGGCCATCTATATCGATGGCGATGTCTGGCACACCATGGTTCTGGCCGTGGGTGGGAATCACGTCACATCCGATATCGCGCATGGGTTGCGTCTTCCGATCTCACAGGCGGAAGAAGTCAAACTTAAATTCGGGCATGCTCAAAAAGCTTCGATTAACCCCGAAGAGCAATTTACCATCCGCAGTTTCGGCGGTGATTCCCCAGACCGCATCAACAGGGTCGATTTGGCAGAAATCATCGAAGCCCGCATGGAAGAGATCTTCTACCTGGTTCTGCAGGAAATCCGGCGCTCAGGTTACGATGGACTGCTGCCAGCCGGGGTGGTGCTCACGGGCGGCGCAAGTACCCTGCCGGGTGCCCGCCAGCTTGCCGCCCAGGTGATGGGACTGCCTGCCCGGGTCGCCCAGCCGCAGAACCTGATCGGTCTGACCGACCAGTTACATTCACCGGCCTACTCGACCAGCGTCGGTTTGCTGGAATGGGCATTGTTGATCTCCGAATCGAGCCAGTATATCGACCGAAGGCGGCCCAGCCAAACCAAAAACTGGCCCGATCAACTTAAGGATCTCCTCAGGCGGTTGTTGCCCTGAGTTTATTCATACAACATTTATATGGATTTAGTACAAAGAAGAGGAGTTAATCATGGACAAAAGTTTACAACCTGAATCATTTGCACGTATCAAAGTTGTCGGTATCGGCGGCGGCGGGTGTAATGCCGTCAACCGGATGATCGATGAAGGCTTGACCGGCATCGAGTTCATCGCAGTCAATACCGATGCCCAGGCGCTGCAATTCTCCAAAGCCAAGGTGCGTGTGCGCATCGGAGAAAAATCCACGCGCGGCCTCGGTGCTGGCGGTGATCCCCGCATCGGGCGGTCAGCGGCAGAGGAGTCAGCCGAGGAGCTGTATGAAGTGCTCAAAGGCAGTGATATGGTCTTTGTCACCGCCGGGCTTGGTGGCGGAACAGGCACAGGCGGCGCACCCGTCGTTGCCCAGATCGCCAAGGAGATCGGCGCCTTGACCATCGGCGTGGTCACCCGCCCCTTCACCTTCGAAGGCACCCATCGATCCAAATCGGCTGAAGACGGCGCTGCTGCGCTCAAAGAACATGCCGACACCCTGATCATCATCCCCAACGACCGCCTGCTGCAAATTGTGGATAAGCGCTCGGGCTTGCAGGATGCCTTCAAAGTTGCCGATGATGTCCTTCGCCAGGGCATCCAGGGCATTTCAGAGCTGATCACCATCCCAGGCCTGATCAACCTCGACTTCGCAGACGTCCGCACCATCATGTCCGAAGGTGGAGCAGCCCTGATGGCCGTCGGTCAAGCCAGCGGCGAAGACCGTGCCCTCAAAGCAGCGGAGATCGCCATCTCCAATCAACTCCTCGATGTGACCATCGATGGCGCCCGCGGCATTCTCTTCAACGTGACCGGCGGTGAAAGCCTGAAGCTCTTCGAGGTCAACCAGGCTGCAGCCATCATCAAAGAGACGGCCCATCCTGATGTGAACCTGATTTTCGGCGCAGTGATCGATGAGAGCATGGGTGAAAACCTGCGCATTACGGTGATCGCTACCGGCTTTGAAGGGCAAAGCCTGAGTGCGATGCAAAGCACAAAGGACGTCAAGCAAAGCAGCGCGCCTAAGCAAAGGCCGCTGCCCAGTATGCTCGACAAAGAGGACCAAAATGAGGATGAGACGCCGCGTAAAGGCGCAGATGCCTATGAATTCCCTACGCGGATCAACACCGATGATCTGGATGTGCCAGCCTTCCTGCGGAAACGAAATCATAATTGATTTCAACCGACCTGTTGAGCAAGGCCCTTAGAGCGTTGGGTGCATATTGAATAACAGCTAAAAGACCCGTTCAACGCGTGTCCTGAGCTACTGGTATGCTTGGGACCGTAGAATGACCAGCCCAGATCAGGGGTAAACCTACTCCTCTCCCCTCTAGTTTGGGTTGCGATAGAAAACGCAGGCCGATCCACCTGCGTTTTCTTGTTTAATGACTGGTGGGGAAAGGTTTTGGAGCAAATAATTGGCTGGGATGCAACTCCCCTAAGGGCACGATTTTGATAATTTCATTGAAAAATGTGTTCACCTTCCATATTAGATAACATATATCTTTTTAGTTTAAAATGGGCATGTCATCCCATTTCATATGGGGGTCGTTGCTAGTATCAGTGCTTGGCGGGCAGATTGGGAGTCTAAAGCCATAATGCATTGCTCCTGAGTCAGATCACGATCCTGGTTGGTATATTGCTTGCCGGATTGTTACTGCAGGCCGCAATCCATTTTTTCATTCGCAAAGGATTAAGTCAATGGATCCAGCAGACCAATACTCTTTGGGATGATATTTTCTACCTCATTCAGTTTTTCTATCGACTGAGTTCACTCCCCTCATTGATTTTGCTATACTTTTCTGCAGGCTGGATGCCTGACTTCATGGATTGGATTCAACGCCTTACTTTAGCTGCGCTCGTCATTGTGTCTGCCCGGTCACTCGGAGCCGCGCTTACCGCGGTCAACGATAGTTATGATGATCACGAAATTGCCAAAACCAAACCGATCAAAGGCTACATCCAGGTTGGCAAAATCATCTTGTGGTTATTTGCATTAATCCTGGTGGTATCCGCACTACTCCGCTCATCACCCTTACTTTTGTTGGGCGAACTGGGGGCGTTTTCAGCAGTTTTATTGCTCGTGTTCAAAGATACCCTGGTGGGCTTATTTGCCAGCGTCCAGTTTGCCACTAACGACATGGTTCGCACTGGCGATTGGATCGAAATGCCGGAATATAATGCCGATGGTGCGGGTGTGGTCATCTCCGTTCATACCGTCAAAGTCTCCAACTGGGATAAAACCATTTCCACCATACCCACCTATTCCCTGATATCCAACTCATTTAAGAACTGGCGTGGCATGGAACTCTCCAGTGGCCGGCGGATTAAGCGCGCCCTGCACATTGACCTCAACAGCATCCGCTTCGTCGATGAAGATCTCCTCAGGCGCATGGCAAAATTCAAATATATCCAGGAATACAAATTATCAAAAGAAAAAGAAGTCACGGAGAATGATCTTTCGCCCCGTATGAAAGGAACAGATAAATTCATCGGACATAACATGACCAACCTGGGCGCATTCCGCGCGTATGTGTTTGGCTATTTGCAGAATCACCCGAAAATCAACCCCCAGATGGAAATTCTCGTCCGGCTGATGGCCCCAACACAAAATGGCTTGCCCCTGGAAATTTACGCCTTCTGCACAGAAAAACGCTGGGAGTATTTTGAAGACATCCAGGCTGAGATTTTCGATCACATGCTCGCCATCCTACCTGAATTTGATCTGTCTGCTTATCAAAATCCCTCGGGCGTAGACATTCGATCCATTCAAACGGGTCGAAGTGCCGAAAAAATTCTTGCTTGATCGCCAATCTGCAGGTAAATCAGCATATTTAATGCACTGAAAAATAAGACGCTGTTCTTCACCTACAGAACAGCGTCTTGCATAATACGATTTAAGAACAATGCTCAATGGGTGGAATCCATTGTTCATATCATTCGGAATTTATCAAACATCACCGCATGGCGCAACACGATATCAGTGCAGCCAACAAACAAGTTTTCAAAAAGGCAACCCCAGGTCGTCAATAAAAGCTTTGCTGACGCGCGCCACCTCGAGGTCATCACCAAGCGCCATCACTACTTCAGCCAGATGTTGGCATGCGTCTCTATGCAGTTTACGCATGACCTGCTTGATGATCGGCACTCGCGCCGGTGACATGCTGAACTCATCCAAACCCAAACCGAGCAGGATGGGTGCCGCTATCGGCTCGCCAGCGAGTTCCCCGCATAACCCCACCCATTTTCCTTCAGCGTGTGCGCAATCGATCGTGCGCTTGATCAAAGCCAGCACTGCCGGGTTCAAGGGGTTGGCCAGATGGGCAACTTTGCTGTTTGTTCGGTCGACTGCCAGGGTGTATTGAGTCAGATCGTTTGTGCCAATGCTGAAAAAATCCACATCTTTAGCCAGGCGGTCCGCCAATAAGGCTGCCGAAGGCACCTCAACCATAATGCCAAACTGAACCTTTTCAGGCACCGCCTTGCCCTCAGACACCAATGCATCTGCAGCAGCCTTCATCAGCGCTTTGGCCGCCCTCACCTCGGCTACGCCTGATACCATCGGGATCATGATGCGCAAATCCACTTCAGTGCGCGCTCCAGCTTGGAGCAAAGCTCTGAATTGTGTGAGGAAGATTTCCTCGGCGCCATCCATCATCCGGATGCCGCGCCAGCCCAAAAACGGGTTCAACTCTTCAGGCAGGTTGAGATAAGGGATCATCTTGTCCCCGCCAATATCCAGCATACGCACAACCACCGGCATCATTGGGTAATTATTGAACACAGCGGTATAGGCCTCAATTTGCTCATCTTCCGTCGGCATGGATTTTCGATCCAGGTAAAGAAATTCCGTGCGGAACAGCCCGACACCCTCAGCACCATTCATGATCCCCAAAGGTGCATCCTGCACGCCACCGACATTGGCCACCACCTCCACATACTCACCATCTGCCGTGACCGCAGGCGCCTGCGCAGCCTTGCGTGCGGTCGCCATCATTTCGGCTTCTGCTTCCTCTTTTTGAAGGAACTCGGACAGCAGCTCCTCACTTGGGGCGATATACACATCACCCTGGTTACCGTCCACCAGTACCAGCTCACCCTCAGGGATAGCCAGGATCTTTTCCCCCAACCCGACAACGGCAGGCAAACCAAACGCCTTCGCCAGAATGGCCGTATGCGATGTGGGCCCGCCTGATGCCGTGCAAAATGCTAACACCAGGTCCTTATCCAGGCTGGCGGTGTCAGACGGGGTCAGATCATCTCCAATGATGACGGAAGGCTCTGTTAATTCGGTTCCGACCACCCTGACACCCAGTAAATGACCCACCACGCGCCGCCCTACATCGCGGATGTCCACAGCACGGCTGCTGAGGGTTTCATCCGGGATTTGCTCCATCATTTGGGCAAAAAACTCAATAGCATCCATCCAGGCTTTTTCGGCATTCGTCCCCCCCTCAATTGCCTCCTCGGCCTGGTCAAACAAGGCTACATCAGTCAGGATCATATTGTGGGCTTCAAATATTTCCGCCTCATTGCTTTCGGTGCGCTCGCTGACCGAATTTTTCAGCGCTTCAACCTCAGTGCGCGCCTTATCAATGGCGCTATGCAGGCGGTCAATTTCAGCATTACGATCCTTGACTTCAAAATAGGGGATCTCCAGCTTCTGCTGCTTTACGATCACCGTCTTGCCATGAGCTAAGCCAGGCGCAGCCGGAATGCCGCTCAACACCTTACCCTTGTTTGCCATCAACCATTCCTCCTCATCCATTCATCCTTCAACCATAAAGTATAACGGAAAAATTCCCCAATTGTTGAATTCCCTGTCAATTCGCGTGGTCAATTTCCGGATTTTCCAGCTGGCCTGCAACCACAGATCACTTGGAAAGGAATCAAAGTGCGCACCAACGGTACACACCCCCGAACCTTCCTGCGCCAGGCGAAAAACAAAGTGCATTGAATTGTTAACGATCCCTTTGGAGACCATATTTTAAGGAAAATATGCGAATTTTTTAGAAGCACAAGGATAATCTTATGCTACAATAGAGACTCTCCCTCATTGGTAGGGGGTGTGTCCCCACCCACCCCCAGCTGTAGGGGTTAACGTATTTCGGATTGAACCATCAGAGAAGAGACGTAAATGCATTGTCCCTTTTGCCAGCACCAGGAATCACGAGTTGTTGATACCACAAAAAACGCACCCGGCGGCATTCGTCGACGCAGAGAATGTCTCCGCTGTGGTGAACGGTTCAGCACCTTGGAACGGCCTATTCTCGGCACCCCCTTGCTGGTGAAAAAAGATGGCACACGCGAATCATTTGATCGCGATAAATTGAGCCATGGTATCCAGATTGCCTGCGGGAAACGCCCAGTTTCGGCTGCCGATATTGAACGCCTGACGGGGGAAATCGAGGCTGAACTTCAACGCATGGGGAAATCCGAGGTCCCTTCACGCATCGTCGGAGACATGGTCGTCCAGGGGTTAAAAGAGCTGGATTATATCGCCTACATCCGGTACGCCATTGTGTACCTCCAGCTTGATGACCTTAAGGATATCCGATCAGAAATTGATCGATTATTGTCAGACGAACTTTAATCGTAATTTAATATAAGGAGTACCGCATGTCTGCCAAAACCCGTTCTCAATTTAAAGAACTTCTGCCAACGCCCCCTCTACCAAAAGATTTGCCCGGCATTGAGCTGAGCGATAACGCTCGAGAGGTCCTTTCCCGACGGTACCTTCGAAAGGGCAGCGACGGTACCCCTGTTGAGACGGTTGAAGAGATGTTCTGGCGAGTCGCTTACCATGTAGCCAAAGTTGATCAAACCTACGGTCAGGACGCAGACGCCCGCACGCGGGAATTTTATTCTTTGTTGATTGAGAAAAAATTCTTTCCAAACTCGCCCACCTTCACAGGGGCAGGCACACCCCTGGGTCAGCTGGCGGCCTGCTTTGTTCTACCGATTTCGGACGACATGGGCCGCCGTGAGGATGGTATTTTTTCCACCCTCAGAAATGCAGCCCTGATCCAGCAAACAGGCGGTGGAAACGGCTTTAGTTTTTCCCGGCTGCGCCCAGCCGGCGCGCGGGTCAAATCCTCTGCCGGTGAGGCTACCGGTCCGGTTGGGTTCCTCAGGGTGTACGACCAGGCCTTCGGCGAAATCGCCCAGGGCGGCACCCGCCGGGGTGCCAATATGGGCACACTGCGCGTTGACCACCCCGACATTGAGGAATTTGTTACCTGCAAGACGAACGAAAACGCCATCACCAATTTTAATATCTCGGTCAGCATCACCGATGGCTTCATGGAAGCCGTCAGGGACGACCTTGAATGGGACTTGCGCTTCCCCGACGAATCCAAACCAGAGTACCAGGATTTCAACGGCGACCTGGCAGATGCCCTTGGGCAGAACCTGCCCATCAAAACCCACAAAACCATCCGGGCGCGCGACTTGTTTGACAAGATCGTCACCCAAGCCCATCACAACGGTGAGCCAGGCTGCCTGTTCGTCGATGCGGCCAACCGGGAAAATCCTGTGCCCCACCTGTATCGCCTTGAATCGACCAACCCTTGCGGAGAACAATGGCTGGGACCTTACGAAAACTGTTGCCTGGGCTCCATCAACCTCGCTGAACACCTTGGCCCGGAACACACCCTCGACTGGCATGCCCTGCGACAAACCGTGGTGACCGCCACCACCTTCCTGGACAATGTGATCGACGCCAATGCTTTTGTGCCGGCTGTGCCGCAGCTCAAAGCAGCAGCCCTGGACGCCCGCCGCATCGGCCTGGGCATCATGGGCCTGGCGGATCTCCTCTACCATGTCAACCTCCGCTATGGTAGCCACGAGGGCCAGGAATTCTCAGCCCAGGTGATGGAATTCATTCGCTTCCACGCCATGCTCACCAGCATCAATCTGGCTGAAGCGCGTGGCAGTTTTCCTGCCATTGAGGGCAGCCTTTACGATCCGAACGACCTGCGCTGGTCGCCCCCCAAGCCCGTTTTCGCCTATGAGCAGGATTTTGGCCGCCCCGAGCTGGATTGGGAAACTGTCATCCAGGGGATCAAGGGGCATGGCATCAGAAACGCTGCTCAGACCACCATTGCCCCCACCGGCACGATTGCCACCGTTGCCGGCTGTGAAGGCTATGGTTGCGAACCCGCCTTTGCCTTGGCGTATATCCGCCATGTCAACGACAACGGCAACGACCTGGTCCTCAATTATGTCAGCCCCAAGTTCCATCAAGCCCTTGAGGAAAGTAGCCTCGACCCCGAGGTTCAGCAGGAAGTCATCGATCAGGTCGTCGAAACCGGCACCTGCCAGAACGTGGACGCCTTGCCTGAGCACATCAAAGCTGTTTACGTGGTTTCAGCAGATATCACAGCAGAAGAACATGTCCGCATGCAGGCGGCTTTGCAGGCCTTTGTAGATAACAGCCTCAGCAAAACGATCAACTTCCCCTCCACTGCAACCCCCCAGGATGTGGCTGATGCCTACCTCCTCGCCTGGCATTTAGGCTGCAAAGGCATCACGGTTTACGTGACAGGCTCAAGGGAACATGTTGTTCTCGAGACCAAAAGCACAGCAGAAGCAAAATCCACTTTCGAAGGCGATAACGGTTATCAGCCTTCACAGGCTGGTGCAGCAGATGCCGGTACGCAGCTCCCCATCTGGCACGAAACGAAAAAACCGCGTCCCCGTTCACTAAAAGGGTTCACCTATTCAATCGACACACCCCTGGGAAAAACCTATGTGACGGTCAATGAAAATGGCGAGAGCCAGCCCTTTGAAGTGTTCATCAACACTGCAAAAGCGGGTACCGACACCGCTGCCCACAGTGAAGCCATCGGACGCTTGATCTCCTACAATTTGCGGATCGCATCGCCGATTGAACCCCGCAAACGGCTAAAAACCATCATGGAACAGCTCAGCGGGATCGGCGGTGGGCGTTCCCTTGGGTTTGGGCCAAACCGTGTGCGCTCATTGCCGGATGGCATCGCCAAAGCCCTGGATGAGTACCTCTTCAGCCGCCTGAAAGACCAAGAGGAGCACCCGCAACAGGACAGGATCGATGCACCAACCCTCCCCCTAACCGGGCTGGAAGAGCAAATGGCACCAATACCCCAATTGTCGAGTGACCTGTGTCCTGAATGCGGCCAGGCCTCCGTCGTAAACGAAGAAGGCTGCAGAAAGTGCTACAGCTGCGGCTACAGTGAATGCTAACCCCATCCATTAACCGGGCGCTCACCAGGGTGCCCGGTTTTTTTCCAAGCAACCAAAACCCCTATGGCGCACTGTCTTAAGTGGCAAACCGACATCCCCATTCGATTAAGATTATGTATAATTAATCCTGCAACAAGATGACCTCGGAGGAAAACATGCAAAACGACTGGATTCAAGGCACAGTGACTGTTGACGATGGGATTGAGCTCTTCTACACCCGCACAGGCAAGGGTGATAAGCCCTGCTTAGTCCTTGCCCATGGTCTCTCGGATAGCGGGCTCTGCTGGCATCAGCTTGCCAGTGATCTTGAAGCAGATTACGACATCCTCATGTATGACGCCTACGGTCATGGCAAGTCCTCCCGTGTTGACCCCGATAAACGCTTTGATCTGGTGGCTGACCTGTACGATCTGATGGAAGCCTTGAAAATCGAAAAACCAGGCCTGGTTGGCCATTCTATGGGCGCAGCGACCGTCGCTGCCTTTGCCGCACGCTACCCTGATAAGCTTTCTGCCTTGGTTCTCGAAGACCCGCCGTGGACCGATCTGACATTTGAAGAAGAAGGCCTTCGAGAAACTTTACACCAATGGAAGCAGCAAAACCTGGCCGCCAAGAAAAAAACCACCAAAGAGCTGCAAAAGCTCAAACAGCGAGAATCCCCCAATTGGGAAGAGGCCATCCTGCCAGAATGGGCGCAGGCCAAGCACGACATAGACCCCGAATTTTTCGATCTGCTTGCTATCCGAAATGGAAACTGGCAGAGCCTGGCTGAAAAGATCATCGTGCCTACCCTGATCATCACTGGTGATAATGAGCTGGGTGCCATTGTGACGCCCAAACTCGGTGTTGAGGCTGTCCAGTTGCTAAATCAAGGCGAATTTGGCCACATCAGCGGAGCAGGCCATTGCGTCCGCTACGAACAGTATCAGCCTTACATCACCATGGTAAAGGTGTTCCTGAAACGAAATATGTAGCACTGATCCTGCAATCCTATCCGATAAATTTCCCTGAAATGGCGCAGACACATCATGGCAAAACGTTTGATTTTACTTGCTGGTAACATCGGGGTTGGCAAGACCTCCCTCACCGAAAGAATTGGTGAAAAACTGGAATGGACTTCCGCGTACGAATCCGTTGCCGACAACCCCTACCTGCCGGATTTTTACGAAGATATGAAAACCTGGTCCTTTCATCTGCAAATTTATTTCCTCGGACACCGCGCGGAACAGCACATCCTCCTTTCTAAACTCCCCGAATCCGCCATCCTTGACCGCAGCATTTACGAGGATGCCCACATTTTCGCGCGAGCGCTGCACCATATGGGCAACTTGCGCGATCGCGACTACCATGCTTATTTGCGCCTGTACCACCTGGTGGTCAAGAACCTCCCTAAACCCGACCTGCTCATCCACCTCCATGCACCCGTGCCCATCTTGATGGAGAGGATCCGTCGGCGTGCCAGAAGCATCGAGACGGGCATAGACGAAAGCTACCTGGCGCTGTTGGAAAAGTTCTACGAGGAGTGGATCCAATCCTTCGACCTGTGCCCGGTCCTCACCATACGCAGTGACGATTTGGATTTCGTGCACAAAACTGAGCACCTGGACATTGTGGTTCAGCGGATCAACGACCGCCTGGCCGGCCGTGAAGAGGTGGTCTTTTAACTTTCTACCCGCAGGAAAACCAATTCATAGACAAAACACCGTCCTGATAAACCTGTCAGCCTGCCTTTCATCAGGGCCGGCCAATGCCCGATGCGGTACTCACTTTGCCGTACCGACCCGATGGCGCCCGATCTCCCATTATAATTAATTGTCTTGGGCCGAGCTTTTTAAAAAGTTTGCAACTTATCCCCGCAGACATCGTATATCTTTATAGAAGCTCGACGAGGAGATTTTGTGAGTGATAACGAAGCAGTATGGATCAAACAGGCAATTCACGGAGACGACCGCGCCTTCGGATTCCTTGTCGATCAATATCAAAAACCGGTCTACAGTCTGTGCTACCGCATGTTAGGGAACAGCAGGGATGCTGAAGATGCCGCCCAGGAAAGCTTTATCCGTGCATATACCCACCTTTTTAGGTACGATCCACAGCGCGCATTTGCCACCTGGTTGCTTTCAATCGCTTCACATTACTGCATTGACCAGATTCGAAAAAGACACCTGCCCGTTGTCCCGATCGAAGCACTCCCCGCAGAGATCCTCCCGGACCAGCGTCTACCCTGCCCGGAATCAAGCGCACAAAAGGCAGAAAAGGAACACATGATTCAAACCCTGTTACTGCAATTGCAGCCGCTCGACCGAGCAGCGATCATTTTCCGCTACTGGCACGATTACCCAGAAGTCGAAATCGCTCAAATACTGGATTTAACCGTCAGTTCAGTAAAAAGCCGCCTTTACCGGGCTCGCCAAGCCCTGGCAAAGGCCTGGATGGCTGATGAGGAAGCATCCTTTAGCCCCGAAAGGAGGCCAAATGAGTCACCAGCCTTATGAAAACCTTCTTCTGTCAACCGACACGCTGGATGAGGTTCAGCAAAAGCAATTAGATTTGCACCTGCAGGATTGTCCTCACTGTGCGTCCCTTGCGGCGGCCCTCGCAGGTTTGGATAAGGCCCTTACCCACAGCCCATCACCGGCGCCGCTGCCCGGGTTTACCCAACGCTGGCATGTGCGCCTGTCAGACATCCGTCAAAAACGCCAGAAGCGTAACCTGTGGCTGATGACCCTCGGCTTATTCGCTCTGGCCGTTCTAATCGCATCCACTATCCTGGTGGGCAATCTCAGCCAGGTCAACTGGGCTTACTTGCTGAGCCAATGGGTTGCCAGGGTCAGCCTTTTTGCTGCCCAGGCCAGGCAGGTCTCACGCTTTATCCGCTCACTGACCCAAGCGCTGCCCATCACCATTCCAATCCTGGTTCTATTTGGAACAGGTAGCTTGTTAGTCATGGCAGCACTGGTCACCATCTGGATCAGCACCATAGTTCAGCTCTATTTTCCATCATATGAAAGAGAAAACCAACCATGAAAAGAACCAAGAATTTGATCTTGATCATCGCGGCACTCATCATCAGCGTGCTCGCCTACCCAAGCACAGTGAGCGCTTCCCCGCTGTCCGAAGACCGCACCATCATCGGCGAATCCTACACCCTGGAAAGCGGACGCATCCTGGATGGCGATCTGAACGTCATCGGCGGGGTTGTGCAAATTGAGGAAAACGCCACTATCAACGGGGATGTGTTCGTCCTGGGAGGGCTGGTGACCATCGATGGCACCATCAAAGGCGACCTGACCGCCATCGGCGGGACGGTCACCCTCCACAATACAGCTATCGTCAAAGGTGATCTGATCTCTCCTGTGAGCTACATCAACATCGATCCCGGTGCAACCATTTTGGGTGAGCAATTAGAAACAGCGGCCCTTCCCGGGATCAGGGTGGACCACCTTCCCAGCATTCGCCCGCAGTTGTTACGCCCGCGTACCTGGAACCTCTGGCCCGTGCTTTCAAGAGCCGCTGCCTTCCTTTCAACCACCCTGGTGATGGTCGCATTGGGTGCCTTTCTGCTCCTGATCATGCCCAAACCTGCAGAGCGGATGGCTGCCGCATTGCACGCGGCCCCCTGGCACCTGCTGGGGTATGGCGCGCTGACCGCGGTTGTGATGGCAAGCAGCATCGTCCTCGTCATCACGATTTGCCTGATCCCGTTGATCGCATTGGTCGGCATGGCGTTTATTTTGGCACTCCTCGTTGGGTGGCTGGCATTGGGCTACGAATTGGGCAAGATGATTGCCAGGGACATTTTTAAGACCACCTGGCATCCTGTGCTGACGGCTGCGATTGGCAACTTTGTCCTTTACCTCGTGGCTTGGGGCGTCAACCGCATCCCGTGTGTGGGTTGGTTGCCCGTCTTAATCACCATGCTATTCGCCCTTGGCATGGCGGTCACCACCTTGTTTGGCACCTATCGCTATCCCCGCACCGCCGAACCAGATCAAGATCAAGAACCGGTTGTGTTGTTTGAAAAGGACGCACAGCAAAGCGTGGTCATCCCTGAGGTAAAGGAAGCCCCTGCCCCTGAAATCCAACCTAAACCGGTCGTCGAAGAGGTCACCATTGAACCAGATCTTCCCATCGAAGTCTTGAACCTGGGTGGCAGGATCAACAACATCCTCACGGATGCCGGGCTGACCACAGTCAGAGAGGTCCTTGACCGCCTGGAAGGTGGTGATGACGCCCTGCTGGAAATCAGCGGATTTGGTGAAAAATCCTTAGCGGATCTCAAACATGCGCTCGTCATCCAGGGCTACGAGATCCCCCGCCCATCGGACGAAGAATAATGCACCTGGTCACCACAGCAGCCTTCTCAGGACAGGGGAAGGCTGCTGGTGACAATGTTTGATCAAATTAATAGCTCAAAACCATCAGAGGAGTGCCTCATGAGAAAGCCCTTAATTGCCGTCATCATGGCCCTTTTACTGGCCACGCTAGCCTGTTCATCGCAAAACGTCCAGCTGGAGACCATCGTTCCCCAGATCGTCTTTATCACCGAACCTCTTCCAGCAAACACCCTTGAGACCGAACTGGTCTTCAAGATGACTGGCGGCAAGTTCACCGTCACTCCAGATGCAGAAGGACTGGTCACCGGCACAATCAAGTACAATGTTGAGCCGTGGCAGCCGGAGATGATTCGCCGGGATAATTACTTTGAGATCAAACAGGTCAACCCCTTCCGGGTGACTGGCATCCCACTTGGTGATGTCGAAAATATCTGGGAGCTGGGCCTCAGCACCGCCCTTCCCCTGAACCTCACCATCGAGGGCGGCGCCAGCGAAAACCAGTTTGACCTGTCAGGTCTGCAGCTCACCGGTCTCAGGATCGTGCAGGGTGCCAGTGACACCACCATCCAATTCGACAATCCCAACCCGGTCAGCCTGGATGACTTCACCTTCACAACTGGCGCATCATCGGCAAAGCTTCACGGGCTGGGGAATGCCAACTTCACACAAATGACCATGTCAGCGGGTGCCGGTAACTATACCCTCGATTTTGCCGGGTCACTCCGGCAAGACGCCGTGGTGAACATCAAAGCAGGCATCAGCAACATCACCATCATCATCCCGACAGGCATGCGCGCCGTCGTCAATAACCAGGGCACGGTCAGCAATGTCAACACACAGGGCACCTGGCTGCTCTCTGACCAAACCTACACAACACTCAACGAAGGTTTTACCCTGACGGTCAATCTCGATATGTCCGTCGGTAATGTCAACCTCATCCATGAAGAGTGAGCATATCGTCGAAATATTGTAAATTTAATCAAAATTTTAGTTGACAAGGCCCTAAAAGTGTGTTTTAATGAAAGTACTCGCTGGCCGGGTGCCCCCCTCACCCGGTCAGCGAGCTTTTTAACGCACAAAATTAATTAATAAACAAAACTCACTTGGTAAAGCGGTAAAACCAGGCAGATTCCTCGGTTAATTGCTTCCCCCCAGCGTAGAATTACCCCTTTTTTGCCCGGTAAATCTGATGTTCGCAAATATAATCGTAGATCTTGGGCAGCAGGTAATAGCGGAAGCTGCGGTTCTGGCTGGCACGGCGCCGGATCTGGTCCGCAGAGATCTCCAGCAGGGGTGCGGTCACAAAATTGAGCTTTTCCTCAAGTTGGGGTAAGGCCCGCATCAGTTTTGAAAGGTCAATATCATCACCCGGCCTGCGCATCACACCAATCCCATCCAGCGCATCCAACAATTTCACCACCTCGTACCAGTTGGGCAGGTCATGCAGTGAATCCCCACCCATCAGGTAGATCAGCTCGCAGTCAGGGTACTCACCTCTCAGCAGGTTGACCGTGTCGACCGTGTAATGCGGGCCTGGGCGGTCAATATCAACGTGCGAGAGGGTAAATGCCTCGTCTTCACCGATGGCAAGCTCCACCATGGCCAAGCGATGGTCTAAAGAGGAGATGTCCTTACCGCGTTTATGCGGCGGGTCTGGTGTCAGCACCCAAACCGTACAATCCAATGCCAGTTGATCACGGGCTTCAGCAGCCAGGATCAAATGACCAACATGGGGTGGGTCAAAGGTGCCGCCAAAGATACCCAAACGCTTTTTGCTCATCGATTAATCCTGCCATTCCAAAGTGTACTCACCAACATAAACTGTGTCCCCCTCTTCGATTCCCGCTTCTCGCAACGCCTCATCTACACCGATGTTCTCCATCAAACGCTGAAAGCGCCTGACTGATTCGCGGTGCTCCCAATAGGTCATCGCGGCAGCCCGTTCCAGCGCTTCACCACGCACAAGCCAGCCCTCTTCCGTGCGTTTGACCACAAAGGATTGGGGGTCTTCGGCAGCGCGGTATACTGGCAGGGCTTCAACCGGTTCAGGCTCAGGGGCATCTTTGAGCAGTGCTGCGGCCCGCCACATCAACCGGTCCACATTCTCATGAGAAACGGTTGAAATCGGGATAACCTCGACCCCCAGGTTGGACAGTTGCGCCTGTACTTCTGGCCAGTGTGCCCTGACAGAGGGTAAGTCCATTTTATTAAAAGCCACAATCTGCGGTTTTTCAGTGATCTTTTCATCAAATAAGGCCATCTCGCTGTTGATCTGCGCATAATCCACAAGCGGGTCCTCAGACAGCCCATCCAGCATGTGGATCAACACCCTCGTGCGCTGAATATGGCGCAAAAATGAAGATCCCAGCCCAACCCCCTCATGGGCACCCTCGATCAGCCCGGGAATGTCGGCCAATACCAGGGTTGTTTCCAGGTCAAGGTTGGCCACACCTAAATTAGGCGTCAGGGTCGTAAAGGGATAATTTGCAATTTTCGGCTTGGCATTCGAGACCACCGCCAGCAGGCTGGATTTACCCGCATTCGGCACGCCCACAATACCCACATCAGCGATCATCTTCAGTTCGAGCCTGAGCGTGCGTGCTTCTTCTGGTTCGCCGCGCTCCGCCATACGCGGGGTCTGGTTTCGGCTTGTCGCATAATGCTGATTACCCCGCCCGCCCCGGCCGCCTTTGGCCACCACCAGCTCCTGCCCGTCGTCCACCAGGTCGCCCACCAGGTCACCTGTCGTGGCATCATATACCAGGGTGCCGGGCGGCACATCGACCACCAAATCCTGCGCCGATTTACCGGACATATTGTTAGGCCCGCCGGGCCGCCCATCATCGGCGACATAGCGAGAACGATGACGGAAATCAAACAGCGTGTTCTTCTTCGGGTTCACCCTGAGGATCACATCCCCGCCCCGGCCGCCATCACCCCCATCGGGTCCGCCACGCGGTCGATACTTCTCACGGTGAAAGTGAACCATCCCATCGCCGCCCTTACCGGATTGAACATAAATTTCTGCTTCGTCAAAATACATGGTTATCGTGCTCTTTTTTTATTGAGTGTAAATGATGATCTGCCAAGTTTGAATCTTACCGCATTAACCACAAAACGGGGCTGCTCGGTAAAGCAACCCCGTTAACTGCACTTGGCTATGGATTAACCGAATTTTGCCTGCAACAAGGTTTTAAGCGTGGGTTCGCCAATTTCCTGTAGCTCGTAGCGCACGCGCTGGATCGGTTTGTTGATCTTGATCACCCGGGTCAGGTCAATCGGCGTACCGCTGAGCACCAGGTCGACATCAGCTGTGTTGATGGTTTCTTCCAGGTCGCGCATCATCTGATCGCCGTACCCCATTGCGGGAAGAATGGTCCCGGTACCAGGGTATTTCTCATAGGTATCCCGGATCGAATTGACCGCGTATGGCCGCGGATCAACGATCTCCCCGGCACCAAACCTGCGGGCAGCCACAAAACCGGCCCCGTAGGCCATTTCTCCGTGGGTCAGGGTCGGCCCGTCCTCAACCACCAGGACCCGTTTGCCTCGGATCGCGTCTGGGTCATCCACAAACAGCGGTGAAGCGCCCTCAATCACCACCGCCTTTGGGTTCAGCATGTGCAAGTTATCGCGGACGGTGATCACATCTTCAGGGTTGGCGGTATCCACTTTGTTGATCACAAACACATCCGCCATACGGACATTGGTCTCCCCGGGATAGTAACGCAGCTCATGTCCAGGGCGATGAGGATCGGCCACCACGATGAGCATATCGGTCACATAGAAGGGGAAGTCGTTGTTTCCGCCATCCCACAACACAATGTCAACTTCCTTTTCAGCTTCCCGCAGGATCGCTTCATAATCCACACCCGCGTACACGATGATACCGTTATCGAGGTGCGGTTCGTATTCCTCGCGTTCTTCGATGGTGCATTCGTGTTTGTCGAGGTCGCTGTAATCGGCAAAGCGCTGAACCTTCTGTTTGACCAGGTCGCCATAGGGCATGGGATGCCGAATGGCAGCCACTTTATAACCCATCTCGCGCAAGATCAATGAAACCCGGCGGGTGGTCTGGCTCTTGCCGGAACCAGTCCTGACAGCACACACCCCCACCACAGGTTTGGTGGATTTGATCTGCGTCTCTTTTGTGCCCAGCAAGCGGAAGTCTGCGCCGGCCGCGTTGACCAGTGCGGCCTTATGCATCACATACTCATAGGGTACATCACTGTAAGCAAACACAACCTGGTCAATGTTCTCCTGCCTGATCAATGTTTCAAGCTGCGCTTCGGGTAGGATCGGGATACCCGCGGGATACAATTCGCCAGCTAACGCTGCCGGGTATTTCCGGTCATCAATATTGGGGATTTGGGTGGCGGTGAAAGCCACAACTTCGTAATCCTCATTTCCCCTGTAAAAGGTGTTGAAATTGTGGAAATCACGCCCGGCGGCGCCCATGATGATGGTTCGGATCTTGGTCATTTAGATACACTCCTTTTGGTAAATTGGTTTTGTCTCACTAAGCATAATTACATCACACCAGGTGCCTGAATACCCAGCAAACCCAGGCTGGTGGCCAGCACCTGTTGGGCTGCAGCGACCAGCCTTAGGCGGTATGCCCGCACATCAGGTTCGGCATTCAGCACCTGGCAGGTATTATAAAAATCGTTGAACGCCCTGGCCAGCTCAAACGCCAGGTTGGCGATCACCAAAGGCCGGTAATCTTCTGCCGCACGCACCAGGTCATCCGGCAGGCGGGTCATCAATTCGATCAGGTCTACCTCGGCCTTCATCAAATCGCCCGGGAAATTCGCAGGGAGCGGCAGCATCTGGCCAGCTTTGCGTAAAATGCTGCCCGCGCGCACATGCGCATATTGGATGTAAGGCGCAGCTTGCCCGTTGAAATCCAGGGCGGCGTCCCAATCGAAGGTGACCACTTTGGTGTTATCCCGTGAGAGCATGGTGTATTTTAATGCGCCCAGGGCAACGGCAGCAGCGATCTCTTCTTTGACATTCTCGGGCAGCTCAGGGTTCTTTTCCTGTACGATCATCTTTGCCCGGAAAGTGGCTTCCTTCACGAGGTCATCAAACAACACCACGGTGCCTTCACGGGAAGCCATCGTCACATTCCCGGGCAGGTTGACCAGTTCGTAAGCCAGGTGATAGAGCTTACCAGCCCATCCGTATCCCAGAATCTCGAGAGTCTTGAAGATCTGTTTCATATACAACGACTGGCGCACATCGATCACGTAGATGGATTTATCCAGGTCGTATTCAGCAAACTTTTGGATCGCCAGGGGCAGGTCCTTGGTTGCATACAGTGAAGATCCATCTGATCTGAGCACCACCAAAACCCTGTATTCATCCTCCGTGCCTGTGATCGCGTCCAAATCAATGAACACCGGCCCTTCAGGCCGCTCATCCTGGGCAATGCCCCGGTCGACTAAATCCGCAACCAAATGGGCACCCTGATCTTCCACTTCACTCTCGAAATAGATCCGGTCAAAGGATTCATCCAGCTGGTTGTAAATCTGGGTAAACCCCTCCAAGGACCATTGGCGGGTTTGCTTCCACAGCGCAACAATCTCAGGGTCGCGTTGGTTCCAGCGGGCGTACAATTCACGCACTTCGAGTTCGTTTTCAGGGTCCTGGAAGAGCTGGTCGGCTTCAGCATAGATCTTGTTCATCCAATGGGTGCGGTCTTCACCCGGGGTTTCACCCGCGTGATTCTTAAGGTAATTCCACATCCATTTGACCACGTGCAGCCCGATATCGCCCAGGTAATTCGCCCGGATGACGTCATACCCGGCAAACTCAAGGATCCGGCACACGCTGCCGCCCAGGATCACATTACGCAGATGGCCAACATGAAACGCCTTATGCGTGTTCGGCTGTGAGTACTCCACCATCACAGTTTCATTGCGTGCGGGAACTCGCCCGTAATCATCACCCTCATCCAGGACCGTATCCACCACCCTTTGGGCATAAGCCGATGTGGCAAAATAAAGGTTCAGGTACCCATTCACCGCTTCAGCGTGGGAAAAACCTTCCAGCGAACCGCTTAAAGCGGCTTTGATCCCCTCCGCAAGCTCCTGCGCTCGCTTAGGAACAATCACCTTCTTCCCTGAGCGCGCTTCTCCAGCTGCAACTGGGAACAGGGGTACCGCGATGCCCCACTCCCCGCTGAAGGGGATCTGTCTGAACTCAAGCACGTCTGTGGTGATATTTTCTGTTCTTAGATAAGCCCTGATTTTTGATTCAATGATCGCTTTTTCTTGTTCAAACATCAATTCTCATTTTCTTTACCAGCACAATCTGACAGAGGGTATTATAACACCTCATTAGGGGATAAAAAAGCGTGGTGGGGACCGTTCAACCAGTGTTTCGGCTACACGAAGTTCCGAAGACCTCCGATGACGCCACGGTCATCACTTTCCTTACGGCTTCCATCTGCGAAAGGTTGTCTCCACCGCCATTGAACCAGATGATGCCTCTTCCATTCCCAATAACAGCAAGAAGCACTCTTACTGAGCATAAGATGGTTGGCTTTCATCCATCCCTCCCCTAATTAGCGCAAAGCGGGAGCGCTTTACGCTCCCGCTGCAAATCATCTCAAATTAACGATGCGGACAAGGGATATCGTGCGCAGGCACTAATCCATGCTGTTTAATCGCTGCATCAGCCGGCTTTTCTGGCGTGCTGCTTTATTCTTATGAAAAACACCCTTAGAAGCCGCTTTATCCAAAGCCTTGGTCGCGACCTGGGTTGCTTCGCGAGCCTCTTCGATGTTACCGCTCTCAATGGCGAGCCTGGCTTTCTTGAGCGCCGTGCGGGCTCTGCCTCGAAAGACACGGTTCAGATCTCGCCGCTTCAAATTTTGACGATTGCGTTTGATTTGCGATTTAATGTTTGCCAAGTTCCAACCTCCAACAACTTTCTGGATCATCTTTCAAATTTCACGAAGGTCTATTCTACCTGAGCTGAGCGTTTTTGTCCAGTCATAGGGTGTCAAATTCCCCCTCAATTTGCACGGATTCCATATAATCCCTGATTTTGGGGATGGCTGCCATTTTCTCGTAAAAGAAGTTATTGACCACGTTGATCACTTCATCCCGCGCAGCTTCAGCTTCCGCGCTGAGGGCTTCATAGGACTCAAGGTTGTGAATGGCATCCCTGAAGCGCAGAATGCGTTTGACGATCTCCGCCTCGCGGACGTCCTCCATCACGCGGATCACCTCCATCATGAGAGATTCAGCCTGCCTGATCAATTGCTCCGTCTGGAAAGGCGCGTGCATGGCAATGGCGTCATCCACTGTGCGGATCAGCGACCAGATTTGATACAGCAAAGAGGCCGGTTCGTCAAATAGCTCGCGCAGGAAAACCGCCTCGGAGTAGCGCCCGGTCAAGCGGAAGATGTTGTACATTCGCTTGGCAGCCTTGCCATAATTGACCTGCTTGGTAAGGTATTTGCGGACTTCACCTTCCAGTGCAGCCACATAATCATCCAGTGCATCTGCGCTGACATGCTGTGCTAACTTAGCAAAAATCGGTACCGATTCTGCTTGTAAGTAAATCTCCTGGAAGTAGGGGTCCAGGTAACCATCCAACGGGGTGATGGACCCATCAGGTGCTTCCCAGGTCACATCGAGCATATTGCTGGCGTTGGCCAACGATCCCCTGATCGGGTCTGCCACCACCCAGTCCAGCTTACACCAGCCCGGGTCCTGGGCCGCCTGCTCCCACAGGATCTCCTGAGGTTTTCCATCCGGAGTAAAGCCCACCTTCTTCCCCGCCGCGATCTCATCAGGGGACCACGAAATCGGGCTGTCGGCGCTGTAGGTGCGGTTGCCCTTCACAAAATCAGCCGGGTATGAGCCCATTTTGACCTCGATCAACTGGTAGGTCGGCCCCTGAACTGTAGAAAGTGCTTTCTCACGCATGATTTCCGCAAAAATCCGGCAAGCCTCCTCACGGGTTGGGGCAATGATGTTCACCCGCTCAAAATAATCGGCATCCCCAGGGTAGCGTTGAATTTTCGACTGGGCAGATGACCCCGAAAGGGCCAAGGCCGTTTCCACCCGCCCAGGTTGGTCGTAAAACTCAACCAACGCACCGATCTTGCGGAAATAATCCAGTCGGTCAGGGCTGAAATCCAGCATGACGATGTTTTGGCCAAAAACGCCGGTGCGCTCACAATAGGCCATATCATCCTCGCTTTCTTTGGCCTTCCTGATCGCCTCCAGCCATTCCAACGCCTCCTGTTCGTTCATCTCAACATTCAATCGCTGGGCCGATTCGATCACTTCTTGTATTGCTTCTCGAGAAAACTGGGGACTCATTGACGCTCACCTCCGATCGTATTGGATTTCTGATAGCATACATTAATATGACCAATTAAGTCAAGTTTTGGAACACATCCTGTGAGGCCCATACCCTGGCGCAATCCCCGTCCCGGATTAATACCATTCAGACAAATTAATCGTATAATGAGTATCCACTCGAAAATGACCAGGTCGGCCGGATGGACGCGGGCACAGCGTGCCCGAGGAAAGTCCGCACACCACAGGGCAGCATGCCGGGTAACACCCGGAAGCGTGTAAGCGTTTGGAACAGGGCCACAGAAAGCAAACCGCTCACCTATCGGGTGAGTAAGGGTGAAACGGCGGTGTAAGAGACCACCGGCAGGGGCCGCAATGCCCCTGGCCAGGCAACCCCTATGCGGTGCAAGGTCAAGCAGGAGAGAAGCTTAGTCATAAGCGGGAACCGCCCGGTTCCCAACCATCTCCGGGTAGACCGCTCGAGCTGGCAGGTGACTGCCCGCCCAGATAGATGTCCATCCAGGTGGTTTACCACCGGACAGAATGCGGCTTACAGGCTGGCCTGGTCTTTTTTTAGTGTCCACCCAGCAGGAATATCAGTCTATATATTTAACCCTATCCAAACGGCAACAACAGAAATTAACCAAGACTCTCAGGGATGTAATTTTCCACCTGCCTGATCATTTCCTGAATAAGATCAGGGTTCGATCACACATTTTGTTTCTTTACAAATGAAAACAGGCTGAGAGCACCTTTTACACTTGCTCATATCACCCGTCCTTATTGATTTTTACCCCCCATTCTTTATATAATAGAGTATGGCTCAGACGATTTACACGGTCGGGCATAACAGCCTCAGCTTTATGCAGTTCATCACGCTGATCCAGGCGAACAACATCAGCCACATTGTTGATATCCGCAGCATCCCTTACAGCAAATACGCGCCCTGGAGCGACAAATCGCGCCTGTCTGAATTGCTCAGACCTTTCAAAATCAGGTACACCTATCTCGGCCATAAACTCGGGGGCAAAAAAATCAACCAGGAGATACAGTCCAAACGCCAAAGCCAGTCATCTCAAGGCCTCTACGACGAAGCCATCCAGGTTTTGCTGCAGCTCTCGATGCGTGACAACCTGACGTTGTTATGCGCCGAGGGTGATCCCGCCAAATGCCACCGGCAGCACATCATCGCCCAAACCTTACTGGAAACAGACATCAAGGTTCTGCACATTCTCAAAGATGGGACCATCAAAGAGGCCTGGAAAGAAGAAAAAGCTGCCAGCCAACCCAATCTGCTTTGAAGCGTGTTGCGAAAAACCGATTCTCAGGGAATAATTAAATCACAAACATGATCTTAGACCAAGCTGTAAGGATGCCACCATGCCAATCCGAAAAATCCTGACTTTGATCTTCCTTATGGCCGTTCTTCTGGCCGGCTGCTATCTTCCCAACGAGCCTTGGGTGCTCGTCGAAATCACCAATCTGACTGACGGCCAATCCGTGGTCGTCAACGAAGAGGTGCAGATTTTATCCGAAGCCAGATCATCCCAGGGGATTGATCGGGTTGAGCTGTACATCAATGGAGAATCGGATTCCATTAATGAACCACCTTTCGGTACGCCCCGAGAGTACACGGCCGATCAGGGATGGCTTCCTGAGGAAGTCGGCCTGGTGATTATCTCCGCCCTGGCTTTTGATCGCAATGGCAACCCCTCTGAACCTTTCAGCATCACCCTGCAGGTGGTTGGGTCAGCCGAGGAGATTGAGGTCGAACCCACGCCCACGCCGACCCTTTCACCTGCGGAAATCGCCCAGACTCAAACCGCCCAGGCGGGCTGCACCAACGGCGCCACATTCGTCGAACACATCACCATCCCGATCAATACCGAAATTACTGCAAGATCCAACTTCACCAAAATCTGGCGGGTGAGCAATACCGGCACCTGCGATTGGACGGGCTACCAGATGGTTCTTTCCAGCGGAGACCTGATGGAGGCCAGTTCGCCGACCGCCCTGCCGGTGGTGAACGCTGGTGCCAACGCAGACATTGTGCTCAATATGGTCGCACCGTCAGACCCGGGAACACATACCGGGGTCTGGCGCATCCAGGCTGGTGATGGAATCCCCTTTGGCCCTGAACTCACTGTCACGATCAACGTGCCGGAAACCCCCACCGATACGCCAACCCCCACACCGACCTTAACCTTTACGCCCACTCTCACGTCAACGCCCTCTCGGACACCAACGCCCACCCGGACTCCCACACCCGTCTCAACAGCAACCGCAACAACGGCCCCTCTAAGTGTAGAACAACACACCCGCCAAATTATCTTCATGCCGAGCACAACCGAGACCCATACCATCAACTGCCCTTCGGGATCAGTGGTCGTGTCTGGTGGTTTTTCACATCAAACAGGGGTGCGTGTGTGGCGCTCATCCATGAGCGGTAATGGATGGCTTGTGTCGGCCACCAATACACAAAACACCCCCAGGGAAATCACCATCGCTGCCACATGTTTATCCAATTCGGGCGGCAGCTCATCATCAATCAGCTTAAACCAGCCTGCCCTGCCCAACGATTTCACACACTTTGTGGTTGACTGTCCCACCGGGTCGGTGGTGACCGGCGGCGGATGGGACCTTGGCAATCAGACCAATCTGCATGTCTACCACTCAGCCAAATCCGTGAATAGCTGGGCATTAACCATCAACAACCCCGGCGGCAATGCCCAGCCCATGACCGCCTATGCCGTCTGCCTGTCAGGCGTCTCAGGAAGCACTGTGCAACGAGAAAACCGAGAAAATATTGTGCCCCCCAACAGCACAGCCAGCGTTCAGCAGCTATGCACCTCAGGCAGTGTTGTGACCGGCGGTGGTTTCTCGATGGATCGGGAATTGATTCTGTTCAACACCACTAAAGAGAACAACGGCTGGATAAATTATGTGGCCAATCCAACCGGTGAGGAAAAACGTTTAGACACCTTTGCCATCTGCTTTACGCCGTAAGCAGCCTGCGGTTATTATTCGATGACCCTAATGCAGGTTTTCTGACCCGGAAACCTGCATCACCGCGTTAAACTGCCCTATACTGGGTATAATAAGCAGCGGACATCACGAGTGAGGTGGTAATAAATATGGCAAATTTTTTCTCAAAAGACCTGATCCGCGCAACAAAATCGGCAACCTCGGCACAAATCATCCAGCCCGTTCAGATCGGCCAAACAGACCGGCAAAATGAACTGGTTTTTTTTGTTAAACCCGAATTGTTCGATGTCGCTGACGATGTAAAAATCCTCAACAGCCTCCAATTGATTGAAAGTAAGTTTGAAACTTTCCAAGTTGAGGTCAATGGCATGCTGATCCTGCCGGGGAGCGTACTGGCGGCATTTGAGATCATGAACCGCCATTACGGGTTCATCAATCAGCTCTCGCGCAAAGCCTCTGAAATGGTCACGGATGAAAACCGCCAAGAGATGATCAACATGCTCGATCCCGGTCAGAACGGGGATCACATCATCCTCGGCGGGCATGAATTCCAACAGCATTACCAGGCAGATGTCGACACACTCAATGAAATCTGGTTCGGGCAAGGGGCGAAAAAACTGCGCAGCGGATTTTACTTCATCGAACACACCTTCAAAGGTGACCCGATCCTCCTGGTGAACGGCTTTCACCCTTCGCAGTTGCTGCACTTCACTCGCGAAGACCACCGCATCCTCCTGATGCTAACCCATGCCGACACCGATTGGTATGACCTCAAATTCAGCCTGGTCGGCGACACCTTCCCCGAGCGCGCTGACCCTGATTCCATCCGCGGTCAGCTGTTTGCCAATCCTGCGCGATATGGCCAGGATGAAGTCGGCATCAACACCAACGGGGTTCATTTATCGGCCGGTCCCTTTGAGGCTGCTTTCGAAGTGGTCAATTTCTTTGGCAAGATCCTCTCACTCGACCCGGAACAAACACCTCCCCTGGCAATCCAACGCACCATCGAGGCTGGTGTCAGCCCAAATCAAGCCCTGTCATTACTGAATAACCCCCCCGTTGGCGATAGCGACCTGTTTTCTAAGACAGAAAACCTGAACACAGGCCAAGCCATTCAGTTTGCCACAGAAAACTTTAACCTGTAGTCCTAACTCGAGATTATCATGACTTCTATTCAAAACACCCACTTATTCCAGGAAATCCATCAGCAGCCCGAGGTGATCCAGCGCCTGGTGGGCCAGCCGCAGGAAACCATCACCGCCCTGGCGGATCAAATCCGCTCGCGGGGGATCACACAGGTCTATATTGCTGCCCGGGGTACCAGCGACAATGCCGGACGCTATGCGCAATACATCCTGGGCGCCTACAACGGTTTGATGGTCACATTGGCCACCCCCAGCCTGTTCACGATCTACCAGCAGGTCCCCAACCTATCGGACTCACTTGTGTTAGGGATCAGCCAGAGCGGTAAAAGCCCAGATATCGTGTCCGTGCTTGCCGAGGGCAGGAAACAAGGCGCACTCACTGCGGCGCTCACAAACCATCCCGAGTCAGATTTGGGCATGGCCGCTGAGATCATCCTGGATTTGAGCGCCGGCAAAGAGATCTCTCTTGCGGCGACCAAAACCTACACATCCCAATTGACCTGCCTGGCATCTCTGTCCGTCGCGCTGGACCCATCAGAGGAACGGCGTACCAAACTCATTGAGCTTCCGCAAGATATTGAAAAAACCTTTGACCTTGAGGATTACGTCCACAGCCTGGTTGAACGTTACCGCTACATGACTCAATGTACAGTGATCGGTCGGGGGTTCAATTACGCCTCAGCCTTTGAATTCTCGCTTAAATTGAAAGAGCTCACCTACACCATTGCCGAGCCTTATTCCAGCGCCGATTTTCTCCACGGCCCGGTGGCCCTGGTGGATCAAGGTTTCCCGGTGTTTGTGATCGCACCCAGCGGGATGATGATCCCTGAGATGAAGTCATTGGTTGGCGAGGTCATGGATCGGCATGCCGAGGTGATCATGCTCAGCGATCATCAAGACCTGCTCAAAACAACAAAGCACGCCCTGGCGCTGCCTGCCGGCGTCCCCGAGTGGCTTTCCCCGATCACAGCCATCATCCCGGCCCAGATGTTTGCCATGTACCTGGCAGTAACCCGCGGCATCGACGTCGACAACCCGCGCGGCCTGAGCAAGGTCACTCAGACCTGGTAAGCAGTGAATCGCCACCGAATAGTAACCAATCGGCGTCGATTTTCATTTATACATCGTGAAGGATCAACTCATCCAATCCCCGTTTGGGTACATGATGGACATCATCCTGATCTCGATAGTAAGACACATCCTGGTTATCACCGAGATCATCAATGACCACTACTTCAGCGGGTTTTCCCAGCGCGAGCACGAGTAAGATCTCATACCTGTCAGGGATCCCCAAAGCTGATCGCAACGCCTCCTTCTTCGCAGATCCCATGATACAACCCCCCAAACCCTTTTCTGCAGCGCCAAGCATGATGCTTTGAGCTGCGATCCCGTGATCAACGCCAAAACTATCCTTTATCGCGGTATCCCCCAGGATGATGATGTACGCGCTGGGCCGTTCTCCTTCGACCGGGCCGTGCCAATGCTCCAAGCCACCCGCCCAGCCCATGTGTGGAAAAATCAACGCATTCATTTCTCCAGTGTTGCTCAACCAGAATTTTAAGGGCTGTGCATTCATCCCGGTTGGCGAAAACCGCGCCAAACTGACAAAGGCCCGCAATGTTTCACCAGAGATCGGGTTGCTTTCATCAAATCGCCGGTAGCTGCGGCTATTCTTGACCAAAGTATTGAGGTCCATGCAATTATTCCTCCTAAGGCAGCAAAAAAACTCAATCATCAACCACGACCAAGGCTTTGTGCTTTCCCCCCACCTACCCCATTTTGACCATCCCGCCAGCCACCTGCCACACAGGATGTTGCGCCACAAACGATTCCGCAAACATGGAGACATCGGTGGCGGTAAAAATCGCCTGGTCACATTCCGACAACGCGCCCAACAGATCTGCCCGCCGCCCTGTATCCAATTCCGACATGGTCTCATCCAGCAGCAAGACCGGCCATTCACCCGTGCGCTGATGCAGCCAGGCCACCTCGGCCAGTTTGAGCGCCAGCAGGGCAGTCCGCCCCTGGCCGCGTGAGCCGTATTCGCCCAGGTCTACCTGGTTGCTCAGGAAGCGTAGCTCATCTCGGTGCGGCCCAATGGTCGTCACCCCCCGCGCAATCTCCTCCCGCTGCAATTGTTTCAACGTCACCAGCAACCCCGCCTCAATCTCGCTTTGGGAGATCCCGGAGCGGTCGGCTGGCGCAGAGACAGGCAAGGTCATCTGCCCTTCAGGGCGAGGGAGCGGATCATAGGCAGGCTGGTAATCCAAGCGCAATACCTCACGCCCGTGTGTCAGGTCATAATGAATCCGTTTCGCTTCAGCTTCGACTTCACGAATGGCCCGAATGCGCTCACGCATGATCGCCGCGCCATGCCTGGCCAGCATGCCATCCCAAACAGCCAGTTGCCCGGTATCGCCGCCGCGTTCAGCAAGCTGTTTAAGCAGCGCATTCCGCTGAGAGAGCGTCTGCCCATAATCGCTGAGATGGGCTACATATTGGGGTGAAACTTGCGAGATCAACGTATCCAGGAAGCGACGCCGTTCAGATGGCCCTTCCTCGATAATGCGCGCCATCTGCGGCAGGAAGATCACAGCGTTAAATACACCGATGACCTCATTGATCTTTCGCTTGACACCGTCCAATAAGACTTCCTTCCTAAACCTGAGGTTGCCATTTACCCCATTAGGCTCACGAATTAACCGTACCTCGATGCGGTGCTGTCCATTGCCGCGTTGAACCTCACCAACGACCCTGCCCACAGCAATCCCGCTGTTCGGGGCAGTGAAACTGATCAATTGCCGGTCTGAACTGGCATGAAAAGAAGTGAAGGTGGATAAAAAGTAGATCGCTTCCAGCAATGTCGTCTTTCCCTGGGCATTATCACCCACCAACAGAAAGATTTCCCGGGGAAAGTCAAGATCCAACCGGGAAAAACTGCGGAAATTCGTCAGCGACAGGTGCGTGATATGCATTTTGGCTAGATGGTGTCTGTCTCTTCCTGGGTTGGCTGCCAAATTTGATCGGCCCGGTCAGTGTAAAGGATGCCATTGATATGATCAATCTCATGCTGAAAGATCCTGGCTAGCCAACCATGCGCACGGATCTTCACCTTTTTTCCAAACTGATCCTTGCCACGCACAGTCACTACTTCGGCGCGCTCGACTTCGCCTGCATAACCCGGAACACTCAGACAGCCCTCGATCCCTGATACATTGTTTTTGGATTGCTGGATGATTTCCGGGTTGACCAGCACATACAATGTTTCAGGGATCAATTCATCATCTTCGTTTCCAAACTCGACCACGATCACCCTTTTGGATACGCCGATTTGTGGTGCAGCCAGGCCGACACCAGGGGCGGCGCGCATGGTGTCGATCATATCCTCGACCAGGTTCCGCAGGTCTTCATTAAATTCGTCGACAGGTTGCGCCTCCTGGCGCAACCCATTATCGTTGAAAGATAGAATTGGTTTTATAGTCATATTGATTGCTCCCAGTAAATTCTACCCGTAAGTTTTTCTTTTGGCATGCCTTCCAGGCCGTTATTCCGGACGGCGGTTTCCCCCAAGCCTGGTTTTTCTTGTCGGCAGGGGCTCGGCAGTTTTCCGATGATAGCTAGCGATCCACTCCGAAACCCGCTCGCGTTCAGCATCGATTTCAAACTGCCTGACCTTGTCAAGCCGTTCACCCATGCGGTAAAAGATGTCTTCCTGAACTTCAGAAGGGTTATAGACATGATCAAAAGACAAACGCATTGTACCCACGACAATGTAAACCGTGCCAAAGTTGAACAGGTAGCCCCACAAGCCTGTGCGTTCATACTCAATGCTGAGCACATTTTCCAGCGGTGCAGACCGGCGCCGGATCTTTCCCAGGGGCTTGCGATCCAAATCAATGATCTGGTCCAGAGTCACCATAAAGACATCGTTGCGCCAATCAATATAAACATACAACAGCCACAAGAAGACGGCGAAAATGATCAGCAAGATCACGGCCAAAGCCGTGGTGATGGGGAGGAAGGCCAGCTCCCCCCCCAGGCGCAAAACGGCAGCGGCAATCGCGAAAGCCATCAGCACTGTGGGCAGCCACATGTGCTGAATTAAAACAAACCAGTGTTTGCGATATGTGATCGCGCCATCCTGCTCGTAACGCAGGCGGATAAAGTCAGAAAGCAGCCAGGCAAAAAAACCCGGTTCTTTGGTTTCGCTGACCTCATCAGCTTGCCCTCGGTGGGTTGTTTCCTGTTCGTACGCTTGCTGGTCAGAAACGGGCAGATCCAGCTTTTCCTCCAGCTTTCGCACCATGATTTGCGCTTCTTCCCTCCGGTTCATGGTTTCGGAACGATGCCAATAAGATTCGATCAGTGTAGCGGTTGTCTCTGTGTGGGCGATTTCACGCAGCCGGATGGTGCCGACATAAGTCGTCACCACCACATCGCCATAGCCCAGGGCTGTCCCCATCCGCGAGCGATGGATGCCAACCGACATGATGGTACGCAGCGGCGCTTCCTGCCGGCTTTCATAAATGAAGGCCACCTTTTCGATCCACACAACACGCTTATTGGTCACGATAAAATAATCGTTCCGCCAATCGAAATACGCCCAAAACAGCCACACCAAACTCACAGGCAAACCAAGCGCTAAAGTGATCCACCCATAAGCCTGCTCTGGCAGCCAAAGCCATTGCATGAGTGCCCCCAGAAAGACGGCTCCGACACCGATCAGGATTGGCACCAACAATTTTGACCACAGGATAGCCGGGTGACGGCGTGTCATCACGTGGACGTATTCATCCTCATGCAGCCACGGCAGCGAGACTCGAGTCGAAAGCTGCCTGCTGTGAATGGAAACCTCTAAAAGTGCTTCAACACCTGGCAATGCTGCGTTGATGCTTAAGAAATCACCCACATCAAGCCGTAAAACCACCACCGACCCGCTGGCGACTGCCCTGTAATAACGTGGGTCATCGTACAGCAAGGCTTCTTCACCAAAAATATCACCGCTGTTGAGTTTAGCAATGGCGTGATTCTCCCCTCCCGGTTCCAACTCGAGCGCCACTCGACCTTCATACACCACATACATGGCTTGCGAATCATCATCAACCTCAAAAATCAGGTCGCCATCCTCGTAAGCAAAGGGTTTGAAGACCCTTGCCAACCGGTGCACTTCAGCTAAGCTTAATGTTGTGAAGATCGGTACCTGTGAGATAAACTCTACCAGGGCGTCAAAGCGGATTTCCATAACCCAAGTATAAAACAACTTCAAAGATTAATAAACACTTCAAGCTGACCAGAGCATCCAGAGCTTACATTAATAATAAAATCTTGTTTGAACCCTTACCAACTTTTACAGGCAAAGATAAAGCAAAATTTTTAATGCGCAACGCCTGACCCTTCCAAAAACAAATCCGCTGTTCAGAAAAACCCTCCTACTTTTGTGATTCAAACGGAATTTTCTTCTATAATCGAAGGAGGGCATTTCCC
>DHHJ01000023.1 GCA_002403205.1 Anaerolineaceae bacterium UBA4775
GTGTTCCTCCGGATATCTGCGCATTTCACCACTACACCCGGAATTCCACCTCCCTCTACCATCCTCTAGTCCGACAGTATTGAACGACCTCTCCCAGTTGAGCCGGGAGCTTTCACGTCCAACTTACCGAACCGCCTACACGCGCTTTACGCCCAGTAAATCCGGATAACGTTAGCCTCCTACGTATTACCGCGGCTGCTGGCACGTAGTTAGCCGAGACTTATTCCGGGAGTACAGTCCTTCCTCTTCCTCCCGAAAAGTGCTTTACAACCCGAAGGCCTTCTTCGCACACGCGGCGTTGCTGGTTCGCGCTTTCGCACATTACCAATATTCCCTACTGCTGCCACCCGTAGGTGTATGGACCGTGTTTCAGTTCCATTGTGGGGGGCCACCCTCTCAGGTCCCCTAACCGTCATAGCCTTGGTAGGCCATTACCCTACCAACTAGCTGATGGTACGCAGGCCCCTCCCAAAGCGGAGCAAGCTCCTTTGATCATTAGGCATCTAATCCAGACGATCACATGAGGTATTAGCAATCCTTTCGAACTGTTATCCCTCTCTTTGGGGCAGGTCACCAACGCGTTACTCACCCGTTCGCCACTAAGAGTTTCAGTGTATTGCTACACCGAGCTCTTCGTTCGACTTGCATGTATTAGGCACGCCGCCAACGTTCATCCTGAGCCAGGATCAAACTCTCCGCAAAAAATTTATCACCTAAAAGGTGTTTGGTTCTTTGTAGCGGATATGTTAGATCTGATTCGATCTACTTTCATTGACGAGGTTTGTCATCTTCCTATCACTCTTCAGTTGTTAAGGTTCTATCTCTCACCGCTTATGCGTTTGGCACTCAGCTGATTGGTTTCTTTCGGGCTGTTCTGATTTTCCAGACAAAAGCGCCGATGCTATCTCGCCAACACCGGCCGCCTCATTTCCCAACGAAACTACAACGTGCTGTTATTCTGTGCTCACGCTTTGCGTTTTCAGTTTTGAAGGATCTGCCTGTTTCAGACAAGATCGTGCAAACCACATTTTTAAGTGGACAATTATCTTACTATACAGGAGCGCCTTTGTCAAGGGATTTTCCATAAGAATTTCAATCTTCTTTTTTGTCATCCCTCGCTGAAAAGCGGGTGATTATTCTGTTGTTAAGGATCCGCTCGTTTGTGAGCAAGACCTGTGCGTTAAGCACGAGGTAGGATTATACCGGTTCCCTTATTCGTGTCAAGGGGTTTGCCGAATCTCAACCTTAAAATATGTCAGACAGCAGAAAAGTGATCACCAAACCGGTGCGCTTCCATCCAATCTCGCAAGGAACGGCAGGTCAGGTCAAGCTGGATCGGGGTGATCGAGACGTATCCCGCCGCAAGCGCACCGTAATCTGTGCCGGGTTCTTCCACACCTGTGGGCGCTTCGCCGCCAATCCAGTAATAGGGTTTACCGCGCGGGTCCAAACGCCGCACAAGCTCATCCCGGTAAATGCGCAGACCCTGGCGGGTGATACGAAAGCCCTTCATCTCCTCCAGGGGGCCGTAAGGCACATTGATGTTCAAAATAGCCTCCTCCGGCAGGTCCGCTTGTTCGCTGAGCCATTCAATCACGCGTTTGGCAGCCTCAGCCGCCCCCGAATAATCGACCGTTCCTCCCAGGCCCTCCGGGCGGTCCAGGGACACCGCCACCCCGGGAATACCCCAGATGGCGGCTTCCATCGCGGCTGTTACCGTCCCGGAGTAGGTCAGGTCATGCCCGATGTTCGCATTCGGGTTGATGCCCGAGACGACCATGTCGATCTTCTCCGGGATAAACCCCAGCTGTGCCAGCGCCACGCAGTCCGAAGGGGCGCCGTCTGTTGCCCAGGCAAAGGTGCCATCTGCCAGCTCGGTTTCAGTCACCCGCAGCGGGCGGTGCAGCGTTTTGACATGCCCGGAAGCCGACCAGTTGCGGTTTGGCGCCAGAATGGTCACTTTTTCTGCGATTTCGCGCACCGCCGCGGTCAAAGCCAGCAAGCCGGGCGCATGCACGCCGTCATCATTGGTTACCAGAATATGCATAAGTCCTCTTTAATCGTTCTAAATGATGGTTAATGTCGTTTTCGGCTCTTTTTGTGCCGTTTGCGCTCGGAACCGTTCGTCTCAGCCGTAGTTGGCTGGGGTTGGGCCAGTTCCTGTTTCCGCTCCTCGGGACTCACCAGCCTGGCGCGGAACATCTGGGCGATCACACCCGCACGGATATCGGAGAGCAAGCCTGAGAACATGGTCGTGGCCTGGCTCTTATACTCCACCAGCGGGTCGCGCTGACCGTAAGCCTCCATGCGTACCGAAACGCGCAGCGCTTCCACTTTGGTCAGGTATTCCACCCACAGTTCCGAGATTTTCGAGAGCAGCAGGTGACGGTAAAGCCGGTTTTGCGCGTACCGCCCCAGGGTTTCGACCACCACAGTGTGCTCGTCCTGGGGTATGCTGTCCAGCGGTATGGATTTGACCTCCTCAAAGCGCTCTTCGCCCAGGGCTGCAGCCAAGCGTTCGTGCCAGTCTGGGGTCAGATTCGCCAGGATTTGCCCGGCGTTGTGCAAGCGGGTCAGCTCAGATTCGCCCCAAATCACCGCTAGCTTTTCCTGGGCCGCCTGCAGATGGCCCAGGACCTTGCTGCGGATTTCCTCCGGCGGGTGTTGAGCCAGGAATTGTGCGGCCTTGAACACATAGGTCAGCCGGGTGACTCCCTTCATTTTTCGCTGGTGGGTGCGCTCGTCAAAGGTGATCACCCTGCCCTGGGTCAGCAGGATCAGCAGGCGCATCAACGCCCAGGGTTCCTCGAGAGCAGCGGTCAGCAGTTCTTGATTCGCGTCCAGGTCACGGCTGATCTCGCCATTTTCACCCAGCACATGCTCCCGGCGCCTCTGCAGGGTATCCTCAACCCGGCCCATCAGGAGGGCGTTCACTTCCTTCCAGGTGTCTTCCGCCAGGTCAGCGGCCTTCAGGTTCCAGTTGTCGGAAAAACGCCGCTCAAAGGTCAGGATCAAACGCCGCACAAAAATCTGCATCAAGGTCATGCGGATTTGGCCGGCCACATCCTCGATGGCATCCCTTGTTCCAGCGGCCAAGCCTTCCTCAACCGCATCGGTCAGACGTAAGGGCACACGCACGGCTTCAGACAAGGCTTGCCTGAAATCCGGGCGTTGGCCTGATTCATCGTAGCCCAGACCCTCCACAAAGGTATCCAGCGCATCCAGGCGTTCTGCAAGCTGGTTCTCAAAGCTCATTTGGGCATTTTCGACCAAAGCCACGGCCCAGGTCAGCAAATGCTCGTGCCAGGTATCAAGGGATTCGGCGGCGAGTTCCAGCAGGCGCGCCCGCAATGCCCCCGTGTCCTGCGGCTGGCCAACAGCCTCCATCATCAGTTGCAGTGTAAAGGAGGGGTGATGGATCTCACCCTGGTCGATCGGCGGCTGGGTATCCTCGAGATAGGCCAGTAACTTCCATAAGCCCTCCTTATCGCCCAAACCTTCCTCGATGCGGCGGCTGACTTCGGTCTGCAGCATCTCGGTGACGTCTTCGCGCAGGTCTTCCTTGTCGAAGATGCGCTCGCGCTGCTCGTAGATGCGTTCGCGCTGCGAGTTGAGCACATCATCGTATTCCAGCAAGTGCTCGCGCACGTCAAAGTTGGCACCTTCAACCCGAGTCTGCGAGGATTCGACCATCCGGCCAATCAAGCCGCTCTCAATCGGGATGCCTTCATCAATATTCAGCCGGTTGAGCAGGGTTTCCACCTGCCCGCCGCCAAACAAGCGCATCAGGTCATCATCCAATGACAGGTAAAACCGCGATGAACCCGGGTCGCCCTGACGGGCAGCCCGCCCGCGCAACTGGTTGTCGATGCGCCGGGCTTCGTGGCGTTCAGAGCCAATCACGTGCAGTCCGCCCAGCTCACGCACCCGCTGCATCTCGGCCATGTACGTAAAATAGGCCGCCACATCTTCAGCGTACTCCCCGTAGGCCTCTTCCGAAAGGGCCTGCAAGGCGCGCAAGCGCTCCTCCATCGGCAGATTGAACGGGTCGGGGTGGCCGGTTTCTGCCAGCAGCCGGTTGACATTGGTGACGCGCTCTTCCGGCAGTTCCCCACCCAGCTTGATATCGACACCGCGGCCGGCCATGTTAGTGGCAATCGTCACCGCGCCAAACGCTCCGGCATCGGCGATGATCTTGGACTCCTCCGTGTGCTTGCGGGCATTCAGCACCTGGTGCTGCACGCCGGCTTTGATAACCGCTTCCAGGCGCGGCCAGTCATCGGGCGAAAGCTCAAAGATCTCAATCAAGCGCGCCTGGTTTTCCTCATCCAGGGGGCTGAGGGAATTCAGCCCATATTCACGGCCCATGCGGCGCAGCTCTGGGCTGCGCAGTTCATCCAGCGGGGCATAGAGCTGGTCCAGTTCAGGGGTCGACATCACATCCCGGCCTTGCAGGTTGTGCATATGGATATAGGCATGCCGGATAAGGAACACCTCCAGCAACCGGCGCACATTGGTCGCACTTAACCGGTCAGACAGCCGTTCGGAGTTCTCCACCGAGGTGGTGCCCACCAGTTGCGGGCGCCCAACCACATGGTAATAGATGATCTCTTTGACAATGGCCCTTAATTTGGCCTCCGCCGTCTGGTAAACCACATCCGGGTAATCCTTGCGCTTCCAGTACAACGGGCGCTGACTATCATCCTCCGGATGGTAGTAATAGGTGTATTTGTAACCCAGCGCATCGCGGTCTTCGGCTTCAGCCAGGTCGGGCTGAGCGCCCATGGCACGATACTCCAGGTGGGTCGGGATCGGCAGCACTTCCAGGCTGTAGATCTTATCAAACTCTTCGGCTTCTGTCAGGGCTGTGCCCGTCATTCCAGCCAGTTTTTCGTACATCCTGAAGTAGTTCTGGATCGTGATGGTGGCATAAGTCACATTTTCAGCCTGGACTTTTACCCCCTCCTTTGCTTCCACAGCCTGGTGAAGGCCGTCTGACCAACGGCGCCCGGGCATCAAGCGCCCGGTAAATTCATCCACGATCACCACTTCTTTATCTTGAACGATGTATTCCTTGTTGCGATGGAACAGGTATTCCGCCCGCAATGCCTGCTCTAAAAAGCCCAGCAAGCGTGCTTGCTCGGGGGTGATATCCTCCGGGCGTTCAGGGTCGCGCAGCGGCATGCCCAGCAGCTCTTCCACGTGCGCCAGGCCGATCTCCGAGAGCGTGACCGTGCGGTCCTTCTCACTGATCTCGTAATCTTCTGGCAGCAGCTGCTTGACGATCTGCGCCATGCGGATATACCATTCCGAATCCTCATGGGATGGGCCCGAGATGATCAACGGCGTGCGCGCTTCATCGATCAGGATGTTATCGACCTCATCGATGATGGCGTAATAGTGACCGCGCTGTACCCGGGCATCCTTGTGGCTGGCCAGATTGTCGCGCAGGTAATCAAAACCGAATTCGTTGTTCGTGCCGTAGGTGATATCGGCACGGTAGGCCAGTTTCCGATCCACCATGCGCACCTGGTCCTGTTCCTCAATCGGTGAGCGTTGGTCGGGGTCGTACAGGAACGCTTTGCGACCGTTTTCCGTGCGGGCAGCCATCTGGAGGATGCCAACGGAAAGCCCCAAAAAGCGGTAGATCGTCCCCATCCAGCGGCCATCACGGCGCGCCAGGTAGTCGTTGACCGTCACCAGGTGGACGCCACGGCCGGTCAGCGCGTTGAGGTACAGCGGCAGGGTCGCCGCCAGGGTTTTCCCTTCACCCGTTTTCATCTCGGCGATCTCCCCGCGGTGCAGGGTGATCCCCGTGATCAGCTGCACATCATAATGGCGCTGACCCAGGGTGCGCTTGCTGGCCTCGCGTACCGCGGCAAAAGCCTCCACCAGGAGGTCATCAAGGGTTTCACCCGCGGCAACACGGCTTTTGAAGGCCTGGGTCTTGGCAGACAGCGCCTCATCGCTCAAAGCCTCGTATTCCGGCTCCAGCGCATTGATCTGGTCAACAATTTCTTTTAATGAATCAACTTTTCGCTGATTTGGGTCCCCGCCAAAAAGCTGAGAGATTTTCTTAAACATAGACATTCACCTGTTTGTTTTTTCAATTCAATCATCGCAAATTTTGATTATAGCACACGGCTCAAGCCATACAAAACGGCGGTGAAGATGCTTATGCATCATTAACCATCCGCCGGTAAAATTCCTCATATGATCAAACGCACACTGTTCCTGATCCTGACGGCAATGTCGTTGCTGACCGGCCCCACCAGCGCAGCCTATGGGATTTATCCGGCACTGCCTCAAACCCCACCAGGTGATTTTGAGGTCACCTTCTACCCGGTTGCCCCCTATCACACTGGGGACCTCCTCAGCGCACGCGTGGCCTACACCGGCAGTGCAAACATCGGCGGAACCCACATCACGGTTGCGCTGGCTGATGAACCGGACCAGATCCTGGAGACGGCTGCCTTCTCGCAGAACACCCGCCAGGCGACCTTTTACTGGATGTATGACACCCGGTCCCACCAAACAGGTTATCTTTCTTTTCGGTTCGAAGTGCCGGATTTTGACCTGGCCTGGACCCAGGGCGTTCACCTCCTGCCCGACCTCGGCAACCGCAGCGCAGCCTGGTCGAGTGCTCACAGCCCGTGCTGCACCTTGCACTACTTCACGGGCACCGATGCAGAAGCTGACCTACCCGAGATCATCACCGCACTCGAGGAGAGCAGCGCAGAGGTCTTGTCGCAATTTGCTGCAGCCGGAGTGTTAGAGGAGAACCCCATCCAGGAGCCACTCTCGATCGTGCTGGTCCCCATGGTGATCGGGCATGGCGGCTTTGCCACTGATGAAGCTGTGCTGACCTACACGCACGACAACTGGGCCGGGATCGAGTTTACAAACCTTGCCCATCATGAAATTGTGCATGTGGTCGACCGGCTGATCAACACCCAGGGACCCCGCCCATCCATCTTTGTTGAGGGCCTCGCCGTGTACCTCTCCGGCGGACATTACCGCCCGGGTGACGCCCTGCAGCGAGGGGCAGCCCTGCTCGCCCTGGATCTGTACCTGCCCATCAGCGAGATCGTTGACGACTTCTACGCTGCCCAGCACGAAATTGGGTACATGCAAGCTGCCGCGCTGGTCGCCTACCTTGATCAGCTGTGGGGATGGGAGACCTTCATCGACTTCTATTTTAATCTGCCTGAAGGGGAAAGCGATTCTGCCATCATTTCAACGGCGCTTGAGGCTCGCTTTGGCATCGGCCTAAACGAGCTGGAAGGCGAGTTCATCGCTTACCTCGAGACCCTCGAACGTGATCCCCAGGTTGAGGCGGATGTGCGCCTGACGGTCGACACCTATGACCTGCTGCGCCGCTACCAAACCCTTGCCATACCCAGCGCGCATTTCCGCACAGCCTGGTGGCCGCCCGTCAACACCATGCGGGAGAATAGCATTGTGGGGGATTATGCCTACCGTGAGAAAGCCCCCTTGAACCTGATCGTCGAAAGCCTGTTCATCGATGCCCATGCCGCCCTGGATACAAAAGCGTATGCCCGTGCAGGGGCAGCCCTGACAAATATTGATGAGATTCTCACCTGGGTTGAAATGTCAGGTGGGAACCTGTCGCATTACAGCATTGGATGGCCTGTAAACCTGCATCCACGCAGCATCACATGGCCGTAAACCCACAACTCCACACATTGCCTATACGAAGTCGGCACGCCTGAGAAACCACCCAGTCTCGACCTGCTCTGAAAAGCGGCACCTTCGTTAACCTAACAATCCCGGAGCCAATGTCCGGGATTGCTTTGGGTAATGTTTAAAGTCAGGGCAGCGGACAGCCTGCCAGCAAATCGAAGGTGATGGCACACCACCACGAGGCGGGCATGAAGTACAATGTGACTGCAATCACGCACACCAACACTACAATCGCCACGAGCAGGATGATCATCCAGGTCGGCATGCCGCCCTCTTTGACCCTTTTCTTCTTCTCAGGTACTTCTGCTTCAGGCTCTGGCTGTTCATACGGCGCAAGCTCTTCAAGGTAGAGTTCCTCCTCCGGTGCGTACATGGGCTCCGGTACCCTTGAGACGTATTCAGGCTCTGGGGTAGGCGCCACAGGGGCATGGGCATCGGTGATATCGGGCTCTTCCACCTGCTTGTCATAAGCCATGACGACACTCTCGCCAAAGGTGATCACATCGCCCTTGCGCAGTTGCTGCGGCGAATCAATGCGCTCCCCGTTGAGGAAGGTGCCATTGGTCGAGCCCAGGTCTTCTACAAAGGCGTTATCGTTCTGAATGAAAAAGCGCGCATGCCGGCGCGAGACCTCTGGGTCTGAGATGGGAATGTCGTTGGAGAGATCACGCCCCACGGTGGTCTCTTCCGACTCCAACAAAAAGGTCTTCCCGGGAACGGGACCTGAGCGCATGGTGAGTTGAAATCTTGTGGCAGTCATCGAACCTCCTCGATCACGCTAATTTTAATCGATTTATCACGGTTAATTAATTTTTGTTACAGTCTTAGTTTAATGTTTAATTAGGATGATGTCAAATGATTCCAGCAAGTGAATCGGCGCAGGCATGCTGGCCGTGTTTGTTTGCATAATTCTGATATCTCTTTTACATTCCTCAAACACCTGCTTCTTAAAATTAACCTGAGAGAAAACGACCTAATCCAACAAAAAGCTGCCCGTCTTTCAACAGAACGGGACACCATTAACGGAGAGAGACACACATGGACTTAAACAAATACACACAAAAAGCACAACAGGCGCTGATCCAGGCTCAAACCCTGGCAGCAGACCTGAACCACCAGGCCATTGAACCAGCCCACCTGCTTTTGGCGCTGTTACAACAGGACCAGGGCGTGGTCCCTGCCATCGTGACCAAGGTGGCCGGCAGCCCGGCCGCGCTGCGGGAAGAACTGGTGGATGACCTGGAGAACCGCCCCAAAGTCTACGGCGGTAACGGGGGACAGCCGGGGCTGGCACGCGCCACCAGCGAAGTGACCGGCACAGCAGAGCGGTATGCCAAGGGCATGTCGGACGAGTATGTCTCCACCGAGCACCTCTTGTTGGGAATGACAGAAAGCTCAGAAGGGAAGCGCCTGGCAGGCTACGGCCTCACCAAAGATGCCATTCTCAAAGCGCTCAAGGACGTGCGCGGCGCCCAGCGCGTCACTTCCCAGACGCCGGAATCAACCTACGAAGCGCTGGAAAAATACGGCCGTGACCTGACCGCGCTGGCACGCACCGGCAAACTGGATCCCGTCATCGGGCGTGACGAAGAGATCCGCCGCATTGTGCAGATCCTGTCCCGCCGCACCAAGAACAACCCCGCCCTGATCGGCGAGCCCGGCGTGGGCAAGACCGCCATCGTCGAGGGCCTGGCCCAGCGCATCATCAACGGTGATGTGCCCGACGGCCTTAAGAACAAAAAGATCATCGCCCTCGATATCGGTTCGCTGATTGCCGGCGCCAAGTACCGCGGCGAGTTCGAGGAGCGGTTAAAAGCCGTCCTCAAGGAGATCACCGAATCGGCTGGTGAGATCCTGCTGTTCGTGGACGAAATGCACACCGTGGTCGGTGCAGGCGCCGCTGAAGGCGCGGTGGATGCCGGCAACATGCTCAAACCGATGCTGGCGCGCGGCGAACTGCACATGATCGGCGCCACCACCCTGGATGAGTACCGCAAGCATGTCGAGAAGGACGCCGCCCTGGAACGGCGCTTCCAGCCCGTGTTTGTGACCGAACCCTCCGTGGAAGACACCATCAGCATCCTGCGTGGGCTGAAACAGCGTTACGAGGTGCATCACGGCGTACGCATCACCGATCCAGCGGTGATCGCTGCTGCGACTCTCTCCCACCGCTACATCGCCGACCGCTTCCTCCCAGACAAAGCCATCGACCTGATCGATGAGGCCGCAGCCCGCCTGCGCACGGAGATCGACTCCAAGCCCCAGGCCCTGGATGAGGTCGACCGGGCTATCATGCAGCTGGAGATCGAGCGCCAGGCGCTGCAAAAGGAAAAGGATAAAGCCTCCAAAGAACGCCTGGCCAACATCGAAAAGGAACTGGCCGACCTGCGCGAGCAGGCCAACCAGCTGCACGCCCGCTGGGGGATCGAAAAAGAGGCCATCCAGGAGATTCGGGGCATCAAAGAGCAGATAGACCAAACGGAGATCGAAATTGAGCGCGCTGAACGCAATGCAGACCTCGAAAAAGCAGCCCGGCTGCGCTATGGCAAGATGAACGAGCTTGAAGCGCACCTGGCAGAAGCCGAACAGCGCCTGAACGAGCTCCAAAAAGAGTCCACCCTGCTCAAAGAGGAAGTGGATGCGGAAGAAATCGCCCAAATCGTCGCCAATTGGACCGGCATTCCCGTCTCCCGTTTGCTGGAGGGCGAAATGCAAAAGCTGATGCACATGGAAGAACGCCTGCATCGGCGGGTTGTCGGGCAGGATGAAGCAGTGGATGTGATTTCCAACGCCGTCCGCCGTGCCCGCGCCTGCCTGCAGGACCCCAACCGCCCGATCGGCTCGTTCATCTTCCTGGGACCGACCGGCGTGGGCAAAACCGAACTGGCGCGAGCGCTGGCGGCATTCCTGTTCAACGATGAGGATGCCATGGTGCGCATCGACATGAGCGAATACCAGGAGAAGCACACCGTCAGCCGGCTGTTCGGTGCCCCGCCCGGGTATGTGGGCTTCGAAGAGGGAGGCCAGCTCACCGAAGCGGTCCGCCGCCGGCCTTATAGCGTGGTGTTGTTCGATGAGATCGAAAAAGCCCATGCTGAAGTGTTCAACGCATTGCTGCAGCTCCTGGAGGATGGCCGTCTGACCGACGGACAGGGCCGCACCGTGGATTTCCGCAACACCGTGGTCATCATGACCAGCAACCTGGGCAGTGAACTCTGGATGCGCAGTATGGCCGGCAATGACGGTGTCAAACAGGTCTCACGGGAGCAGGTCAACCGCCTGCTGCAGGCGCACTTCCGCCCCGAGTTTCTCAACCGGGTCGATGAGATCGTGGTGTTCCACCCGCTCACCAAGGAAGACCTGGTTCAGATCGTCGATATCCAGCTCGAACGTGTGGCCGGCTTGATGGCCCAGCGCGGCCTGACCCTGCAGGTCGAACCGGAGGCGCGCGCCTACCTGGCCGAGGTCGGCTACGACCCGGATTTCGGTGCCCGCCCCCTCAAACGGACGATCCAGCGCGAGGTGCAGGACCCGCTGGCGCTCAAGGTCGTCGCAGGTGAGATCAGCGAGGGCGATACGGTGAAGGTTTCCCGTGGTCAGGACGGGCTCATGTTTGAGACCCTTTCATCGGCTGGATAAAAACCCATTCACATCCAAAGCGCTACCAAAGAGACGCCCGGTTTGGGCGTCTCTATGGGTTAAAAGGCTGGCACGACACCCTCAGTAGATTCAGGATCACAGCTCACCCCACGGGAACATCTGCAACACTAAAGTGTCCTGGCACATTTTTAACCATAAATATTCCTCTTATCTTAAAACCCCGGGGGGCTAAGGAGGAACCAGCTTATGATCTGTCCAGCAGTATTTCCAATAACCAACATACAAAGACCCCCGGGGATTAATAATGACCACTACTTAACAATGATACACGCCAATCACAAGGGATTGAAGATAGAACATACCACTTCAAAAGACAACTCCCTCTGCAGGATCAGGATAAGCCCACTAAGGTTTCCTGTTAACCTCACATATTAAATGATTCACTCAAGAAGACCAGCGTGCGTTCCCAGGCCAGGCGCGCTGCTGCCGGGTTGTATGCATCGGTGCGGTCAAGTTCTCCGCAAAACATGCCCCACCCCTTAGCAAACGCGTATGGGTTTACAGAACATATCGCAAACTACCTCTGGTCTGTGCCGTCAGCCTGCTGCACCAGCACCTTTTGGGTCGGATAGGGCAAGTTGATCTGATGCTCGTGCGACGCCCGATTTACCGCCTTGAGCACCTCGGTGTGCACTTTCAGCGGGCTGTTTTGCTTCTGGTCAACCCAGTAAAACAACCTCAGCGCCAAATCTGAATCATCCATGCTCATCACCTGGATCATCGGCTCGGGTTCAGTTTCCACACCTGCCACGTTCCTGACCGCTTCGAGAAAGATTTCCATGGCGCGTTCCACATCTTCCTCATAACCCAGCCCAATCGCCACTGTGCGGCGCCTGAATTGCCCGGATGAGAGATTAATAATCGGGTTTTCAATTACCCGGTTGTTTGGAATGATGACTACATCGCCATCCAGGGTCACGATCTCAGTATCGCGGATGTTGATCATGCTTACCTTGCCCATCTGGCCTGAGACTTCGATAAAATCCCCAAGTTGGAAGGGCTGCCTGTAAAGCAGGATCAACCCCGAGATGAAATTGCGGGCGATATCCTGGAGGGAAAAACCGATGGTAAACCCGGCGATCCCCAACCCGGCTATGAACCCCGTCACATTAAAATCCACCTGATCCAGCGCAATGACCGTGCCAAGCACAATCACCGTCCATTGGACAATTTGACCAATCAGCTTCTCCACCGCTTCAGACTCTATCCGGTTGGAAACCACCCGCCTAACGGCTTTAGACACAAACCCTGCGGCAACCAAGGCCAGGATAAAGATGACAATACCAGCCACCAGTTTTGGCAAAAACAATACCGCAGATGTCAACCATTCCTGGAAAATCATCTCGAAGTCCATGTTATGTCCTTTCAAGGGTTTATAAACACCGATACCCTTATGATCATAATTGAACATTTCCGAGAATGCAATTATTTTCCTGAGGTACACATGCAAAACGGCTTGAGAGCTTCTTTACGCTCATCCCAAGGCAGCCATCATGGGTTAATTATCTTATGAAAGTTGTTCCTCAGCAGAGAACTTAGGTGAACAAATCCCTCCTGACCTTCTGACCGTCTGCCGGCACAGGGTAAGCTTGCATGTAAGTATCGTGATGCCCGCTGAACAAGCGGGTCACCAGGCCTCTGAACCCCTTGTCCATATCCGCACCGCCCTGGCTGGCATGGCAGGCGGTGGCTTCCTTACGCACGTCTTTCACCGGGCTGTAATCCACTTTAACGTGCGTGGGAAAGTCCACATCGGTAATCGAGACCAGGTCAATATCCTTGTTACGCCCAAAGCGATGCGGGTCCTGCCCGATCAGCCTTAGCACCCACACCACAGCCTTCAGGAAAGAGCGATTGATGGTGTGGTAGTACAGTCTGTCAGGCTGGAAGGGGGCCAAACCCTCCGGGTCGGAAAAATCCGGGTCGGCAGCCAGGCTAAACGCCCTGACCGTCGCCTGGTGCATGGCAATATGGTCCGGGTGACGATACCCGCCGATCGGATCAAAAGTGATCACCACATCGGGTTTATTCTTGCGGATCAGGTGGGCCACTTCCTGGGCCACCTGTTCCACTGGCTGGGCGGCCAGCGCCTTGGGGTGCTGGTTGGCTTCGCTTCCGGGCATGCCTGAATCGCGGTAATTCAGAAAGTGTAACTCATCGATCCCCAACACATCGGCGGCGCAGCGCAGTTCCTGGGTTCGCAGGCAGGCGGCACTCTTGATGCGCTCGGTGTATTCGGGGTCGATATCGCCCAGTTCGCCGCGTGTGGCGCAGATCAGATGGACGTTCACATCACGCCGGGCATACAATGCCAGGGTGCCGCCCATCCCGAAGGTCTCATCATCGGGGTGTGCCAGCACGCTCAGCAGGGTTTTTTGGAAAGCTTTCTCAGATTGGCTCATGCACTCTACCTCACCTGTTAATTTTGATCGATCCACATAATCTTACTACCATTACCCCTCCTAGAAGCAGGCTGTACAGGGCACACAGGTCACAAACCAGCCTGCAGCCCTAAGCCGAACTGACCCTCTGCCTGCAAATAGGGTGCCAGGTCCTCCCACGGGATGAGAACGAATTGCGGCCCGGCCGCGTAGGACCCCACCTCGTAAACATCAAAATTGATCCGCAAGCCCTCGGGCAGCAGGTTCCAGTGCTCACGCACTTCAAGCACCTGTTCAGCCACCCCGGCTGTGTACCCCAGGTCACGGCTCAGCAATTCAGGTTCCACCCGCTCAAGGATCACCACCTGCAGGTCGACCTCGTCACCAAACCGGTCTGCCAGGGTGAGGAAGTGCCCCTGAATAGCGTCATAATTCAATGCCTGTGAAGATGGGAAGGCATGTGCCGAAAGCGCAATATAGGTGTCCCACATCAGGTAGACGCTGACCAGGCCATCTGAAATTAACCTCACCTCGTAATCCAGGGTCAGTGTACTGAGTCCTGGGAATTCCTCATCACCGCCAGGCATTCTAACCGCATCCATGAAGTCCGCTAACCCATCATCAACCCTGTGGTCAATCCCGGTGTTGAATGGCCCTGCAAACGCCGCGTTACCCGCCAGGTTAGGCCATCGGGCCTCGATCACATAGGGCGGATCATCAGATTCCTCAAAATTGGACCGATCAACCAGATCGGTTTCCACAGGCAAAGTCTCTTGGGGATCGGCCGGGCTTGGTTCATCTGCCTGCGGCAGTGCTGCACACCCAGCCAGTAAAGTCCCCAGGAAAAATAAGACCATAAAGCGTTGCCTGAACAAAATCTGCGCCTTCATTGTGATTTCGGATAGTTAACCTTGTGCTTTAATACAGTTGCCTGGCATGGGGGGGACATGCCAGGCAATCTCAGGGAGGAAACCACCACTTCCGTCTTACAGAACTTTTCGGTCCTGCAGATTTCCTGGTGGAAGACACACCTAATACCAATAAAGGGTTTGTGTCTTTGGGTATTACTATACTGGATTTGTGTGGGGGTTGTATTAACAGCAGATTAGAGTTTACTAAGTTTACCTTATTTGTAAGATTATGCTTTTCCCCCCGATGGCGGATGCCCGCGCTTAAAGAACTGCTCCCAGGCGTCCACTTCTTCTTCGCTGAGCAGCCGGTTGCGCGGGTCAAGCGCGGGCACTTCGTCTTCCAGCTGCGCCCATTCCGCCGCAAAATCTTCAGAGGAGACGACCCTGGCATGGGCTGCCCGCGCAGCGGTCTGCACCTGCCGGTCAGAACTGACCACAGTCATATTTTTGGCGCGCTTACCCAGTTTGCCCAGGTGCGCCATGATGGCCGCGTCCGCCGTGGTGCTGCTGGGCACAAAATGCGCCTGCACCTGCCCATACACCTGGGTCCGGGGCTGGCCGGCTGGCGCCCGGTCAAAATAGACGATGGCCTGCTTGCGCCGCAAGCGGCAGTAATCCTGCAGCATCCGGACCAATGCCAGCTCGTCGTCTGGATCCGCCAGGCTGACTCCCGGCAAATGCGGGATCAGGTTATGTCCGTCGATGATCAACACCATAACCTTATTCTATCCCATCCGTAAAGCCCTAAAATGACAAAAGAAACCCCGCCCGCACTGGCCACGGCCTGAGCAGCATGGTGAAGGCACCCGGTTTGCGATACAATAAAGGGCGAACCCATCAGTAATACTGAGGAGCGCCTTGCATGTCTGAAGATCACATCCACACGCAGCCCTGGTCTCCACCGGAGGGGTACCATCAGGTCGAATCCCGCGTGCCCGGGGTGGTGGTATTCGCACCTGAACCGGAACACGCACCAGATGACCAGGCGGTCAGCTATGCCTGCCCCAATTGCGGCGCCAACACAGCCTATGATGTTGCTGCTGGCGGGGTGGCCTGTGAATACTGTGGGTATGTCGCCAAGGTGAAAACAGCCCAGGTAGGCCGGTTCGCCGATGATTTCGAGTTCACGTTGGAGACCCTTTCCCAGGCCAGGCAAGGCTGGGGAACCCAACGCCAGGTGCTGCACTGCGATTCCTGCGGTGCGGACCTATCCATCTCGGAAGGCGCGCTGACCACCGTATGTGCTTTCTGCGCGTCGAACCAGGTCAACGTGATCACCAGCCCGCAGGAGACCCTGCGCCCGCGCTTCCTGATCCCCTTCAAAATCCCACCTGAAGAAACCCTCCCCCGAGCCAAAGCGTGGCTTGGCAAAGGCTGGTACCACCCCGATGCCCTCCGTTCAAATGTGATCGTGCGTCGGTTTTACGGGTTGTACCTCCCATTTTGGACCTTCAACGCCATGGTGAACGCCAAGTGGCGGGCACAGATTGGCTATCAGCAGACCGAACGCCACTACAACGCCAGCCAAAAACGCTGGGAGACACGGACACGCATTGTCTGGAAGTGGGAGAGCGGCCAGGTGAACCTGACCATCGACGATTTGCTGATCTCCGGAAGCGCGCCGCAACACCTCAGTCACCGCATCCTGGGTGAGCTTAATCCCTTCAACCTGAACGAATTAGTGGCCTATTCCCCGGATTTTCTGGCAGGCTGGCAGGCGCAGGCCTACGAAACCACCCTGCCCGAGGCCTGGGAAATGGGCAAGAAGAACATCCGTGAACTGGCAAAGAAAGCCTGTTATCAAGATATGCCATCCAACCAGGTCAGGAACTTCACCATGCACGCAGACTTTTCCGATGAATCCTGGCGCTACATTCTGTTGCCTGTTTACCTGGCTGCCTACCGGTATGAAGGCAAAGTCTACCAGGTGATGGTCAACGGCCAAAGCGGCGTGGTTGCAGGGAGCAAACCGGTGGCCTGGTGGAAGGTCTGGCTGGCGATCGCTGCCATCCTCACCCCGGGCACCTTTCTGACCCTGATCGGCCTGCCCCTGGCGCTGCTGGGCGGGCTGGGAATCCTGGCGATCGCCCTGGGGATCATCCTGTTTGTGGGCGGCGCCATCATCAGCATCAACCTTTACCAACACGTGCGCAAATCGGAGTCAAACTAGTGGAAAAAGCGATCCCTTCCGAGGAAATCGTCCTGGCAGACCAGACCCTCTGGCACACGGACCGCCAGCCGGCAGGCTGCAGCCATTGCCGCCGTGTTTACCTGGTTGCGGCCAATTATCACGGCACAGATTGCCCCCTCTGCCGAAAGGGCATCTTGGAAGCCCAACCAGCCTACGTGCGGCGGGCTGCACCGGAAAAAATGCTGCCCTTCAGGATCACCCAAAAAGCCCTCCTGCCAATTTACGAGCGGTTTGTCTCGGGGGTTTGGATCAAACCGGAAGATTTCAACCCTCAATCGCTGCTCAATAACACCCGTGCTGTGTTCTGGCCGCTGTGGCTGGTGGATAGCGATGTCAGCGGCCCCTGGCAGATGAGCGCAGGGTTCGATTACCAGGTCGAAAGCGCCCGTGAAGTGTACACAGACGGCAGATGGCATTCCCAGGCGCAGATCGAAACCCGCCTGCGCTGGGAGACCCGGCTGGGCACCCTCGACACCCGGGTGGATAACGTGATCACGCCCGCGCTGGAAGAGCATGAAAACCGGATGCAAATGACCGGCCCCTACCCACTGGAAAAAAGCCATGATTTTGACGCCAGCCTCCTGGGGGGCGCCTTCCTGGAACTGCCCGATATCCCTCCTGAAACAGCCTGGCCCCTTGCCCGGCCGGACATAGATAAAGCCCTGACCAAAATTTGCCAGGAAGCGGCCGGTGCCCAGCACTTCCGCGATTTCACGATGCGTGCCCGTTTTGGAGAACAGAACTGGACGGAATTCTTCCTGCCGATCTACACCACCCACTACACCGACGATGAAGGGCAGCCCCAGGTGCTGGTGATCAACGGAGAGACCGGCACAATACGCGGCCCGCGCCTGGCCTCCCGGCAGCGCGGCGGGCGCATTGCCGGCATCATCGGCGCGGTAGCGGGCGGCCTGCTGCTGCTGGCACTGCTCGGGCTGCTGCTAACGGTGGTCTTCCCGCCTGGCGCACTGATCGCTGGCGTGACGGGCATCCTCGGGCTGGCCGCGGGCATTTTGGCCATCGTCGTGGCGATCTGGCCCGGGCAGTGGAACCGCAAGCAAGGCGGACCGCGCATCGCAGAAAGGCCCTGAACCCCGATGATGCGCCAATACCCCGTAAGGTTTCAGAGACTGGCCACACAAGCCCGATTAGCAGCCTTCGCCCATAAGGAGGCAAACCTGCCATGAAACGCTCACCGCTGCATATCGCCGAGTGGCTGTACAGCCTGTCTTTTGTGCTGTACTTGTTCGGCAGTTCACTGGCCCATACTGAAAATGGTCCTGAACTGTCATTGTGGCTGATGACCTTCCCCGTCATACTCACCCTGGCGACCACATCCCTGCCTTTGGCGGGTGTGCACTGGCTAAAAATGGAACCCAAAGGCTGGCGGGCAGGCTACTGGGCAGCCATCGTGCTGCAAGCTGCCTCGTGGGTAACCTTTTTTTGGGCGATGGTCCTGCGGTTAGGCCGCAACCTGCCGCCTTTCCACACCTGGATCAGGGTCACCACGCTGCTGTGGGCTGCCTGGCTGCTGATCTTCATCTTCAGCCGGCATGCTCCCCACACCGATTGAAAGCGGATTGAATAACAAAGCAGCGACCGTTTTATGCAAGCACATGAACCGATGAAAACTCAACCATAAGTCGAGGTGCCATGAAAAATGTCTTTCCATCCACACATCCCCTGGTGCGCCACAAACTGACCCGCCTGCGCGACCAAAACACCGAACCCAAGAAGTTTCGTGAGCTGGTGCGCGAGCTGGCAGCCCTGCTGACCTACGAAGCCACCGCCGACCTGGCAACCCAGCGCGTGCGCATCCAAACCCCCATGGCCGAAACCGAGGGGGAAGATTTACAGGAGAAGATCGGGCTGATCCCGATCCTGCGCGCCGGGCTGGGCATGGTCGAAGGGGTTTGGGAGCTGATGCCCTCCGCTGAGGTCTGGCATATCGGCATGTACCGCGATGAACGCACCCTCAAACCCGTCGCGTATTACAACAAGCTGCCAGTGCAGCCCACCGTGGCCGTGTGCCTGATCCTCGACCCCATGCTGGCCACGGGCGGCTCTGCGGTGGCTACTGTCGACATCCTCAAGCAGTGGGGGGTGACCAAGATCAAATTTGTCGGGCTGATCGCAGCACCTGAAGGCATCCAGCGCCTGCACAGCGAACACCCGGACATACCTGTTCACATCGCTGCCATCGATGAACGCCTTAACGAGCACGGTTACATCGTCCCCGGCCTGGGTGACGCCGGCGATCGCCTGTTTGGCACCTAAAGGCGGCTTTAAACCACAGCAGGGCTGATCCGTGAGGTCAGCCCTGCTTTTTATTTAACGAACATCTATCTATTTTTTCGATTCATGTTCGACGATCGTCACCATCGCGGCCGCTTTGACAATGGCCACAAAGGAATCCGCCTTGAGGCTTGCGCCGCCCACCAGGCCGCCGTCGATATCCGACATGGCGAACAGCTCGGCCGCGTTGTCAGGTTTGATGGAACCGCCGTACTGGATGCGCATCAGCGCTGCGCGGGCTTCTCCAAACTGCTGCCTGAGCAGCGGACGGATCAAATCCTTGTGAACGCGGTTGGCATCCTCCGGGGTGGCTGCCCGGCCGGTGCCAATCGCCCACACTGGCTCGTAGGCGATGGTAATGTCCGCTGCCTGGGTTTCCGTGATCCCTTCCAGCCCTTTCACCAGTTGGTGGGTGACAACTGACTCGGTTTGACCGGCCTCATTCTCCTCCAGCGTTTCGCCGACGCACACGATCACATGCAGGCCGGCTGCCAGGGCAGCTTTCAGACGCTGATTGACCGTTTCATCAGTCTCGCCAAAGAATTGGCGCCTTTCAGAGTGGCCAACGATCACAAAATCACACACCTCGGCTACCATCGCGGGGGCCACCTCACCGGTGTATGCGCCCGACTCCTCCCAGAACAAGTTCTGCGCGCCAACCTTGATGCCGGTGCCTTTGCAGAGCTCCGCAATAGCGGGCACAGCCAGGTACGAAGGTGCCACAGCCTTATCCACACTGTCGATCGCTTCCAGTTCAGGTGTCATCGCTGCCATCAAAGCTTTTGCCTCAGCGATGGTGTTGTTCATTTTCCAGTTTCCTGTCACAAAAAATCTGCGCATGTTATCCTCTCCCATTTTATGTGTAATTCTTTCAAGCTGATTTTACCAGCGAATCGCTTTAAAAACGGGCCGCCGCTTGAAATCAGCATCTTTTTCGTTTATTGCATGATAGACAAGTGGATTGCCCTTCACATCAACCGCTCCAGCAGCAGGCTGGCGATGCCAAAATAGATGAACAGCCCGGTGATATCCTTAATGGTCGTGATCAGGGGGCCAGAACCGGCTGCCGGGTCAATGCCCAGTTTGGTGAGCGAAAACGGGATCAGGAAGCCCAAAAAAGTGGCGATGGCGATCGTGAAGGTCAGCGACAGACCCACCACCAGACCGATGGCTGCCATCCCCTGCCACAGCGCGGCAAACACGCCGACCAGCACACCCAGCAAGGCCCCCATCCCCAAACCGATCGCGATCTCTCGCAGGATATGCTTTCCAAAGGCATTCGGGTCAATGTGCCCCAGCACGTATCCGCGGATAAAGATCGAGGTCGACTGCAAGCCGGCATTGCCGCCCATATCCATCACAACAGGGATGAACAAAGCCAGGGCGACCACGGTTTCGATCACATCGGAGAAAATTTCAATCACCACACCAGCCATGATGCCGCCCACAATGGTGATCAGGAGGAAGGGGAGCCGTACAGCCCACACCATCCAGATCGGGCCCCGGATGAGCAGGTCGCTCTTGGGCGGCTGTTTGACCTTCCCCGAGAGGATACCGGCGCGCTTGTAGATGTCCTCCGTTGTCTCCTGTTCGAGGACTTCCATGGCGTCATCCGCAGTGATCACGCCCAGGATGCGGCCCTCCTCGTCCACCACCGGCAGCGCCATCAGGTCGTAGCGGTTTAAAAGCCGTGCCGCCAATTCCTGGTCCTGATCCACGCCAATCGAAACGATTTGCGCTTTGGCAATTGTTCGCAGCGGTTCCTGCGGATGGGCACGCAGCAGGTCGGCCAGGCGGATCACACCCGTCAACCGGCCGTGTTCGTCCACCGCATAGATGTAGGGGATCTCTTCGTCGTGGGTGGGCTGGGATTTCAACGACCTCAGCATCTCACGTGCGGTGGAATCCTCAGGAAAGACATAAAAATCCGAAGTCATCAAGCCGCCGGCGGTGTCGTCCGGGTAGCGCAGCAGCGGCCTGATCCGCTCTGCCTCGGGCAGACCCGTCAGAACCTCCCGCCGCAGTTCAGGGCGAATGTCACCCAGCAGGTTTGCTGCTTCATCGGGCGCCATCTCAGACAGCACGTCCACCAGCACCTCGGGCGACAGACTCTCAGCCAACAGGGCGGCATCCTGGTCTTCGATCTGCTCGATGATATCGGCCACATCACCGGCATCGGCAACCGGCAGCAGGGCTTGCTGCTGCTCAGGATCGAGTGATTCGTACACATCGGACTTATCCGCAGGCAGCAACGTGCTGAACAGTGCGGCAACTTCCTTCCAGCGCCGCTCCTTGATCAAGGCCGTTACCTGGTTAATTTTCTTTGTACGATTTCCTGAAGGCATGCTGACACCTGCTTTATGACAAATCACTCGATAAGATCAATTTACATCAGACCAGACATGAACAAAGACGCGAACAGAAAATAGATCAACATCCCGGTGAAGTCGTTAATGGTCGTGATCACCGGCTCAGATGCGACAGCCGGGTCGATGCCAATCTTGTTGATCAACAACGGCACCAAAAAACCCAAACCGGTGGCCAGGGTGATCGTGCAAACCAGCGACAGCCCGACCACCAGCCCAATGGTGGGATTGCCCTGCCACAAAGTTGCGGCCAAGCCGGCCAGCAAGCCAAGTATCACGCCCAAACCCAGCCCCACCCCCAATTCACGCAGGAGGTGTTTCCGAAACGCATGCGGGTCGATATGGCCGAGCACATACCCGCGGATAAAAATGCCAACGGATTGCGTCCCGCTGTTGCCGCCCATGCCCATCACGATCGGGATGAAAAAAGCCAGCACCACCACAGTCTCGAGGGCATCCTCAAACACGCCGATCACCCCGCCGGCCAGGATGCCGCCGATCATGGTGACCAGCAGGAAGGGGATGCGCACCATCCAGGAGCGCCAGATCGGGCCGTGCACCATCAGGTCGCTTTTGACCGATTGGTTATCCCGGGTAGAGAGGATGCCAGCGCTCTTGTAGATATCTTCGGTGGCCTCCTGTTCCAGGGCGGCGATGGCGTCATCCACGGTGATCACACCCAGCAGATGCCCCGCTGCGTCGAGCACGGGCAGCGCCAGCAGGTCGTAACGGTTGAGCAATTGGGCAGCGATTTCCTGGTCTTCCCCCGCCTCGATGGAGACAAACTGGGTGTCGATGATGGCCAGCAGGGGCAGTTCCGGGTGGGCACGGATCAGGTCAGCCAAGCGGGCGATGCCTGTCAGGCGCCCATCCTGATCAACGGCGTACACGTAAGGGATTTCCTCGTCCTGGATGGGCTGCGTGCGGATGTGGTTAAAAATGGTGCCGACGTCCGTTTCTTCGGGGAACACATAATAATCCGATGTCATCAAGCCACCGGCCGTGTCATCCGCGTAACGCAGCAGGGACTGAATTTCAGCGGCATCTGCGATCTGCCTGAGCGATTCCTGCCGCAACCCGGGGTCAAGGTCACCCAGCAGGTCTGCGGCCTCGTCGGGTTCCATTTCATCCAAAACACGCGCCAGGTCGCTGATGTTCAGGCTCTCGGCCAGGCTGGCCGCGTCATCCTCGTCCAGTTCCTCGAGGATGTTAGCCGCCTGGCGCGCTTCCACCACCTGCAGCAGGTGGGTTTGGTCTTCGATGGAGAGATCCTCGAAGATCTCAGCCTGGTCTGGCGGGAGCAGCGGCGCGATCAACGCGGCAGCGTCCGCCCGGCGCCCGCTTTCCAGCAGGCGTCGGACTTCCGCCAGTGTATTTGTGAGGGGTTCTTCTGCCATGCTGCGCTCCTATGGCATTTTGCGCTCGGAAACTTAATTTATGATGCAATTTGATTATACTGCCCTGATATTTTATCAAACAAACGGACGGTATTGCGCTTTTATTGTAAATTTCTATTGAATCCTTCCAAAACCCAGTTGATCAGAGCTTCATGGTGCGCTGACCAGAGCTGCGCTCCCTGGAAAAATATTGACCTAATTCCTAATTCCTAATTCCTGATCCCTAATTCCTGATCCCTAATTCCTGATCCCTAATTCCTAATACCTGATCAAAAAACCCGCAAGGTCGATCACCCCGCGGGCTGTATTTGTTGACAAATTAAATTTACTTCCTGCTATGCGTCATCCAGCGCGGCTAAGCCGGGCAACACCTTACCCTCCAGCATCTCGAGCGATGCGCCGCCGCCTGTCGAGATATGGGTGATGCGGTCATCCAGGCCCGACTTATTGATCGCCGAGATCGAATCACCGCCCCCGATGATGCTGGTTGCGCCGCTCTCTGCCACCGCCTTGGCGACCGCAAAGGTGCCTTTGGCGAACTTATCAAACTCGAACACGCCCATGGGGCCGTTCCATACCACGGTGCCAGCCTCGCTGATCACCTCACGGAAAGCAGCCACGGTGCGCGGACCGATGTCCAAAACACGCCAGCCAGCGGGAACATCGCCCACATCCATGACCTTGTCCGCTGCATCGGCAGCAAAGGCATCAGCAATGACCACATCCACTGGCAAGACCAGCTCATCGCCGGCTTTTTCCAGCAATGCCTTGGCGGTCTCGATCACATCTTCTTCGACCAGCGAATCCGCCATTTCAAAGCCCTGGGCCTTGAAAAAGGTGTTGGCCATGCCGCCGCCGATCAGGATCCGGTCGGATTTTTCCAGCAGGTTCTCAATTACGCCAATCTTATCGCTGACCTTGGCGCCGCCCAGGATGGTCACAAAGGGGCGTTCGGGTTCGGCGATGGCGTTGCCCAAATATTTGATCTCCTTTTCGAGCAGGAAACCCGCCGCAGCAGGCAGGTGATCTGCCACGCCAGCGGTGGAGGCATGCGCGCGGTGCGCCGAGCCAAAAGCATCGTTCACATACAGGTCCGCCAGGGCAGCCATCTGCTTGGCCATCTCAGGGTCGTTCTTTTTCTCGCCATCATGGAAGCGGGTGTTCTCCAGCACCAGCACCTGGCCGGGTTGCAATGCAGCAGCAGCCGTTTCGGCTGGCTCACCGATGCAATCCTCCGCAAAGGCCACCGGGGCATCGATCAGCGTGCCCAGGTGCTCTGCAACAGGGCGCATGCTGAAGGTGAGGTCAACGCCCTTCGGTCGCCCCAGGTGCGAGCATAAGATCACCGCCGCGCCGTGGTCCAGCAGGTAGCGGATGGTTGGCAGGGCTGCCCGCACACGGGAGTCATCGCCCACCTTGCCATCGGCGATCGGCACGTTGAAATCAACCCGCACGAGCACTTTCTTTCCCTTGACATCAAGATCTGTCACCATTTTTTTGTTGAACATTGGGGATCATTCTCCTTTTAGTAAAAATGCGTAATGTGCGCTCTTACAGCGGCACATTACGCATTGGTCAATCAATTCCGTAGATCATCCATTTAGAGGTGCTTTGCCATCAGCGCAGCCAGGTCGGCGGTGCGGCAGGAATAACCCCATTCGTTGTCGTACCAGGTGACGACCTTGACGAATGTGCCGTCCATCACCGTGGTCAGTTCAGAATCGATGATCGATGAGTATGGGTTGCCTTTAATGTCCATCGAAACGAGGGGTTCCGTGGAATACAGCAGAATGCCAGCCATAGGACCGTCAGCTGCGGCTTTGAAGAGGCTGTTGAGCTCCTCAGCGGTGGTCGGTTTTTCAACCTCAGCCACAAAATCGACAATCGAGACCGTGGGCGTGGGCACGCGCAGGGCATAGCCATCGAATTTGCCCTTGAGGTCAGGGATCACCAGGGCGACCGCTTTGGCAGCGCCGGTGGTAGTGGGGATGATGTTCAGGGCTGCAGCCCGGGCGCGGCGCAGGTCTTTGTGCGCCAGGTCAAGGATGCGCTGGTCATTGGTGTAGGAGTGGATGGTCGTCATCAAACCGCGTTTGATGGTGAAGTTGTCATGCACAACCTTGGCAGCCGGTGCCAGACAGTTGGTGGTGCAGGATGCGTTGGAGACAATGTGATGCTTGTCCGTCTCGTACCAGTCATCGTTGACGCCCAATACCATGGTCAGGTCTTCATTTTTGGAAGGTGCCGTGATGATGACTTTCTTCGCGCCGCCGCCGTCAATGTGGGCATTCGCCCCGGGTTTTTCCTGGGTCCCTTTGCCGTCGCGGAAGACGCCCGTGCCTTCAACAACGATATCCACATCAAGGTCAGCCCAGGGCAGGGCATAGGGATTGCGCTCTGCCATCACCTTGATCACATCACCGTCTATCACGAGGTCGCCATCTTTGACCTCGACCGTACCGTCATACACGCCGTAGTTCGAGTCATATTTGAACAGGTGGGCGTTCGTCTTGGCGTCGAACAGGTCGTTGATCGCCACAACTTCCAGTGTGTCTGGGTGACGTTCCTTAATTGCTTTCAAAACCTGGCGGCCAATTCGGCCGAAACCATTGATACCAACACGTGTTGCCATACTTTTTGCCTCCTTAAATAATTGATTTACCAGTGATATTTTACCATTGATCACGGTGGTGTATATACAACTGGCTTTATTAATTGGTTAAACTTAACTGCTTAAAGGACCGGTTCTTTCGTAGAACAAATCCATGACCACTTTGGAAAGCCGTTTGGAATCGTGGCGCCAGGGATGCTCGGGGTCGATCAAATCAGCGCAATACACCGAGGTGTGCCTGAGCAGGTCCATATCCATCTTCACCCAGGCGGCGTTCGACCCAAGATCACCCTCAAAATGATTGTTGCAGATCACCAGGTCGAACAGACCTTCGCCCACATGCTTCTCCACTGTCTGGACATGGTCCAGGCAGTTATAATTGTCTGTCTCTCCCCGCTCGGTAGCCACGTTGCAGATGAAAAACTTCAGCGCCTGGCTGGCCCGGACCGCCTCAGCCAGATCGCGCACCAGCAGGTTCGGCAGCAAGCTGGTGAACAGGCTGCCGGGGCCAATGATGATCAAATCAGCACTTAAGATCGCCGATATAGTGGGTGGGAACGCAGGTGTGTTGGTTGGGTCCAGCCACAACCGCTTGATGGCTCCCGGTGTCTCTCGAATTTGGGTCTCACCCGAGACTGTCCGGATCTTTTCTGTTGCATCCATCACATCTGCCAGCAGGCGCACATCCGTCAGGGTAGAGGGCAGCACCTGGCCGTACACCGCCAGGACCCGCCCGGATTCTGCCACTGCCGATTCAAAACTGCCGGTGATCTCCGTCAGGGCGGTGATGAGCAAATTGCCGAGGGAATGCCCCTCCAGGCCCGCACCAGCGGCAAACCGGTATTGAAACACCTGCGTGAGCAGATCCTCGTCGTTGCTGAGTGCCGCTAAACAGTGGCGGATATCACCCGGCGGCAGGATCCCGACCTGCTTGCGGAGTTCTCCAGAAGAGCCGCCGTCATCCGCCACGGTCACGATCGCGGTGATGTTGTGGGTGTACGCTTTGAGCCCGCGCAAAAGCGACGCCAGCCCATGCCCGCCCCCCAAAACCACGATGCGCGGCCCGCGGTCACGCCGCCGGAAGGAATCCAGCGCCTCGATCAGGGGTTTGCCTGGTGTGATGAAGGGCTCTAATAGCGAGCGGTTCGACCCCCAAATGCCGATCAGGACCATGATCAGGCCCAGACCGCCGAAAATGACCACCCGGATCGGCCGCTCCAGGAAGCGCAGGGAAAGCCATGCCAGGGCTGGCAGCCACCAGGTTTCTGGCGCGTTGCGGTAGAAATCCAGGATGATGAGCGCCAAACCCAAACCAAGCAGAGCCGTCCCAAAAAACACGAGGATCAGCCAGCGTTTATACCCCAACCCGGGCCGGAACCACTGTGATTCACGGCGCAGATACGTCCACAGCCGTGAAAAAAGGTTTTGCTTGCGGTCTTGCATAGTAGTGAAATGATAGCAGGATTCAAGACAGCCGTCAATAAGAAGGCACGTGGTGGGAAGGACGTTGCGCGACTGCGTTTCAAAGAGGTTGCTGATCTGCGCTGATGGCTGATTGCTGATAGCAGGTAGCTGGTAGTTTATTTATAGGAAATACATATCATTAAATTCACCATCACCAATCACCCCCCAGGCGATAACATGACGGAAAAATTTATTTCCATTTTCGATCTTGATTCAACTATAATTACGTCACCCTCTCTTGCAAGGAAAAAACCCCATGACCTGGCAAAACCAAATCAACGCGGATGCCCTAACCTGGCTTTTGGAGGACTCTGACACAGGCGTGCGCTACCTGGCGCTGCGCGACCTGCTAGCCCTGGACCCTGCCGACCCTGACCTGCTGCAAGCGCAAGATGAAGCACATCAAAACGGGCCGATTGCCGAAATCCTCAACGCAATGGATGCGCGCGGTTTTTGGTTCGAACCTGGGCCGGGCTACAACCCGAAATATCGCAGCACGGTCTGGGCGATCATCCTGCTGGGGCAGCTGGGTGCCTCGGTTAACCAGGATGAACGGATAGACCAGGCTTGCCGCTACCTGGTCGACCACGCCCTGACCGAGTTCGGCCAATTCAGCGCCTCTGGCACCCCCGGCGGCACCGTCGATTGCCTGCAGGGCAACCTGCTCGGGGCCTTGCTGGATTTGGGCTACCACGATCCCCGCCTTGATGCGGCCTTCGAATGGTTGGCGCGCAGCGTGACGGGGGAAGGCATTGCCCCCATGGGGGATAGAACCACGCCCGTCCGATTTTATGCCGGCAAATGCGGTCCCAATTTTGCCTGCGGTGCAAACAACAAGCTGCCCTGCGCATGGGGAGCGGTCAAGGTCATGCTGGCCTTCGGAAAGCTGCCTGAAAGCCGCCGCACAGCCCTGATCAACCGGGCCATTGAGCGCGGTAGCGCCTTTCTGCTCGGGGTGGACCCGATGGACGCCACCTATCCGACCGGTTATGCCGATAAGCCCTCGGGGAACTGGTGGAAGTTCGGATTCCCGGTTTTCTATGTCACTGACCTGCTGCAAAACGTCGAAGCACTCGTCCGCCTGGGGCTGGGTGCTGACCCGCGGCTGGCACGCGCCCTCGCTTACATCCGGGGTAAACAGGATCAACACGGCCGCTGGGCCCTGGAGTATGACTACGCCGGAAAGACCTGGTCTGATTTTGGCATTAAAAAGCAGCCCAATAAGTGGGTCACTTATCGGGCTGCGTGGGTGCTGGAAAATTCAGCAATATCTGAGGGATAACCTCTGATTCACGGCTTGGGCGTAGGCGTCGCTGGCGGATCCCAGATCGGCAAGCTCTCGGCTGGACCCGTCAGGGTGGCATACTTGCCCCACACCCAGCACTGCCCTGAGCCTTCAGGGTTCCGGATCACCCAGTACGTCTTGGCAGCATTGCGGCCCACAACGTCAGCGGTTTTCCCAATCCTGAAAATCGTGACAATATCGTAGGGTTTGCCCGGGCCAGTGCGGCAGTTGGTGTCCACACTGACTTTAAGGGTGACTGGTGTGGGTGTCGGTGCTGGCGGGACATCCCAAACGGGTAAATTCGCCCCAGACCCGCTGAGGGTGGCATACTTGCCCCACACCCAGCACTGCCCTGAGCCTTCAGGGTTCCGGATCACCCAGTACGTATTGGCAGCATTGCGGGCCACAACGTCAGCGGTTTTCCCAATCCTGAAAATCGTGACAATATCGTAGGGTTTGCCCGGGCCAGTGCGGCAGTTGGTGTCCACACTGACTTTAAGGGTGACTGGTGTGGGTGTCGGCGCTGGCGGGACATCCCAAACGGGTAAATTCGCCCCAGACCCGCTGAGGGTGGCATACTCACCCCATACCCAGCAGGTGCCCTCGCCTGCAGGATTTTCAATCACCCAGTAATCCGCGGTGGCATGCCTGCCGACCACCTTGGCCGTCTGCCCGATCTTGAAAATCGTGACGATGTCATAGGGTTTTCCAGGGCCGACCCGGCAATTGGTGTCCACACTGACCTTCAAGGTCACCACTGTGGGGGTTGGCGTGAGCCCGGCCTGCGGGGTGGGCGTGGGCGGCGGTGCCTGCACGGGCAGGCTGCCCGGCAACCCCGTGAAGGAGGCGTATGCTCCCCATACCCAGCAGGTGCCCTCACCCGTTGGGTTTTCGATCACCCAAAAATCTGCACTGGCATGGCGCGCAACCACCTTGACCGTCTTGCCAGGCTGTAAAATGGTGACTTTATCATAAGCCAGGCCCGGTCCAACCCGGCAGTTGGTCGGCACGCTCACTTTGAGCGTCACCGCAGCCAGGGTAGGTGCAACTCCGCTGACGGGGGTCGGCGTAGGAGGCGAATCCCACACCGGCAGGTGAGCCGTTGGCCCCGAAACCGTGGCATAGGTGCCCCACAGCCAGCATGTCCCGGCCCCAGCCGGGTTTTTCACGACCCAATAGGTGCCAAATGCGTTCCGGGCGACCACCTCAACCTGCTTTCCGACGTTTAACACGCTCACTTTGTCGAAAACCTTCCCGGGGCCGGTCCGGCAGTTGGTGGGAACACTGACCTGGGCATAAACAATGCTCCCTGCGGGTGTGTCAGTCGGGGTGGGCGCCAGGGTTGGCGTCGCAGTCGGCAGCAAGGTCGCTGTGGCTGTATGGGTCGGCTGCTGAACAGGTGTCTCTTCCGTGATGACCGCTTCCCCAGGGGATTTTTCCTCTGCCGTCGGCATGGCAGCCAGGGTGCCTGCCACAATCGTGCCAATTTGATTCTGGGCAGCCTGGGTCTGCGCGGTGTAGGTTTCCACCAATCCTTCCAGGTCTTCTGGCTGGTCGCCATCAAACAGGTTGCACCCGCTGAGCGCCAGGACCACAAACAACATCATTACGGGTAAAAGCCAGTTTTTGCGTCTCATCATGTCCTCACTTTTCCTCAAAACTACTGCGCATCAATTCCATCAGTGCTGATCGGGCTTGCGTCGCATGCGGTGGGTTATGATCAAAGCCGGAGGGTAGAAATACAACTCCAGCTCAGTTGATCTTGCCCTGGCGTGGACCGAACAACTCAACACCGCACCCTGTGAACAGCACGATGATCAATAAAGCCGAAGCCATTTAAGGCTTAATCGCACATGCCATCACCAAGAGGCTCGAAACACACATGCGATCAAGATATAGACGCTGATAGAAGGGCAATTGTTCCACACAGCCAACCTGAAGATATTTAAAACGTCTCCAATTTCAAAACATAGAGAAAAACACCTGCTGTAAAACCCCCTCATTGAACTGCACCCCAAATTTCCCATTACCCAATCCCTAATTTCCTCATCACTATTACCTAACACCTGTTTTCTCCACTCACCACGTACTATCTTTCCGCCAAAACTGCGTTAAAATTAGCGTATGTTACCGGATATCCGTGTGCGCCAGCGAGACTACCTGCTTGAGATCTCGCGTGCGCTGACAGAAGAACTCGACCTCGACAAACTGCTCGGGCGCATCCTGAAATATGCCATCGAAATGCTGGCGGGTCAAGCCGGGTTCATTGCCTTGAGCAATCCCCAGGGAAAGTGGTACTTGGCGGTTGCCGATGGCCTGCCTGCCGCCATCCAGCGGTATCTCGATGCCTGGCTGGCGAAGATCCCCCCGATCCAGGACCCCGCCAACCTGCAGCTCCCCGAGCTGAACCGCCTGCTGCAGCAGATCAGCATGGGCAACCTCTCCGCCGTGGGTCTGCCCTTGATCGCCCAGGGTGAGGTGATTGGCTTCATTTATATCTTCCGCAATTACAGTGGGGTGTTCTCCAACAACGACCGCTCGCTGCTCTCCAGCTTTGCCAACCAGGCCGCCATTGCGGTGCGCAACGCTCGCCTGTACACCCAGGTCAACCGGGAAAAACAGCGCACCGATGCCATGCTCGATTCAGCCGCCGATGGGATCCTGATCCTCAGCCCAGACCGGTCGATTGAGCGCACCAATGCTGCCTTTGCGCGCATGTACGGCCTTTCGCAGGCAGAGCTGCAAACAATGAAACATGGTGATGTGATCCGCTGGGTCAAGCCGCCCAACGGGATCACCCTCGAGAAAGCAGAAGCTGGCGGCTGGCCGCTTTCACCGCAGGCGCACCTGTATGTGGAAGGCGATATCGAACGTCCAAATGCGCAGCCATCGCTGCCCGTGGGTATCACCTACGCGCCCCTGCTATCGCCAGAAGGCATCCTGATCAGCACCATCGCCACGGTGCGCGATATCACGCACTTCAGGCAGGCCGATGAACTCAAGAGTGAGTTTGTGTCCATCATCAGCCATGAGCTCAAAACCCCCGTGGCGTTGATCAAAGGGTATGTCAGCACCCTGCGGCGTGACGATGTGGAATGGGATACTACGGTGATGGATAACAGCCTCCAGGTGATCGAAGAAGAAGCTGACCGCCTGACCGGACTGATCGAAAACCTGCTTGAAGCCAACCGCCTGCAGATGAACGGCATACAGCTCAAAAAGGCGGATGTCAACTTCGCCGAGCTCGCCAACCGGCTGGCAGAGCGCTTCCAGGTGCAAACCGAAGCCCACCAGATCGTGATCAACATCCCTGATGGCTTCCCGATCGTCATGGCGGATGAACCGCGCATCGAACAGGTGCTCAGCAACCTGATCTCCAATGCGATCAAGTATGCCCCCGGGGGAGAGATCCGGGTCAACGGGCGCACCCTGTCCGACCAGGTCGTGATCTGTGTCCAGGATGAAGGCCCGGGGATTGCCGCTGGCGATCTGCCTCACATCTTTGACCGCTTCTACCGGGCACAGGAAGCCACCCGCAAGACCAAAGGCGCTGGCCTGGGGCTGTATTTAGCGCGGGCCATCGTTGAAGCCCATGGCGGGCGCATGTGGGCAGACGCAAAGGTCGATCAGGGCGCACGCGTCTGCTTTTCTCTGCCAAGAGATTGACCGTGACCTGAATGACACCCAATCGATGGATGGTTTTTGGCCCAAATTGGCCTATCGGATGCGGTGAACCTGACCATCTCCCCACAGAGAGGACTGACTGACGGTGGCAATGCGACGACGTAACTGGCGTGGTTTTATTCACGCCTCGGATGAGAAACCCCATCTCACCTGGGGGCTGATCAAACGGGTTCTGCGGTACGGGAAGCCCTACCGCTGGCAACTGATCGGCAGTTTACTGGCGATCCTGATCTACACTGGCGTGGCACTGCTTTCCCCCCTGATCCTCAGGTACCTGATCGATCACGCCATCCCCGAAAAAGACCTCAACAGGCTGACCATGGCTGCACTTGGCCTGCTGATCCTGCCCATCGTCAGCGGTATCTTCCAGATCATCACCCGGCGATTGATCTCGCAGGTCGGCGAAGGCGTAATCTACGACCTGCGCGTTGCCCTGTACGATCACCTCCAGCGCATGTCGCTACGGTTCTTTACCCACACCCAGCTGGGCGAATTGATCAGCCGGCTCAACAACGATGTGGTGGACGCACAAACCGCCATCAGCCGCACGCTCGTCACCCTGATCACCAATTTCATCGAGGTGATCATCACCCTGGCGGTGATGCTAACCCTAGAATGGCGCCTGACCCTGCTGGGGATCTTCATTTTGCCCCTGTTCATGATCTCCGCACGCCGTTTGGGGCGAGTCTTTCGAAACATCGCCCGGCGGCAGATGGAAATGAACGCCCGGATGAACGCCACCATGAACGAAACCCTCAATATCGGCGGCGCACTGCTGGTCAAGCTCTTTGGCCAGCGGGACGCCGAGGTGGAGCGGTTCGGCCGGCGTGCAGCCGAGGTGCGAGAACTGGGCATCCAGCGGGCGACCCTGGGCATCATCTTCATGGTCATCATCCACTTGCTCACAGCCGTGGGCACAGCGCTGGTGTATGGTGTGGGCGGCTACCTGGTCATTTTGGACTTGTTCACCCTCGGCACCATCGTCGCCTTCGGTGATTACCTCTCACGCCTTTACAATTCTTTCCAGGGGTTCATCAACGCCCCCGTCGAATTCGCCACCTCGATGGTCAGTTTTGAGCGGGTCTTTGAGGTGATTGACCTGCCCCTCGACATCCGTGAGCAGGAAGACGCCATCCCCCTTAAGGCAGCCCGGGGAATGATCGCATTTGACCGGGTGACCTTCAAGTACCAGGATGGCCGCCAGGGCTTGCTGAGTGACGTTGACCGGCCGTATTTAATGGAAAAAGCCGCCGGTATCCTCTCGGAAGAGAAGCAGGCCGCCCGCGATCCCTCACAGCCTGCTACCAGCCAGGCCAGAGAGCTGGCACTCAAGGACATAACCTTTACCGCACAGCCCGGAGACCTGGTGGCCCTGGTCGGTCCGAGCGGCGCCGGAAAAACCACCCTGACCTACCTGATCCCGCGCCTGTATGACCCCACCGAAGGCACCATCCGCCTGGACGGACATGATCTGCGTGACCTACGCCTTGACGACCTGTCACAGGCCATCGGGATGGTCACCCAGGAGACTTACCTGTTCCACGACACCATTCGGGCCAACCTGCTGTACGCAAACCCGCACGCCAGCGATGCAGACCTGGTCAACGCGGCCAAAGCCGCTAACATCCACCAGTTCATCATCGACCTGCCCGATGGCTACAATACCATCGTCGGCGAGCGCGGCTATCGCCTGAGCGGCGGAGAGAAACAGCGCCTGGCGCTGGCCCGGGTGCTGCTCAAGGACCCCCGCATCATGATCCTCGATGAGGCCACCAGCCACCTCGACAGCGAATCGGAAGCCCTCATCCAGGACGCGCTGGAGCGCACCTACACCAACCGTACCAGCATCGTCATCGCCCACCGGCTGAGCACCATCCTCTCAGCCGACCTGATCCTGGTGATGGACAAGGGCGAGGTGATCGAGCGCGGCTGCCACCGGGAATTGCTGGCCCTGGGCGGCCTGTATGCTCACCTATACGAAACACAATTCAAGCAGTGACCTTGCCCCAGGGCTTGACCACCGCCCTAAGGCGCATGGTGGACCAAGACTGCAGGGTTACATGCCCCACAGGGCAAGGGTCAAGAGCCTTTAATGCACCATCACACGGAGGTTGTCCCCTCCATGTGATGGTCGTTTTTAACCGGTAAGTGCTGGTTTTTTAGTTTTGCGGGGCAAAGACCAGGGTCACCTGGCCGTCAGCGTTCAGGATTTGCAGGTTACCACCACTGATTTGATACCCAGCCGCCGCCTGCAGTGCAGATAGATAGGCAGCCTCCTGGTCCATGAGACCATCACAATACATCAAGGTGGACTCTATCGGAGCAAAGGTCAGTTTCCCGTTTGTTGCCGTAAATTCGCTACCAAAAGTGTTGCACGAGGCATTGCCGCCTGCCCGACCGTCTTCGAAGACCAGGGTCGGATCACTGCCAGCAACAACAGCCTGGCCGTTGACTTCGACCAGTGACCATGCCGTACCTGCCAGGTCAGTGTCTCTCCCTAAGATGCCACAGGCTGTTAGTGAAAGGACCAGCACCAGTGACAGCGAAAAAAAGATTTGGTTGGTTTTCATTGTGGATCTCCATTGATTAATTTGACTGCTGCCATCTTGACGTTCTTGTGCCTGTTTATGTTCCCGATCCGGCTTGGCAGGAAGCCCCCCACCCAGTAACACCTGAAAATTCTATTCAAGCAAATAATGAGGGATTCTACATACCCGCTGCCCTCAGCCCTTCCCCCACGGATTATTCACCAACCACCTTCTTATAATACACATACGGGTAACACAATTTGAACCCCATCTGCGCATACATGGCCAGGGCGGGGTCATTATCCCCCTCGACCTGTAAATACCCAAAGGCGGCACCGCGCGCTGTGCCCCATGCCGACAGCGCACCCATGATCATGCTTCCATACCCCTTGCGGCGTTCACCCGGTGCGGTGAGGATACTGAAAAAGCCCAGCAAATCCCCCTCCAACACCGCCATCCCGCAGGCCACCGGCTGCTGATCCACAAACAGCCCGACCAGCGCCTTCCCTGGCACGATGCAGTCCAGGATCGTGCGGTGCATGGCCCATTGGGCGATGGGCGTGCCGGTGAGCTGGGCTCGCAAACCGATCCAATCCACCGTGTCCATCAAGCGGATACCATCTACCAGCTGGAAATGATCCCTCTCAAGCACGCGGCCCAGGGTCAGGGTCGGTTCGAACCCGGCAAAGCCTGCCTGGACCAGCGCGTCGATCAACGCCGGCGGGCTGACCGGCTCAGGGCAGCGGAACAGGCACGGCAGCCCTTGCGCAGCGTAGAGTTGTTCACAGGCGGCGATCTTTTCGACCAGGGACATGCTTGAGGGGTAGCGCGGGTTGACGGAATTGGCCCGTTTGGTGTAGCCCCCCGCAAACCGCAGCAGCCAACCATCCAGGATCATCTGGCGGGGTGCGGGCCAGGCGTTCAAAGCTGCCTCTTCGATCTGCAGCAACCTATCTCGATCCAGTCCTAAACCTTCGCTCATGCCCCCATTTTATCACGTACGGTAAAAAGATCGCTGTGGAGCGGAAACACTGGCATACCGCTTTACAGGCCAATGGCCCATCAGGGGGTAAATTTACCCTGCGATTGGAAGACCATCCCGTGCTTATGCTGGATCAGCAGATAGACAGCGAGCGGATCAAGACAAACAAAACCCCAGCTACCAACCTCATGTGAGAAGCATAAAGCGCTCCAGGGAACTCTCAAAAACAAGGAAGACTTCATCGAGATGATATAATCGAAACGCATCAAACTCACCAAGGAGAACGCACATGACCCAACCCCTGCGCATCCTCCTGTTCGGGGCTGGCAACCGCGGTGCAGACGTCTACGGTCCTTATGCCCTCAGCCACCCCGACCAGCTCCAATTCATCGCCGTGGCTGAACCGGACCCCGAACGCCGTGCCTGCTTCGCTGCTGCACACCACATCCCGCCCGACCTGCAGTTCACGGGCTGGGAACAAGCGGTGAGAGCCGGGAAAATCGCTGACGCGGTCATCAACGCCACCCAGGATGAGGACCATCACAATTCCACCATCGCCGCGTTAGAAACCGGGTACGACGTGCTGCTAGAAAAACCCATGGCCACCACCCTCAGTGAGACCGTCCACATCGTCCAGACCGCGCAAGAGACCGGGCGCATCCTGATGGTGTGCCATGTCCTGCGCTACACAGATTTCTTCCAGAAGGTGAAGCACATCCTCGCTTCGGGTCAGTTAGGGCAAATTGTGCACATCGCCCACAGCGAAAACGTGGCCTACTTCCACATGGCCCACAGCTATGTGCGCGGTAACTGGCGCAATCTATCCCACAGCGCACCGATGATCGTCGCCAAGTGCTGCCACGACCTCGACCTGCTGTACTGGTTCACTGGCGAACAGGCTGAAACCCTCAGTTCGATCGGGAACCTGCGCCACTTCATCCCCGAGAACGCCCCGCCAGGCGCACCGGACCGCTGCACCGATGGCTGCCCGGCCTCCGATACCTGCCCGTTCTATGCCCCGCGCATCTACTTACACAACTACCCCATCAAAGCTGCCGTGGCGAAGGCCCACAACCCCCTCTTGCGGGCGGTTGGCCGGCTGACGCTCTCCCAACCCAAACTGGCAGATGCCCTCGGCGCATTGGTGCCCCCCGTGCGCACCCTGACGCGCTACGAAGGCTGGCCCCGTAACACCATCACCGCCCAACCCGATAGCGATGAAGCCGTCCTCGAAGCCTTAAAAACCGGCCCCTACGGCCGCTGTGCGTATCGCTGTGACAACAATGTCGTGGATCACCAGGTGGTGAGCCTGCGCTACCCCAGCGGGGCCACCGCCACCCTGACCATGCACGGGCATTCCCACGAAGAAGGGCGCACCCTGCGTATTGATGGCGCCCAGGCCACCTTGCTGGGTAAATTTTCTTACAGCCAGGCCTGGCTGGAAGTTCACCCGCACGGACCGGGCAAAGTTGAACGCTTCACCTTCCCCACCGTGGTGGATAATACCTCAGGGCATGGCGGCGGGGATGCGGGCGTCATGCGCGCTTTTGTGCAAGCCCTGCGCGGCCAGCACGCGCCCCTGACCCATGCCGAAGACGCCCTGGAGAGCCACATACTGGGGTTCACCGCTGAGGCCGCCCGCCTGGGGGAAGTCTCTGTTGTGTTGGAAAAGGTCAAGCAGGGGTTTGGGATGTGAGCACGCGCATTGAGTGCTCATTTGCGGTTATTGCCGCTTAAGCGCAAATTGCGCCTTGACGGGATGGCCATCTTCAATGTTGGAAATGCTCGTGCCATACATCACACCATCTTTTATTTCCACCTCAAAATGCTGTTTGTAGGCATATTCAATGGTCTTTACGTCTGGGCCGATACTGCACCCTTCTGTCAGCGTCCTGATGATTGTGTGCTGGATCTCAATAACAATCACGCCCGAGGTTTCTTCAAGGAAACCCGTGGGATTGCCGGTGAAAACCTGGTCGTTGGATGAAATGCAGGGTGAAACATGAGAATAATCTGCAATGAGGATATTATCCACTTTCATGTACAAAAAACTTCCGCTCACCGTGCCAGACTGGTTGACCTCAATCACAACCTGATTGGATCCAACGGTGCCGTCTTCCAGCCATGCAACCAACCCGCCGGTAGCCATCCCCGTCTCGGTGATAGTACCTACATAAGTGCCCATGGTTTTGCGTGGGGCAGAGTTTAGCGGTCGTTCCCACAGGAGGTCCTGCCCTGGTTTGTGATGTTGGGCCAGGCAATACCTGCTATAATCAACGCCACACATATCATCGCCCTCCAATCAGCGCATCCCGATAACAAATAGTGAGCGAGCGCAATGGATTCCCACCAAATGGCAATGATGCCGTCAGCTGCCGATGATTGCATAAGGAGCTTAACCCATGAATTTCGAAGAATGGATGCGCATACTATTACCCGTTGTTTTTATCGGCTGGCTGTTCCTGGCTATCCGCCAGAGAAGCAACCGCAAGAGCTGGTGGGACAACCTGTATCTCAGCCTCCTGTGCGTGGTAACCGGCGGGGTGTTTGGCATGCCCAGGCTGGTGAGCATCATCACCCAGTGGCTGTATGCCAATCGCATCTGGATCACGAACCCCGATTCCGTCGTGGTCTACGACGGTATCCCGTTCCTGGCGGTATCAGGCGGCTTTTTTACGCTGCTGGGCGAGTGGGCGCTGATCTTCCTGTTCTTTATTGGCCTGTATTTGCTGGGATACACGCTCATCCGCCGTGTGAAGGGTGATAAAAGCTATCAATCGGGGATTAAGCCCGCCGAGTAACCCTTAAAACCCAGTATTACAGCCCCATTCGTCACATTAAAAGCGTGACCTACGAAAACCGATCCAAAACGCCGGGTTAGGGCGCCAGATGTAAGATCAATGTCCAGCCCTCACCGCTGTGGCTGACGCCTTCCTCAATGGGGAAATTGGCCTGGATCTCCTGGGTGCCCGACCAGGGATACTCCCCATAGAACCCCTCTGAGTCAACCACGACCAACTGCTCCCCGGTCATGATGAAGATCAACTTCAGCACTTCCCCATCAGCCAGTGGTTCACAGGACCCGCTGATCTGGCTTTCCCCGTCAAAATTGACGGTATAAGTGCCCCAATCTTCTTCATAGACCTGCTCCTCAAAACTGATCGGGCCCCCGCCTTCAATACTGTAGACACCCTCCTGGGCGACAACAGTAAATGGGACAATTCCCAGGGCAAGAGGTTCCATACCGACCGCTTCTGAAGGGCCAACCAAAATCTGCACCTCAAGGTTACCGGCCAGGCCGGCGCAGCGACTGGTTTCCTCCTCGGCTGGCAGCAGGACGCCCGCAGGTTCGGTCGGTGTCTGTGTGGCAGCAGGTGCATCCAGTGGCGCAGGTGACCGGCTGCACCCAAACATGACCAAACTCGTCAATCCGATCACGATCATTACCCGGCTAAATTGACAGCGATGTGACATGACAACCTCCTTTATGATCTCTTGCCACCACGAAGATAATTGAATATTATAATATTATATCATAATTTTCCCTGTTCATAAACCAGAGTCAGCCCCACGTTTCTGTCAAGAATTTCCATATTTCCAAACAATCAGAGAACTCCTCTAGGATGAACAACATCCTTCAACACCTTCGCCCAAGGTCTTCCTGTATGGCATAAATGGATAGCAGGGACATCTGCTTGCAACCATTCTCCATAATCCGCCTTTTTCTTACGAGCTTTTTTCCGTTGATCATCATCACTATTTTCCATGAATGGTTT
>DHHJ01000015.1 GCA_002403205.1 Anaerolineaceae bacterium UBA4775
CTTGCTGCGGGGAGGTTTCATTTTATGCGTTTAATGAATATTAAATGATATCCTCGTCTCAGGGCTAAATATAGGCCTGTCTTTTGAGCGTGCCCGCTTCACATTGCCCCGCTCCTCAAAATTGAGAGGTTTTGAGAGCAGCCCAGGCTATAATCAGGGTCAGTGGAGCAAGATTCTGCCAACACAACCCAAAAGGAGGCTCCCATGACGGAAAATCCATCAAAATTGCTGACAAAAACCCGCCTGGCGCTCAAAAACCCGGCGTTGCCCCTGTTCATCTCACTGGCGATCATGATCATCTTTGACCAGATCAACTGGGAGAGGCAGTTCGGCCTGCAATTCCTGGTCCTGGTCCTGCTGGTGCTGACCGGCCTGCTGATCATGGCCTTTCTCGAAAAACGACATGCACCCTGGACGTCCTACCTGCTGCTGGTGCCAATCCTGTTTGGTGCCATGATGACTGCCGTTTATGCGGCCGGTGCCACCACCTTCTTTAACGTCGTCCTGGCACTGGCCGGATTGGTATTGCTGGCCATGACCCTGCTGAACGGGCAATGGTTCCGCTACAACGTCCGCGAGGTGCTGATAAGTACCCTGTTGTTGATCCAATCGGCGGTAACCGAGCCGGTCCGGGTGTTGATCGAAAGGGGAAAATCCAATCCCAATCAGCCGGCAAACGAAGAAACAACTACCTGGAAGAGGGTCAGGCCTTACCTGCTGGGCGTATTGCTTGCCCTGCCCCTGCTGATCATCCTGGGCGGCCTGCTGGCCAGTGCCGATATGATCTTCAGGCAAAGCCTCGAGAACATTTTCAACTGGTTCAGAATCGACAACCTGTTTGATGTCATCTTCCGCGCTGCCTACATCGTCATTTTCGGTTACGCGCTGGCAGGGGCTTTCATCCATGCCCTCACCCACCGTATTGAAAAGCAAGACCTCGGCACCGACAAACCCATCTTTACACCCTTCCTCGGGCATGTGGAGTCCTTCACCGTGCTTTCGCTGGTCAACCTGCTATTCTTGGGTTTCATCATTGTTCAATTCCGCTACTTCTTTGCCGGTGAAGCCAACATCTCCCTGGATGGGTTCACCTACGCCGATTATGCCCGGCGCGGGTTCTTTGAGCTGGTAGCTGTGGCGATCATCAGCCTGGGCCTGCACTACCTGCTGAGCATGTTCACCAAACGGTCCAACCCCGCCCAAAAGCGGATCTTCTCCGCCCTGGGGTTGCTGCTTTTGCTGCAAGTGGGCACCATGCTCGTCTCTGCGTTTCAACGCCTCAATCTGTACGAAGCAGCTTACGGCTTCACCACCTTGCGCACCATCACCCATGTCTTCATGATCTGGCTGGGCGTCCTGCTTGTGGCTGCCGCATTGATGGAAATGCTCAACCAGTTCAAACGGCTGGCCCTGGTGTTCTTCCTGGTGCTGTTCGGATTCACGCTAACACTCAACCTGCTCAACGTGGATGGCTTCATTGCACAACGCAATATTGCCCACGCGGCAGCCGGTCATCCCCTGGATGCGGCTTACCTCCTGTGGAACCTAGGTGAAGACGGGATCCCCGTTCTATTTGAGCATGTCCAGGACGTAAATACCCCCGAAAACGTCAAGGAAACGCTCGAAGCCGTCCTGGCCTGCCGGTATGCATACAAAAGCCAGGAAGAAGACCGAGACCATTGGGCCGAATGGCGTCTTTCGGCAGCGCGGGCCGAAGCGCTCTTCGCGGCAAACAAAAGCGAACTGGAAAGTTACCCCTTTATTGAATGGACGGAAACCCCCGAAGTGTATAACGAGGGAGAGAGGACCAATCCCACCTTCATCGTCTCGGCCATCTCAGTGAACGGTGAAGAGCTGTGGTGCACCTCCACCGAAGTGAATTGATACCATTGCCCGCCTGACACCCCGAACGGCAATGGTAATCCTGTGCGTTTACTGGCAAGTGCTAGTATGGAAAGATCACAGGCAAAAACAACACGCTGACCATGATCACGATCAGCGAGATCGGCAGCCCATGTTTGATATAATCGCTGAACCGGTAGCTACCGGGCGTCATCACCATGGAGTTGACCGGATGGGCCAACGGGCTGATGAATGAAGACGCCAGGGCATAGGACACCCCCAGCAAGAAAGCATGAGGTGAAATGCCGAGGTCGAACGCCGTATTCATCGCAATCGGCGCCATGATCACCGCCAGAACCGGGGCGGGCATGACGGTCATGCCCAGGATCACCAGCACCATCATCGCGGCTAATATCGCAGTTGGCCCAAATCTACCCATGGTTTCCACCACAAAATGGCTCACCATTGCAGCAGCGCCTGTCTCCTGAATGGCGATGCCCAAAGGCAGCATCGCTGCTACCAGGAAGACCGTCCGCCAGTCAATGCTTTCGTAGGCCTTCTCCATGGTCAGCGCGCCGCTTAACACCATCAGTGCACCCCCAGCAATCGCCGTGATCGCGATGGGCACATCGAAAACGATCGCCGTCAGCACCACGCTCGCCATGATCGCGGCTGCAAGCGGTGCTTTGGTGATCAACGGCTGCTCCTGGAGGTCCATTTTCAACACCACGAATTCCCGCTCGCGGGCCATGGCTCGCAAGTTTTCAGCTGTCCCGTAGCAGAGCAGCGCATCTCCGTGCTGCAAGGTTAAGTCGCCTAACCCGCTCCTGAAAGCGCGCTCACCGCGCCAGATTGCCAGCACAGAAACATGGTATTTTTCTCGAAAACGCGCTGCGCGCAGGGTCTTCCCTGCCAGCGAAGAATAGGGTGAAAGCATCACCTCCACCATCTGAAGCGGCCCGCTGGACAGTTCCTCCAGGTCATAATCCGCCTTTTTGTCAATTTCCAGTGCTTGCAACCCCCTGAGGATTTCAATATCAAGCGGTCGGCCTTCCACGACCAGTTGATCGCCTGCTTGCAAACCCACTTCAGGCCCGGGTAAGTAGTGATCCTCATCCTCTCGTAGAATCCGCAGAACGGAAATACCAAAGGCGGCTCCCAGGCGGCTTTCAGCCAGAGACTTTCCATCCAGGGACGATCCTTCAGGGATACCCAGAGAGAGCAACCGCTCTTCCAGCAGGTAACTGGTCACAGCCTGCAAAGTCAGGCGGCGATAGCCCGGGTGCGACGCAAAGGCTTCGATATGTTCATCGCGCCCCTGGATCAGCACCCAATCACCCGGTTGCAGCACAAGATTCTGTAGATTAGTCCGCCTGACCACCTCACCAAGCCGAATGCCCAGCACGGTCACACCAAAGCGTTGACGCAAGTCGAGCTCTGCAAGCGTCTTTCCGGAATATGACGAGCCCTCGTCAACGCTGAATTCGGCCAATCCCATCCCCCCAGTCAGCAGCATCTCAACCACAGGCCGCTGGTCTTTCACCTCAAGCAGGGGACTTTGACAAAGCTCGTCGATGCGGTCCAAACGGCCTAAAACGAGCAGTCGATCACCGTCCTCCAAAACCGTTTCGGTCTTCGCACGCACCCGTTGGCCGTTTTTTCGGCTGATACTCAGCACGGTCAGTTCCAGCAAACGCCCGATCCGGCTCTCAGTGAGGGTCTTCCCGACCAGCGGGTTGCCCTCATGGATGATCAGCGTGGCGAGCCGCTCCTGCAGGGCATATTGCTCCTGTGGCATGTCGCCATTGACCGGGTCGTCTGCAGACAGCGCCTTAGAAGGATAACGTTCTGGCAGAAATCGCCGCCCGATCAGGACCATGTATCCTACACTGATCACCAGGATCAACAGCCCCCCCGGGGCAAAATCGACGATGCTCAGCGGGGTTAGGTTGGCTTCAATCATGGCATCACGGACGATCAGGTTGGTTGCGGTGCCGATCAGTAAAATCAAGCCGCCAAGCAGAGACCCGTAGGCCATTGGCAACAGCAAACGTGATGCAGGCCGCTTGGTGCGGCGGGCAATTTCCAGGGTGATCGGCAGGAACATGGCTGCCACACCGACATTGTTCATCACCGCCGAAAGCAGCGCAGATGCGGTCATCAGGGTCGCGATCAAACGCCCTTCGCTCTTCCCGGCGAATTTGAGCAGCTGTGCGCCGATCAGGCTGGACACACCCGTCCGGGCCAACCCGGCAGACAGGATAAACATCGCCCAGATCACCACCACCGCCGAGTTGCTGAAACCCGATAGCGCCTGGGCTGGCGAAACCAGCCCGGTGAGCGCCAACGCAACCAGCACCAACAGGGCCGTCAGGTCCATACGAATCAATCCCGTGGCAAACAGGATGATCGCAATCAGCAAAATGATGGATAAGATCAGGATCTCGAGCGGCATTTATGATGTCTCCACAGGGTAGAAAGGTGCGGCTGGTAGGATTATACTCGATTCAGCCTTTCCACCAGGCCAACCTTGGCTCAACCTACCAATCAAACACAAGTCTCACGAAAAAATTGAACAGCTCTCAACGATTCCGCGTGTTCATGCCTTTACTGTGACCAAATAAGAGAAAGTGTGATGAAAAATTAAAGCAAGCATCACAGCAGGGTAAACCCGATGAGCAAATCAAAAAAATCATTCAGGGATTACTGGAGACAGCCGAAATCACCGTGAACGGCGACCAACCTTGGGATATCCAGGTGCACGATGAACGCTTTTACGACCGGGTGCTCAGGGATGCCTCCCTGGGATTGGGTGAAGCCTATATGGATGGCTGGTGGGACTTCACGGCGATCGACGCCTTCATCGACCGGGTTCTGCGGGCCAATTTGCGACATGCGGTTGAGAACACCCTGCGGCTGACCTGGCAAGTCCTCAGGGCCAGGCTTTTCAACCGCCAATCCACGGCCAGGGCAAGCGAAGTGGCTGAGCGGCATTACACCCTGGGCAATGACCTCTACCGGGCCATGCTCGATAAACGCCTGAACTACACCTGCGCCTACTGGGCAGTGCCCGGAACCTCGCCGAAGCACAGGAAGCCAAATTGGTCCTGGCCTGCCGGAAAATTGGTGCCCACGCTGGCATGACCATCCTGGAGCTGGGCTGCGGGTGGGGCAGCTTTGCCAAATGCGCCGCTGAGAAGTACGGCGCCTCCGTGGTTGGATACAACATCCCAGAACAGCAGGTTGCCCTGGGACATGAACTGTGCCAGGGGCTGCCGGGTTATGCCTGGTATGTCCCCAAGGCAGAGGGCTACCTGAATGTCGGCATTGGCTGGTCGGCCGCCCGGCTCAGGGCTAAAGGCCAAACGCTCAATGAACACTGTGTTCGGTTGGTCGCTCACCTGGATCGATCCGGTTTAGTGAGAGGACATACCTTCCAGCCAATGGGCTATAGCTACTACCTGCGGGGTAGAGCGCCCCAAGGTCGCCGGGGTAACGCCTTGTTAGTTGGTGACGCACTCGGGCTGGCCACTCGGGACATGGGCGAGGGCATCACTGCAGTCATCCACAGCGGTCTGCTGGCGGTGCAGGTCATTGTTGAACAGTGCTGTTATACCGTCAGCGCGATCCCCCGCTATTCTCTGCCCTCTCTGCTGCGTCTGCGCAGGTCAGCTGTCTAACGCTCTAAGTTTCGCGCGAATTTTCGCAACCTCAGGCTTAAAATGATGAAGATAATGCCCACAGCCACGGCAAACAAGCCGATCAGCCAGGCTGCAGCCAGCGCGCCCGTTCCGGGAAAGAAAAACAGCAGAACGCCGATCACGAGGGAAAAAATTCCGTCGAGGAACATGAACCATTCGCCCTCAATCTCGCGGCGCAGTTGAATGGCGATCAGGATATCCATGATGCCAATCACCACTGCCCATGCTGCGATGAAGTACAGCAGCACCAACCCGGTGATATTGGGCCAGACAAAGGTCAGCACACCGATCGCAATCCCCAGCACACCGCTGATGATCATCTCCCACCATTGTTTGTTGAGACGGATTGAAACAATTCCGGCGACAAGGGAAAAGATGCCGTCCAGCAACACATAGGTACCAAACAGGATCAGCAACACCTGTATGGTGATGCGCGGCCAGACCACCGCCAGCACCCCAAAGACAATCGCAGCCAACCCACGCAGCAAAAACACCCACCATTTATTAACAACCATCTCAATCATTTCAAATACCTCCTTTACGTTTGATCATTGCCCTTTTTGCAAAGAGATCCTTCATTAATCATTTCCTATAAAAATTACTTTCATACTACTCATCTTAACATACAATGCATCCCGAAATCAAATTTGAAGTTTTACAGGGTTTCTGTCAAGAATTTCCAT
>DHHJ01000017.1:0-20150 GCA_002403205.1 Anaerolineaceae bacterium UBA4775
ACAGAAAGAATGTTACACCAACAACAAAAAGCGATTATGAACGACCCATATCTATAAGTTTTGGTCAAGATTCAAGTATAATTTCCGAAGGTGTTCTCGATAAAAAACCAGAAAACTTAAATATAACTTATAAAATTACAAATGAGAAAATAATCTTTGATCCTATTCTATTAAACAAAAAGGATGAATTTGGTATTGGTCTTTTAGTTAAGGATTTTCAAGGTCAGGTAAAACCGACCTGTAGGATAATCGGGGTCAAAGAGATTAAATTCCAAACCAATAAATCTAAAAAGCCAAATGATGAATTTTGGTTATATTTAGTAGTAATCATATTTTCTACAGTTACTAATTACTTACTAGTAAATGAGCTATATGTATTGTTTGCAATTGTAACTATTTTTACATTTATTCTTTTGAATGGGATTCGATACTTTATTAATCGCCGCTTAGAAAAATTAAGAAAATCAAATTAGCCTTTTCTTACTTAAGTGTAATACTAACCACATGATTCAATGAAACCAACAATATAGTGGGTTTCAATAATCAAATCTCAGCCAAGAAATCAATATTCTAAGGGATTTTCAGCCCACTAGCTCAATTGGTAGAGCAGTTGACTCTTAATCAATTGGTTCGGAGTCCCCATAAGGGGAGGATCTTCGAGCTTCCAGAGGGTCATTTTTCTTTTAATGGTGAATGGTGAGTGGAGAATGGTATTAGTTATCAGGGAGTAGGTACTAGGTAATAGGTACTAGGTAATAGGTACTAGGCAATAGGTATTAGGTACCAGTAGTGCGGTTGTTTTTCCGGACACTTTTTAGGGTGTTTAAATTAGGTAAACAAAGTTTAGACAGTAACATGAGCCATATTCTCATTCTAGAGTTTAATCATGCATTCCTGGGAACATCCATTCCCCCGTCCCTTGGCCTGCCCTATCTTCCGACCTGCTGCCTAATCACCTAATCCCCAATTCCTAATCCCTATTCCCCTATTCCCCTATTCCACCAGCACCCCGGCATCTTCCAGGGCTTGTTTCAAACGCGGGTTGGCGCGCGGGTCTTCCCCGGTGAAGTTGCTCTCGCCCGGGTAGCCCAGGGAGATATACAGGGTCTGGCCGGCCGGGTCGCTGGGCTGCAAGATCACCACGCCGTCAAAGCTCAGGGAGGAGGCCAGCGTCCAAAAGGCGCCCGCATAAACCGGCTGTTCGTAGGCTTTCACTGCAAAGGGTATGCCGCTCGAGGGCAATCCGCCCATAAAGATCGCCAGCAGCCTGAAATACGCGTCTTCGGTCAGGTTGATGCCGTGGCGGTCCCAGTCGTAACTGACGATGTCTGCCGTGGTGAGAATGGGCATGACGTTTAATGGCAGCTTGTCCAGGGGGTAGTTTTTGATGTCCGGCCCTGTGATCTGTGAGTCGCCAACCAGGTAAAGGGCAAAGGGTTCGCCCTCCAGCGGGGCTGGCTCTTCTACTTCTGGCGGGGCCTGGCAGGCGCTCAGGGCAAACAGGATCAGCAGCAGCATCAGGGTCATTTTTTTGATCATTGTGTCTCCATTTTTGACGGTGAGGTTGGTCTCACTCGAAAATTTGTTCATTAGCAGGATGTCAGTTTCCAGCAGCAACGTCGTATACTATACCACAAGATGTGCAGCGCACACAGCGAGATGCATGGCACCTGTGATGTGCTTTCAGCCGTCCCCCTCAAGATTTTTCAGCATGCGCCAGGCAGGTTCGTTCACGTGGTGGACGACGCCGTCCGGGTCCCGGTACGACCAGATGCCGGGGCGCGAGCCGGTCACCTGGTAGCCCAGCCGTTTGTACAGGCGTAGCGCCGCCAGGTTGTCTTTGGCTACATTCAACGTCACATATCTGAAGCCGCGCTGGCGCAGGTCATCCTCAACGAACTGCATTAAATAGGAGCCAATGCCCCGATTTTGCCAGGCCGACTTCACCCGGAATGCAAACACGTAGGCGCGATCTTTGCCGTTAGCGGCATCGCGCTCGCCGCTTTTGAGCATGACAAAAGCCTGCCCGATCAGTTCGCCCCCGGGCGCTGCGATCACCCACAGCAACGTCCGTCCCAGCAGGTTGCTGCGATACAGGTCGGCGAACATGGCGCGAAATTTCCAATACTCGCCCTCCCACTCCAGCCCGGGCAGGTCGGCTTTGGTCACCTGGCGGATGGTCAAGTCAGCCAAACGGATGCGATCCTCAGAAAAGTCGATATGGTTCATTTTAGTCTTAAGCGTCGGGGTCAGCGGACGTCTCTGCGGCCAGGAGATCTGCAAGCATCGCTTGTTCCTGCTCCGGGTTCTCAACCTTCCCATCCAGCCAGGCGTCACGCAGGGCGGTAAGTATACGCCCAAAGGCCGGGGAAGGTTTTAACCCCATGGCGCGCAGGTCGTCGCCGGTGGTCTCGGGCTCGATTGCTGCCCAATAGGCCGCATACTTGTAGAGCAAGTCCCGCAAATGATCGTCCGGGGTGATCAGGTAGGCAGCGTAAAGCGCCGCCCGGGGGACCTTTTCAAGCTCCCGCACGACGGCACTCACAGGGGCATTGACGAGGTCTGGCAGGCTGTGAACCACTTTGCTGGCCGCCACAAGCAAGATGCGCAGCTCGCTTTTGCAGCGCAGCCGGGAGACGATCGAGCGCAGGGTGGTCTCACGCAAATGCCCCAGCCAAACCAGGTAGCCCAGGGTTTGCTTACGGCTCAGGCTGCCAAGCCGTTCGGGCAGCGTCCAAACCGGGTCGATCTCGAGGTGGTCAAGCTGGTGAAGGCGTGACCCAATTTCGTCATCCCAGGGCAGGGCGGGGTGGATGGCATGCAGAATGCCCAGTTCAGCCAGGCGCCTCAGCATGTCCGGAGCCTTAGGTTCAACCAGGATCAGGGTGATCTCGTGACGGATGCGGGCGCCGGTGAGCTTGTTGAGCAGCGGCAGGCTCTCTTCCATCAGTGCCAGGGTGCGCGGCTCGATCTGGAAATCGAACCGTTGCTCAAAGCGGACCGCTCTCAGCAGGCGGGTGGCGTCATCCACAAAGGAGAGGGCATGCAGCACCCGGATACGGCCTTTGTGCAGGTCCGATAGCCCGCCCCAATAGTCATGGATCTTGCCGTAATGTTCGCCGTCCAGGCGCAATGCCAGGGTGTTGATGGTGAAATCGCGCCGGTGCAGGTCCATTTTGATGCTGCTGCTCTCTACCGTGGGCAGGGCAGCCGGCTGTTCGTAGAATTCGGTGCGCGCGGTGATCAGGTCCAGGCTTTCCGGCAGGTCGACGGCGGCCTGTTCTTCGGAAAGGGGTAGCTTACCAATTAGCTTTGCGGCGATGTCATGGATGACCCATTTGGCCGTGCCAAACCGGCGATGGGTGAGCACCCGGCCGCCGTAGCCATCTGACAAGCGGTTGGCAAAGAAGATCGCATCTCCTTCGACCACAATGTCGAAATCAAGGCTGGGACGGTCCAGCAGCAAGTCGCGTACGAAACCGCCAACCACAAAAACAGGCAGGTTGATTTTGTCCGCTTCTTCCGCCAGGGCGTGCAGCAATGCCAAACGGGCCGGGGGCACCACTTCAGACAGCTTTTCGGCCACCTCTTCCTGAGTCGGCATGTCTGGCATTGGGCTGAGGGTCTTCAGCAGGTCCGTGCGGGTGACGATCCCGATGATTTCACCGGTATGCTGAGAGACAACGGGCACCTGGCCCCAATCGGTTTTTCCCATCAGGGTTTGCAGGGCTTCCAGTGAGGCGTCCGGGGTGATCTTGACCTCACCCGCTGCCATGAGGCTTTTGACCGTTAAGTCCAGGCCGTGGTTGATGGCACGGTCCACCTCGCGGCGGTTGAGCAGCCCCACCACGTGCCCGTTTTCAACAACGGGGAAGCCTTCATAACCGTAGCGCTGCATCAGCCGGCGGGCTTCATCCACGGGTGTGTCAGGAGAGAGGATCAGCGGGTCTTTGGACATGATCGTCCCGACGGTGACGGCCGGGCTGATGTGCCTTTCGAGGTCCCCGACCATTTTGGAGAACTGCTCATCCAGGAACCTGAGGGTCGCATCCCGGTCAAGGGAGCCTTCCGGGCGGACAAGGGCTGAGGCTGCCCGTTTGTGCCCACCGCCGCCCATCGATTCTGCGATCGTGGAAACGTTGACCTGGTCGCTGGTTGAGCGCGCCACCAGTCGGACCCCCTGCTGGGTGGCAACCAGCAGAAGGAGGGCATCTGGGTTGAGCACATCGCGCATTTTGTGCGCCACACTGGAAATCTCATCTTTGACATCCAGAGCATCAGCCTTGGCTGCCAGGATGGTCTGGTTTTCAATGATGTAGGTTTCGACATTCCTCATCAAGCGGTCGTAGAGTTTGCGCTGTCCTGGTGAAAGGGGCGGATACAAGAAACGGGTGACGATGTCCATATCTGCACCCTGGGCCAGGCAAAATCCCGCTGCCAGCAGATCTTCCGCAGTTGTTGAGCCGTAAGTAAAAGAGCCGGTGTCCTCGTATAAGCCCAGGGCCAGGGTTGTCGCCTGGATGGGGGTCAGTTCCACACCCTGTTCACGGATGCGCGCCACCAATTGGCTGGTATTGGAACCGTTATCCACCAAGTGGGTTTCCCATTCAGGGTTGAGGTCTTCACGGCGGGGGTGGTGATCGTAGACGACAATGCGGGTGTGCTCACCCATCCCCTTGATGGTGATCAGCGATTGGGTGTCGACCAGGATGATGGTATCTACGGTATCACGCGGCAGGTCTTTGAAGCTCACGTAGGGCAAGTCTGCCCCGTACTGGCTGATGAAGCGGCGGCCGTTGCGATTGATGCTGCGCGGCAGCAAGGGGATGGCGTCTGGGTACAGCAGCCAGGCCCCCAATTGGGAGGACAGGGCATCCATATCCGCTTGTTCGTGGGTCAGGATCACTTTCATGACTTAATCAAACCACCAGTACGCTTGATCATCGAGGTTAAAGAAATTATAAACCGTCTGCGAAAGTCGTGCGATCAATCGGTTGCCCTGGTCAAAATCCAGGCGGGTTGAATCGTAGATGAAGACATTGAGAACGTAATCGCCACCCGGGGTGAAGACGATACCCACATCGCTCATCGAGCGCAGCTGCCCGTCCAATTCCTGCACCCAGCCGTGTTTGTGCGCTGCAGCGCCGGCAGGGGGCAGCCCGGCCTCGATCAGCAGGCCGATGCGGTTGCCCGAGAGGATATCGACCATCAACTGGCACTCGCTGGGGGTGATCTCGCCGGGGAAGGACTCGGTCAGCAGGCCGGTACCGTGATTGGCACAGGCATAGATGGCGGCCAGCAGTTGACCGGTTTCTGATGCCACGGTCTGGTTGTAAATATCCGGGTTCAGAAACACGTCGGTGCGTGCATTGGCGGGGGTATCAAACCGCTGGAGGAGCGGGGCTCCCAGGTAGAAGTAACCTGCCAGGAAGGTGTTCTGCATGCCCAGGGCGGCCAGGTCTTCAGTGACGATCAACGGCCCGCGCACTTCGTCCAGGTAGGCAGACATGAGCGTGTCGGCGGGGGGATTCTCGGAGAAGGCGATCATCTGTTCAAGCAGATTGACCACCGCTTCGGGGGTCGGTTCGGATGTCCGGCGCAACACCGAAACCATGATGGGGATCTTGATCGTGCTGGCCGCGGTGAAAGCCACATCGGGGGAAACGGTTTCACCACCCCGCACAGCAAAGTGCAGGACCTCACCGGTTTCCATGGACTGCAGGTAGAGCTCTGTCAGGTCATTGAACCCGATCCACTCCAGGTTATGGCGTAAAAAGGCTTCCAGCACTTCGTAGCTGGGGGAGTCTGCTGAGCATTGCCCGATCTGGAGGTCGACCTGGTGTGTTGTCGGCGAAAGCAAGGCCGTGCGGATGTCGTCCACAGCCTGGTCGACCAGCAGGCGCTGTCCGCCGCTGCCCGTGGTGAAGTTTGTCGTCCCGGGGATGGGTATCACGGGGCTGGGAGGTCGGGTGTAGCGGGGAGCAATTTCGTTTTGCAGAAAGGTGCGCAGCTGACCTTCGTCGACACTGGCGGTCAGGGGTACCTCGACAGGCGCTGAGGGGTTTTCACTGCCCTGCAGAAAAGCCCAAAAGCCCTTATTTTCGATTTGGCGGGCTGCTTCGGCTGCCAGGGCAGCCGGGTCGAAGGCGAAGCCCAGGTCGGCCGGGTCGGCCTGGACGGCGGTGCCATCAATGGTCAGCACCAGGGGCAGGGCATAGTGCTCTGCCAGGCGGGCTTGTGCGGCAGGGACATCTAACCCGTCGACGGGGATGCCCGCAATGCGGCTGCCCACAGGGAAGCGGACGGGCTGCTGGGTGAACTGGTTGTATTCGACCAGGGCGATCACCAGGCTGCTCAGGAAGAAGAAGGCCCCCAAGATACCCAGGATCCACCGCACCGCTTTTGATTTCATTGAAGCACCTGCCAGTCATTCATGGCCTGATTTTACCAGACGGGGGGATTTGGTATAAAGATTGAGAACATTCCAAATTGGGGAAAGGGGGTGCGTACCAATTCACTCAGCTGGTACTGGGACTTCACCGGTTGTAACTGACTTATCAAATGTAGCTATGAGATTCACCGGTTTAACCTAAGCAAGAACCCCTTTTTTTGTGCGGTCAGAAACAAGTGGATCAGGAGGATGATCAGGACCAGCAGGTTGAGCATATACCCCCAAAATTGGTAGCGATCAATGGGAATTACCAACATGATGTGAGCCACCAAGTTCATCAGGGATGAGCCACTCAGCATGAGCAAACTTGCGTTCAGGCTATTTTTTTCTCTGATCCAGAAGACCAGCATGATCACAACGGCAAAGGGCAATGCGAGGTTGGTGACTGTGAACACCACATTGCTAAGGCCAAGTCTGTAGCGGAATAGGTTGTTAAGCCAGACTGGTGGGTTGTAGGTGGATTTTAAGAATCTTGCATAGGGTTCGTAGCGCGGGCCATAAAAATGATGCGTTGACAAGCCTGGATTGATGAACATGCGATGGGCAATGACCGTATTTTCGTTGCCGCGTCCTACCCTCGGGCTTCGTATAACAGACCGGGTCCCGAAATCGTATTTGTAAAGATTGCTGATCGCCAGGTAATCATCAATTTTCTTGCCCAAGTAAGCTCCGGAGCTGTCCTGGACGATATCCCCTTCTTCCGAAAGCCTTCGCTCCAAAAAGCTCGTTAGTAACCGCTCTTGCTTCATCGGGTTGCCTTGCGCCTGTAAGAAGGCGTTCCAGGCCAATGTGCTTACGATCACAAGGATCACCACAGCCAGGTGCATACCGAACAGGTAGGCCAGTTTCTTGAAGGACATCTTCTTGAAGAAAACCAACAGGCTTACAAGCAACAATGGAAAGTAAGCAGCACCAATATAGGGTTGTTTTATATGCCAGGCGATGGGGACCATCACCAAATAGAAGGATGAAAGCCAGAAGAATCGTTTGGAAAATGGCTTGGATTGGTACAGTTTGATGGCGACAGCACAAGAGATAATGGCGATCGTCCCTGCAGCGAATTCTGTCAGCAAGGTGTGATAATAACCCAGAACTGTGGGGCTCATGGCAACGATCAGGAACACCAATAGTGCCACAATAAAGCGGTTTTTCCCTTTTTGGAGATTGAAAATATCAAATACGATCTGGCAGCCAAAAAAATAGGCCAGAATCTGGGCAAAGATCATTGAATAGAGCAGTGCTATCTGGCTGTGACCCATCAGCGTGAGGGTTAAGTTGATGTATAAAGGAAAGCCGATATACCTGATGGGGTCCCAGCTTGCCCAGGTGCCAGTGCTCATCACATTGGTGAGCCAAAGATAATGCGCAGAATCAAAAGTGACTGTAATGGGGTAAGCCAGATTTATGAGGATGATCAAGGGGATAAACACCCACACGCCCGCGCTGACGATATAGCTCCACACCGCATCAGAATATCGTTCAGGGATGAGCTGTTTATTAAAGATGATCAGGATGACCAGCGCAGCCAGTAATGCCAGCCGGAGGTAACTGACATGAAATGTAGCATCTGGATTCAATATAAAACTCTGGCAGGTTAGGACATCCCCCTCGGTATTGGTCAGGTCCAATCTCAGGCTGGTGACGTTAATCGTCTTTGGCAGACTTACCGTGGTTTCGTCAGCGGTTAAGGGAAAAGTGATCGAATTTTCTTCCGTAAAGTCTTCATCAACCCTGCGATAATAAACCTGGCTCAATGCTTCCGGATTTGGGTTGGTGCATTGAATGGTCAGGTAGCGAATGCGGTCATCGATATCTCTGAGGGTGATATTTGGATCAATATGCTGTGAAATTAACTGCCCATCCACGAGTTCAAAACCGTACAGAGGTGTATCAGTGACATGATAATCATATGTGCGTAAATTTTGAAAGGTGTTGACGAAAAACTGGTGGTTACTGGTGTTGATTTCGAGGAAAACGATAATAATTAACAGAAATATGAAGATAATGTTCCTTTTTAAGAACAGAACCCATTCTTTTTCCTGATTTTCTTGATGGTTGGCCATTTCTTAACTGTCTTTGTTGTATTTTGATGTTTTCTTGGTTTCAGCAAGTGATCGCAAAAATTATATCACAGGGGGTCAGGAGTGGTTTTGGGTAGTGAGGGGAAGGAAAACCAGAACTGTATCATTGCCAGGTTGCTTCAGGATAGAAATAGGCTACCCCCTGTATAATAATAGACATTCTGTTATTTTCACTCCCCACAGGAGGCGCTTAATGCAACCCATGCATACCCTCTCCCGGCAGCTCGTTTTGGACCTGTCCCCCTACCTGCAGGTTGAAACCCACTCGGTGAAATTGCCCGACGGGCGCGTGATCGAAGGCTGGCCCTGGCTGATCTCCCCTGACTTTGTGAATGTGGCGGCCATCACCGAGGATGGGCTGTACCTGTGCTTTCGGCAGACCAAGTACAGCATCGATGGGACCAGCCTGGCACCTGTAGGCGGATACCTCGAGCCAGGCGAAGACCCGCTAGAGGCTGCCAAGCGTGAACTGCAGGAGGAAATGGGCTATCAGGCCCGCCACTGGGAGGGGCTGGGGACTTTTGCCGTTGACGGGAACCGCGGCAATGGTAAGGCGCACTTCTTTCTTGCTCGAGGCGCTTACCCTGCGGGGAAATTCCCATCTGACGACCTGGAGCAACAACAATTGCTCATGCTGACTCGCCCTGAAGTGGAGGCAGCGTTCCAGCGGGGGGCGTTTAAAGTGCTTCCCTGGCAGGCGCTGATGGCGTTGGCGTTATTGCGGTGGTGAGCAGTGAATTGTGAAATGGTGACTGGTGGGTGTTTACTCCTGTTCCCGGTGCACCACTCACCATGCACTAACTCATATCACCCGTTTTCGGCCGCGCAAGAAGAAGAAATAATACATGCCAATTGCGATCATGTACATGATGATTGTGCCGGCAAAGGGTGGCCCAAAGCCGTAGTTGACCTGCAGCCATCCACTCACGACCGGGCTGAAAGCCCGCCCAAAGCTGTTGACCATGCTGTTGAGGCTGGCGACCATGGCGCGTGAGTCTGCGTCTACCTGCTCCATCACAAAGGTTTGGTACACCGGCGAGCTCATGTTCATGAGGGTCAGGCGTACAAAATACGCCAGGGCGCTCAAGCCAAACACAGGCGAGAAGCCCAGCAAGGCCAGGAAGGGGATGGAAAGCGCCTGGCTGAAGACCACCACGCGGATCTTTCCAAAACGGTCTGCAAAGGCTGGGGCAAGGATCAGGCCGATACCCATGGCCAGTGACCCCCATGCGAACATGGTGCCGATTACCGGGTCTGGCTGATGGTGTACATTGCTAAAGAAGATGTTCATAAAGGGCATGATCAACCCCGCGCCGATGGAGGTGATGAACATCGGTAAAAGCAGTTTGGAGAGGATGCCCGGGTGTTGCCTGGCAAATGAGAGGGGTGCGAAGGCAGAGCGGTTTTCCGTGCCCAGTTTGTTGCGCTTAATCATCAGACGTGGGATCACGGTGGCGATCACCAGGACGCCTCCCATGCCAATGGCCCAGGCATAAGCCGTGGGGCTGACTGCTGGCACATCAAAAAGGTCGCCAAACCAGGTAGGCAGATACCCGCCCACCCAGTCACCGGCAGAATAGGCCGCCATGCGCAACCCGGAGCTGATGCTGAAGAGGTAGGTGCGCTCCTGTTCACCGCTGTTCTCCATCAGGAATGGGCCGCTGACCACACCGCCCAAACTGGAGCCGATGCCCATCAGGATGTTGGTGATTATCAGGATCGCAGCCGTGGGAAAGATCACCATCAACAGAATGGATGCGCCAGTCACCAGGGCGGCCATGATCAGCGAGAATTTTCGTCCGAGCCTGTCGGCCAAATACCCCATCGGGAGCGCTGAGATCAACACGGTCAGGCTGCTGACGGTGGAAAGCAAACCCATGAAAGTTTCATCGAAACCCAAGCTGCGTAAAAAGAAGTTAAACAGAATGCGATGGATTCCAAAACCAGCACCATAGATCATGATGCTGATCAGGTATTTGCGGGCGTTGGGGCTGAAGGCTTTTACGCGTGTAATATAGGTTCTGACCACACCTTCGGAGGTGCGCTGTTCTGAATTGTGTGTTGTCAAGATAGTTATTCTCCCCCCAGAAAAGCCCGCAGGTGATGGATGGTTGTATCGATACCGCCCATACGCAGGGAATAGCGGCGCTCTGCTTTGGGTGATACGGTCACACTCACCAGCCCGGCCAGGCGCAAATTATGCAGGTGGTGGATCACGGTGGGCGGGCGCAGGCGGAGGATCTTAGCCAGCTGGCTGGGCGTGGACGGCCCCTCTTCCCGCAAATAGAACAGGATTCGCAGCCGGGTTGGATCGGCCATAGCCTTTAATGCGCTCAGTAATTCGTCCGGGACCAGCTCGCCTGGCACCAGGGCTGTCCCCTCTGGACGGGCGCCAAACAAAATAATGCCCGTCTGCTCGTCCAACTTATCAAAAAAGATAAACGGCGCACCCCAAAATGATGGCGCCAGGACCAGCGTGGTGGTGCCTTTGACCCAGTCCATGCGCACACCCTCAGATAGTTCTTCCAGTGCGGCCAGCAGGTCTTTGGTCTGGAAGAGGGTTTGTGCGTTTTCCAACGCCAAATGCTGGGCGGGGATGATCCTGGCCTCTTCCTCCTCAAAGAAGTTGCTGATATAAGCGTTCAACGCCTGCAGCAACGCTTCACCGAATTGAGCACGGTCAGACCAGGCATCAAAAACGGTGCGCAGGTATTCTTTTGTGAGGTTGGCCGCATTGGTATGAAAGCTTTTGATCTGTGTCTCGAGCTTTGCAGACAAGCGCTGTTTACCATCCAGTGACATTAAGAACGCACAGTAATCCCTGGAACGTTGATCTGTTTTATGTGCAAAAACCAGGGCTGGCAGGCGTTCTTCAGGTGAGAGCGCAGTGAGCGCATCCATCACTTCGGCGGTGTTTTTGGGCTCGGGGAGTTGATAGATCCACGCCAGGGGCACATTGAGTACACGTTGGGCGCGTTCCAATGTATCGCGCTGGGGGAGCGGTAAGCGCGAGCGCACGCCGGCAGCCCAGGAAGGCCTTAGGCCGTACTCATCCGGCCGGTGCAGGATGTATAAACTGGTGAACAGGTCGTAAGCGCTGCCTTTGTCCCACAGAATGTCGGTTTGTGTGTGCATGGTCTTTCCTCGTGGTGCGGCGTTGATGGCTTAAGGTGTTTCAATTTGCATTTTAGGATTATTAGATAATAGTCTAATGTTAGGGGATTGTCAAGTGGTTTATTTCTCTGCATTCACGGTTTTCACAATTGATTGCACCTGTTTGCGGAGGGACTTCAAGGATTCTTTGCTTAAAGACGGGGGATGGTTATAATCTTTTTATGCGCAACACACCTGTGACCAAAATTTTGATGATTTTCCTGGCTGTTGTAGCGGTCTTGGCTTTGGCCCTGGCGGTCTATTACCTGCCCCCGGTGCATGAACGCCTGTCGTGGCGGGTGGCCAGCCTGCAGGCGCGCATTTTTTATTTCTTCAACCCGCCTGGTGAAGCGGCATTTTCACCGGCCCAGCAGGAGGAAATGGATGGGATTGTTGAGATGACCCTCACGGCCATGGCGCCTGACACGACTCCGACAATGACTCCCACAAATTCGCCGACGCCCTTGATCACTGCCACGCCAACGCAGACCCCCACACCGACCCAAACCCCCACGTCCATCCCACAAGCCGTCATCCTGACGGGTGTGACCCACGAGTACCAGAAGATGAACAACTGCGGTCCGGCAACCCTCTCCATGGCGCTCTCCTTCTGGGGCTGGAACGGAGATCAGTCAATCGCCCGCGAGTGGATCAGAGTTCACCCGGATGATCGCAATGTGATGCCCGACGAGATGGTCAGCGCGGTCAAGAACCATACCAACCTGGAGGCGCTGATGCGCTGGGGCGGCGATGATGAGATCATCAAGCGTTTCATCGCTGCCGGTTTCCCGGTGATCATTGAACGCGACATGGGCGATGTGCGCCCCAACGAAGATTGGACGGGCCATTACGGCGTGATCACCGGGTACGATGATGCCCGCGGGCGCTTTATTTTGCAGGATTCTTATGTTTCTTCCGACTACCCCCTGGTTTACGGGGATTTTTACCGTTACTGGCGCGCTTTTAACCATGTTTACGTGGTGATCTACCCGCCGGAACGGGAATTCGAAGTGCTGGCTATCCTTGGCCCGCACGCTGATGAGGCCTACAACCTCCAGTTCGCCGCTGAGAAAGCGGGTGCAGCCCTCACGGAACTGGAAGGCCGGGATTTGTTCTTCGCCTGGTTCAACCTGGGCACCAGCCTGGTGAACCTGGGTGACTATGTCGGTGCCGCCCAGGCTTTTGATCATGCTTATGACGTGGTTTACCCGACCATTCCCTCACCGGCACGCCCCTGGCGCATGACCTGGTATCAAACTGGCCCTTATCACGCCTATTATCACACCGGCCGGTACCAGGATGTGATCGACCTGGCCACCTTCACCATTGTCAACACCGGCGTGGAAGAGATCGAAGAAACCTGGCTGTGGCGCGGCCGTGCCCGGCTGGCGCTTGGTGAGCAAGCCGCTGCCGTTGATGATTTCCGCACTGCCCTCAAGTACCGCCCTGGCTGGTCGGTTCCCGAGGAGGAATTGCGCAATTTGGGCGTTACCCCGTGAGATTCCCCCGCCTAAGCGCTGTGGGGAGGTGTGTTGGCTGTTTTGTGCTGTTTTGAGTGACTTCCTGATGCATTTAGTCCCTGTCTTAATGGTTAGATAAGTATACTAACTCCCCCTTAATACTCCGATTTGCTTTAAACCCGCAAACGGTTATAATCACACTATGCCTAACAAAAACGCGAACAAGATCCTGATGGTCTTTTTGATCATCGTCGCCGGTGGGGCGTTTTTATTGGCGGTTTATTTCCTTCCGCCCGTCCACAGCCGGCTTTCATGGCGTATCACTGTCTTGCGGGCCGAAATCCACAACTTCTTTAACCCACCGGAAGAGATGGTTTTCGTCCCGGGACAGCAGGCGGATATGCGCACCATCATTGACCTGACCCCCACGGCAACCGAGGTGCCCCCCACGGCCACCCTGGTTCCTTCGCAGACCCCGACAGATTACATCCCGCCGACGGCCACCTTCACCGCTACCCCCAGCCCGACCCCAACGCCCATCCCCACGGCATTTCAGCTGGAGGGCGTGGTGTATGAAAAACAGGATTTCAACAACTGCGGCCCGGCAAACATATCGATGGCGCTCTCTTATTGGGGCTGGGAGGGCGATCAACGGGTTGCAGGTGCGTGGTTAAAGCCCAATCAGAAAGATCGCAATGTGATGCCCTACGAGATGGTGGACTTTGTGCGCACCCAAACCCGCTTCAATGCCATCATGCGCTGGGGGGGCGATCTTGAGATGATCAAGAAGTTCATCGCGGCCGGTTTCCCGGTGGTGATAGAGCGCGGCTACCTCGAGGAAATCCCGGAGTTTGGCTGGATGGGCCACTACAACGTGATCACAGCCTATGATGATGACCGCCAAGTGTTTATCGTGCAGGATTCTTATCCCGGTGTACCGAACACCACCAACAGCTACGAGCGGATTGAACGTCACTGGCGGCCGTTCAACTACGTGTTCATCATTGTCTACCCGCCGGATCGAGAGGCAACGGTCCTGGAGATCCTTGGCCCGCATGCGGATGAAACCTATAACCTCCAGCACGCGGCGCAAAAAGCCCTTGCGGAGATCAATGAACAGAGCGGCCGGGAACTGTTTTTCAGCTGGTACAACTATGGTACCAGCCTGGTCAATTTGGGCGATTATTTCGGCGCTGCCCAGGCTTACGACCAGGCCTTCGAGGTTTACGCTGAGATCTTCCCGCGCCCCTACCGCTTGTTTTGGTATTCCACGGGGGCTTACTTTGCCTATTATTACACCGGGCGCTACCAGGACGTGATCGACCTGGCGGATGCTGTGCTGGGTTTGTCTGCTGAACCTGCCATCGAAGAGACCTGGGTGTGGCGTGGGCGCGCCCGCCTGGCGTTGGGTGACGTGGACGGCGCCACCAAGGATTTTCAGGAAGCGCTTAAATGGCATCCCGGCTGGTGGGTAGCCGAAAACGAGCTGCAAAACCTGGGGGTCACCCCCTGAATTGGTGCTGCGGTGCTGACTCCCCTACGGGTGCCACTGATTTGCAAAACGGGCAGGTTAAAATTATAATAATTTATATCAAATATATCAAAAATCAATCAGATTCCTAAGGAGGTCCATTTATGTTCCATAAAGTATTCCAACAAATCGATCAACATGCTCACATTGACGTTGTCGATGCCCACTGCGATATCCCCTGCGGGATTTACGACCCGCACCACGCCCTGATCGGCGCGCTGACAGTGGTCCGCATGGTCGACCTGATCAATGCGAAAGTCAAAGAGCACGGCTCAGGTTCCACAGCCGAGTTCATCAACAGCATGGCCCGCTATATTGCCACCAAGGAAGAGCACGCCGAGCTGACCAAACATGAAATCCGTGTCATCTGGGGTGATTTCATCAAAGCACCGCACGTGGAAGCCTATCCGCAGTTGCCCGGCCTGGTGCACAAGATCATGCAGTTGGGGTCCAAAGCCCGCCAGACTGTTGACCGCGAGACCGCCTTGGATCTGCTTGAGGCCGTCAACGAATTTGCCGAGATCTTCTGGCAGATCAAAGAGATCGAAACCAAGCGCGTCAAGGCGCCCTACTCGGTCACAGAAGAGATGGTCATTCCCGTCCTCTGATCGCATGTTGCGTCTGCTTAAAGTGCGCGGTGAGAGCCTCTGGCCGGATTTTCACGAGGGCGATTACGTGCTCGCTGCCGGCGTGCCCTTTCCCGCGCACAGGATCAAACCCGGCGATGTGATCGTCTTTCGCCAGCCTGGATACGGTACCCTGATCAAGCGCGTCCACCGTGTCTTGCAGGATGGTAGAACTTACGATGTGCGCGGCACCCAGGTTGTCAGCAGTGACAGCCGGGATTTTGGGCCGGTGCCTAAAACGCGCGTATCGGGCAAGGTCATCTGGCACATCCGCAGCGATTGATACCTCAAAGAAACTGAGCCTGGATTGACCGCAGACCTGTTATTACTCATCACGGCCGCCATTTGGGGCTTTGCCTTTGTCGCACAGCGCGTAGGCATGTCCCATATGGGGCCGTTTACGTTTAATGGCATCCGCTTCAGCCTGGGGGCGCTATCTTTGGTGCCATTTTTGATCTGGGGGCGAAAAAAACCAGGCCAGCAACCGGATTTCAACCTGAAAACCTACCTGGTGCCGGTCATCCTGACGGGGCTGACGTTGTTTACAGGTGCGTCCCTGCAGCAGATTGGCCTGGTTGGCACAACGGCTGGAAAAGCGGGTTTTATCACCGGACTGTATGTGATCCTGGTGCCCTTACTGGCACTGCTGTGGGGAGAGCGCACCCATGCGGCGCACTGGGCAGGCGCGTTGCTGGCGGTGGCGGGGTTATATTTGCTGTCCGTCAGGGGCGGGTGGGTTATTTCACCTTACGACCTGGTGGTCCTGGCGGGGGCTTTCGCCTGGGCTGTGCACGTGCACCTGATCGCCAGGTATTCTGGCCGGGTGGGTCCTGTGCGCCTGGCAGCGCTCCAGTTTGCGATCTGCGGCGTGCTCAGCCTGGTTGTGGCGCTGCTTTTTGAGCCGATTGCAATCAGCGGTGTCGGGGACGGCATCTGGACGATCCTGTACGGTTCGTTCTTATCGGTCGGATTGGCTTATACCCTGCAGGTGATCGCCCAGCGCACGGCGAACCCGTCCCATGCGGCCATCATTTTAAGCCTTGAGGGTGCCTTTGCCGCCCTCGGCGGATGGCTGATTTTAAACGAAATGCTGGCACCCCGCGATATCGTCGGGGCAGGGCTCATGCTGGCGGGGATGCTGATTTCGCAAATATTCGGCACCCCACGGCTGAAAAAGGGACACAGCATGAAGCCGGAAACCTCTTGAGAGAGAAATGCAACTGGGGGCGAATGATTGTGGTGAAAATTAATCGCTTATCCTGTAAAATTTGATCCATTTCCTTTTTGCTGGTTTTTGAGCACAGCATGTGGTGAATGCGTTCACCTAAAATCCCCATCTTTGAGTATCATATACTGAGTTATCATCATGGCTGATCATCAAACCCGCTTCCAAACGCTTTCTAACCCCTATGTCACCCTCAGCCTGGGGATCCTGTTGTTGTCCTTTTCCCCGTTGTTCACGCACTGGGCCGATGCGCCCGGTGTTGTGACCAGTTTTTACCGCATGTTGCTTTCCTCGCTGATCCTGCTCCCCTTTATACCGAGAATATTCCCGCGCCAGGGGCTGGAGCAGCCCCACAAGTTAACCTGGCACCAAATTTTAATCCCCGTCCTTGCCGGTGTTTTCTCAGGTGTCGATCACGCCCTGTGGGGTACGGCCATCAAAGCGACCAATGTTGCCAATGCAACCTTGCTGAACTACATCTCACCGCTGTGGGTGTCATTGATCGCAGTTTTCGTGCTCAAGGAGCGATATAAATCCTTCTACTGGGGTGGTCTGCTGCTGGTGTTTGTCGGCGCTATCTCGGTGCTGAACATTATCAATACCGAGCTGACGTTCAACTTCCGGGGAGAAGGCTTTGCCATCATTTCCAGCTTTTTCTACGCGGCCTACTTCTTGCTGACCCAAAAGGGGAGAACGTTCCTGACGACGCTGCAACAACTGTTCATCTCGCTGGTTGCCTGTGGCCTGACGCTTGGCCTGATCCTGTGGGTTACAGGGCTGCCCATCACCGGTTTTTCGCCGCTCACCTACCTGATCTTTATCCTGTCGGCGATCTTGTCTCAATTGCTGGGCTACCTGTGCCTGACCCATGCTCTGGGCAACATCCCCGCATCGATTGTTAGCCCGAGCCTGGCCCTTCAACCGGTGATCACGGCCCTTTTGGCCATTCCCTTTGCCCGGCAGAACTTGTCCGGCTACCAGCTGATCGGCGGCTTTCTGATCCTTGCGGGAATCTTGATCATCAACAAATCGGAAATCAAGCCGTGAGGGCTGATTTTACGATTTTTCAGCCCATCCTAAGCGAGGTTTGATTTTTTCAGGCTGATACGGTTAAAATGTGGTAAAGCACAGCTTATCAAGGGTCAAAGTGGATTTTGGGCATTCACACTGATCGTTAATCATCAGCACAGTAAAGATTGGAATAAAATTAGGTCATGCACATACTGGTTGAATCCGTCAGGTCCCTGTTGGGGATTGAACTCTCGAAGGAGATCATTGCTGCCCTGCGGGTCTACGAAACTGAGCTGCTGGAATGGAATGAACGCATCAGCCTGACCGCCATCCGGGACGCGGAAGGTGTGCGGGTCAAGCACTTTCTTGACTCTCTGACGGTCCTCAAGGCCTGGGAGCGGGCACTGCCGCCCGAACGGCTGGTGGACGTTGGCACAGGCGCTGGCTTCCCCGGTCTGGTCTTGAAGCTGATCTGGCCAGCAACCCAGGTGACCCTGGTGGAGTCGGTGGGCAAAAAGGCCGATTTTTGCCGCCACATGGTTGACCGGTTGGGGCTGGACCAGGTGACCGTTATTACGGAACGCGCCGAGGAAGTTGGGCAGGACCCGGCGCACCGGCACGCGTATGACCTGGCGGTGGCACGCGCTGTTGCCCGTATGCCGATCTTGATGGAGTACCTATTGCCTTTGGTGAGGCGTAGCGGCAAGGCCATGGCGATGAAAGGTGAATCAGCGCCTGCTGAAACCCACAGTGCTAACCAGGCCATGCATATCCTGGGGGGAAAACTGCACAAACTGGTGCATGTTCAGCTGCCGGGGGTGGTTGAAGAGCGCTTCATCGTGGTGGTCGATAAAGTCGCCCAGACGCCGGCTGAGTATCCCCGGCGCACCGGCATGCCCTCAAAAAACCCCCTGGCATGAGACTGAACGCAGGCTGATAGAATGGGGTAAACTAATGGGTAATGGAAGACAATTTAAAAAGAAATCAAGACAAACAAGAGGAAATTGAGCGCTGCCTGAATTTGATCCAATCACGCAACCCGCGTGACCGGTCTTATGCAGCCAAACGGCTGGGGGAACTGAGAGCCAGATCAGATATCCTGATGGATTTACTGGATGACCCCAATGGGTTTGTCCGCTCTGCCGCTGCGGAGGCTTTAGGGCGGTCGGTTGAATTGCCCGCTCCGGAGGTGGTTTCACATTTGCTGGCAGCCATTGACGACCCCAACAACTATGTGTGCGCTGCGGCCGTCAACTCGCTGGGCCTGCTGGAGGCAGTCCAGGCCGTCAACCAGGTTGAGGCATGCCTGGATGATACCCACCCCATCGTGGTGCAGGCTGCCATCCTGGCGATGGCGCGCATCGATCCCCAGCGCATCAAACCCCGCCTGGTGGAGTACCTGCAGTCCGACGAATATCTGATCCATCTGGCAGCGGCCCGCGCCTGCGGTTGGCTTTTGCAAAGCGCCTGTGGCGGGTTCATCCTGCAGAGGCTGCGGGACTTCATGCAATCCGATGAACATCAGGATCTTAAGCTGCCGAAATTGTACATCGAGGTGCTGGCGCGGCTCAAGGTCAGGGAGGCGATTCCGACGCTGCTTGAGATTGCCGAGCGGGAAATCGGGCTGCGCGGTGTGGCGGTCGAAGCACTGGTGGAGATGCATGCCGAGGAGGCTGCTGCTATCCTTTCACCCCTGTTGATGGACCCGAGCAACCGCTTGAGACGCAACCTGATCGAGATGATGATGCAGGCGGATTACAAGGCGGCCTTACCGCTGGTGCGCCCATTGCTCAAGGATAACGCCATCACCGTGCGCGAAACCGCCCTGGCCGCCGTCTCGAAGTGGGGGGATAGAGTTTCGGTTGAGGATGTGCGTGAGATCGCCTACCAAGACCCCAACCCCTTTGTGCGCCCCCAGGCGGTGATCACCCTGACGCGTTTGCTGGGCCAGGATGCCCTGATGGACCTAATAGACCTTTCGGAAGACCTCAACCTGCATGTCCGGCGGGCGGTAGCCCAGTGCCTGGCAGAGGTTGATCACCTCACCTCCGAGGGCAAAGCCGCGTTGCTCAAGCTGGCAAAGGATGAGGATACGGCTGAGTTTGCCAGGGATGCCCTCCAGGCTCACGCTCTGGACGCGCTGCACCCTTTACCTGTCAATGAACCAGAGGTCAAAGCACCCCTCCCCGAGAATTTGGTCGAGGAGGCGCGCACCATGCTGGGGACGCTAGAAGCCTGGCAGAACGCATTGCCAGGGCTGCAACGGGATTTTGAGCTTGATGAACTGGCCGAGGTTGACCGGGCGCTCTCGACCTTGATCGTTTATCTGCGCGACGCGCTGGATGGGGAGCGATCGTAGATCTACCCTCCTCCTTCAGGAGGGGCCGGGGGAGGTCAATACGGGGTTACTAGCCGTTAGGTTAGCGTGCACAACCCAGCAAGCGCAGTGGGTTGCCTGTTGAGATGTTTAAACCCTGGGGGGCCTATGCGAGGAAGAAATTATGTGAAAAGTAATTCTGCCCCCCTCCTTTAGGAGGGGCCTGGGGGAGGTCCCAACCACAATCCCAGAGGTTAACTTCTCCATCGGAAGAAAAATTAGTGCGCACAAAAGC
>DHHJ01000017.1:20336-164443 GCA_002403205.1 Anaerolineaceae bacterium UBA4775
CCAGAGTATTTCTTTAGAATATTATTATGTGACAAAGGTGGTGAGCACAAAAGCCGTACGTACCCTCTCGATCCTGCCCCACTCCTTTAGGAGGGGCCGGGGACGTCCCAACCACAATCCCAGAGGTTAATTTCTCCATCGTAAGAAAAATTAGTGCGCACAAAAGCGGTCCGCACCCTCTCGATCCTGCCCCCCTCCTTTAGGAGGGGCCGGGGGAGGTCAGGCTGGGACATTATCGGAACCAATTTTGGCTCGTTCACAATGGTCGTAGCGACACCCCGCTCTGTTATGAGATTAAAACCCGTACTTCTTCAGCAAGGCTTTCAGATCGTCCGGGTCATCAACCCACACCTCGCTGAAACCGCAATTCGCACAGCAGTACTGGGTGGTGTTGATGGTTTTAAACGCAGAAAGTGACTTGGGACCTCCTAAGGTGGAGGGTGGCTGGATGCTGCCCGGTAAACGAACAATTTCGCTGGAATGGCATTTGGGACAGAGCATATTCTTCATGGGGGGTGACCCTTTCCATGTCGGTTTTTTTTTCCGGTTACCTGTATGGTACGCGCGTTAAGCTCTCAAAAACTCACAAATTTGCTTTATTCAGGATGTGTCTGGTCGCAAAATCCCAAGAAGAAGGCTGGATGCAATTAAATGCCAACCGGCGGCCTCTTCCACAGTGATGCTGCGGGAGCAGGCCGCCGGGCAGGGGGCAAGGAATCAGACGTGCAGGTTAAGCCAGATCAAGGATTAGGTGTGTTTGTGGCGGTGGCCGTGTTGGTAGGGATCGGCGTCGGCACGATATTGACCGGGATGATCAGCAGGTCGCCGACGAAGATATCCGTTTCGCTTTCCATTTCATCCAGGTCATTTTCACGGCGGTAGCGGTTGGTTTCCTGAACAATGCGATCCACTTCGCTGTTGAACTGGACCGCCAGGGCAAACAGGCTGTCACCTGGCCGGACGCGGTATTCGATCAGTGTGCCGGGCGGGGTGTCATCGGGGATCGGAGTAGGTGTGGGCAACTCCTGGCCTGGCGCTGGGACGAGAATCGTATCCCCGGGGAAGATCAGGCAGCGGCTGTCGAGGTTGTTGAGCACCAAGAGCACATTGACATCCACTTCGAACTCTTCAGCGATTAGGAAGCAGTTGTCATCCTCCTGGACCACATATTCAACCGGCCCTGAGGGGGTGCTGGTCGCTGTGGGCGTGGGGGTTTCCGTGACCGTGGGCGTCAGGGTAAACGTAGGTGTGGGGGTGATGGGCGTGGGTGTTGGGGTCTCTGTTGGGGTGGGTGTATTGGTGCTAAACAGCGAAAACTGCAGTCCGCCGCCACCGCCGACCAGGTAAATGACCAGCAGGACAATGCCAACGACCACAAGAAGGATCGCCAGCCCGCCAAGGATATAGGGGCCCATTTTCTGTTTTTTTCGATAAGATGAAATCACGTTTTTTGCATCTTTTTTGCTCATAAGATTTTCCTCTTCGTTTGCGTCTCAATCCGGCAAATCGGCCGGAAAGCCCCATCGATAACGAAAATTTACTATTCCATTCTAACCGATAATGAAATTAAGGTCGAGTCACCCCAGGAGCGGTAAAAATGGCTGTTGGCAGACTCATCAATACGCAAAACGCGTACGGGTAGGACGGGTTCACGCAGCCACTTTGGTTTTCCGGCAATTGAGGATGCGTTTCATGAACTGCCCGGTGTACGATTGGGGCATTTCACAGACTTCTTCGGGTTCCCCCTCTGCGATGATCTCACCGCCAGCGTCGCCGCCTTCAGGGCCGAGGTCAATGATCCAGTCTGAGACCTTGATGATATCGAGGTTGTGTTCTATGATCACGACCGTGTTGCCCTCGTCCACCAGGCGCTGGAGCACATCGATCAAGCGGTGCACATCGGCCGCGTGCAGGCCGACCGAAGGCTCATCCAGCACATACAGCGTGCTGCCGGTTGACCGGCGCGAAAGTTCTTTGGAGAGCTTAACGCGCTGGGCTTCTCCTCCGGACAGGGTTGTCGCCGACTGCCCCAGCCGGATGTAGCCCAGTCCGACATCCTGGAGGGTTTCCAGCCGGCGGGTGATCTTCGGGAAGGCCTCAAAAAAGGTTGCTGCCGTGTCGATGGTCATATCGAGGATATCGGCGATGCTGTGATCTTTGAAGAGGATCTGCAGGGTCTCACGGTTGTAGCGTGAGCCATGGCATACATCGCAGGGGACATACACATCCGGCAGGAACTGCATCTCGATTTTGATTTGTCCCTGACCTGCACAGGCTTCACAGCGTCCGCCTTTAACATTGAAGCTGAAGCGGCCTTTCCTATAGCCGCGCATCTTGCTTTCGGGAAGTTCTGCGAACAGGTCACGCACGTAATCGAACACACCGGTGTATGTGCCGGGGTTGGAACGCGGCGTGCGTCCGATCGGCGATTGATCAATGTTGATGACCTTATCGATGTTTTCAACGCCTTCTATGGCATCAAAATCGCCTGGGAGCGAGCGGGCGCCGTGCAATTGCCGCGCCAGGGAGCGGTAGAGCGTGTCGATCAACAGAGAGGACTTGCCCGATCCGGATACCCCGGTGATGCAGATGAACTTCCCCAGGGGGAGGTCGAGGGTGATGTTCTTCAGGTTGTTCTCGCGGGCGCCGCGCAGCACCAGGTGCGACCCATTACCAGGACGGCGTTTCTCCGGCACCGGGACGTATTTTCGGCCTGATAGGTATGCCCCAGTCAGGGAGATGGGATGGTCGATGATCACTTCGGGCGGACCCTCAGCGACGATCTCACCGCCGAGATCGCCCGCGCCAGGGCCAAGATCCACCACCCAATCCGCACGGCGGATGGTTTCTTCGTCGTGTTCCACCACCAGGACGGTGTTGCCCAGGTCGCGCATGCCCTCCAGGGTGGTCAGCAGGCGGTCGTTGTCGCGCGGGTGCAGTCCGATGGAGGGTTCATCGAGCACATACAGCACGCCCATCAGCCGCGAGCCGATCTGGGTTGCCAGGCGGATGCGCTGGGCTTCCCCGCCGGAAAGTGACCCGGCGGTTCGCTGCAGGGTCAGGTAGTCCAGCCCGACGTTGACCAAGAACCCCAAACGCGCCGTGACTTCTTTGAGAATGCGTTCAGCAATCAGCTGTTCGCGCGCCGTAAAGGGCGAATCGGTGCTTGACAACTTCTCGGCCCAGGCCAGGCTGCGGCGCACCGGCCAGGATGTGACCTCAACAATGTTGAATCCGTCAATGGTCACGGCCAGAACTTCCGGACGCAGGCGGTTTCCGTTGCAGGTCGGACAGGGTTGATCGCTCATGAACTCGGCGATCTTGCCGCGCATGTACTCTGAATTGGTCTCACGGTAGCGGCGTTCGAGGTTGGTGATCACACCCTCAAAGGACGCCCTAAAGCTGCTTTGACGCCCGTTACGGCCGGTAAAGGAGACATTCAGTTCTTTTCCTCCCGTGCCGTAAAGGATCTTGTCCAGCTTATCCTCGGAAATGGAGGACACCGGCGCTTCCAGGTCGATCTTGTAGTGCTCGGCCACGGCTTCCAGCATTTGCCAGTAATAACCGCCGTTATCCTTGGGGCCATTCCAGGATTCATCCATAATAGCGCCGTCGATCAGTGCGACTGAGCGATCCGGGATGAGCAGGTGGGGGTCGATTTCCTGGCGGCTGCCGAGGCCCTGGCAGGTCGGGCAGGCACCGTGAGGGGTATTGAAGGAGAAGGTGCGCGGTTCGATCTCGGTGATCACGCTGCCGTGCTCCGGGCAGGCGAGATGCTCTGAAAACTGGATATCGCGGGGCGGCTCTTCAGAAATGACCTGGATGGTGAGATAGCCGTCGCCAAATTTCAGCGCCGTCTCGACGGAATCCGTTAGCCGAGAGCGGCTGGCCTGGGCGTCCTCGTCGTTTTCGTGCTCGCGTAGGATCACCCGATCAACCACGGCTTCAATGGTGTGCTTTTTGTAACGTTCGAGGTTGAACTCCTCATCCAGCGAGACGGTTTGCCCATCGACCCGGGCGCGCACAAAGCCTGCTTTGCGAATCTCATCAAAGACGGCCTGGTAAGTGCCTTTGCGCTCACGCACCAGGGGCGCGAGGATCTGCAGGCGGCTGTCTGCGGGCAGCGCTTCGATATCCTCCACGATCTCCTGGGCGGATTGCTTTTGCACCACCCGCCCGCAAATTGGGCAGTGCGGGATACCGGCACGGGCATAAAGCAGGCGCAGGTAGTCGTAGACCTCGGTCACCGTGCCCACAGTGGAGCGGGGGTTATGCGAGGTCGCTTTTTGGTCGATCGAGACCGCCGGTGAGAGCCCTTCAATGGACTCCACGTTGGGCTTGCTCATCTGGCCTAAAAATTGGCGGGCATATGCACTAAGTGACTCGACATAGCGCCGCTGACCTTCTGCGAAGATCGTGTCGAAGGCCAAAGAGCTCTTCCCTGAGCCCGACAGGCCGGTGATCACCACCAGCTTGTCACGCGGGATCTCAACGGTAATGTTCTTGAGGTTATGTTCGCGTGCGCCAACCACGCGTAGATTGTCACGGGCCATCATCATGTTGTTGCTGCTCATTCCATTAATTATAGCACAAATGTTTTATTTTTGTGCGAACATATATTGCGCAAATGCGCAACCTATAATTATACCCCCGCGTGAACACGCCTGGGAAGGCGCGTCGATGGCTGCCTGCTAGTCCGGCACGGTCACCCTAATACCGAATACCCAATCCCCACTACCTGAAATCCAAATTTCACCCATCTGCGGGCTGAACGCCCATGTCCCCGGGCAAAAGCGTCAGATCGGCAAAGTTTTCAAAGGAAAGGTCGTTGAATGTGAAGCCGCGCCGCGATCGGGCGATCTCAAACAGGCCCAGGTAATTGGTGGCGATCCCTTTGGACCAGTCCAGGCCCAGCATCTCGGCTGCAGCCTCAATCAGGGTGTTGCTGGGCGCTTCAATCTCCACGAAATTGCCCAGGGGCATCTCATCCAAAGTGACCTCTACATCCCCCATGCGGTAGACCCGGCGGTATTTCTCGTACATCACGATCACCTGGTAGCCCAGGGCTTCAAACAACTTACGTGCTGTGGCGAAATCATCGACGGTGAATTCAAGTTCTGTGCGGGCGATCACACCGCCTTCAACGCGCGCATCGGCTTTGTAGGTAACCCGGGCACGGTCATCCTGCCGCAGGCGGAGCAAGCGTCCGCTCTTGTAGAGGGATCGGTCTGCGGTATCAAAACGCAGGTTGATCTCAAGGGTACGCTCTCGGGCCAGGTCTGCCCCGCAGATGTGCAAGCGCTGGTCCACCGCCTCAAGGTCTTGAATATAGAATTTGATCTCGCGTTCCTGGTCTTGCATGGGTAACCTCATTCTTCTAATCGGAGTCAGTAAAATATTCCTTGATGCTTGCAGCACGCAGGCCCCAGGCCACCAGCCCAAACCAAAGGGCTGTCAACAGCAGCATGAAGGGCCAGTTGCGCCGGGCAGCAGGGTCTTGCCACAGAAGCAAGCGTTCTATCCAGTAAAAGGCCGGGTAAAGCACCCCGGCCGCAGCCAGGAGGACCGGCGCCCAGCTCGCCCGGCGAAGGACGCCCCACAGCACTGGCAGCGCCAGCATTCCCCAGGCCAGGCCGGCCAGCAAGAGGTAGGCATGTAACCCTGGCCCCACCAAGCGGATGATCAACTCACGTTCAGCCACAGTCTGGGCAAAGCGCAGCCAGCCCAGCAGTGACCACAGGGCAAGGATCCACAGGATCAGCGTGACCGGCAGCGGACGCTTGGGTTTCGGGTGTGCCTGGCGGGATGAATTGGGCATCCGTTAATTATAATTCGGGCTGGTCGGGTTGGCCGGGCTCAGTTATCTCGAAAGCCATATCCGCAAGGTAGCCCAGGCGCGCCAATGCCGCGGCGACTTTTTCTTCAGTCCCCGGGTTGAGGATCACCGAAGTCGGTCCCAGCGGGTCACCTATAAAGCGCTCTGCCGGGGAATCCCGCAGGGCTTGCAGGATGCGCGGGTCTTCGACGCGCAGCACGACTGCGGGGAGAATGCGAGCCTGGCCGCCTTTCTGGTCCCATTGGCGCAGGGCCGCCAGCAGGCTGGGCGGAGGCGCTTCACTGTAGCGATCCAGCAGGGTTTCGAGATGCGCGATCTTGAGCCCCTGGCCTGCTGCCGTTTTGAGTGAGGCCGGGGTCAGCTTGTAGGTGTAGTCCTTCTCAGTCTCATCAACCCACAGGCAAAAACGGGCGATTTGATAGCGCGCCAGGCGTGGGGTATGGGTAGGGGCCTTAAGCGTGCCGTCTGAGAGCACCGTCAGGGGCTGACCCTCCTCTGCCAGCTCGGTGATCGGCTGGCCGAGCAGGAGGCGCTCTGACCAGTTCGAGAAGCGGAAGGCGGCTGGCGAATCGCTTTCAGCGGGGAAAGCCAGGTCAATCATCCCGAGCCAGTGCAGCGGGCCGGCGATCAGGAAGCGCACCAGGCCGCCATCCACCTGGTCCCAGTGCTGGATCCCGCTGAGGGATTCGCCGCTGCGGGCATCACGCACCAGCCAGGTGTCAAAGTCGCCGGCGGGGCGCTGGAAATCAGGCTCACGCTGGTGGATGGCGCGCACAAAACTCTCCAGGTGCCACCAGGCGCCTTCCGGCACCTCGCTGAGCCGGGCCAGCAACCGTTCCCGGGTTGTGAGGGGTTCATTGCGCCAGGCTCCCTCGCACACCAGGTTAGGGACCAGGCGCAGTTCATTGAACTCGGGGGAAGCGCGCCAGCCGCGCACCAGCCAGGCTAAGGCCTCACCGCGCGGCATTTCGAGGAAGGGGCGTGCGTCCTCTGGCACCGGCTGCTCTTCGGAGCTGATCAGTTTCATGGCAGCCAGCAAGGCATGCACTACATCAAAAGGCGGCTGCCAGGTGTGAATCCCGGGCGACCGGTTTGGGTCACCAAGGCGCAGGGCTGCCAGCAAGGTGCAGGTGTGGTCCAGGATGCGGTCGGTGGCGAGCTGGATGCGGGCTGTCTCGCCTGGGGAGGCCGCCCTTCCGGGCGGCTCGGGCTCGCTGGGCTTGACCGGGGGGAGTAGCTCCAGCACATCATCCGGAATGTAGGCACATTCCTGCAGTTCTCCGCCGCGGCGGAGAAAATCCCGCCCGATCAGGGCGCGATACCAGAGGGTTTCGGCTGGTGAAACCGGATCGAGGAAGGGCTTTTCACGGTCACGTTTGCCGGGGCCGACCTCGCGCAATGGCCCATAGCTCTGATTGAAGCGCGCCCAGGGCATCCAGCCCGCGTGACGCACCAGGGCGTCCAGGGCCTGGCGGGCGTCAACGGGGAGAGTCTCAACGATTTCGATCACCAGGGATGGGTCGCGCAGGGCGCGGGTTAGGGCTGGCAGGGCGGTGTGCACATCGGGCGCTGTGATTTCCAGCCCCCACAGTTGCGCGACAATTTCCAGGAATCCCAGGTCATGGGTTTGCAGTCGGTGCATCAGGTCGGGCATATCACTTCGAGTATACATCAATATCACCGGGGGAAAACCCTTTTGGCCTTGTTGAAGGGCTGATCCATGTTGACCAATGTCCTGCTCCCTCCTGAGGATCAAGACCATGCCCGTCTTTTTCTCTCCTCACCAAAAGCGGCTGGCTAATGATTTTGCCAGCCGCGGGTTCTTTACGACGCTGATGATTGGACGGTTAATTCAGAAGGTAGGCCAGGCACCAACGCGTGGTGGCCTCCAGCGCTTCGGTATGGGTGCGCTCGTAATTGTGCGAGGCATCCACGCCGGGCCCGATCAAGGCCACAGCCACATCGCCGCCTGCCCGCCAGTACGCCTCGCCATCTGAGCCGTAATAGGGGTAGATATCAACTTTGTGCGGGATATTGTGGGTTTCAGCCAGCTGGCGCAGGCGCTGGCTGAGTCCATGATGATAGGGCCCGCCGGAATCTTTGACGCACAGGGTGGCGTGGAATTCATCGGAAGCCTGCCCGTCACCCACAGCTGCCATGTCAACCGAGATCAGTTCGCTCACCTGGGGCGGGATCCCGGCCGCAGCGCCATGGCCGACCTCTTCATAATTGCTCACGTGCAGCACGGTGGTCACCTTGGGTTGCAGGCCGGCCGCAGAGATGGCTTTGGCAGCATAGATCATGCAGGCCACGCACGCTTTGTCATCCAGGTGGCGTGAACGGATGAATCCGTTCGTGACCTCTACCCGGGGGTCAAAGACCACAAAATCGCCAATGCTGACACCCAAAGTGCGCGTTTCCTCTGAACTGGTTGTGCGGGCGTCCAGGCGGACTTCCATGGTGTCATCGTTGCGTTCGGTCTTGCCCACATCCCCGCCGTGCACGTGGGTAGACGCCTTGGTCAGGAGCAAACTGCCCCGCAAAACCGCTTCTGCCTGGGTGAACACGCTGACGCCTTCGCCTTCCACGGTGTTCCAGGCATAGCCGCCCAGTTTGGAAAGCTTCAGCCTGCCATTGGACTTGATCTCCTTCACCATCGCGCCGAGGGTGTCCACATGGGCAGTCAGGCCTCGCCAGGGGCTATCCGTCTCCCCGGGCAAGGTCGCGACCAGCGCGCCTTTGCGGGTGCGTGCTAATTGGACCCCGGGCAAGGTGGCGAGGGTTTCCTCGCACAGTGAGATAGCCCGGTCTGTGAAGCCGGTGGGGCTGGGTGTCTCCAGGAGCTGTGTTAAAAAGCGGATCATTCCCTGGAGGTCAATTTCAGGCAGGTTCATCGTTCTCCATTCATTTCTTCAAAACGGGTGATTTTTTCGCGCCAATCTGCGGGGATGGGGATACTTTTCTCGGCAACGCTGTCGTAGGTGACCATCACGGAGGTGCCACTGGCCATCGGGATATGCTCCGGGAGGGATTCGATCAGGAAACCGAGGGTGAAGCTCTTGCCCCCCATCCGGATCAGCCGCAATCCAACGCGGAGCGCTTGCCCAAAGCGGATCGGGGCGTGGTAGTCGATGTCGATATGGGCCACCACCATGCCGGACTGCATCCCGCGATCAGGGTGCCAGATGCCGGCTTTTTCATAGTAGCCCAGGCGGGCGCTTTCGAGATAGGTCAGGAAGACGGCATTGTTGACGTGTTCTTGCGCGTCAAGGTCAGCAAAGCGCACAGTAATGGGGTGATAGTAGGTGAATTCAGGGTTTTCAGTCATCACATTCATCCTGGTATGAGATTTTCGGTTTTCATTATAAGCGATTCGGACCGTTTTTTCACTTCAGCCAGCAGTCTTGTCACCTGGCAACCCTGGTTGTGGCAGAATCAGGGTAGATTAACTTTGCCAGACAATTGGACATTACTACTTTGCCATAACAACTAACGCGTCCGGCTTACAAAACGATCACATCTCTGGTAAAATACCCATGATCATACCGTTTCAGCATGCTTTCGCTCGGACTTAAATTTCGTGGTTGCTGAACATGTGGTCACCGGTCAAACGCCGAAATCAAGACTGGATATCAAATGAAACGAGGGTCCATCACCGATGGATCAGAAAGTCATCAATTGAGGTTTGATACAATGCCATTCCCAATCAAGACTGGTACGGTGCTCCGTAATCGGTATCAGGTCAAAGAAATCATCGGTCAGGGAGGTATGGGGTGTATTTACCTGGCTGAAGATTTGCGCCTGGAAGGTCGCCTGTGTGCGGTTAAGGAAGTGGAATACGACCTCGCCCTGCCTGAGGAAATGCTGCAAGAGGCGCGGGATCAGTTCCAGCGCGAGGCGACGATTTTGGCGCGCCTGGACCACCCCAACTTGCCAAAAGTCTCAGACTTTTTCTCGATCCGCGATCGGGATTACCTGGTGATGGATTTTGTGCCCGGAAAAGACTTGCGCCAGTTGATGATTGAAGCCCGTCAAAACCAGGCTTTTTTACCCGAGGAAGACGTCCTCAATTGGGCCAGCCAGCTGGCGGATGCGCTCAAATACCTGCATAATCAGGAAACACCCATTGTGCACCGCGACATCAAGCCCAGCAACCTCAAACTGACGCCTAACGGGCTGGTCAAGCTGGTGGACTTTGGTTTGGTCAAGATGCTGGCCCCCGGCGAGGTGACCATCACCATCCTGCAAGGCCAGGGGACAGCGCTATATACACCCCTCGAGCAGTATGGAGGGGATTCAGGCCATACCGATGCCCGCAGCGATATCTACGCCTTCGGGGGAACCCTCTACCACCTGCTGACGAATGAACCGCCCCTCAATGTGCGTGACCGCTTCCTGACCCCGGGCAGCCTGCCCCGCGTCAGGGACATCAACCCGGATGTCAGCCTGCGCACAGAGCGGGCCATCCACTGGGCACTCCAGCTCCATCCGGAAGACCGCCCCAAGGATATCGACGCCTTTGTCAAAGCGCTGTTCATCGAAGATGCGCCGATGACGAAAACCTTCCGCGGGGAACGCATCCAGCCCCGGTTGATCCGCAAACCGGAAAAGATCTTAATCTACCTGGCAGGTTCCTTAATGGTGATCAGTTTTTTACTGACCCTGATTCGAAACTTCTAACCCCCCACCAGTTCACACCAGATGGACTATCTATACCGGCCTGCAGCGCCGGGTCAGATTCGATTCCGTTTTGGATAGCGTCCATCCGTCCGCATCCACCACACCAGCGCACCAATCCATCCCAGCAGCAATCCGGCGATGACGACTTCGATCACAAAAGATGTCCCTGACTGCTGCATCCAGAGCTTGGTCCCATCCATACCCAGGTTCAGGAAGGAGTAGGATAGCAAACCCCCCACCAATGTGCACAAGGATGAGCGCAACCCCCAGCGGGAGGAGCCCCACCAAAGCAGCCCGATAGCAAAGGTCAAGGCGCTGCCCATGCCCATCACAAGCACACCAAATGCCCAATCGCCCAGCGAGGGATAATCCACCAAGACAGGTTCAGGGGTGCTGGTAGGTGTGGGCTGCAGTGTGGGCATAACCGTCGGCGTGGGCATTTCTGTCGGCGATGGTGAAAGGCCTGGCGTGGGTGTAAAGGCAAAGAAGGACGTGATGCCTTCTGGCGAAATGTTGATCTGCAAGGTCTCGGATTGGGTGGCAGGACCGCTGGAGGCGGTGATATCCATGCCCCCGGCCGATTCGATGCGATAATTAAAGAATGCCACGCCCCCCACGGTTGGGGATTCAAAGAGCTGGGTGATGCCCGGCTCGCCCGAGATCCTGAAGTTGAAGCGCACGCTGGTGCCGTCGGGAACCACATTTTGGTTATGATCAACAATCTGCGATGTGCGAATCGTGATCGTATCACCCACATTGAAGATTGGCAGCGGGGTGGGTTCAGGTGTCGCTGTGGCAGCAGGTGTGGCGGTTTCGGACGTTTCTTGGAGGTCAGGCGCGTCACCGACCGTTTCCTCTGGCAAGACAAGCTCCAGCCGGATGATCTGGTTCGGATTGGGCGATGTCGTCAATCCCAGGTCGTAGCCTGCCGCATTCAGCGAAACAGGCAACGCGCCAGGCGGATCATACTCTTGCATGAGCACACGGGCCGCCACATCCAGGAAAGCGGGCGCATTGCTGAACAGGGCATAATAAGCAGTCACCTTGGAGATATCCGTAGCGTCCAGGTAGTTTGGAGGCCCCATGGTGAACACGATCACGTTCTTTCCAGAGAAGATTTCAGGACGTTCGTCCAGTATACGCTGTAAAGCATTTGATGAGGGGTATTGCGGTGAGAGATCCAGCGCATTGAACACAACCCAATCGGCGGCGTTCAGGTTTGAGGCGAGCAATTCCACGGTTTCGTTTTCAAAATTGTCCAGAAATTGGTTCAACTGCCCAAAGGTGTAGGAAGCCAGCCTGTTATGGAGAATCTGCCCTCCGGCTTGAGGCCCATACAGGCCGACCAGGGCATTTGCCAGCGCTGTGGTGCTGACAGCAGGTAACTGAGGACAGGTATCACACTGGGAAACGGTGCGCACATCGGTGAAGATGACAATGCTGTGATACCATTGCGGCGCTTCGGTTAAAACCGAATCCAGTTCCTGGGCGCTGGGGCTGATCAGTGTGACCGCTGCTTGAGCGACATCAAAGGTGACTTCATGGGCTTCTCCCAGCGATTCAAGCGTGCCGGGAATATTGCTGACTCGCGAGAATGCAAAGTCGCCATAAATGGCCAGCTTCGCTTCCAAAATCCGCAAGACGGAGGCGTCCACCCGGCGAGCAAAGGCTGAATCTTCCCTGTATTTTTGAACAAAGGAGTCGATTGTGGCTGTGAGGGTTGTGAATGCGTCCGGGTCACCTGTGCCGATGAAATTATCAACAAACAGGAGGTCGTTTCCAGCTAAAAATGCGTTGCGCGCGACCTGTCGGGCATCAAAATTGATATCATTCGGGTCAAAGAACCGCTTGACCGCGCCGCTGCCGAGATTTTCACTGACCAGCAGGCCGCCTGACTCCCGCCAGGAGCTGAACTCGGGCAGTGATATCACCTGCTGAAGCGCAATGGCATCAAAACTGATCGGCCGGGTGGTCGCCCGGATGTTGCCCTGGAAGCCCTGGTAACGGTTGTGGGACACCATCAGCCCGTTGACCCGGGCTGGATCGGCAGGAGCAGGTGCAGTGACGGCGAAATACGGCACCAGCTCACCCTGTTTGAGCTGCTCCAGGGACTTTCTGACAGTGGAAACTTCCATCTCCGGTGACCGATCGGAATTGCCAGTACCCGGGAAGTTTTGCGCAACAACCAGCATGCGGTTGCTGCTGCCTGTGTGCAGGCCGCTGATGAAGGCTTTACTCATCTCGCCAACCCAGTAGGGGTTACCGCCGAAAGCGTTCACACCCAAAGAAGCCGCAGCCTCACTGTTGGCCAGTTCGAGCACGTCTAAATTGGGTCCCAAATACAGGTTGAACCCCAGGGCACCTAATTCGTATCCCAAAGCCTCGCCCACCCGGTTCGCCAGGGTCAGGTCCCATGTGGCGCCAACTGCCAACTGAGAGGGCATCTCGGTCAGATCCGAAAGGATTTGATCACCCGGGTACCCATTCCCCAGTTGTTGCAAGCCAATCAGCAACGGCACATAGGTTTGTCCGGTGGAATGCCCGGTATCTTCGATGTCGATCACCTGGGAGGAGGATTCCCATACCAACTCTTGCAGCGCCTGGGTTAACAAGCGGGCTGAGAGGGCTGTCTCCTCATCGGTGAAATTATTGTTATCCGCGCTGAGCACCACCCCGCCCACATGGTAATCGCTGAGCAAAGTGTAGATGTCCGATCCTTCTTCCACTGCTGTGCCATCAAAGGTGACCAGGAAAAGCTGGCCTACCTTTTCCTCTGCGCTCATGGTTTGCAGGAGCGCTTCGGCTCTTGAGGATTCCTGGGCGCGCACAGTCAGCACACCCGGGCTGACCAGGATCAGCACCAGGGCGCAGAAGAGGCGAACCCACAGCGATAATTTCTTCACGTGGCAGCCTCCAGGGCCTGGCGTGCGGACTGGGGGTCATTGGTGATCAGACTGTCAACGCCTAGAGCAGCCAGCCGGTGGATTTCGTCTGGGTCATCGACCGTCCATACGTTAACCTGGTGCTGCCGGGCTTTTTGGGCCGCGACCAGGGCCTGGTCTACATCTGTAAAATAGGGATGAAGAGCATCATACCGAAACAGCCGCCACAGCCATAAATCGGCTTTACCAGGCACAGTCAACAAACCCAACGGCACACCCGGACAGTGCCGGCGAACCCGCCCCAAATTGAAAGGATTAAATGTGGAAATGATCACCGATTCGATTAACGCTTCCGTTTTCACCAGCTGCGCGGTCAGAACCGGCAAAGCGTCAAACGGGGTGGCGTAATTTTTCAATTCAATGTTGATCAGTATCTGGCCCCCAAAGGCATCCAAAACCTGTTTCAAGGTTGGGATTTGCTCGCCCATGCCCGCATCCAGCGCCAGGAGCTGCGCCAGGGTCAGGTCCCTGACCCGGCCGGACCCGTTGGTGGTGCGTTCCAGCGTATCATCGTGGATCACAACGAGCTGCTTATCCTTTGAGAGCATCACATCCAGCTCAATGCCGTCAGCCCCCTGGTCTAAGGCAAGTTGAAAAGCCGCCATGGTATTCTCGGGTGCGTGTGCACTCGCACCTCGGTGGGCAATGATGCTTGGGTTTGGCATTTTTCTTCTCCTAACGTGCCTTATTATAGCACGCAGGGCTGACCCTGTAACCCCCTGCTGACACCCCTTGCTCCCACGGGCGCTGAGCGGCCAGGGCTGGATTATAATTAGCCTGCCCTCAATGAACCGGGAGAAAACCCATGCCTGAATCCTTAATTTATCCTGTTGATGCTCTGAAAGCCTACGTGGCAAGCTACTTTACCGCGCTGGATGTCCCTGAAATTGATGCCCATATCGCGGCCGATGTGCTCGTCTCCGCCGATCTGCGCGGGATCAACTCCCATGGCGTGATCAGGCTGTACAGCTATTATGGCGACCGCCTGCTCAAAGGGCAGATCAACCCGTATTCTCCCCTGAGTGTGCTCAAGGAAAGTCCGGCAACCCTGGCCCTGGACGGCGGCAATGGGCTTGGCCAGGTGGTGGGTTACCGGGCCATGTCCCGCTGCATCGAGCTGGCTGAAAAAGCGGGGTTAGCCATCACCACCGTGCGCAACAGCAACCACTATGGCATTGCCGGCTACTATGCCATGATGGCCCTGCCAGAGGACATGATCGGGATCAGCCTGACCAACTCCCAGCCCTTGGTGGCAGCAACCTTCGGCCTTCCGGCGGTGCTGGGCACCAACCCCATCGCCGTGGCCATGCCTGCTGGCAAACAAAAGCCCTTCGTGCTGGATATGGCCACCAGCATCGTCACCATTGGGCGCATCGCTGTGCATGAAAAATCGGGCCAGCCGATCCCTGCAGGCTGGGGCATCAACGCCCAGGGCGAACTGACCCGCGATCCCGCCGAAGTGCGCCATGGCGGCGCCTTGCTGCCCCTGGGCGGCCCGGCAGAATTGCGCGGGTATAAGGGCTATGGGCTGTCGCTGCTGGTGGATCTGCTCTCAGGCGTGCTTTCCGGGGCTGCCTTTGGCACCGGTGTAGGCCATCCTTCACACAGGGGCAATGCAGATGTCGGCCATTTCTTTGCGGCCATCAAGATTGATAACTTCCGCCCAGTTGACGAGTTCAAAGCCAATATGGATGACTATATCCGCGCGTTAAAGGACACACCAAAACTACCCGGGCAGGAGCGAATTTTTGTTCACGGCGAAAAGGAATTTGAAAAGGCTGAAAAATACCAGTCCGAAGGCGTCCCCCTGCTGGTGGAAATTGTCGACGCGCTCATCGAGGCCGGAAAAGCTGCCGGTGTGCCCTTTGACCTCAAACCGCTCTAAACAAGCACCGCTTTAGAAGATCTTCAACCCGGGGATGATCCTGGGGACATCCCGCTGGTATTGCCGGTAGGCTTCACCATGAATCGCCACCAGTTTCCGTTCTTCGGGTATCGTGCCGATGATGAAATACAGGCTGCTGGCGATCACAAAGGCCAGGACTAAATCGGTCATGTAGGGGAACAGCCAAAACATGACCAGGCTGAAGAAATACAAAGGGTGCCTGACCCAGCGATAAAACCCCCGGGTGACCAATTCGTTGCGCTGTTCAATATCCGGTTGGGTCAGCTGGCGCAAGCCGATAAAAGCCAGGGTATCCACTTGTAGCACGGTGACCAGCAACCCGAGCAGGGCCAAAACTTGCAGGGAGAGCGTGAGATATAGCCACGGGGTGGGGATGACCCATAGCACTTGCGCTGGCAACAAGGCCACCATCGCCAGGACGGGGAGCAACGTCAGCCCGGCAATCCCTACGAAGATCAGGCGGTAATAGCGCCGGATGCCTTTGCCAGCGATACGTTCCGCCATGTCTTTGGTGGAAATGGCGGCCAGCCAGGAATGCAGCGCGCTCCAGGCGCCCATGGAAACAAAGACCACAAGGCCGTGCGGTAGGTTAAACATGGGTTTAGTTTATCTGATTTGCGCCTAATTCTCAATATTCGCACAGCACGCGTTGATCAAGCGCAATAACGCCCCATGCCTTCAGAGGGGCAGGGCATGGCACGCTGTTAAATGGCTTTCAACCAAGCCGGGCCGCATCCGGTTAACGGTGAAGCACCCTGAAAGGTTCAAACGTGGAAAAAATTTGGCCCTTTCTCCAGCGTTACACCTGCATTTACCCGGTAATTTTCCCCGCTGCGAACCTCTTTTCACATTAAATCCCCTTCTCGCTGTCTAAAAAAGCCAATTTAACCTTAAAAAATGCGTGAGTCTGCCCCTTTGCCTTGTAATTTAGAACTTATGTGCTATACTGTGGGTAAATATACGAACTTTTGTTCTATTATCAGGAAACAGGTGAGCCATGCGAAGAATCATCGTCGTCCCGGCCATATTGATAGGGTGCCTGATCGTGATCTGGGTGGGCACGGTGGCTGCCGCACAAATGCCGCCCCAGGCGCTGTTGGCGCCCACCCTCACGGCGGTTGCTGAGTCCCAGTCTGCCTCGCAGACGGCAGTCCTCGCCCTGGCGCAGCCATCAGCGGCTCACAATCCGGAGGAGGGGCCCGCCTGTTCGCTGCCCGCGAGCTTCCCGCCGACCGTCCTGCGCTGGTGCCCGGCCATTGAGGCCAACGCCTATCAGACCGGCCTGCCTGCCAGTCTGATCGCGGCCGTCGTCCTGCAGGAGAGCGGCGGTGACCCGCAGGCCTATTCCCACAGCGGCGCAGTGGGATTGATGCAGATCATGCCCCGTGACGGGCTGGCAGCAGAGTTCATGTGCATCAACGGGCCCTGTTTTGCCTCTCGCCCCACAATCGCTGAGCTGGAGGACCCAGATTTCAACCTCGCTTATGGCAGCCGAATGCTGGCCGACCTGGTCACAAAACATGGTTCCTACCGTGAGGGCTTGTTCCGCTATGGACCGATGGATATGGGTTATGCCTATGCAGATCGGGTTTTGAGTATCTGGGAAACCTACCGCTAAGCAGTGGGTCTGCCCCGTTTACCCCCATAACCCCTGTCGGATGTTCTGAGCGCGTTGCACAGGTTTACCACCTAGCCTTGCGGTGAAAAGGCGAATTTTTCCCCTTCGAAGCGCCTATTTTGAATGCATTACGCATCCTTGATGCGGAAATCGTAGATACCGTCCCGGTATTCCCAAGTGCGGCCGCAGCCTTCACAGGTCAAATTGTGGTCTGCGCCCGGCAATGCCGTCTGGCAGGCTGGACATTGGAAGAGGGCACGGCCCTCAGCCCGCTGCCCAGGTCTTCCGATGGCACAGGTGCGCACGAATACACTGGGCGTGACCTGCACCAACGCCCCCGTCCACTGTAGCAGCGCATCCAGCCTGACGAGAATGGGCAGCGGGATGACCCTTTTCAACGCGCCCACCCTGAAATGCGAGACGGTCAATTGCCGATCGATGGAAAAATCCGCTGCCGCCAGGTAGCCGCGCACGGCTTTAGGGTGAAAATCAAAGTTCAGGGCGGCAAATTCCACCGGTTCGGGATTGTAAGGGCTCCAATCCTGACCCCCGACCAGGTAGCGCAGCATGGCTTTGATATTGCGCTTGTTGGCAAACTCCAAAATGAACACGCCTTGCGGCGCCATCACTCTCCGCACCTGCGAGAGGGCCAGGGCCGGCTCGGCCATGTGGTGCAGGGTGCGAATCATGGTGGCCCCGTCAAAGCGGCCGTCAACAAACGGCAGCCGGTAGACGTCTGCAGCCACATACAGGTAGCGCTGCGATGCCCCCAGGCGCCCACGCGCCTGCTCGAGCTGGGTGCGGGAGTAATCCAGCAGGGCAATCCGTTGGTAATTGGCATAGCGGTTCGTGTTGCGCCCTGCGCCAGCGCCCAATTCCAGCATAAACTCGCCCTTGGGGGGCAACAGCCGCTTGAGCGCGATCGCCTCAACGGCGTCTTCGTAAGCACGGCCGCCGGCATCCCAAAAACTGTGCTGGTAGTCAGAACCTTCGTAATCGCAAACGGGCGGTGTGGGTGTGTCCATGTGATCGGTTATATCATTAATTGGCCCAGCCTTCAATGCCAGCCAGAAGTAATCTACCCTTAAGGCCGCTCATCCGGCGAGCCACTGCCCTGATTTTCACGGTAATTATTATTAATTTAATATTAATGTCCTCAATCAACGCCGCCTGGTGCCCCGTTTAGCGTTCTTAGGATAAATTAATATTCGTTCAACGGCGAGCAATAAAAAGGCCCGGGCAGGATTACCGGCGGCACCCGGAGATACCGGTTTACCGCTGCTTCCTCTCGGACCTGACGGGGTTCACAGGGCTCCGCCGCGCCGGTCCCACCCGGACAGGGTTAAGCTTACTTCACACCACAAGGGCTGTCAACAGCGGAATGGATCTGATTGAAACGGCGCGCATCTGGTCACTGGTAAAAATTTAACACTCGCAGTATACTTTTATAGGATAAATTTTATTAACATCAGGCTACAGGAGAGGTGCGCACCCGATGAAAGTTCATGTCAAACAATCCCAACTTGCCCATAGCGTCAACATGGTTTCGAGAGCCGTCTCGCCACGCAGCACGCTGCCCGTCCTCTCGAACATCCTCATCAAAACCGACCAAGGCCGCTTACGCCTGTCTGCCACCAACCTGGAACTGGGCATCACCAGCTGGATTGGGGCGCGCATTGAGGGTGAAGGCGCCATCACGGTCCCCTCACGCACCTTCACCGACCTGGTCAGCACCTTGCCCAGCGAACAGGTGGTGCTCACCCTGGATAACAGTACCCAGACCTTGAATGTGCGCTGCGGTACCTCTGAAACCAACATCAAAGGCATCGACGCCGAAGAATTCCCTCCCATTCCAGAACCTGACCTCGAAGAAGGCGTTCCTTTGAACGTCACCAACTTCAGGGAGATGGTCCAGCAGGTCGCCTTTGCCGCCTCCACAGACGAAGCCAGGCCGGTGCTCACCGGCGTGCTGCTCAAACTGGATGGTGAACACATCACCATGGCTGCCACGGACGGCTTCCGCATCTCCATCCGGGAGGATGATATCCCCAACCCGGTTTCCCGTCCCATCGAGGCCATCATCCCGGCCCGCGCGCTGGTTGAGCTGTCACGCGTGATGAGCGGTTCCGGCGAAGAAGGCCTGATCATGACCTTCCCGCCAGACCGAGGCCAGGTGATCTTCCACATGGACAACCTGGAATTGGCTTCCCAGCTGATCGAAGGGACCTTCCCGGACTATCGTGCCATCATCCCGCCGAACTTCAAAACCCACACCCTGCTCTCAACCAGCGGCCTGCTGAAGGCCTGCAAACAGGCTGAGATCATCGCCCGCGACGGCACCAATGTCGCCCGGCTGAACATCATCCCCGAAACCGGTGAAGCCAGCCCCGGCACCCTGGAGCTTTCTGCGCAATCCGAGCAAACCGGCTCCTCCGAGATCCTCGTGGACGCCTCGGTCGACGGTGTGCCCCTGTTGGTGGCCTTCAACGTCCGCTTCCTGCGGGAAGTGCTGGAAGTGATCAAGGCAGACAACGTCTGGCTGGAGACCAACGCCGCCAACACGCCCGGTATGCTCCGCCCCCAGGGAGATGATCACTTCAAACACATCATCATGCCGATGCACATCAGCTAATGGCAGTCAAATCAAATTCATCAAAAGCGCCCGAATTTCTGGCGCTTTTTTGATATCCGCTCACTTTTTCACCGTTTTCAATTAGAATTAAGGCAACCCGGATCACAAACAAAGGGTAAAAAACCATGACCTTGCCGCCCAGCGCAACCGATCGCCTTCTGAGCACCTACCTGGTGCTCTCGCAATACCCCATTCTCTCCACCCAGGTGCGCGATTTAATGCGCCAGGAGCTGTTTTCCCGCGGATACATCGACCTGCAGGAGTTTGAGCAGGAGGTGATCCGCAAGGCAATCCAATCCCAGGAGCGGGAGGGTTTGCAGGAGCCCCAAATCGAGGAACCCGCCGAGGTGTGGGAGCAGCGTAAAGCCATCATTCGTGACCAGCTGACGGATTTTTACTTTAGCCATCACTTGAGCTTTGAATTGATCGAGGAATTGATCCAACAGGTGCTGAACGAAAGGGGCGTGACCAGCCAGGACGCGCTGTTTTCCTTCAACCCTGAAATTGCTCCCCAGGATTTGCTCTTCAACCACGGTATGATGATCGAAAAAATGCCCCCTGAGGTACGAAAACCCCTGGAGCACCGCCTCAGGGAGATCAAAGTGGTCCTGATCCGCAATATGATCAGCGACCAGCTGCGTTACATCAACATTGCACGGGACTGGTTCACCATTTCAGACCTGGCAGAGGTGCGCCTGCACAAGATCGGTCACGGACGGATTGGCGGCAAGGCTGCCGGGATGCTCCTGGCTGCCCGGATACTCAAAGAGCATCCCCGCGCCGACATCCGCGAGAATGTCCGCACGCCCATATCGTACTATATGGGTTCGGATTTGCTGTACACCTTCATCTCTGTCAACAACCTGCACCATTGGAACGACCAGAAATACAAAGCCGAAGAGGAGATGCGCCGCGACTACCCCAAGATCCTGGAGGACTATGACCGCAGCGAATTCCCTCCCGGCATCATCGACCGCCTGAAAACCCTGTTAATGACCGTTGAAGACCAGCCCCTGATCGTACGCTCATCCTCCTTGCTGGAGGACAATTTCGGCACAGCCTTTGCCGGGAAATACGAGAGCATTTTCTGCCCGAACCAGGGCAACCTGGAACAAAATCTGCAGGCTCTGACCCGGGCCATCGCCAGGATCTACGCCTCCACCCTCAACCCAACAGCCCTGCTGTACCGACGCAGCCGGGGTTTGCAGGATTATGATGAGCGCATGGCCGTTCTGATCCAGGTGGTGGAGGGTAACCAGTTTGGCGATTATTACCTCCCAGATGTGGCCGGTGTGGCTTTCAGCCACAACCAATACCGCTGGTCACCTCAAATCCGACCGGAGGATGGGTTTATCCGCATGGTGTGGGGCCTGGGCACACGCGCCGTCGACCGCGTGGGGAACGACTACCCCCGCCTGGTCGCACTCAGCCACCCAACGCTGCGCCCCTCCAGCACAGTCAAATCCATCCGCCGCTATTCCCAGCAGTATGTGGACTTGATCGACCTCAAAGACAACCAGATGAAGACCCTCCCGATCCAGCAAGTGCTGGACGGGAAATACCCACCCCTGCGCTACCTGGCCCAGGTGGACGAAGAGGGGTACTTCCGCTCACTGCGCTCCCGCCTGGTGGATGCTGAGCCCTCACAATTGATCCTCACATTTGAGGATCTGCTCCGCCGTACACCTTTCCCCGAGCGTATGCGCTATATGCTGACCGTGCTTGAGGAAGAATACAACTCGCCTGTGGACGTGGAGTTCATCATCGACATCGTCCACGACAACGACAAACCCGAGATCAAGCTGTCCCTGATCCAATGCCGGCCCCTCAGCTACCTGAGGGAAGAGCAGCATGTGGATTTCCCCAAAAACCTCGCCCCAGAGGAGGTCATCTTTTCCTCGAGCATCATGGTGGCTGGCGGCTGGCTGGACGAAATCGATTATGTCTTGTTCGTTCCCCCAGAAGGGTACTTCAGCATCCCAACCCAGTCTGCCAGGAACGCGCTTGAACGGGCCATCGGCCGGTTGAACAGCGCTCTCGAAGGGCAAGCCTTCATCTGCGTGGGACCGGGGCGCTGGGGCACCTCCAACCCCGATTTGGGTGTTCATGTGGATTATGCGGATATCTTTAACAGCAAAGCCCTGGTCGAGCTGTCCGGTGCGGGCATCGGGCCGGCACCTGAGCCTTCCCTGGGCACGCATTTCTTCCAGGATTTGCTGGAAGGCGAGATCTTCCCCCTGGCAACCCACATCGGCGAAGACGAGTTCAACCGTGCCTTCTTTTACGACACGCACAACCGGGTGGCAGAGTGGATCAAGGTTGAGCCGATGATGTTCAAGTACTTACGCTTGATTGCTGTTAACGATTTCCGGGAAAACCACCATCTTGAGATCATCATGCGCGGCGACGAGGGCCGTGCGCTGGCCTTCCTGCGCGAGGCCCCGCGCGGCCGCGACGGTCGCTTGCAGTGAGGACAACAGCGCTTTTCGCATCGATCCTCTCCCCCGTCCACAGGTAACCACTTGGTTGAGCCTCAGGTCAGTGGGATGAAGGCCTGGTGGGCATTTAAGCGGTACCATACCCCGTCCAGCCCGAGCACGATCCCCGAACCCCGCTGGGCAGCCCAGCGGGCAAATTCATAGGCCAGCAGCAACCCCATATCGGTCAGCTGTGTTTCAAGCAACTCGATCATGTACACCGCCTGCACCTGCATCAACCGCGCCCGGACGCTTGCCGTCAGCCCTACCCAGAGGGAATCCGCATCCAAACTCAGGTCAAGGCTCTGCTCGGTCACCACAAGCGGTGGCTGTGGCCGGGGTGCATAACGCACCAGGATCAATGGCACCCCCTGGTTTACGGGCAGTTCGACCGCCAGGTGCCTGCGCGCCGGCCCGATCAGTGCCGAATCCAGCCCGTATTGGTCGCACAGGGTGCGAAAATTCGCCCCGGCCAGCGCTGCCCGCAACGTTTCGGCGCTGAATTGACCCAGTAAGTGTTGATTGTAGACCCTGATCCAGTACGGCATCACAACTCCTGCATGGGTTAACAGCAGCAAGGGCTGACCCACCCAGCACGGGTGCCCGCTCTGCCATGGTTTCACGTGAAACATAAACACTATACCCCAATTTCGCACCGTCAACCCCCTGATAGAGCGTTGCGTGCAAACTGACCTCCTAACCAATTGAATCCCATGTTTCACGTGAAACATCCTGTGGTAAGATACGCTTAAATCCCACGGATGGGAGTTGCAACCATGCTTGAAATCAACGGCGCATTCGGTGAGGGCGGCGGGCAAATTTTGCGCAGCAGCCTGACCCTGGCTGCCCTGACCGGACAGCCTGTCCGGATTGTGCAGATCCGGGCCCAGCGCAGCCGGCCTGGTCTGCGCCCCCAGCACCTGGCCGCTGTGAAGGCCATCGCCAGGCTGACGGAGGCCGAAACCACAGGCGCCCATCTCGCTAGCCAGGAACTGACCCTGCGCCCAACCAAACTGCGTTCCGGGCGTTTTCGGTTCGAGATACCCACCGCTGGTGCCCTTAGCCTGGTGCTGCAAACCGTGTTCCTGCCCCTCAGCCTGGCGGGCGGCACTGCAGACATCACCCTTACCGGTGGGACCCATGTGCCCTGGAGTCCAATTTTTGAATATTTGAGCCAACAATGGCTGCCTGTGCTGGCCTTTTGCGGCTTTCGCGCAGAGCTCGATCTGCGCCAGGCAGGTTTTTATCCCCGGGGCGGCGGCGAGGTGCGGGCAAAAATCCTGCCCGCCAAAGATCTGAACCCCTTCCTGTGCATGGACCGCGGTCAGCTAACTGCCGTGACCGGGTTTTCAGGGGTGGCTAACCTTGCAGACGAGATCGCCAAGCGCCAGAAGCACCAGGCGCTCAAACGGCTGCATGACCACGCACCGGAGGCAAAAATCCAGACCCAGCGGTTGCCTTCCCAGGGCAAGGGCACCTTCATCCTGCTGAAAGCCGCCTTCTCAAAGGGCGGCAGGGCCTGCTTCACAGCCCTAGGCGCCCCGGGCAAACCCGCCGAACGGGTGGCAGACGAAGCCGTGGAGGCGCTGCTGGCCTTCCTCGAGACCGACGGCTGTGTGGACCACTTCCTGGCGGATCAGCTCTTGCTGCCGCTGCTGGTCGTGCCCGGGGAATCGGCCTTCCGCACGAACCGGGTCACCGCACACCTCCTGACCAACGCCCATGTGATTGACCAGTTCCTGCCAGGGCGTATCCACATCGCGGGCGCACAGGGCTCGCCTGGATTGGTGCAGGTGAGCGGCGGCCTGGCGCGCTAATTCCATCCCGAATGCGAATTTATTAAGTTATTTATCATATTTATCCTAATTAATGGTCGAGGTCTGGTCCCGTTTCACTCCACCGGCGGCCGCGCCAGCAGATCCTTGGCCTCCGCCAGCGGACGACCGTCGAGGGCTTCAAATTGGTAGCCATACTCCCGCAAGAACCCCAGGGTGGCGGTATGTGCCTCCCGGCCATGGGTATCCAGGAATATGAGCGGCCGATGAACCTCGATCAAGCGCTTGGCGCCCTGGACCACCGCGAACTCAGCCCCCTCCACATCAATTTTGATCGTATCAGGCGGTAAGATTTCCCCCTCTGCCAGCAGCTCATCCAGGCACACCTGCCGGACTTTGACCGTTCCCGTTTGCGAGAGGTGCCCCGTGGCGATGCTGGCGCCCAGGTCAAAGAACGCTTCCCCGCTCTGCTGTGCTACAGCGGCTTCAAGCACCTGCACATTTTCACAGCCGTTGAGGGCGATGTGCCGGCGGATATATTCCACGTTGCGGCTGACCGGCTCAAAGGCGTACACCTTGCCCTCCGGGCCGGTTAAGTGGGCTGCCAGGAGGCTGTAAAACCCGACATTGGCGCCGATATCATAAACCACCATACCCGGCGTGATCTCCCGTTCGAAGGCCAGCCTTTTTTGCAGTTCGTAACTTCCCAGCCAGTACCCATGCTCCCCTGCCCCGACGATCCATTTCTTGCCGCGCAGGCTGCCCTGCATGATCGGTAACACCGTTCCTTTGGGGAGCAACCGCAAGGGCAGCCTGATCAAACGCCCCAGGGTGCTGCGGTAACTGATTTTTGAGAAATCCATTGATCTCGGTCCATTCTATGATGCGAAGGCGCACACACCAGGCCACCGAAAATGCGCCGTGTGCGCTCATCCCAATTATACTTGGGGTTTGGTTTCACTCCTTCTCCACATAATTTGAATTGTTAACGAGGCTGCCAGGGTTTGCAGATTCTTAACATACTGCAGATGTTCCTTTCGCGATGTGATGGGTTATAATCATGCCTGGTGTCCACCTCCCTTGGGACCAGATCATGGGGCACAGACAGCCAGACTCTTTTCTCAGCCCCCCAGGAAGATCAATACAATCAACAGAGACGTTTATGAAAGATCAGGCTGATAACCGCGTCAAGTACCCCCGCCGCGTCTTCATCCGGGGCGGCATGCGGACTCTCGGCAAGGTGCTGCTGGCCCTGTTTGCCAGGGTTGAGATCAACAGCCGGGAAAGGCTGCCTACAAAGGGGCCCATGATCCTGGCTGGCAACCATGCTGCCGTCCTTGAAGCGGTCATGATGGCGGTATACAACCCCGGGTTGGTTGAATTCATCGGGAACGGGGATATCCCCTTTGACCCCAACTACGCTTTCATCGTCAATGCCTACGACCTGATCCCCGTCAACCGGGGTAACCTGGACCGCAAGGGACTGCAGAAGGCCGCCAGTGTGCTCGAACAGGGTGGCATCCTGGGCATTTTCCCGGAGGGCGGCGTCTGGCAGGCCGGCCAGATGCCTGCGCAAATCGGCGCAGCCTGGCTCAGTTACCGCACCCAGGCGCCGGTGCTGCCGATCGGCTTTGGCGGCATCCGGGGCGGATTGGGGCAAGCCCTCAAGCTCAAGCGCCCCAAACTGGTGATGAACGTCGGCGAGGTGCTCCCGCCAGTCACCCTGGATGAAAACGAAACTTCAATGAAAGCCAGCCTGGCCAAGTCGGCCGACCTGATCCTGGAGAAGATCAACGCCCTGGTCCCCCCGGAAGACCTGTGCCAGGCGCACATGAAAGCGGATCAGCGCTACATTTTAGAGGTTGAGGTCCACCAGGGGGGATTGTTCACCTCTTCCCCGCCGCCGGAACCCCTGCAGGTCACACATGGGGATGCCTACGCCCATTTTCTTTACAACCCCACCATGATCGACGTCCTGGTGCGCAACCTCAGGCTGCCCCTGCACCCGCTCATGCAGGTCGATCATGAATTCCGCCTGGGCCCGGTCATCGCTGCCTGGGATGCCATTTTAGCCTACCTGAAGGACAATCCCGGTTTTTTCACCTACCGCTTCGGGGTTGATGAAGGCCTGGCAGTGGAACAATCTTTGCAGGAATTGCGCCGTCTGGCCGTTTGGGCGCAGGAAAACCAAACAGCCCTGTCACTTACACCCATTCACACCTATCGCAACGCCAACACCGGCGCCCAGGTAACTGAACAAGGCGGCCGCTTTCCGAGCAACATGCCCATGCCCGCAAAAGGGGTCAAACTTCAGTAAAATACGGCCTCTCACCGGCAAACAAGCCACCGATCTTCCAGGCAAAGCATTCAATTTCAGGTCACTCGACCATTTTTAAGATCCTGCCCCAGGTTGGGGGGATGACTGTCCGTAAGCGTCCGTCCCTGACGTGGAAGTTCTCACCCGGATCAAGCAGGTCCACGCATACCTGCGCACGATCCCTGACTGGCAGGTCAACAGGTGCCGGCTCCCGGGCGCTGTTGAGCACGATCACGACCGTCTCTTCAGCCGTCTGGCGTTTGAAGGCCAACTGCCTGTGCTCAACGTGAAGCATCTCGAAATCCCCCTGGCGCAAAGCCGGGGAACCCTGGCGAATGGCCCCGAGTTTGCGGAGAAAATCGGCCAGCCCTGGCTGCGGCGATTGTGTTCTCAAAAGATAGAGATCCAGGTTTGGCCGCAGGGGTGCGTCTGAATAGTCCCCTTTGACCCCTTTCACACCCCATTCGCTGCCATAATACACGGAGGGGATGCCCGGCATGCAGTACAGCAGCAGGTATAGCGGGTAAAGCTGTGCCGGGTCGTCCAGCTTGCTGGCGATGCGGTCCACATCGTGGTTGTCGGCAAAATTGTACAGGCCCATCCCTTTGTAAAGCCCACTTTCTCCACTTTGCCGTTCCAGGCTGTGCGCGATCTCAAAATAGTTGGCCGTATTCAGGCTGGAAAATAAGCCTTTATAGCATTCATAGTTGGTGACCGCGTCGAGGGTGTCAGGGTTGGCCCATTTTCGGTAATCCCCGTGCACCACTTCACCCATCAGCCAGAAATCGGCCCGCCGCCCCTTGGTGAAGGCCCGCAAAGCCCGAATGAAGTCGAAATCCAGGCTGTCGGCCGCATCCAGGCGCAATCCATCGACCTGAAATGTTTCCATCCACATCCCCACGGCATCAAAAAGATGCTCCCGCACATGGGGGTGCGCCAGGTTGAGTTTGACAAGGCTGTAATGCCCATGCCAGGACTCATACTGAAAGGGATCGCCCTTCGGGCTGGTCTCACCAAAACGCAGGTTGTGGAACCAGTCTACATAGGCCGATCGTTCACCCTGGGCCAGGACATCCTTAAACGCCCAGAAATCCCGCCCAACGTGGTTGAAAACACCATCCAGCACCAGTCGCAGCCCGCTTTGGTGAACAGCCTCAGCAAAACGGGCAAAAGACTTCTTATCGCCAAGGCGGCGGTCAATCTGATAGTAATCGCAGGTGTCATAGCCATGGGTGCTGGACTGGAACACGGGACCCAGATACAGGGCGGTCGCACCCAGGTTTTTGGCATGATCGAGCCAGGGATAGAGCAGCTCAAGGCGGTGCTCAACAGGCGCATTGAAGTCATTGCGCTCCGGGGCGCCGCACAATCCCAGCGGGTAAATGTGATAAAAAATTGCTTCCTGTGGCCAATGAGCTGTCATCGTGTAAATGCCTCCCAAACTATTATATTTACCGGTAGGTATAAGGCGGACAAATAAAAAAATCCTTTTTAGCTGAAAATCCCATACATGAACTGATGCACTGTCAGGTAAATCGGTTCTTCCCCTAAAACCAAGCCGTCATTAAAATGCAACCCAATCATGGCGTTTATCGTCCCCAGCAAGCCAGCAGCATAGCGGGCGTGGCGTGTGCGCAAATTGCCCTGATCCTCCGCGGCTTGGATGAACACCCCTTCGAGGATTTCACGCTGCTGGTTGGTGAAGGGACGGATCGCCTGGTTGGCCTCGCTTTCAGGGGCTGAAAAATACATCCCCAACTGCATGCGGTAGCAGGCGGGATGGGCCTGAGCAAAGGCAAAATAGGCCCTGGCAATGCTCTCCAGGGTGGCAACCAGGTCGCCCTGGTATCGGGCTGCCACCAAGACCTCCGTCAGCAACCTTCCTGCCTCGCGTTTGAGCAGTGCGTCCAGCAGGCCGCGTTTGCTGTCGAAATAATGGTAAAGTGTCGGCTTGGTCACACCTGCGTATTCGACCACCTCGCGCACGCTGACGGCGTCATACCCATACCGGCTGAACAGGTCCAAGGCGCAATCCAGCAATCGCTGTCGGTTATCCATATATCCATACTATACCGACCGGTATATTTTGTCAAGGGCGATTTTAAAAACTTTGCACCCGGTTTTAGGCTGTTTCGTCAAACTCCGGTCGGTAGTACGCCACGCCGCTGACCCCCTTCATGCTGGCAGGCTTCAAAATGCAGATCATGAACGCCTCATCGGGGACGTTCTCAAAGGCGCACCGGATGCCGTGCTGGCTGGATTGTGTAAATCCAAAGCGGGGATAATAGCCCGAGTGGCCGAGCACGACAACAAAGGGGTGCCCGGCAGCCTTCATGCGCTGCAGCCCCTCCCGGCACAGCGCTGAGCCGATCCCTTGACCTTGCCTGTCTGGTAAAACCGACAATGGCCCCAGACCCCTCCCGATGAGGTCCTGACCTTCTCCCTGGCGGATCCGCACAGGCGAGAACAGCACATGCCCGACCACCTGGTCACCCTTGCGGGCGACCAGGGAAAGAATACCCGGGCAACGCTCACGCAGTCGGTCTACCAACAGTGCCTCATACTCGCTCTCAAAGGCTGCCCGGTTCACCCGTCCAACACTTTCGCCATCCCAGGGGCGCTCCTCAGCGATGATCACCCCAGGGGGTAATTTGAATGCCATGGTTTCTATTATAGCCGTTTATCAACCCAGTCTTTGAGTCTTTGAACCCTGCCAGGGTGTTTACTTCTGTACCAGACGCATCAAATTAATCTCCTCAGGGTCCCTGCCCGGAAAATTGGCCTCCCTTACACCACCCTGGTCGTGATGTCAAATGTAGGGGGATGTTCCAGGTGCTTTTTAACGGTGCACAGCTCCGCTGAGCGAATCAATGAATCACGGTACTTCTCGGGAAAGTCCGGTGGGACCTGGATCTCCAGGTCAACCTGTCCCACCAGCCCAGTGGAAAAATCACGCTGTACATTTTGCAAGATGCGGATGCCCTCGGTTGGCAAGCCGCGCTGGCGACAAAAGCCCAGCACATAAATGCCGGCACAGGTGCCCATTGAGGCCAGGAACAAAGCAAAGGGCGATGGAGCCTCACCCTGCCCACCGCCTGAAGGTGGTTGATCCGTCATCACGGTATAAGGCCCGAAATGCGCATCCACCCTTGCGCCGCCCGGGAAGTCAATCATCATTTCCATACGTGGTTCCTCTTTTCTGTATTACACAATTCAGAGATTTAGATGCATTCCGGAGAAAAAGGTTACACAGCCTAAGGTTCGTGTGGATGATGGGGTATCTGGTTTAATGATTATTCACATATATCCTGATTAATATCTTTAATATCGTCGTAACAGTAGGGGCTGTGGATATGTGGATAAGTGGTGCGGGCGTTTTCAGAGAACAGCTTTGGTCACCCATTTTGAGGGATCTATTGCCGCATAGAGAACTTTTTTGTGGGTTGAACCGTTTGTTTGTGCAAAATTTCTCTCCACACAGGGCTGTGGAGAGGTTGTGAGCAAGTCGAATATGATTTCATCCAGTCTTTTCTTCAGGCGAAACCCCCGTTTTTCTCCCAAATTTATCCAGAGTCACCGGGAGGAATTTATGGAAAATTTGAGCGAGTTATCCACATTTCGTATAAGTTATCCACAGTTTTTGGGCTTTTATCCACAGTTTTGGGAAAAATCCGGGCAGCAGAAGCGAAAAAATTTCCCGGAAAAATTGGACAGATGACAGCCAGGGGATCAAAAACCGTAGGCTTCGGCCCAGGCTTCAATCAGGACTTCTACCTGATCGAGAAAAACATCCAGTGCTCTGGTTTTCCCCTCAGAAACCTCTTCGACCAGGTTGAGGTCCCCCAAGAAGGCTTGCCAAGTTGAATATCCCGGAGAGGGTTCTGGCAGGGATAGGTGGATATCAAGCCAAACGCTCAGCAATGGCCAGAGCATATTCGTGGGGTCTTCGCTGCGCGCTAAGGCCCGGATACCCTGCACATAATAGGGGTGACGGCAAGGCGCCAGGCGAGGTGGTGGGGTGACCGTTTCTGCCACGTGATGCAGGTCCTGCCCAAAGGCCTCGATCAACACCTTGTGATCGACCTGAAAGCCTTCAGAACACCCCAGTAAGCCGGTAAAACTGGACCACACCTCCGGCGTACCGAGGGACTCGATACGTTCATGAAAGGTCCGCATAAACCGGCGGGTGGTCAAGGGTGAGCCAATCAAACCGGCCAGGGCATTCGCCCCCAGGGACAGGGTTTCCATGAACTGGTCGAGCCAGTTTAGATAGGATTCTGGCGGCATAGTGAACAATGTGCGCCAGCGCTCACGGGCAGCAGACTGCATGGCATTCACGCGTGCCAGCACATTGTCTGTGCGGTGAAATTCGGCTGTCACGCTGGATTGGACGAATTCCAGCCAGTGGTCGGTATCAAACAGCAGGATGTGGTTAAAGGTCAGGGGATAGCCCATCCAGGGGTCCCGGCGGAGCTGCCTGGGCTCTTGATAGGCATCCTGGGTCTTATGAAAAATGTCCACAGAGATCTCGGGGGTGAGGGCAGCTGTTTCCCGCTCGGCAGGGGCAAGATATTTGTGCACCAGGACAAGGTCGATATCGGTAGTACCCCCCAGCAAGGGGTCATCACTGCGCAGCGAACCCAGCAAATACGCCGCATGGAGATCCGGCTCGCTGCGTTTACGCTGCTTGACCGTGTCCTGGGCGAATTGATGGAGAAGAGTGTTGGTGATGCGCATTGCGCCTCCCCTGGTCTATAAATTAATCGGCAGGCTTTCCTGGAAGGGGGCCAATTTCAATGCCTGCCGGATACGCTGATTGACGTTTTCCAAGTGCTCTGGATTGCGCACATAATCCAACTGGTTGGTGTTGATCGTAAGGCAGTTCTGCGCAGGATAGTTGGCAAAGCGCATTTCGTAGGTTTGGTTGAGCTGATCGATGTAGCCGCGTTCCATCTGGCGCTCGTATGGGCGGTCACGCTGGGCGATGCGCTGCATCAGCACGTCCGTATCCGCCTGCAGGTACACCACCAGGTCGGGCGGGGTGATCTTTTCAGCCAGGGCTTCGTGCACTTTAAAGTACATCTCCAATTCATCGCCTGCCAGGTTGACCTCGGCAAACAGGCGGTCCTTTTCAAAGGTGTAATCGGAGATCAGCCAGGGATGCGCCTGCAGAGCATCACGGACACCCTTGCGCTGCTGATGGTAGCGGCTGAGCAGGAAGAAGATCTGCGTCTGAAAGGCATAGCGTGCCCGATCGCCGTAAAAGTCACTTAAAAAGGGATTTTCTTCGAAAATTTCGAGGAGCAAATTGGCTCCGAAGGAGGGTTGCAGCAGGCGGGCCAGGGTGGTCTTACCAACTCCGATCACGCCCTCAATTGCGATGTACATAACGCTGTCTCCATAAGGTTTTGATGACCGTTTATACTATACCATAGGTAGGCGCACCATGCGCTGGCATTTTAAACGCATCCAGGCAGTCAGAGACGGGCATTTTGGGGGAGAAAATACAAAGGTGCCAATCTTGAGCCTTTCCGTTATAATTACATCGTCAATTTACCGGTAGCATGTTTTCAGGAAGTGTGATCATGTCTGACAGTAGCCCTAGTGCAAACAATTCCAATCGGCTTAAATTTCTCATCGGCGGCGGTTTATTTTTGATCGCGGTCATCTTCATGGTGATCAGTGCCACCCGAGCGACGGCTGAATTCTTCATGACGGTGGGTGAATTGCAGTCATCGGGAACCGAACACACCGGCCAGAACCTGAGGGTTTCAGGCGCTGTCGTTGGGGACAGCATCGCTTACGATCCGGAATCCGGCCAACTCCAGTTCCTCATCGCCCATATCCCCGGCGATGATGATCAAATCAAGCAGCAAGGCGGACTGAGCTATGTCCTGCACCGGGCTGTCGTGGATGAGCAAAATCCACGCCTGACTATTCGATACCAGGGTTCGCCGCCGGACATGCTGCGCGATGAGGCGCAGGCGATCCTGACCGGCACGCTGAGCACTGACGGCGTGTTCCTCGCTGAAGAACTGTTGTTAAAATGCCCCAGCAAATATGAAGAAGCCCTTCCTGAGCAGGTGGAGAATTAATCCCCGATGATGGCCACGCTTGGTTATCTGACATTGGCCCTGGCATTCCTGCTGGCAGTCTATGGGTTGCTGGCTGTCCTGTTGGGGCTGATCCAAAAAACGGTTCCGTGGATTGAATCAGCTCGCCTGGCCTTGCTGTTGATCTTCCCTCTGGTGACCATCAGCATAGCTTCCCTGGTGTTTTTGCTGGTCGAGCTGCGCTTTGATGTGGCTTATGTCTACAGTGTCACCAGCCTTGAGATGCCCCTCTACCTGCGTCTGACCGCCCTGTGGGGCGGGCAGAGCGGGTCTTTGCTGTTCTGGTCCTGGCTTTTGGCCGGGTTTTCTCTGTACTTTGGCGTGCACAAATGGCGGAATGATGATGCCGATCTGCTGCCCTACGCACTGCTGGTGGTATTCTTTACCCTCGGGTTCTTCCTGATGTTGAACTTGTTCATGGAACCACCATTCGAGCGTTTCTGGCATTTGCCCGACGGCAGCCGGGTCCTCTCGGTGCTGAAGCCCCAGGGAGCCTGGCTGCTCACCCCGGCAGACGGGCAAGGCTTGAACCCACTGCTGCGCCACCCGGGAATGATCTGGCATCCACCGGCGCTCTACCTGGGGTTTGTGGGATTCATCGTTCCTTTTGCCCTGGCCATCGGCTCGCTGGCATCCGGGCGACGGGACCGGCGCTGGCTGGAACTATCACGTCCATGGACCCTGATCGCCTGGGTGTTTCTGTCCCTGGGGTTGGTATTGGGGATGCGCTGGGCCTATGACATCCTGGGCTGGGGCGGGTACTGGGGCTGGGACCCCGTGGAGATCGCGGCACTGCTGCCCTGGCTGAGCTCGACTGCGCTGATCCACACCGCACTCTTGCAAGAGCGGCGGGACGGCTATGCACGCTGGAATCTGGCCCTGGTGCTGTTGACCTTTGCGCTGGTCATCTTTGGCACCTTTATCACCCGCTCAGGTGTGCTCTCCTCCGTGCATTCCTTTGCGGGCAGCGATATTGGCTTGCCAATGCTGATCTACACGGCACTGCTTTCGTTAAGCGCCCTCGGTCTGCTGGTTTACCGCTGGCGGGACCTGCGCTCGTCCCATGAGCCGGAATTTACCTTCTCAAAAGAAACCCTGACCTTGTTCGCTAACCTGATCTTGCTGAGCATCCTCATGGTCTGCTTCCTGGGTGTGATTTACCCGATCCTCTCGGAGCTGATCACCGACACCCAGATCACCGTCGGCCCAGCCTGGTACAAGCGCATCACGGGGCCGTTGTTCATTTTGTTGGTGTTCCTGGTGGGTGTCTGCCCGCTGGCAGCGTGGAGCGGAACAAACCTGGTCCGATTAAAGAAACGTCTGCTGATCGTCCTGCCGATCTCCCTGCTGGTTCCCCTGGTTGCCTGGTTCAGCGGGGGGGTGCGGCACGGAGTCGTGCTGGCCGCGCTCTGGCTGGCTGGGTTCAGTGTGCTGACCTTGCTTGCTGATTATGCCGGTCGGGTAGCAACCGATTGGCGGCGGAAAGAACAGCACCCAGCCGCGGCCCTGTGGGCGCCCATCCGGCGGAACCACCGTCGGTATGGGGGGTTGCTGGTGCATCTGGGCATTGTGTTGATGAGCATCGGCATCATCGGGATCGAGGGCTTGCAGCAGGAAACCCAGGCGACCCTGGCGATCGGGGAAGCGGTTGATCTGGGCGGGTACACCTTCAGGTTTGAGGGGCTTGACCACAGGGAGGAACAGGCAGGCTGGCTGGTGACCGAAGCCAGGCTGGCGATCAGCAGTGAGGGCGACCCGGTTGGAACCCTTTACCCCGTGCGCGAGATCTACCCCAACATGGGTATGGCCGTCACCCTGCCCGGCTTGCAGAGTAATCTGGCGGTGGACCTGTACGCCATCCTGGTGGATTGGCAACCGATCTCGCAGGACCAGGCCACTTTCAGGATCTTTTACAACCCCCTGGTCACCTGGTTGTGGATCGGGGCGGGGCTGCTGACCGCAGGTGTGGTGGTCGCCCTGCTGCCCGGGTCATCCAGGCGTAAGGATGTTCAAACAGTCCAGGTCGAACCTTTAGCGGGGCAGAAGTTGCGTTAATTCCGGCCTGTTGGTGGAAAAACTTTCCATTTAAAGCCATTAAATCACCATAGACCGGTCCATTCCGGCCAGCCGGCAGCGTTCAGCGCGCTTCGACTAATTAATGTGTGACGAATGTCTGATGGCATATAGGGGATTAGGCGGTAGCATTTGTCTGACAATTAAATTCTGGAGGTCCACATGACACATACCCCACCTATCAGCTGGATTGATAACCCGCGTGCCCGGACGATTGAACAGAGCCAGGCTGTCGACGAGCTCTTCCCTTCCGGGATTGCACGCAAAACGCGTGCTTTTCACAGCCGCATCCCGGGCTACCAGGTCAGCCCGCTCAAAAGCCTGCCCCGCCTGGCCGCCATGCTGGGATTAGGTGGCATTTGGGTCAAGGATGAATCCTTCCGCCTGAGCTTGAGTTCGTTCAAGGTATTAGGCGGCTCATATGCCATTTACAGCTTTGTGAAATCGGCCCTGGGCGTTGATGAGCTCGATATTTTTTCCGCTGAAGGCAGCCGCCTGGTGCGGGAAAAACTGGGCGACCTAACCTTTGCAGCCGCCACAGACGGCAACCACGGGCGTGGTGTGGCCTGGTCGGCCTCGCGCCTGGGGTTCAATGCCGTTATTTACGTGCACGAAAAGACGTCCCAGGCACGCATCCGCGCCATTGAAAGCAATGGCGCCAAAGTGGTTGTGATTGAAGGCACTTACGACGATGCCGTCCGTCAGGTGAACGATGACGCGCAAAAGAACGGCTGGCAGGTCATTTCCGATACCTCCTGGCCGGGGTACGAGGATATCCCCCGCTGGGTGATGCAGGGCTATACGACCATGTTCGCTGAAACCCAGGAGCAGCTTGCTGCCCAGGGCATCATTAAACCCAGCCACGTTCTGGTCCAGGCGGGCGTTGGCTCGCTGGCCGCCGCCACCCTGGGCTTTTACAGCCAGTTGTTCGGCCCGGGGCGGCCGCGCTCGGTGGTGGTTGAGCCCGACAAAGCCGCCTGCCTGTACCGCTCGGCAGAGATTGGCGATGGCCAGCCGTACAGCTTTGGCGGCGACCTGGATACGATCATGGCTGGGCTGGCGTGCGGCGACCCGAACCCCCAGGCCTGGCGCGTGTTGTGGGATACAGCCGATGCCTTTGTCAAATGCCCGGATTATGTCGCCGCCAAAGGTATGCGCGTGTACGGCGTGCCGCTGGCTGGTGATCCCTTCGTGGTGTCCGGGGAATCAGGGGCAGCCACGCTGGGTGCCTTGATGTTCATCATGCAACGGCCGGAATGCGCCCCCCTGCGCGCATCCCTCGGTTTGGACAGCCGTTCAGAAGTGCTGCTGATCAACTCGGAGGGCAACACCGACCCCACATACTTTCGGCGGGTGGTTTGGTCGGGCCGGCACCCGGTCCCGGAGGCTTACACCACCCTGGAGGAGTAGGCAACTATTCGATTTCTCACCCAGGGTCCGGGTGAATCGCCCGGCTGCTGGATCACCCCATTGCCGTGACCATTGCCCTGCCCGGGAATGACAAACCGCCTCTCCACGAGGTGGTTTGTGTATGGTATCCTTAGGGTCACTCTAAAAGATCACTTATTGTCAATGTTAGATCCTATTTCTGCACCCAAATTACGCTTGATCCTGCTGCTGGCAGTCTTGCTGTCCGTGGTACAGCCTGTGCGCCCTACCTGGGCACAGGATCCGACCCCTTCTGATGACGAAGTCAACCGGATTGCTAGCCAGCTTTACTGCCCCATTTGCGACAACCTGTCCCTGGATGTCTGCCCGCTGGAGGCCTGCCAGCAATGGCGCGATTTAATTCGCGAGCAACTGGCTCAGGGCTGGACTGAACGTGAGATCAAAGATTACTTCATCGCTCAATACGGCGACCAGGTTTCAGGCGAGCCGCCACGCCGCGGTTTGAACTGGGTGCTGTACCTGGCGCCGCCCATCATCGTCCTGGGCGCGTTTGCCCTGCTGGTGGCAAATCTGAAGCGGCCTGCGCGGCAAACCCCCGCCGCGAGCAGCGAACCAGACAGCCCAGAGATTGAACCAGACCACCAGGCGCGCAGAAAGGTGAATTAACCACATGCCGGAAGCCAGCTCACAAGCCCCATCTACACAGCCTAAACGGGTCAGCCTTTGGGCGATCGCTGCATTTACCGGGGTGTTGGTCGTTTTGGTGTTGATGGGCATCCGCTTGGTTCAAAACGATGCGACGCCCGTCAGGCTGGGAGAAGCGCCTAAGGATTTTTCTCTCAGAACCTACACTGGCGAGGTGATCAACACAGCGGACTTACGCGGCCAGGTGGTTTTGATCAATTTCTGGGCGTCCTGGTGCACCACCTGCGACCAGGAGGCGGCCTTTCTGGAACAAGCCTGGCAGCATTACCAGCTCGAAGGCGAAAAACAGGGTGTGATCTTCCTCGGTGTGGCCTATATGGATACGGAAAGCGCCTCACGGGCATACCTGGCAGATCACGGCGTCACCTACCCGAGCGGACCGGACCTGCGCAGTGAGATTTCAAGGATTTACCAGGTCAAGGCGGTGCCCGAAACCTTTATCCTGGATGCTGAAGGCGCCTTGCGCTATCAGAAAATTGGCGCTTTTGGTTCGTTCAGCGAGCTCCAATCGGCGCTTGAGGGTGTTTTGGCCTTTTCTTTGGATTAATTCGGGTGCAGGAGGGAGACTGATTTGGTGCAGGAAAGAGAACATGTGACGGGACAACCTGAGGAGCCATTTTTAAGCGTGGAGGGTCTGACCTATCAGGTTGACGGTCAGACCATTTTGTCAGGGGTTAGTTTTGAGGTCTGGGCCGGGGAGCGCGTGGCCGTGTTTGGCCCTTCAGGGGTGGGAAAGAGCACCCTGATCAGGCTGCTGAACCGGCTGGACGAGCCCACATCCGGGACAATCCGGATCAGCGGCCAGGATTACCGTGATATTTCCCCGCGCCTGTTGCGGCGCCGCTTGGGAATGGTCATGCAAAGCCCAAACCTGTTTCCGGGCACGGTGGCGGACAACCTCCGTTTTGGGCCGCATGCCCACGGTGAGACACTGAGCGATGATATGATCCGGACGCTGCTATCCGGTGTTGACCTGGCTGGCTTAGAGGACCGCGAGGTCAGCAAGCTGTCTGGCGGTGAGGCTCAGCGCGTCAACCTGGCCCGCACCCTGGCAAACCAACCGGAAGCCCTGCTGCTGGATGAACCCACGTCCGCCCTGGACCAGGCGGCAAAAAGAGATGTGGAAGAGACGATCCTTTCCGTCATCAATACCCAAAATGTGACCTGTATTCTGGTCACCCACGACCGGGCACAGGTGACGCGGCTGGCTGAGCGTGTGCTGCTGCTTGAGGATGGCCGGCTGGTGGCAGACGGGTCTATAGCGGAGGTGCTGGATGCTGAGTAGATGGATTGAAAACCAGGTCTGGTTGGGCGCTGCCCAGGCCGGCATCACCATGGTTGCGGCTTTACTGGTTGTCTGGGTGACCGATCGGCTGAAACTCGGGCTGAAAAAGGACATCCTGGTGTCTTTGGGGCGCGGCATTGTGCAGATCGTGCTGGTAGGCTTTCTGCTCACCGTCATCTTCAGCGCAGACTTGTGGATAGCCATCCCGGTCATTCTTGGGATGATTGCCATAGCCAGCGTGATGACCATTCAGCGGGTGAAAAACATCCCCAACGCCCTGTGGATTTCCCTGGTGGGGATCGCTGCCGGTGCTGGCTTGGTGATCTCCGTGATGACCTTTTTGGGCGTGATAGAACAGGCCCTCACCTCCATCATCCCCATTGGCAGCATGATGGTGTATGGCGCTATGAACACCAACGCCCTGATGATCGAACGCTTCCGCTCCGAGGTTACCTCACATGTTGGTCAGATCGAGGCTGGGCTGGCGCTGGGTGCGTCTCCGGAGCAAGTCATCCGCCCGTACACCCGCCGAGCGGTCTCGGCCGCACTGACGCCCAACATCAACGGCTTGCGCTCGTTGGGGATTGTGTGGATCCCGGGTGCAATGGCGGGCATGGTGCTGTCCGGTCAAAACCCGGCCTATGCCGGTTTCTACCAGTTTGTGGTCTCAGGCTCGATCTTTGTGACCGCCAGCATCACCGTGTTGATCTCCATTGTCCTGCTGCGAAAACAGGTGTTCTCAAAGGCGGAGCAGCTTTTGCTGCGCGCCGGAGAAGGGGTCTAAGTGGTGTTTGGCGGGAGAAAAAAGTATTACAGCGGCCACAACCAGGGCACCATCAATATCGCAATCACATAGATCAAGATCGTCAGGATGGACCCAACTTTGACAAAATCGAAAAAGCGATAATTACCCGGGCCGTAGACCATCAGGCAGGCGGGCTCTAACGGGGTGATGAAGGAATTGCTGGCGCCGATGGCGATCATGATGGCAAAGGTGCGTGGGTTTAAGCCCAAATGCAGGGCGGCCTGCATGGCGATGGGGGTGATGATCACTGCTGCTGCCTGGTTCGACATGGGCTGGGTTAACGCCAGGGACAGGAAGAAAAAAGTCGATAGGAGCAGGATGGGGTTGGAAAGCCCGATCAGTTCCACGATCTCATCCGCCAGCAGCGAGGCCAAACCGGTCACCTCCATCGCCCGTCCGAGCGACAGCATGCAGGCAATCAGCAGCCAGGCGCTCCAGTTCACCTGTCGATAGGCCTCTTCGGGGGTGATACAGCGGGTGATGAAGACGGCCAGGGCACCCAGCATCACCCCAACAGGTAGCGAAAGCACGTTGACCGAAACCAGCAAGATCACACCGCCAAAAATGGCCAGCGCCAAAGTGGTTTTCCTTGTCTCTGGCATGACATCCATTTCACCCGAAACGACCCTGAAATTGATATTCCTCGCGAGGCTTTGGATTGTTTCCGGGTTGCCTTGCAGCAGCAATTGATCACCGACCTGCAACCGGGTCAGGCTGATGCGGTGGCGAATGGTTTCTCCTTTGCGGTTGATACCCAGCACCTGCAGCCCATACCGGTCTCTAAAGCTCACCCCGCGCAGGGTCCGGCCGATCAGCGGCGATCCGGGCAGCAGGATCACCTCGGCCAGGGAGAGGTTCCTGGTCATGTCGGAATTGGGCTCAAATTCACCTGTGAACTCGACAGAATTCTCCTCCCGCAATGTGAGCAGGTTGGTTTTGTTGCCTTCGATCAACACCCGATCACCTGGTTGAAGAATGGTGCTGGCCCGGGGTGCGACCGGAAGACCGGATTCCTTTAAGATTCGCAGGATATACAGGTCATAATCCTTCCCCAGGCCGATCTCGTTGAGCGATTTTCCCGCCCAGGGTGATTCTGGGGTGACCTTGAATTCTGAAATGTACGCGAGGATTTCTGCCTGGGGATCGGGGGTCTTGGAATCACGGATCGGGATCAGGTGCCTTCCGATAAAGTACATATACAGCAAACCCACGATCAAAATGGGCACGCCCACTACAGTGAGTTCGAACATGCCCAAAGGCGCCAGCCCGTATTGCGTCAACAAACCGCTGACAACCACGTTGGTCGATGTGCCCACCAAAGTGACCGAACTGGCCAGGATGGTCGCAAAGGCCATGGGCATCAGCAACTTCGAAGGGTGGATTTTTAAGCGCCGTGACAGGCCGATGGTCATGGGTGTGTAAAATGCCGCAGTGGCTGTGTTGGAAATAAAGGCGCTGATCAGGCCAGCAGAGCCAGTGATGATCCAATACAATTGCTTTTTGTTTTCACCAACGGACTGGAAGATCTTCCGGGAGAGGATCTGGACGATCCCCGTGCGCACCAAGGCAGCAGTCAGGATCAAGATCCCCAGGATCATCATGGAGGTATCGCTTCCAAACCCCTCAAAAGCAACCTGGGCCGGCAGCACGCCGGTCAGGATCAGGGCCATCATGAGCCCCAGGGCGATCACATCTGCCGGGAGGGTCTCGATGGAAAACAGCACCAGGGCAACAATAATAATGACAATCAGGATGATCATGGAAGCGGTCATAATGTAGCCTGCCTGAGCGGTGACGGTTCGACCTGGGTTTATTATACAGGTAAAGGCTGTGAGCTGGCAGCCTTCTTGTAACCAGGGGAACAATTCGATCCCCCAAGCGTCTTAAAGTTCGATGCAAGGGCTTCTAACGCTATTTTAAGGCGTGTGCAGTATAATCTGGAGCTATGATGATGAACACAAACAGCTCGAACAACGCTTCAAAAGACACTCTGCATCGGGTTTTGATGGCCCTTCCGGTAACCCTGGTGGTGTTCGGCCTGGTGGTTGGCCTTGCCTTGCTGGGGTTTGAGGTGGTGTATGCCGATCGGGTTTACCCTGGTGTGCATGTGCAGGATATTGACCTATCAGGCATGACCCTGGAGGAGACACACGAAATTTTGGGTGAAGCCTTGCGGTATGCCCAGGAAGGTCACCTTCAATTCACGTACAAAGACCAGGTGTGGGAATTCAACCCGAGTGAATTGGGTTACCGCATCGACCCCTCCACCAGCGCAGATGAAGCCTTTGGGGTGGGCCGCCAGCATTGGCTGCCCATGAACCTGGCTGAAAAGGTGCGCGCCTGGTTCTCAGGGGTGCAGATTTCCCCCGTCGCCAGCTACGATGAGCGGATGGCATTATCCGTCCTGCAGTCCATTGCGGCAGCGATCGACCAGCCAGTGGTTGAAGCTTCATTAGCGCTGCAAAACACGGATGTGGTGGTGATCAGCGGCCAGGTGGGCCGCGAGGTGGATATCCATGGCACCCTGGGGGCAATCGCCCCCGCACTCCTTCAGATGCAGGATGCGGTCATACCCCTGTTGGTTGAGGAAACCGAGCCCGTGATCATGGATGTCGGCCCCCAGGCAGCGCTGGCGCGGGCGATCCTAAGCGAGCCCCTGGTGCTGACTGCCCCCGATCCTGAAAATGGGGAGGCCCTGTCCTGGTCGATCGCACCGGAGGATTTAGCGTCCATGCTTAACGTCCGCCGGGTTGACGGCGATCAGGCGGATGAACCGGCATACCAAATTGGGGTCAACGAGCACCTCTTCAATGTGTACTTAAGCAGCCTGGCACCCGGCTTATCGGTGTACCCCGTCAATGCCCGGTTCATTTTCAATGACGACACGAGTCAACTGGATGTGATGGAACCGGCAGTGATCGGACGGGAACTGGATATTGAGGCGAGTGTTGAGCAGATCAACTCGGCGTTGATTGGCGGTTCCCATGAAATCGGACTGGCCTTCACCACCATTAACCCGGCGGTGACGGACACAGCCACCGGCGAAGAGCTGGGGATCACCGAATTGGTTCACCAGGAAACCTCGTATTTCTTTGGCTCTGAGGCAGCCCGTGTGCAAAACATCCGCGCGTCATCTGCTCGTTTTCACGGCTTGCTGATCGCCCCGGGCGAGACATTCTCCATGGCACAGGCGTTGGGCAATATCAGCCTGGATAGCGGGTACGCCGAGGCACCCATCATCTATGGCGGGCAGACCATTCAGGGCATCGGCGGGGGCGTGTGCCAGGTGAGCACCACCCTGTTCAGGGCGGCTTTCTTTGCCGGGTTCCCGATCGTGGAGCGGCATGCCCATTCTTACCGGGTCGGATATTACGAACAGCGCAGTAACGGTGCTCGTGATCCTTACCTGGCCGGCCTGGATGCGACGGTTTATGTGCCCATCGTCGACATGAAATTCATCAACGACACCGACCATTGGCTCCTGATGGAGACTTACCTTGGAAATTATTCCCTGACCTGGAAGTTTTATTCCACCAGTGACGGGCGCACCGTCAGCTGGCAGACCACCGGGCCAACGAATGTTGTCCCGGCACCCGATCCGCTCTACCGTGAAAACCCCGATCTTTCCACCGGAACCATCAAACAGGTGGATTATGCCGCCGATGGTGCGGATATCAATGTGACTCGCACGGTTTACCGCAGCGATCAGGTTCATTTTTCAGATGCCTACTTTACCCGTTTTCAAGCCTGGCAGGCGGTTTATGAATATGGCCCGGGGACGGAGATCCCAGAGCAAAATAACGATTAAATCGGCCGGGAGCAAGCTTTTCTGGCTTGCCGATGGGTATGGTAGACGGATCATGTGATTTAGTATAGAATTAACCCGTCCGTTCAAGAACAGATGATAGGACGGCACCTCGGAGGTTAGATGGTCAATCAAGAATTGCTGGATATGCTGCGTTGCCCAAACTGTGTACAGGAAAGTGATGGCCTGCTTGACTTTTATCAAGAGAGCTGGCTGATTTGCCAGGAATGCGGCCGGAAATACCCCATCGTTGACGACATTCCCGTGATGTTGATCGATGAGGGCGACAAATGGATCAACACAGACACAAGCGATCTGCCGGTGCCGCCGCCTCCGCTGGATTAAAACGTCCCATTGATGTATTTTTTCCTTCAAACAAGGTTGTTGTGCAGCAGAGTCCCTGTTTGATCGTTATATGCGAGATTCACAAAGGATCATAAGATGTCCTTCTTGAAAAATATTGGTAAAAATTTCCCTAAAGACCGTACGACCCGCATCATTTTAGGTGCCATGGTTTTACTGGCATTGGTGGGCGCCTTTTTTGGCTTTCGGGCGGTCAGGCATGTGGTCGCCACAAACCAGACCTTTTCACTGCCCGGCGACCCCGTGATCAGACAACCATCATCCGGGGAAAATAACGGCGAAGAAAGCGGTCAGTCTGCAGTGACGGCTTCTGTGCCATCGGCCAGTTTGCCCAGCCCAGAGCCCTGGGACGGCGTCAGCCGTGTGAACATGCTTCTGATGGGCCTGGACTATCGCGATTGGGAAGCCGGCGATACCCCGCGCACGGATACGATGATCCTGCTGACCTTTGATCCCCTCAGCAACACGGCCGGCATGCTCTCCATTCCCCGCGACCTGTGGGTGCCGATTCCCGGGTTCGATTACAACAAGATTAACACGGCCTATTACCTGGGCGAGGTGTACAACCTCCCCGGTGGGGGCGCAGGTTTGGCCATGAAAACCGTGGAAGAACTCCTGGGCGTCCCGATCCAGTATTATGCCCAGATCGATTTTCAGGCATTTGTGGATTTTATCGACCACATTGAAGGTGTCCGGCTGACCTTTGAAGAGCCGATGGTGCTCGACCGGCGCGGCCAAGGGAATACCGTCACCATTGAGCCCGGCGTGGTCACCCTGCCAGGTGAATATGCCCTGGCTTATGTGCGGGCCAGAACGAGCGAGGGCGGCGATTTTGATCGGGCAAAACGACAGCAGTACCTCATCATGGCTGTGCGGGACCGCATCCTCGAATTTGATATGATGCCCAAGCTGGTAGCCAACGCGCCGCAAATTTATAATGACATTTCCGCCGGTGTTAACACCAATATGACCTTGAACGAGGTGATCAAGCTGGGCTGGTCGGTCCTGGATATCGATCGCAATGACATTAAAACCCTGGTGATCAGCAATGAGTACACCACCATGGCTAAATCGGAAGATGGACTGGATATCCTCCGGCCGGTGCCGGATAAGATCCGCCTGCTGCGGGATGAGATGTTTGGCATCGGAGATATTCTCGGGCCGGTGGCTGAGGGCGAGATGAGCGAGATCATCGCTGAAGAGGGTGCGCGGGTCTCCGTTCGTAACGGGTCTTCCCATGTGGGCTTGGCGACACAAACCGCAGATTGGCTCCGCCAGCAGGGATTTAACATTGTCGAAGAGACGAATGCAGAGTATACGGTCTTTAGCCAAATCCATGTCTATAACAGCACCCCGTATGCGTTAAAGTTCCTTGCACAAGCCACCGGGATCACTTCTCTCAACATCTATTATTATGAAGATGTTGAGAATGGCTTCGACATCATCGCAATTCTCGGCGATGATTGGGCCAACAATAACCCCATGCCTTAAGGCTAAACTCCAAGAACACAGCAGCCCCGAGAGCTCAGTTGCCCTCGGGGCAGTTTTTTGTTGTGGAGGTCACACCGTGCTGGTGCTGTGTTTTGGTTAAGCCCTTAGGCTGTTGCAGGTAAGCTGCTCATCGGAGCAAACACTATACCGACCAGTCCCTGGCCGGTGTGTGCGCCCAGGACGGGAGAAATGGAGCAGTCTGGCAACCACTCGCATTTAAAGAGGGCCTCAGTGGCTTCTCTCAGTATGGCAGCCGCTTCAGGGTTGCCGGCATGCCCAATTTGTCCTTGTAATTGTGTGCCTTCGGCAAATTTGCTGGCAATATAGGCGGGGATCGCCTTGATGGCACGCTGAAATGTGCGCGCTTTACCGCGGTCGTAGTATTTTCCATCTGCCTTATCAACCCCGATCAAAGGCTTGATCCCCAGAAGGTTTGCCAATAGGCCCTTCAGGTGACCGATTCGTCCGCCGTGGATCAGGTATTTGAGGTCCGGCAGTGTGAAAACCATCTCAGTTGCCTGCCGGACCTGGGTCATTGTTTCAAGGATCGCCTCAACCGTCCAGCCTGCATTAATCCCTTTGGCAGCGGCTTCAATTTGCCAGCCCATCTCAGCGGAAAGTGAGCGGGTATCAACCAGGGTGATGTTCGCATCTGGCAATTGATTTGCCGCTGACTGGGCAATGTCAAAGGTGCCGCTCAGGCCCGATGAAATGTGAATTGAGAGGATCTCTTCACCTTTTTCTGCGAGCTGCTGGTAAATTCCCAAAAATTCGCCTTGTGACGGAGTTGAGGTGACGGGCATATCCTCGGTTTCTGCCAGCAGGGCGTAGAATTCTTCTGGCTGGATATCGATACCGCTGCGATAGGATATGCCACTTAATGTGAGCTTGAGGGGCAGGGTATGGATCGTGTGGTGCGCTTTTTGCTGGGGAGACAGGTCATAACCGCTGTCGGCAACAATTTGCATTTGTAAATCTCCTGTTCTTAAATTAAACGATTATGCCCTTGTCCAATGGATGTGGGGAATGCTGAAATTGGTTAAGGGCACTCAGTATACCCACAAACGACTCAGTTAAGACTACTTCTTGAGATTAAAATCAGGTATTAAAAGGCGAAAGACATGCTGTGCGGCATGTCTTTCGTTTTGAGGGGTTTGTTGAACGTTAGTTTATTTGATTGAGTAGGTCAAGTTGGCTTCCATGGTGATGCTCAGCGTGCCGGCTGCAATCGGAACTTCCGCCTCGACAGCTAATGCGCCGCCTTTTGCATCGTAATAGGTGAAAGGAACGCTCCCTTCATACACGCTGATGAAGTTGATCTCGCCCAGTTCAACACCGGCAGCTGCAGCAATGTCGTTGGCCTTTGCTTTGGCGTCTTCGATCGCCAATTGACGGGCTTCGGCCACTGCGGCGGCTCGATCTTCTACATTGAACGAAATACCGTAGATCGAATTGGCCCCGGCTTCAACAACCGCGTTGAGCACCTCGCCCAGGCTCGTGAGATCCCTGACTGTCACATTGACGGTATTTTCCACCACGAAAAAGCGTCCCTGGACCTGACCGGTCATGGGGTCATAGCGTTCGCTCGGATAGATATTGAAATTCGAGGTTTGGATATCCTTCTCTTCAATGCCCATGGTTTTAAGAACGCGAGCAATGGCATTCGCCTGGGCGGTGTTGCCTTCCAGGGCATCGGCTACCGCCTCTGACTCGGTGCGCACGCCGATATTGATGGTTGCCATGTCGGGCACAATTGTCACCCTGCCGACACCATAGACGGACATCGTTCGCGAGGTCTCAGCGCCGGGTGCGGCTGAAGGCGAGCAAGCGGCCAATAAACCGATGACGACAAGGCTGACAAACAATAAGCTGAATTTTTTGATCATTTTAATCCTCCAAATGGATGTAGTGTTTGATGCTTTGATTGCATTCGTCACATAGACGTATTTCCGTTGGGGGAAGTTCCAAAATTGGGTCAATCCGGGTGAGCGGTATGTTCTGGGGTGATGAATGTCATCCGCTTGTTTGTACACGGCTCATATTGACGGGTGGGTCAATCTCGGATATGGTTAAGGCAAATCAGGCAAATGTGGAGCAGGCATGTTCTTCATTCAGAAAAAACTGAGCGAGGAAACACGCGGGTACCCATCCGAGGTGCTGGCGTGTTTTTAATTATAATTGGCCCTGTGAAACATGCGGCGCCTTATCTATTCATTGCGCCAAACCTCACCAAACCCATTCAATAGGAGAGATTATGTCAGAAAACACCAATGCATTTACCATGGCTCAACAGCAATTTGACCAGGTTGCGGACCTTTTAGGCCTCGACCATCAAATTCGCGAGATGCTGCGCTTTCCGATGCGGGAATATCACATCCGCATCCCGGTGCGTATGGATGACGGCAGCATGCGCGTCTTCCAGGGTTATCGCGTGCAGCACAACGACGCCCGCGGGCCCGCAAAAGGCGGATTGCGTTTCCATCCTGCCGAGACGGCGGATACCGTGCGCGCCCTGGCCATGTGGATGACCTGGAAATGTGCCGTCGCAGATATTCCCCTGGGCGGGGGCAAGGGCGGCGTCGTCCTTGACCCGGCCACCTTATCGATGGATGAAAAAGAGCGCCTGTGCCGGGCTTTTGTGCGCAGCCTGTGGCGTGTGATCGGGCCGCGGCAGGATGTACCCGCACCCGATGTGGGCACCAACCCCCAAATGATGGGCTGGATGATGGATGAATATTCGCTCATCACCGGGCAATACACCCCCGGGGTGATCACCGGCAAGCCCGTGGGTGGAGGCGGTTCCCTGGGGCGTACCGAAGCCACCGGTTATGGCGTGGTTTACACCGTGCGTGAGGCCATGAAAAGGCTCAAAATCGATTCGACCCAAACCGTCGCTGCGATCCAGGGCTTTGGCAACGTCGCTCAATATGCTGCAGAGGGATTCATCCAGCAGCTCGGCGGCAAGGTGGTGTGTGTGAGCTATTGGGATAGGGAGGACCGGACGGCCTACACCGTCAGCAAGGCCGATGGTATCGACCTGGATTTCCTGATGGGGATCACCGACCAATACGGCACCATCAACAAGGACGCAGCCGTCAAGGAGGGTTACGCCATCGAGGATGGTGACGCCTGGATCACCAAGGAAGTTGATGTGCTCATCCCAGCGGCCCTGGAAGGGCAGGTCAACGCCACCACCGTCCAGAAGGTGCACGACCGGGTAAAGATCGTGGCCGAAGGCGCCAACGGACCTACCACCCCCGAAGCGGACGAGGTGTTCAAAGAGCGGGGTGTCTTTGTGATCCCTGACTTCCTGTGCAATGCGGGCGGCGTGACCACATCGTACTTCGAAGGGGTTCAAAACGACATGAACTTCTACTGGACCAAGGAAGAAGTCCTTGAGAAACTGGACGATAAAATGACCCAGGCGTTTACAGGCGTGTATGAGATGTCCCGTTCGCAGGATGTCTACATGCGCGATGCAGCCTACATGGTGGCGATCGACAAGGTGGTCAAAGCCATGGAGTTGCGCGGCTGGCTCTAAGATCGCATTGGTAAACCTGGAATCAGGCCCCCGATCGCCACGATCGGGGGCTTTTTTAATAATAGAGGATCAGGTTGCATGTATAACCGGTGATCTTGAGCACCATGGCCTAAATTTAATGATCGTTAATATTAATATAATATTAATCTATTTAATATATGAATTTGATAAATAATGTGATAAAATGGTGATGAAGGCAGCGCAATAGGATGCCCCCCTCATCCTGTGCGTTGTCTTCATTTTCTGTGGGCATGTTTGAATCAAAAAAAGGGGCTGTCCAAAAAGGCAGCCCCTTTTGGTTGACTTTTTTGGTAATGATTACGCTTACGCTTCTCTGAACTCGCCCTCGACGACACCTTCGTCGTCTGTGCCCCCGTCCCTTTCCGGGGCTTGTCCAGGTGCACCACCAGCCTGCGGCGCTTCACCGGGTTGCTGGTAAGCAGCCTGGCCGATGGATTGCAGGTCTGCCTGCAAGGCGTCCATCAAGCTCTGGATGTGGTTTTTGTCCTCACCCTGGATCGCTTCACGCAGGTCATTCACCTTGCTTTCCACGCTGGAACGCTGCTCAGCGGTGATCTTGTCACCCATATCCTTGAGCAGTTTCTCGGCCTGGTAAGCCAGGCTGTCGCCTTGGTTGCGAATTTCGACGATGGCTTTGCGCTGTTCATCGACGGTGCGATTCTTAGCCGCCTCATCGACCATCTTTTCGATATCGGATTTGTCGAGGTTGGTGGAGGCTGTGATGGTGATCTTCTGTTCCTTGCCGCTGGCCTTGTCCTTGGCGGTCACGTTCAGGATGCCGTTGGCATCGATATCAAAGGTGACCTCAATTTGGGGAATGCCGCGCGGCGCCGGGGGAATGCCGTCCAGGCGGAAGCGGCCCAGGCTCATATTGTCAGCGGCCATGGGGCGCTCACCCTGCAGCACGTGGACATCCACGGAGGTTTGGCTATCTTCCGCTGTGGAGAACACTTCCGTTTTCTTAACCGGGATGGTCGTATTGCGCTCGATCAGGGTGGTCATCACGCCGCCCAGGGTTTCAACACCCAGGGACAGGGGGGTTACATCCAGCAGGAGGACGTCTTTGACATCGCCTGCCAGCACGCCGCCCTGGATCGCTGCACCGAGCGAGACGACCTCATCGGGGTTAACGCCCTTGTTGGGCTCTTTGCCACCGGTCAGGTCCCGCACCAGGTCCTGGATCATGGGCATGCGGGTTGCGCCGCCCACGAGGACCACCTCATCGATTTGCTCAACACGCAGGTTGGCGTCTTTGATGGCCGCGTTGAAAGGTCCCTTGGCGCGTTCAACCAGGTGAGCCGTCATCTGTTCGAATTTCGCCCGGTTCAGCTTCAGCAGCAGGTGCTTAGGACCGCTGGCATCGGCTGTCACATAGGGCAGGTTGATCTCAGTCTCCATCACGGAGCTTAACTCGATCTTTGCCTTTTCGGCAGCCTCGCGCAAGCGCTGAAGCGCCTGGCGGTCTTGACGCAGGTCGATCCCCTGCTCCTTCTTGAACTCATCCGCAGCCCAGTTGACGATCACTTCGTCCCAATCGTCGCCGCCCAGGTGGGTGTCACCATTGGTGGCTTTGACTTCGATCACGCCTTCGCCCACTTCGAGCAGGGACACATCGAACGTGCCGCCGCCCAGGTCGAAGACGAGGATGATCTCGCTTTCCTTTTTGTCCAGACCGTAAGCCAGGGCGGACGCGGTCGGCTCGTTGATGATGCGCATCACTTCCAAGCCTGCGATCTTACCGGCGTCCTTTGTGGCCTGGCGTTGGCTGTCGTTGAAGTACGCGGGGACGGTGATCACCGCACGGGTGACGGTCTGCCCCAGGTAGGCCTCAGCATCAGCCTTCAGCTTTTCCAGGATCATGGCTGAGATTTCCTGCGGGGTGTAAGTTTTATTGTTCACCGGGATGTGAACCCGGGCATCGCCCGCCGGACCTTCAACCACTTTGTAGGGCACCATCTCGCGTTCGGATTCAACTTCATCGTAGCGTCGGCCCATAAAGCGTTTGATCGATGATATGGTGTTTTCCGAGTTAACCACAGCCTGGCGCTTAGCCGGCACACCGACCAGTCGCTCGCCGTGTTTGTTAAATGCAACCACAGAAGGGAGCAGCCGCGAGCCTTCTGCAGTGGAAATGACGGTTGCTGTCCCGCCTTCAACCACAGACACAACACTGTTCGTTGTTCCCAGGTCAATTCCAATAATTTTAGACATGTTTCGATCTCCTCAAATCATATTCCTTTAATTGCTCAGTCTGAGGATACTAAGCCAATCATAGAAGATCGTTAACAGTCTGTTGGATTAATATTAGTAACCCCTGGCTGTCACTGGCGCGGTTCGTTTTTCTTCTTTTTGGTGGCCTTTGTGCGGATGATCAAGGAAAGCGTATAGGCTATCAGGGTACCCAGGATCACGGCAAAACCCAGGATCATTTCATTCAACGTGTTGGCTGGCATATCAGTTCACCTCCGGTGAGGTTTCATACTGCAGTTGCGCCAGCCGGTAGCGGTGCCATACCAGGTCGATCAGCATGAGCGTAAACACAAACAGGCTGGCAAACAGTGCCGTCAGCATGCGGGGTGACATGTTGAAGGCCGGACCGTCGCCGCCTCCCGTAGCGATCACCACCGGGTGGATGGTGCGGAACAGTCGGATGGAAAAGAAGGTCAGCGGCACCGTCAGGACGGCAACGATGGCGTACACCGCGCCCAGGCGTGCCCGGGTTTCTTGGGTGTTCAACCCTGACCTGAGGATGAAATAAGCCAGGTAAACCAGCGTCATGATGGCTGTTGTTGTGAGGCGCGGATCCCAGACCCACCAGGTGTTCCAGATCGGGCGCGCCCAGATCATCCCGCTCAGGATGGCGATCAGGGCAAACACCAAGCCCACTTCAATTGAGGATGTGGACAGCCAATCCCAATGCAGGCGCCGGGTGAGCAGGTAAGCCCCGCCCGTTACCGCCCCAATGATGAAACACAGCATTCCAGCCCAGGCGGCCGAGACATGGAAGTAAAACACCTTTTGCACCGGGCCCATCACCGCCTCAACAGGGGTGAAAAATACCACCAGCACCACGGCGGCCGGGACGAGGACAAGGGTGAGGATATCAAGGATCACGAGTAAAATGGGTTTCTTGAGCACGTTCATTCCTCCAGGATGATTTCGAAGAACAGCAGGCCGGCCGCGTTGAACAGCAGGGCTCCGGCCAGTATGAGGTACACCCAGCTGCTGAGCTCAGCCAGGGTTTGCCCTGAGAGCAGGCCCCGGGTGGCTTCTACCGCCGCGATCAGGATCGGCAGCGCCAGGGGGAACAACAGCACAGGCAGCAGGATATCGCGGGTGCGGGCCTGGATGCTGAGGGCGGAAAGCAAGGTGCCCAGGCTGGTGTAGGCTGCCACACCCAACAACAGCACCGCTGCCAGGGGCAACCTGAGCAAGTTTTGCTGGTAGAACAGGCTGACAATCGGCAGCAGCAGCAAGCCCACCAGTGATGTAAAACAGAAATTCCCCAGGGCTTTGCCAAAAAACACCGCAGATCGGTCCACAGGCGCCAGCAGCAGCCCATCCAGGGCGTTGTTTTCACGCTCCAGGCTGATGCTGCGGTTCAATCCCAGCGTTGAGGCAAAGGCCAATGAGACCCACAGCAGACCGGCTGCCAGCCCTGCTTGCAGGTCGGGTGAAAGCTGCAAAGCGAAATTGAACAGGAACACAATCATCAGGGCGAATACCAGCATCACCGGGATGCCCTGGCGGCCGCGCCATTCGACCTGGATATCCTTGCGGAAGACCTGCCAGACTGCCGCTAAATATGCCAGAACGCCGGTCATGACACCTCCTGCAGATAGCTGTTCAGCAAAGGCGCACTGCCTAAGGCGGTCACCGGGAGGTGATCAGAGATCGCGCCCTCCCTGAGCCAGGCCACGTGCGTGGCGACCGTCAGCAGGCGCTGGGGGCGGTGGGCAGCCAACAGGATAATGCGGCCTGGCTGATTCAGGCGCCGCAGGCTCTGGTCGAAGAAGGCGGCCGCTTCCTGGTCGAGGCCGGTGTGGGGCTCATCAAACAGCAGAATGGCGGGATTGTGCAGCGTGGCCCGGGCCAGCGAGAGGCGTTGCTGCATCCCGCGCGACAGGGTGCGCACGGGTTGATGCTGGTAGCCAGCCATATTGAACGCGGCGATGGCATCGGCGACAACCTCTTCACCCTTCGCCAACCCGTACAGGCGGGCATAATGGACCAGGTTCTCGCGGGCTGTCAGGTCCTGGTAGACCATGGGCTGGTGACCCACATACCCGATCATGCGACGGATACGGGGGTTGCCAATGGGTGACGAACCGCACACGCTCACCTCGCCCTGAGAGGGACGGACCAACCCGGCCAGGATGCGCAGCAGCGTGGTTTTCCCTGCGCCGTTATCGCCGACCAGGATGCAAAGATCACCATCGTTGAGCGTCAGTGAAAGCCCGTTCAACACTGGCCGGTGCTGAAAACGTTTGCTTAACCCGCCGATGTCGATGTGGGCCGCGTACGGAGTTGGGTTGGCTGCCATGATGGTTCAATTATAAAGCAGGTCGGGATTAAAGGTTACGGTTGCAGTGGATGGCCGCAATGCAGGCAAAACTTATCACTCGACAGCACTTCAAAACCACATTGCGGACAATATGTGACCCCCTTGGGAGGTTGTTCTCCATTGGGCGAGTCAGGGGTACTTTCAGATGGGCTGGAATAGGACGCTTGATCACCTTCGGCGACCATTTGCGAAACCGGGGTCACCTTATTTAGCTGGTTGGGTTGATCTGAGCGCAAATCACCTGCAGCATTCTCGGCTAAACGATCCTGCTCAGCCGCCTTGATGTCCCCCAGGATCATTTGGTAGCGGTCTTCAAGGTCGACCTCGTCGGAATCGTGGGATTCGGGTGTGTTGGGGTGGGTGAAAGGTTTGCTGAGGATGTATCCCATGCAGATGACGACTACCAGAACAAAGATGATCAGAATATAATCCATTAAAATTTTAACCCAGGGCGAAATAACCCAACGTTCAAAGAGATTAATTCAATTTTAATATCAAAACGTCTTTTTGAAAAGGGGTAAATCGGATATTTGTGCGTAAATTGTCACATTTGGTGGGTTAAACACATCGTTGGGCCTCAATTTAGCGGAAATTCAGCCGACTTTTGCCTGGGCGACGAGGGCCTGGCTGCTGGTTTAGCTGGCTTTGGCTAATTCGCGCTCAAGCAGCTTATCGAAGGTCGATTGTGACAAGCGTTTGACCAGGTCTGCCTGGGTCTCGCACCACACGTCATGAATTGGGCAGGTTTCGCCAAAAGAGCAAACCGAGGAGTCTTTGGTGCATTCGTTCAAGGTGATCGGACCGTCAATGGCTTCGACCACATCCAGAAGGGAGATCTCTTCCGGTTTGCGCGCCAAGGATACGCCGCCGCGTGCGCCGCGCGAGGTGTGAATGATACCGGCAATCGAAAGCTGTGAGATGATCTTCGCCAGGAATGAGGGGGGAATCTCCTGGAATGCTGCGATCTGGCTGGTGGAGGCCTTCTGGTTCCCCTCCAGCCTTGCGAGGTAGAGGATGGCTCTGAGTGCGTAATCTGCCTGTCTGGTTATCTGCATGAAACTTTTCTCTCAAATTTATAGGGTTAGTGTGCGAGCCTTCATTTGTGAACATGAAAACTCAGGTTTACCGGTAATGTTTTCTTCTGCCAGGTTTATTTCCACCTTTAAAGGTAGAAATTACTGTTATTGTCTATTTTATCCAAATTGGTCAGATTTGTAAAGCATGAGGGTGCGTGGTGAATAGTGCATTGTGAATGGTGCGTGGTGCAGGGTTGATCATGCTGCTCTGCTCGCTGTTCACCATTCTCCATTTACCACCTATGTTACAATTCAAGCAGACAGGAGGATTTCACGTGAAAGTTGCCTTGATCACCGGCATCACCGGACAGGATGGTTCTTACCTGGCAGAGTACCTGCTGGGCAAGGGTTACCGTGTGGTGGGCATGGTCCGCCGGACGAGCACCATCGATTACAGCCGCATCGACCATATCCAGGACCAAATCGAGATTGCCCACGGCGATTTGCTCGACCAGGGGTCGCTGTACGACATCTTCGACACTTACCAGCCCGATGAGGTCTACAACCTGGGCGGGCAGTCCAATGTTCAGCTCTCCTGGGCCCAGGCTGTGCTGACGGCGGAATCCACTGCCCTGGGCGTGACCCGTGTGCTGGATTGCCTGCGCATGGTGACCCCCCTCGCACGCTTCTACCAGGCCTCCACCAGCGAGATGTTTGGCGAGGCGGATGAATCCCCCCAGCACCTGGGCACGCGCCTCAACCCGCGCAACCCATACGGCGTCGCCAAGGTATACGGCCACCTGATCACCCAAAACTACCGCCAAAAACACGGCCTGTTCGCCGTATCGGGGATCCTGTACAACCACGAAAGCCCGCGCCGCGATCTGGATTTTGTCACCCGCAAGATCAGCCATGGCGTGGCACAGATCAAATTGGGCCTGGCGGATGAGCTGCGCCTGGGCAACCTCGACGCGCAACGGGATTGGGGCTTTGCCGGCGATTATGTCAGGGCGATGTGGCTGATGCTCCAGGGGGATCAGCCCAGGGATTACGTGATCGGCAGCGGGCAGGCGCACACCGTGCGGGAGTTTTGCCGGGTGGCGTTCGATGTGGTCGGGCTGGATTACCAGGCGTATGTGGTCGCAGACCCCGCCTTCTTCCGCCCTGCAGAAGGGCATCCCCTGGTGGCGGACCCCGGCCCAGCACAGGCGGAACTGGGCTGGAAACCGGAAGTGGGCTTTGAAGCGCTGATCGAGATGATGGTGCGCGCCGACCTGGCAGCCCTGGCATCCTGATCCATTGTCCAGGGGATATCCAGTATAATTTCAACCACCCTTTATTGATTATTTGAGATCTATGAGCGATCAGAACAACCTCAGCGCACGCGAAATCGAGATCTTGCAGCTTGTGGCCACGGGGCTGACCAACCGTGAGATCGGCCAAAAGCTCACCATCAGCCCGAACACCGTCAAAGTGCATTTGAGCAACATCTTTGAGAAGATCTCGGTATCATCGCGCACCGAGGCGACCCTGTACGGCATTGAACACGGCCTGGTGGAGGTGCCGGGCGGCGGGGAAGGGGTTATCGTTCAACCGCCGGGGTGGGCCCAGGAGCTGCGCAAGTTCGCCTGGCTAGGCATCCCGCTGATCCTGCTGCTGGCGGCTTTCCTGGTGACTTTCACGTTCAACGTGTTGGTCCCGCCCCCTTCGCCCGAAATCCAGGCCATGGCAGAGCTGGCCGAACGCTGGCAGGAACTGGCGCCCATGCCGGTCCCCCGTGCGGGTATGGCTGCCGCTGCCTACAATGGCGAAATTTACGCCATCGCTGGCGAAGGGCCCGAGGGGGTCAGCGAAGCGGTGTTCCGTTATTCGCCCGGGACCGACACATGGGTCCAGCTGGCCGACAAGCCCACCCCGGTCTCAGACGTGCACGGCGCGTTGATCGGCGAGAAGATCTATGTGCCCGGCGGGCTGGGCACTGACGGGCGCCCCACGGATGTGCTGGAGGTCTATGACCCCCGCCAGGACGTCTGGACGGCAGGGGCGCGCTTGCCCGTGGCGGTCAGTGCGTATGCCCTGGCGGATTTTGAAGGACAGCTGTACCTGTTCGGGGGCTGGGATGGGGCACGCATGCTGGATACGGTGTTTGTGTATGACCCACAGGCGGATGCCTGGGAGGCGCGCACGCCCATGGCCCTCGCTCGGCGTGACCATGGGGCAGTGGCGCTGGATGACCGGATCGTTGTGCTGGGCGGGCGCAACCAGGCCGGTGCCCTCAAGGATGCGGTCAGCTATTACCCATCGCGGGATGCGAACGGCGAAGACCCCTGGGAGGATTTTGTGGATTTGCCGGAGGAACGCTACGGGTTTGGCGTGGCAAATGTGTTTGATGCGATTTACCTCATGGGGGGCACAGGTGAAGAAGGGGCCGAGGGGCCTTTAACCCTAAATCAGGTTAATGAATCAACCTGGCAACCTTTTTTACTTGATACGCAAAAGAAAAGTATTAACCAAATTCTCATCCCAATTCACCCTCAAATTTATATTTTTTCATTTGTTGAAGAAGAGATGGTAACAGAGTTAAGCGCCTATCGCGCTTATTATTATGAAATCTTTATTCCTTTAATTCGATAGTCTGCTCAAGATCACCAATCACAGATCAAGACTTAACTTGATAATGGCTTTTAGGGCCTTAAAGTTGGTCAAAATCAATATCAAATAGCCTAAAGAAGAAATATCTTTTGGTTGGCAGGTTAAGTTGAGGGGGAATATCTGGAAGATGCGCCTAAACACCATGCACATTTAAGCAGGTATACCAATGGCAGCGTATGCCAATATTTCAGAGGCAGATGCTCAAGGAAGATGATTTTCATGATGATTAGGCACGCGATTATTGGCGCAAATAAAACAATCCAATATTTAAACATTGGGCCAGGTTTTTGATTTAAGTATTTACCACTGAAGTGATCGAATAATTTGGTGTAATTCCCCAGTTTATATGCATGGACGAACAGCCCACGGATCGATTTTCGCTCCGGTATATGGATGACTTCAATGAGGGGATTAAACTGAATGTCAATCTCATGATAAACAGCTTTTTGTGCAAACTCGGTGTCTTCTCCTGCAGGATCATCATTGAAACCGCTCAGTGCAACAAATTTATCCCGCATAATGCTCAGATTAACCGTCGGCACCATGCGTTTTTTTCCTGCGGGCATATGGGGCATGTATTCATGGAAGGTGGAAATATTGTCACACAATTGAAGGAAGGGTTTGCTTGGAAAGTTTACCGCACCCCCGACAATGGCATTATTGAAAACTTTATGGGCATTGATATGACCGTTGATAAAATTTTCATGTGCAACCGCATCAGAATCAATAAAAATCAAGAGGTCACCTCTTGATTTTTCAACCCCTAAATTTCTTGCTGATCCAGGCGGGATTGGCGTGCTGGTGGTAATGTTTTCTATCTGGCCATCAAATGGCTTAAGCAGGTTATGTTGGTCTATGCCAACAACGATAATTTCACAGAATTTGTCATCACATTGGTCGAGGATGGATTGAACAGTTTTGTCGACTATGGTCGAATTTAAATTTGGAATGATGACCGAAATTTCCATGGTTTAAATTCTGTCACAATTCTCTGATCGATCTCATCAAAAATGTGTTGTAAAGGGCTAGTTAATCAAAATCTGGCCAATTTGCATACACATTACCCAGGTCAATGCTTTCTCCACCCCTGATGGTCAATTCGATATTTTCGCCATTTTCATCAAGGATAGGATAAGTATTGATGGGCGTCACCAAGGCAAGCAGGTAATCATCGGGAGGGATATTTATGATTAAAAATTCACCATTTTCTGTTGATATAGCCTGCGGCGAAGCATTGTCTTGTATTGAAAGAATAAATTCATCGCCTGGGTCAAGATAGACTTTTGTGGCTAAATAAATTTTAGAATATGCCACGGGCTGGTCCATCGTCAAACTGTTGAGAGTCCCGTATATGATGCCAGAATCATCGTTGGGCTGAGGGATTTTTAAAATTAATTGTTCCGAACTCATTTCTTCAGTAATTGGGTAAGCAGTATCCGAAAGCGCTTCTTCCTCTGCCTCAATAACTGGTGGAGAAATCGGGTAGCTTAAATTTTCGTCTGTATCGATTTCCGGGGCAGTCGCCTCCTGAGGGGTGCACGCCGTGACGAGTATTACAGAAAATGCTAATAACAGCAAGATGGGCAGTGTCATTCTCTTATTCATACCTAAATCCTATGGCTTTAATGATATTAGGAGACCTTAATTAAGGTCTCCTAATAAATTATAGTACAGATTGTGCGTTGGTTACTGATTTATGCCATTTGCAGAGAAGAACATGTCCCAATTCATTGAGAAGTAAGGCTCGTCTTCGGTGTTTCGATTCACGATACAGGCAATATTTTGGTCATTTAGTGAGGTCACGACAGCGCTCCCGATGTAACCGTTTGGTAAGGATTCATTGGGTTGATACCACAAATAAGTCTTCCCTACACCAATGTTTGGTGATGTCGATCCTGCTCCGGGCTGTCCATAATATTCCACTTTCATTCTGGTGGGGCTGGTCCCGAGATTCTGGCAAGTAATGCTGGTGCTAAACAGGGAGGATCTTTTCATTACGCCAGGTGCAAACACTTTGGTTGACCCACCAGCGAAGCCATTGTAAGTGGCGGCGCTATTGTTGGTATCATTGCCCTGGTTCACCATGACCACGATGTCTTGGCTGGAGGTGATTTCTGCACCGAATAACCCGGACTTTCCGCTGGGCAGGCTCTGATGTGGAATATAGATTGACGCAACGCTGTAAGGAGAAATCCGCAGGGTTTGTGTGTACCCGGTGCTGTATTTGACCGTTACATCAGCGGCTGTTCCGGTCACATTTTGGATGATCAATGATGCATTCCAACCGTAGTAATTATTTACCAAAACAGGTGTGTACCATTTGGTTGTTCCACTCTCATAGCCATTGTAAGAAAGGAGCTGTGGCCCAATGCTGCCGGTTCCATGCACGTTGGCAATGGCGACAACATCCCCGGTCGCCGTGATTTTGCCAGCATAGAAGACATTGGTTTTTAGTTCCGCAAGCCCATTTTGCTTCCATTGAACCGATGCATAGGGTTGAACGTCAGTTTTGGTGTTGGTGTACACGGGCGTTGATTTCCCAGGTGCAAATATCTCTAATGTGATATCAACCGGGTCTTCTGTCACGTTCTGTACGTAGACATTTGAAAAGTATTTATAGTAGTCGTCGTACAACCCAGGAATAAACCATTCCTGCGAACCCTGGCTGAACCCTGTATAGGCAGCACCACTATCACCGTCCATAAAAGTCGAAAGCGATGCCAGCGGCTGATTTGAGCTAACCACTGCCGAGTATTGCCCGCTGGCTAAGGAGCCATCATCAGGCAACAAAATTGAGATCGCGTCCCCGGGATCAATTGTTTGATCTTGGGTGGTGTATTTCATTTCTCCGGCACTGTTATAAAATTTCACGCGCACTACCGCTGGAGCCGTCCCCATATTTTGAAGCCTTAATGAGCTCGTAAATGGGCCACCAGGAGCGGGTTGTGCGCTCACAAGAAATGTTGTGCTTGAGCTCAGCAACAAAGTTACGACTAGAAACAATACCAATTTCTTCTTCATCACTTCATCCTTTCATAATTCACGAAATAAACCGGATCTACAGTATGAATTTAAACGATCTTCACCTTTTTTTCAATAATACTTTTAGGTAATACTCAACTTGGCAGTGTTTTTAATGACCATATCTTCATAAAAAACCCAAATAATCCTTTCATTTTGCTTTCCTGCAAGGGTATTGGCCAGTCTGCACGGGTATTTTGGACAACCAAAGGATTAAAGCACATCCTTGTTGAATTGGGTTTGCGTTTTGAGCAGCCCCAACCCGGTGAGACTGATCAATAAATCCATCACCAGGGATACCAGGCGTAGAATTACGGCCAGCAACATGATTTGCGAAAATGTGATGTAGGGCAGCAACAGGGTTGTGAGGGAGATCTCCTTTATGCCTAAGCCGCCGGGAAGGAAAAAGAATATAAGGCTGATTGAGCCTGTCAATGCCCATATGGATATGGATTGCATTATCGGCAAACCGTTTTCTATATTGACGCTCTTCATGACAACAAAAAAAATCAAACCCGCAAGCAGCCAACAGATCATGTATAGAGAAAAGTGTGCGAACGGGTAGAGTAACCTTCTCCAGATTGATGTGTGCTGCGCTTTTCGCCAGTAATAAAAAATGATGAGCACAATCGCAACAAACAAAATGCCAAGCCAAAGATTCCAGATAATTAAAAAGCATGATAAACCTGTTAACACCAGAGCAACCCGTTCAAAAACACTCGCCTCAATCGCTTTTTGGGATTTGAAATTCGAGTCCTGGTTATAAAGATTCACTCTGCCAATCCAGTGCCAAAAACCGCCCGGCAATCTTTGCATCAGGAGGGTCTGGAGATATATTTTCAAATCAAAGCTGCTGGCCTTGAGATTCGCTTTGAGAATTAAAATCCAGTTGAAAAACTGGATGATTGATGAAGCCAGATACATTCCCATCACTAAAAGAATATTCGTGATTTGGATGTTCTCAATATTCTTGATCTCATCCCAACTCAGGTAAATTAGAAATATTGGATACACAAAAGATAGGGTGGACAAAGCGTAGCCAAGCATTTTGCTTGACATGAACTTCTTATAGTAGTTGATGATTTGGTCTTTAAGTTTAATCAACACAGTTTTGTGACTCAAAGCTTGGTTGTGATGTAGGTGATGTTCGAACCCAGTTTAAGCTTATCGATAACCCACAGTGGAATGAACGAAATCGCTCTGGGGATGATCGAGTCGGGGCCCAATGAAAGAAATTTTGTTATCAACTTGGATTCCAGTTTTTTGTTCAGGAAGGCGATATCCAGAATGAAGGCGCCGTGACTGCCGGCAACACATTTTTTTTCAACGATCTTGAAACCCATTTCCTGTAACATGTTTTTCAGCAGCTCATCGGGGTACAAATGCAAGTGTCTGGGCAGATCATACCCCACCCAATATTTCTTAAACAGTTTACGATCCCAGCTATTCATGTTGGGGATTGAAAACACAAACAACCCACCGGGCTTCAAAAGCTCCTTGATCTTGTTCAGGTTTTTGATGGGATCTTCAAAGTGTTCCAAAACATCCCACATGGTGACGATGTCAAAGCATTCGTTGTGGCTATCAAAATTTTCGAGTCTGCCGTTAAAAACAAAAAGGCCGGTTTTGTTTGCGATATAATCTGCAGCAATTTTAACAGGCTCAACCCCCATGAGGTCCCACCTGTTCCATCGCATAGCTTCCTGCAATACTCGCCCTGTCCCAGCGCCAATATCAACCCATTTTCCTGAGGGCTTATGCTTGCTGATCAATCTCACCCTTTTCCATAACCCATACCTTTTATCCATCCTTCTTAATTGTGAGTCAATATCTGAGACTTGAGGTTGGTAAGAGTTGTAATCGTCAGGATAGTATTGTTTTAAGGAATCCCATTCCAGATAGGGATTTTGCCTAAGCAACCCGCAGTTAATGCACTTAACGAACTGAAATTCTCCTGGCAGATCGGTTAAGAGGTCAGGCCCACGAATGACGAGTTCATATTTTTCTTCTCCGCACCAGCGGCAGTCATGTTCCAAAAAGATCATTACCTACTCCGTTGCTTTGCCATTATGGAGTGAAAGTTTTTCTGCTATCTCCGGATAATCACCAAGTTCAGATTGCAATCCACTAAAAATACCACGGAAATAGGGTTTCCAGTGTTTAAGCATTCCATTTAGGAAAAGGTCTCGCAAAATCCGATAGCTCACCTGAAAAAACGATGAGAGAACGGGGTAATGGCGGCGATAAAACCGAAGCATGCTTTCGCCCAAAGTGTACCAGTACAAGGCATCATTTTTTTTGGTCGATTTTGATACTTTGTGCCAGAGGATGGCGTTGGGTACGCACCAAATGTCCAAGCCTGCTTTTCTGGTCCTGATTGAAAAATCCCAATCCTCAAAAAAGAAAAAGTAGCCCGGATCGAACAGGCCAACTTCTTCAAAAGTTGAGATCGGGACAAGGATCCCGCAGGCAGGAGCAAATTCAATTTTCCGGGGATGCTCGAAATCAATATTCTTTCGGTTGTCTTTTTGGATAAAGCCAGGCGGGAATTTGCGATAATATCCACCGTCTGACCAAACTGCCCGCCTGTGTGTAGTCTCTTCCCGCTCAGGATAAAAAAGAACCTTGGGCATAACCATCCCGCAATTAACTTGATTGGTTTGGAATGTTAATATTTCAGATAACATATCCGGGGCGAGAAGGGTGTCGTTGTTCAGTAGAAAAACATATTTATACCCATGTTTCAAGGCCCACAATACCCCTTCATTAAACCCCGCTGGAACACCAACATTTGTCGGCAAGCTCACGATCTCCTGGTTGGGGTAGGCCGTCCTAAGCCGCATAATTGAATCATCCGTTGAACCATTGTCAATCACAATGGTTGTATGGGCGTCATATTGAAGATTCTTGATACTTTCTAAACATTCTGCAGTATCAAAAAAATTATTATATGTGAGGATACTGATGCATACGCTTGGTGTTTTCATTCATGTAAGGCTAAAGGTAATTAGAAGGGCGAATTTCACTTTGCAGGCAATGCGTGGATTGATTTTACCCAGCATGTTCTCTGATCACGAAACTGGCATACTTAAAGCGTTCATCCGTCGGCTGAGTTTATTTGTTCATCCAGTCGCAATATAATTGTCTCGTTAAAGCCTTGCTTTACGCCAGTAAACGCCTGTCCAATCAATATTTTCAATTTTTTCGTCAATGCCGTGTGTCCTTCTGTAATCCTGAACAGCAGCTTTAGCGCCATCAAGAGAAAAATCGTCAATGATACAAAATCCTCCAGGGGTCAATTTTGGGTATAGGTTTTCCAAAGCGACCATTGTTGATTCATACATGTCACCGTCAAGACGGAGGATAGATAATTTGCCGATGGGGGCGTTTGGCAGGGTATCTTTGAAGAAACCCTTAATAAAAACAACCTGATCATCAAGAAGGTCATATTTCCTGAAATTATTTTCCACTTCTTCTTGTGAAACCGCCAGGAAGTCATAAGCGAAGTGTTTGTCATCCGCGTCACCTGGCCATTTGTCAGGATCAGGTTCGGGCAAGCCTTCAAATGAGTCAGCCAGGAAAACCTTGCGATTATCCACCTGATGTGCAGCCAAAATGGCCCGCATAAAAATACATGCGCCACCCCGCCAGACACCCGTTTCTATAAAATCTCCTTCAACTTTCTCCCGAATAACCGTTTCAACACAATCTTGAATATTTTCGAGCCGCTTAATTCCAATCATTGTGTCTCCATAGCCAGGAGGCCAGATCTTGCCCTCGAGCCTTTCAGTTTCTGTCAGGGCTCTTTTTTCGCATAAGGTGAAGCGAGATCGTCTAAGAATAAATCCAATGAGTGAGAATACAGACCGTTTAATGGGGTTCAATGAATAGTTGTATTTTCCCAGGTCGATTGGCGGTTCGGGCCAAAGGGTGAAGGCTAAGGTCTTTTTTAAAAGGTTTAAGTAAAGTTGTTCAGGTTTGGATTTCATTTATTCCTGTTGGCTGATTTTATTTTTGTTTTCCTGATCTCATTGTTCATAGAATTGAGAATGAAAAAACGGCTCAAACCTCTTCATAGAATTGAATCCGGTACATGGAGAAGCTGAACAGGATCTTCATGTGCCCGCGATATATAAATTATACTGGCTTGATAGTCCTCGGCGCATGCAAGATGTGACAACCGAAATCCTCATACCCTGTGTCATCCCGCACCGGGCCTTTGCGCCACAGCCGACAGCATGGCATCCCAGGATTGGTCAACCAGGCCATCGATTTGGTCCGCCTCCTGGGTAGGGGTTTGCATCAGTTCCAGGATGCCCTCCGCCAGGGCGACAGCGTCCCCGGCGGGCACCACCAGGCAGCGGTCTGGCAGGCGCTGGATGGTGCCATCCATGATCACATCGGTCACCACAACCGGGAGGCCAAAGCCCAGGGCCGTTTTCAGGGCTGCGCTCTGGGTGCCATCAAGGTAGGGGGCCACGAACAGGTCAGCAGCCTTGAAAAACGGCGCAATTTTATCATCCGGGATATAGGCATCGTGCACATGGACCTGCTGCTCCAGCCCCAGGGTCTGGATTTGCACAAGGTAGCGTATTTTATCCTCCCAAAACTCGCCCACGACCAGCAGGTGGGCTTTGATGCCCCGCTCTGTGATCATTTTAAGCGCGTCGATCAGCACCCCCAGGCCCTTATACTGGCGCACAAACCCGAAATAGAGCAGCACCGGCTGATCAATGGGCAGGCCCAGGCTCTGGCGGGCATCTTGCCGCGAAAGCGGGGAGGGTTTGAAGGCATGGAAGATGGGCAGCGGCGCCACCAGGATGTTTCTCGCCTCCGGCAGCAGGGTTAACAGCCGCATCTGCTCCTTTTCCGTCATCACGATGTAGCGGTCGGCTGGTTCCAGGGTGCGCCGGGCCAGGAGGCGGTCCAGGGGGCGCGCTTCGTGGGGCATGGTGTTATGGATCAGCACGGTCACCGGAATATCGAGCCGTTTCAGGCGGGTGATGGTGTACCGGAAGGCCGGCCCCCACACCGTCACCCACCACGGGACGATGACCTGTTCGGGCTGGAACGCGGCGATCGCCCTGACCGACGTGCGCCACGAGAGGGGGTTGAAGGGCGTCAGGAGGTACACGGCAGGCACTTTCTCCCGCCCCGGGCTGTGATCCTTGTCGCTCACGCCCGGGTACATCCAGGCCGGGTACTGCTGCTTGAAAGACACCACCTGCAGGTCGTGCCCCGCTGCGATCAGTCTCTTCGCCAGCAGGGTGGTGAAGTGAGCGATCCCGCCGCGGTAGGGGTACACCGGTCCGATCAGGGTGATCTTCACAGGTCAACCTCATTTTGCGGGGTGACCGCACAGGCTTGTGGACGGCTTGATAGTTGAATCTTCATGATGGCAAGACCATTATAGCCCCTTTTGAGCGCAGGGGCAGCTTGGCGGTGACCGGGCAAGGGGACGACGTGGTTGGGGTGGACGTTTCTCCCCGTTTTAGCGCTTCCGGGCTCGCCGCGGCTCCCAGGGCTGAGCCCGCCACGACGACCTCAAAGGGCAGGTCAGTTTGCTGCGCCAGCACCGATTAAATTGTCCGGTCGACAATGGTCGTGTGGAGCATATACGCGGGGAAGGCGATGAAGAACAGGCTGAGCCGATCAATTTTCCAAATTTCGCCAAATTAAACCAAAGCGCACAACGCGACTGGGGGCTGGTTCACTGGCGATGGATGTAATAGATAGATACTGTGCCCGTGGTGAAGGCAGGTTCGATCCTTTTACACCCCTCCAGGCCGGCAGGCTGCAGGCTGCCAACCCCGGTTCGCAGGTAGATCCAGTCCAGCTCGGCCTCGTCGACCAGGGCCCAAAAATCCGCCGAACAGGTGGTGATGCGACTGGCCGCCTCCCCCCACGCTTGCAGTTCCCCGGCCCAGGCCACATCGGGCGAAAAGCCGTAAAAAACCGTCGGGACGAGGGCCCAGCGACCGGTATACGGCAGGAGCCAGCCGCCGCCATCCACGCCGCGATGAATACTGGGCATCCAGTAGGTGGTGTTGATGTAAAAGCGCGCATCCGATGGGGTGTTCTCCTCCACCCACGCCAGCGCATCCATATCTGCCTGGTTGACCAGCACCGTTGTCGGGTTGACGATTTCACGCATGTGCGGGTAGCCCCAGGCGGTGAATACCAGCACCATTAGCGCCAGTAAAAGGTCGGCCGCCCAGCGCTGACTGAACTGTTTTCCGATCCAGCGGCCAGCCCGCCAGGTGAGCCAGCCAACCAGCAGTGTGGCGGGCAGGAACAGCACGATCACAAAGTGATCGGCCCGAAACGGCGGCAGCGTGATCCCCCAGGGCAGGGACATCAGCGCCAATGTCAGGCTCCACAAGCCAAAAATATGGCTGTGGCGCCTGCTCAAGGCCAGAAGCAGGCCAATGCCCGCTGGCAGCAGGAGCCAGTGGTTGCTGGCGGGTCCGAGCAACTGCCAGTGATAACCCCAGCTTCCGCTGGTCAGGGCGGCTTCGATGTTTTCGGGGATGCTGGCCTCAATCCCCGGGCTGCCCCGGGTAAACCTGGCCACGCGCAGCAGCCAGGGAGCGGCCAAGAGCAGCCCCAGCACGGCGCTGTTCAGCAGGGAAGAAATCTGCATGAAGGCCAGGGGCCAGCGCCGCCGGTTGTGCACCAGGTGAACGATCACCACCAGCACCATGAAGGCTGCCAGCAGCAAGGCAGCAAAATAATGGGTCAGCAGCAGCCCCGCAGTCAACACGGCCAGGGTGACCGCGCTTTGCCAGCGGGTTTTGCGCCAGACCAGGTCGTAAGCCTGCGCCATGGCCAGGGGCAGCAGGATCAATCCCGTTGTGAGGGTGTAGCGCCCCCAGCTGAGGTAGTAGCCCGGCATCCGGGTCGCAAAAACCGTTAACAGGGCAGCAGCCAGGGCCGGGCGCCAATTGCGCCAGAGGGACTTCCCAAGTGCATACACCGACAGGCCCACAAGCGCGTTCAGCACCTGCCCCAGCAGGAGCATCGCTTCTCCGATGGCCAGTCCGCTGATGGCTGTGAACAGCGCGGCAGCAGCATGAAAGCCATAATGATAATAAAACGGCATCGGCAGATAGGGTGAAAGATCCTGTGGTAGACCGCCCCCTTCGAGGATCGCCCGGATGATCAAATAGTGATGCTGCGAGTCGACCCAATTGGGCAGCAACAGGTCCCGCACTTGCAGCAGGCGCCAGCCAATGGCTAACCCGAGCAGCAGCAACCCGACCGCCATATGGGGCAGATACCGGCGCTGGAGCTGAACGCCCTGCCTGGCCAATCCGTCTGCTGCCAGGAGGGCAAAGACAGCCATGAAGATGATCAGGGTAATTTTTGAGAAGCTCATCCCCAATAAAAAACCCCCCTGGGCTACCAAAATGATGATCGCCAACCCCACCCCCACGATCTGCGAAAGCGCAACGAGCGGATCCTCGCCGCGGCGCCCCAGCCAGGCCCACCAGGCCAGCCCGGGCAGCAGCAGGGCTGCTAAAGCCAGAAGGATCACAGCCGCATCACCCCGCTGGCGTCGGCTTCGGATAGCATCTCTCGGACGCTGACCTTCAGAATGGGGTGGATCAGCTCAGGGGCGATCTCGGCCAGGGGCACCAGCACAAAGGCGCGTCCTGCCATACGGGGGTGCGGGATTTGCAGGTCGTCGGTTTCGATCACCTCGTCACCGTAGAAGAGGATATCCAGGTCGATTTGGCGCGGGCCGTTGACGATACGCTTTACCCGCCCCATGTGCTTCTCAATGCCTTTTAAGAAGCGCAGCAGGGGAATGGGTTGCAAGCGGGTGCTGATCTCGATCACCTGGTTAAGAAAATCGGGCTGATCGAGGTATCCCCAAGGTGGGGTGCTATAAACGGATGATTCCTGCAAAATGTCCGCCTTGCGGCTTAAAAGCGCTTTGGCGGTCTGCAGGTTCTGCTCCCGGTCGCCGAGATTGGTGCCCAGGGCAATATACACCGGCGAAACAGCGTTCATACGACCTCGAGAATGTTCAAAAAGTCCGCCAGCAGGCCGTAGGCCGTGGTCTCCGGGCCGGGGTCGCTTTCCAGGATGCCCAAGCCCGGCAGCACATCCAGGCGGAACTGGCAGAAGGAACTGGTGCCGCTCACCGTGTAGAGCGGGGATTCAGGGCGCACACGCTGTGGGGCAACCCTGGCGGTGATCCCATCCGGGCGGCGTTCTGCGGTGCAGACCAACTTCCAGCGCTCGCCGGCTGATTTGGCCTCGGCGATCATCTGCGGGGTGATGCCGCGGATCCCGGTGCGGTCGACCTGCTGAGGGGTGAGCGGTTCGCCCATCAGCACAGTGACCAGCGCAGCGACTTTGACCGCTGCGTCCCAGCCGTCAATGTCGTTGCTGGGGTCTGTCTCGGTGATGCCAATTGACCGTCCATACGCCACCGCTTCATCAAGGGTTTGTCCTTCTTCCATCAAGCCCAGCAGCAGGTTGGTGCAAGAATTGAGGATGCCCTCGAAGCCGATCAGGTTTGCGCCCACCAGGGGCTCGCGAAACAGCGCAAAGATCGGCGCGCCGTCCATCACTGCTGATTCGAACATGAAATGCCGGCCTTGCGCTTTGGCAAGCTCGGTTAAGGTTTGGTATCCATGGACAACAGGCCCTTTGTTGGCTGTGACGACATGCATACCCGCATGCAGGGCTGTTGTGATGTAGTCCAGGGCGGGCTGGCCTGTATGTGGGTTGACGGGGGTGGTCTCGAACACAACGTCAGCGGGGCAGGCGCGGATGAAATCGGCCGTGTCAGACGGGGCGTCAATGGCGCTCAGGCTGTCGAGGCTTCCCCCGGCCTCAACCAGGGCCAGGGCTGCTGAGAGGTCGATTCCCCCCGGGTTGAGCGCGCCGCCATGGGAACCGGTGGTGATGCCGGTCACTGCGACCACAACGCCATAGCGGTCGGAGAGCTCATCCGCTTTCTTGATCAACAGGCGGGCGAAAGCCCGGCCAACGTTGCCGAACCCGATCAGACAGAGACGATGAACACGAGTCATAGGGCATTCCTTTCAAAGTAATGTCAACTCATCTTATTTAACCACAGAATCACGAAAGCTGGTTCGACTTGAGCAGTGCAGGCCGTCTTAATCCTCTTTTGGTTGACTCTGCGGTTAGAATAAAAGGCATGCATGAAAATTCACACCGAGTCCTGTTATTTGATATTGACGGCACCCTGATCGACCCGGCCGGCGAAGGCGCGCTGTGCCTCCATCGTGCGCTGGAAGATGTGTATGGGCTCTCCGGTCCCGTTGAGACTTACGACATGGCCGGCAAGACCGACTGGCGGATTTTGACCGATGTGATGCGCCTGGCCGGCCTGGATGAGGCGGAGATCCAATCGTCTCGAGCGGACGCATTTGATGCTTACGCCAGGCACGTTGAAGCGGCCGCGCCCACACTGAGGATGCACGTTTTGCCGGGCGTGATGGATTTGTTGGCGCGGTTGACCTCTGACCCACGCTTCCTGCTGGGATTGGTCACCGGCAATGTGCGCGCAGCGGTGCCCTTCAAGCTGCGGGCAGCGGGGTTGGACCCGGATTTGTTCACTTTTGGGGCCTTTGGCAGCGAACATATGGACCGCAATCAACTGCCCGCCCTGGCACTGTATCGGCTTGAGCAGCAATTAGGCTGCCAGGTGCCCCCTGAATCGGTCCTGGTGATCGGGGATACACCGCATGATATCGCCTGTGCGCGCCATACCGGTGTGCAGGTGCTGTGTGTGGCATCGGGCACCTACCCGCGCCAGGCGCTGGCAGATCACCGCCCGGATTTTCTATTGGACGATCTGGCCGATGTTGATCGTGTGATGGATATCTTCAATATGTTCTGATCATAAACTCTGGAGCCAAGGTGAATGGTGAATTGTGAGTTGTGAATGGTGTGTTGTGTCATTCACCATTCACCATTCACAATCCACTAAATACCCATTTTCCCGCTTGCTGACTCTGAATGTGGGTGGTATAATCTTTTTTCGCGTCCGCAATTGGGCGTGGCATTATTTTTGAAAGGTAAGGAACGAGAAATGAACAAGGCTGAACTCATCAAATCAGTTGAAGCACCGGTCAACGAAAATATTCCCCAGCTCTCCCCCGGAGACGCAGTCAGCGTCCACCTCAAAATCAAAGAGGGTGACCGGGAACGCATCCAGATCTTTAAAGGTACCGTCCTTTATGTCCGTGGAAGCGGCAACGATGCTTCCTTCACCGTGCGGCGCATCGCCAGCAACGGTATTGGCGTGGAACGCACCTTCTTGTTGCGCTCACCGCGCATCGAAAAGGTTGAGGTCGACCGTCACACCAAGGTGAGACGAGCGCGCTTGTATTTCCTGCGGGAACGCACCGGCAAGGCGGCCCGCCTAAAACAGCGCTTCTAAACCATAATCTAAAAATCACCTTGCTGCCTGGCTTGACCCTTGCCAGGCGGTGAACCACCTCATCTGGGCTCAGCAGACATAACAGTCTTGGTTGGATCCTGATGGGGTGTTTCTCTTGAGGAGACAGATATGTCCCGCACGCACCAGCCGCTGATCGGCATTACCGGCGGCTTAGCCCAAAACGAATCCGGTTCCCTGGTTTGCCAGGTGGGGCAGGCCTATGTCACAGCCATCACACGCGCTGGCGGCCTGCCCGTGATGATCCCTCTTGGGCTCGAAGATGCGGGTTTGCCTGCCCTGCTTGACCGGCTGGATGGTGTGCTGCTTTCAGGCGGGGGGGATATCGATCCGGAGCGCTTTAACGGCGCGCTGCACGCCAAGGTATACGGGATTTCCCCAGAGCGTGATCAGCTCGAGTTCGCCTTGGTGGACCTGGCCCTTGAAATGGACAAACCGCTCCTGGCGATCTGCCGGGGCATCCAGGTGCTCAACGTTGCCCTGGGGGGCGACCTGCATACCCATATCCAGGACCAGGTGACGCACGCCTTGAAACATGATTGGTTCCCCAAATTTCCGCGCGACAAGAGAGCGCACACGGTCAGCCTGAAATGTGACAGTAAACTTGACCAAATTTACGGCATGGATGAGATCAGGGTGAACAGCCTGCATCACCAGGGCATCTCACGGGTGGGCGAGGGGCTGGTAGCCACAGCCTTTGCCCCTGACGGGCTGGTGGAGGGCGTGGAAGTGACGGGGGCCAAGTTTGCCCTGGGTGTGCAATGGCATCCTGAGTGCCTGCCCGATGAAGAGGGGTCAAAAAAGCTGTTTGCCGCCTTTGTGCAGGCCTGCCATTAGTAAAAATCACATTTTCTTTTAAATAGATAGCGCCGGGCGTAAGAGAGCATGCCTGTCAGGGTCAAGCCGCGTATCTGGCGGTTTGGCTGGGGGTATTTATCACGTTACATCCGATCAATTGATTGTCGGGGCTGTCATGCCCGCTTATTGTGCCATGTAAATCCCCGCTTGACACAGCCTTTATTACTTGCTAATATATGCGTACGCATATATTAGTATTAGGAGATATGATGTCCCTTGCACACGCCATTTTAGGCTGGCTGAATGTGGAACCCATGACCGGGTATGACCTCAATCAGGTGATCGAGATCTCCACGCAGCACTTCTGGTCGACCAGCCAGAGCCAGATCTACCGCACGCTCTCTAAAATCGAATCCCGCGGATGGGTGGCCAAAGAGGTGATCATGCAAGCCGACCGCCCGCCTCGAAAAGTCTATCATATCACCGAGGCAGGGCAGAGCGAGCTGGAATCCTGGATAGTGACCTTTCACAAACCGCTGCCGCCGCGTATCCCCTGGCTGATCCAGGTGTTTTTTGCCGGACAGGTCAGTGATGAGGCGATCGTGTCTGTGCTCGAAAAGAAGCTGGCCAACCTCCGCCAACGCTTGCAGAAGATCAGCGCCTCCCGGGCGATCAGCGCCAGCCAATTTGACGAGGATGAAGACCCGCGGGATGTGTTTTACTGGATGCTGACCATCGATTATGGCGAAACCAATCTCCAGGCCCAAATCGACTGGATTGGACGAACGCTGGAAAAGATCAAATCACGCGAGTATGAAAAATTGAACCTGGCCGCCCTGAAGGGCTCGCCGGGGGAACAGGACAAAAACCATGTCTAAAAAAGAATTTTTTATACGCAGCATCATTGGCCTCGTAATGGGGGCCCTCAGCGGGGTGGCATTCTGGCTGGCTTTTCCGCCCTACGAGCTCTGGCCACTCATCTTTATCGGGTGGGTGCCGGCGTTGCTTGCCCAGCAACGGATCATGCCGGCGAAACTCTCCAGTGTGCCTTCTGCCCTGGCGATTGGCATCTGGCTGGAAGGTTACATGGGGCCGATCTTCAGGCCGACTGGCTCGTACATGATCTACCTTCCGCTGGTAGCGGCGTTGATTTCGCTCTTGGCGGATATGAGCAAGCGTAAATTCAACCGTAAAACCCGTTACCGCTGGTTTGTCCTCGAAGGCGCCCTCTCGTGGGCTGGGATCGAGATGATCCGCCTGTTCATCCCGATTGCCGGTACCTGGGGCTTTATCGCCTATCCGCTCTACCGCCAGCTGTGGTTCATTCAACCTGCCAGCATCTTTGGCATCATCGGGCAGGGCGTGTTGATCATGACCGTCAACCTGGTGGTCGCATTGGGGGTGATCCGCTGGCTCGACCGGCGTGAAAACCCCGTCGATAAAGCGATTGTCCCTGAGCAAACCTTCAAACGCTGGGCTTACGGGACCGGGATCGCGGTGGTGTTGTGGACAGCGCTCAGTTTGGCCCTGTTCCGCCCGCCAGACGGTCAGCAGGTCACAGTGGCTGCGATCCAGCCGGACGTTTCGCCCATCATCACCGGCAACCAGGGCGACGAGGCGCTGTTGGCGGGCATCCACAGCGCCATGCTCGGTCAAACCCGCCAGGCAGCGGCCCAGGGTGCTGAATTCATCGTCTGGCCAGAGGGGGCCATGCTGTTTGACCCGCAGGTGGACGACCGCTTGGGGTTGGCCGACCTGGCGGTAGAAACAAACAGCAACCTGGCAGTTGGCTATGTGGTCAACCTGGTTGACGGCACCTTCCGCAACGAGGCGACGGTCATCGACCCTGCAGGTGAGTTCCTGGGCGTGTTTGGCAAAGATCACCCGGTGGTCTTCGGCGGTGAGACCAGTCCAACCCGGGGGACATACCCGGTGTACCAAACCCCGATCGGCACCCTGGGGACGATCATCTGCTATGATCTGGATTACACGGATACAGCCCGCAAGCTGGCTGCTCAGGGCGTCCAACTGATCGGCGTGCCTTCCAATGACTGGGGCGGGATTGCAGACAAACATTACACCCACGTGGTTTTTCGAGCCATCGAGAACCGGGTTGCCATGGTCAAAGCCGATGGCGGGTACGATTCCGCCATTGTGGACCCCTACGGACGGATCAATGCCCTGGCAGTGTCCCCTGAGGGCGGTGGGGCCACCCTGGTCGCCGATGTGCTCCTGGGTTCGGGCAATGGAACCATCAACACCCGGTTAGGCGACTGGGTGGGATGGCTGGGGATCGCGGGGATGGTATTTTTTGGCTTCGGAGGAGGCTTCCTTGTGAAGGATGCTGTACGGCGTGAAACTGATTAGCGCCGTTGACCGGGTGTCAATATAAATGCTGTGAATTGTGGGGATAAGCAGCCTGTCACGCAACCTCACGCTGCGTGACAGGCTTTGATCTTACTCGGAAAAGAAGAGGGGGACCGTGTACTCATATTCAAACTCGTAGCCCACTGTGTGCATGGCAACTTTTTGTTGGGTGCTGTTACCCGATTTGTCAAAAGCTGTCAGGGTAAAGATCAGTAATTGCCCGTTTTGGACAGGGTAAGTGTACGAAGTCGTTGTTCGGGGGATGGAACTTTCCAGGGGCTGGTCTCCTGCGCCATTGATGTTCACCGCCAGGGCATAATAATCCAAGCCGGAGAGGCTGTCCCCACCCGTCCAGTTGAGGGTGACCTGACTGCCCGTCACGGGTGAACTGACGGGGGTAATGCTGACCCAGGGGGCAGTCTGGTCGACTATAGCATTAAAGCTCACGTCCACGCCCTTCCTGCCAGCGATGTCTGTAGCGACCGCCAGGATGGTGTAATTGTTGGCTTCTGTCATGCCACTGGTTACGATGGGGGCTTGCCAGCCGTTGGTGCCGTTGGTATCTTTGCCCAGGTACACCCAGTCATTAGCAGACCAGCTGCGGCCATGAAACCAGAATTCCACGGAGGTGATATTGCTGCCGGAAATGCCCTTGGTCACTTCGGCGCTCACGAAACCGCTTTCGGGGAGGGCCAAAGTTCCTGAATTTTTAACAAGGCTGACACCCGGGTTTGTACCGGCCGTGCTGCACTCGACGTTTTTGATCAGCTTGCGGGGTGTCAGGATGCCTGAAGGGTTCCCTTCATAATCCCAGACCCGCAAAGCCAGCTGGAACGGCCCATTGGGAACAAGCGTGCTGCACAGGTCCACTGTGGTGGTAAAGGGGTTGGCCCTTTGTTCGCTGCCAATCTGTACCCAGGTGCCATCATAGTTGGCCAAAATTTCCATTTTTACAACCCCCACATCATCTTCTCCCCAGCCTGAAACGGTCAGGTTGCGGTTGGTGACGTAGGTTTTCGTTGCTGGTGCGGTTAACCCGCCGGTTGGTGGAAAGGCTGGCTTGTTGCCAGAGACGTAAAATGTTTGCCCTTCGCCGCCGTAGGAAGCGGCCTCATAGGCCAGCCGCGGCCGGCCGCCCTGGGTTGGCGCGTGCCAGTTGATGCTGACATCCCTGAAGGTGATATCCTCAGCCACACCCCACACAGATTGCATACCTGAGGAGAAGGAGCGGGTATTTTCTGTGACCACCATGAAGTGCACATGGTGCCCGGTGCTGTATCCGGTATTGTCCACCGTGGCAATATATTGCCCCTGCAGCACTGGCGTTCCAACCTGTTTCAGGCTGGCGGGGACGCTGTTTTGGGCAATGTGCAGGTAGATCTGGTAGGTCCATGGGGTGGTGGAGCGGTCCTGGAGGGTGATGCTGTTCGTGCAGCTTGAGGTGTTGTTGGGGCAGGAATCCCGCCAATGGAAGACAGTGCCGCCTTTGGCTGCCATGAGGGGGAACATGGTCCCATCGGCAAAATCGAAGGCGTGGGTGCAGTAATACGTCGGGCTGCAGGAGCTGTGTGCCACTGACCAGGTCAGCCGCTTCTGAAGCCCTTCAGCCCAGGGCAGGTAATACCCCCCATAAACCGTTTCGGATTTGGGCATCGCATCTGAAGGCGAAACAAGGTCGCCCTGGACGTTGTTTTCAGCATCCTGAAAGGTGATGAACGCGTCGGCGAATTTCGGGTCGTCTTCCAACACCACCTCCCAGCGCCCTTTATCATTCAGGACGCCGAGGGCCAGCTCAGGTTCCCTTGCCAGGACCTCACCTGTTTCCGGGTCAACGGCTGCCAGCCAGATGATCGCCATTTGTCCGTCATCCTGTATGCCGATATGGTCGATTTGGTAATCGAAAAGCTGCCACTGCCCCGGGGCTTGTTCCAGGGTGGATTGAATGGCTGCGGTCAGGTCCACATCTTCGTATTCAACCGGGATATCTGTCGCTTCAGATACGCCCTGGCCGACCGGCACCTCAATCAGGATGCTCACGAATAAAATCGTGCTTAACAAAATGAGTGCAAATATGCCAAATTTTAGTGATTTATTCATCAGGTTCATCTCTTATCAACTAGTATTGTGCTGGTTCGTTGGTCGCATGGTTGCTATCAACCAGTGTAGTTCATGCACAGCGCTAAATAGATTGCAACATTTGTGCCACTCGGAGGTTCTGCTCAGTTGATTGCGAGCAAGGTTTTTACCTGGACGGGATGTATGCGCACTTTGGTTCGGCTCACCTGGTTGGGCTGGCCCCTGTGATGGTTCAAGCCCCTGTGGACGGCGCTTGATACACACCAGCGTGACATCATCTGCCGACAGATCTCCCTGCTGGAAATCGGTCAGGTCTTCCCATATTGCCCGGGTCACACACTTGCTGGGATGGTTCACCACGCCTGTCAGGGTGGTGACCAGCCGGTCCATCCCGTAGGGGCGGCCTGCCGGGTCATTGGCTTCCACCACGCCATCAGTATAAAGCAATCATAAATTGCCCGCATTGATCGATTGCGATATCGCCACCCAGGCGGCATTTTCATCAATGCCCAGTGCCATCCCGTTGGGATTTAGTTTCTGAACCCCCTTGCTGATCAGGATGGGGGCATGGTGACCGGCATTGCGGCACTCAAGCTGGCGGTGCGCAAACTTTCCAGCCGAGCGCCTTGGTTCACCGCACGCCGGTAGGAGAGGATCAACTCCAGCACCATCCGAAACAGGAATAACCAAATGATCGTATGGCCCAAAACCAGCACGCTTGCCCATAAGATCACCCAGGTGAAATCGCCGTAAGAGCCGATCACATGGCCGCTGTGCAGCGAGTGCCTAATATAGTAACGCATCCGGTTGAAGATGAAGATCACGGCCAGGATCAGCAACACCATGGGCCACTGACTGATAAACAGGGTCCAGTCGCTGTTGTTAACCAGCCAGCCTAACCCGAGCACGACCAGGGGAAGGCTGTAAGGAGCCCCACCAGGTTGCTCAGGATGAGATACCGGGTTGGGGCAGGGCGATCATCCAGTTTTGGCCACAATTTGCTTAGGAGGGTGTCGAGCAGCGCGAATCGTTTTTTCGCACAAAATCCAACTCCACACACAATCCACTCACCCGGGGAGGGGAAAGCGTTCCCGATTGTTCTTCAAAATGATTTTAAATTAACTTAATAATTTTCAAATTATTGCATTTCTTGCATATGTTTCACACCAAATCATGAATCGCGCTTGCATATGCGTGATTATTGTGATATCATAACTGCCTACAAACACCAACCACTGTTTTCGAGAGGGTGGGTCGCAGAAAAGCTTCGAGAAAATAGCGAGTTTTTTGTTTAACATATTGAGGGGGATCATCCCTCTCGTAAGAAAGAATGCAGTTTTAGAAGGAAATACGAATTATGCCCAGTTCATATCTAACTAGAGAAGGTTTCGAACGGCTGCAGCAAGAGCTGGAATATCTGCGCTCGGAAAAACGCATTGAGGTCGCTGACCGATTGCGCGAAGCATTGGAAGACGGCGAATTGATCGAAAACGCCGAACTGGAAGCGGCTAAGAATGAGCAATCTTTTGTCGAGGGGCGCATTAAAGAGCTTGAGGTCCTGCTTTCCAATGCGCACCTGATCGAGGAATCGACGACATCGGATCATATCCAGGTTGGCTCCAGGGTCAAGGTGAAGGAAGAAGGCCTCGAGCCGGAAGAGTATACGATCGTTGGGGCTGTCGAAGCAGACCCTCGTTTGGGACGTATTTCCAATGAATCGCCACTGGGTAAGGCGTTGCTTAATCATAAGGCTGGTGATAAAGTTAAAGTTGATGCCCCTGGCGGAGAGTTCGAGATCGAGATTCTCTCGGTCGGATAAAATTCCATTAATGGATGAAACAGCCCCGCCCGGTTTGACTGGTCGGGGTTTTTATTTATGAGATTTGAGGAAGGTATTATGCTGGAAGAATCCTTTTCTGAATTGGAGCAAGCGCGTCTGAAAAAATTGCGGGGCATGCAGGAACAGGGCCATGAACCCTATCCCACCCGCGCCGAGCAAACCCACACCAGCCAGGAAGCCATCGAAGCCTTCTTGCGCTCAGAAGCCGAAAAGGGCGAAGCCCCCGTGAACGTCACAGTGGCTGGCCGCATTCGGGCGCTGCGCCCCATGGGGAAGATCGCCTTTGCCCACATCCAGGACCGCGATGGGCGGGTACAGCTCTTCTTCAGGGTCAACAATTTGGGTGAGGAAAAGATGGCCGAACTGGCCGACTTCTTCGATTTGGGCGATTTTATCCAGGCCAGCGGGTATATGTTCCGGACGAAACGGGGCGAAGTATCCCTTTATGTTGAGGATTTTAAAATGCTGGCCAAAGCCCTGCGCCCTCTACCGGCTGCCAAGGATGAGGTCGTTGACGGTGAGGTTGTGAGGCACGCGACTCTCAGCGATCCCGAAACCCGCTACCGACAGCGGTATGTCGACCTGGCGGTCAACCCCGATGTGCAGGAGGTCTTCAAAATTCGCTCGAAAACCGTGCGTTCACTGCAAAATTTCCTCGATGAGCACGACTTCATCGAGGTGGAGACGCCCATCCTCCAGCCGATCTATGGCGGCGCGGCTGCCCAGCCCTTCATCACGCACCATAACCAGCTTCACCAGGATCTGTACCTGCGGATTTCCTTCGAACTTTATCTTAAACGGCTGCTGGTCGGCGGTTTGGAGCGGGTGTACGAAATCGGGCGGGACTTCCGCAACGAAGGCGTGTCCTACAAGCATAACCCCGAGTTCACCCAGCTCGAATTCTACTGGGCCTACGCCGATTACCTGGAGGTGATGGATTTAGCGGAGCAGATGGTGGCTTATGCTGCCCAGCAGGTTTTGGGAACCACCAAAATCACCTATGACGGGCACGAGATTGACCTCGCACCGCCCTGGAAGCGGATTGAGCTGCGCCAGGCCATCCTGGACGCCACCGGCATTGATATTGACCTGCATCCCACAGCAGAATCCCTGCAATCGGCCATGGAAGCACAGCACATCAAACACAACCCCGGGTCAACCCGCGGCAAGCTGATCGACACCCTGATCAGTGATTTTTTGGAGCCAAATTGCATCCAGCCGACCTTCATGTATAATTATCCCCGGGATATCTCCCCCCTCGCCAAGAGCAAGCCCGATAACCCTGCCATTGTCGAACGGTTTGAGGGATTTGTCGGCGGGATGGAACTGTGCAACGCCTTTACGGAGTTGAACGACCCCTTAGACCAGGAGCAGCGCTTCCTGGAAATGGGCCGGGCTTACGCAGATGACGATGATGAGCAGCATCCCATGGATGACGACTTCCTGAATGCCCTCAGCTACGGCATGCCCCCGGCAGGCGGTTTTGGGATCGGGGTTGACCGGTTGGTGATGCTCTTTTCCGGCCGGCGCAGCATCCGCGAGGTGATTCTCTTCCCGCACTTGCGCAGCCTCTCCGAGGAGGATAAGGATTGAACCGGGTATGATTTAATGACGGCATTGTTTTTGTCCTTGTGAAGCGACCTTAGCCGAAAGACTCAAATGGACGAGCAAATCCTTATTCAGAATGCACTTGAAGGTGACCTGGCTTCCTTCAACTCCCTGGTCTTGCATTACCAGGATATGGCCTATAACGTTGCCTACCGCATCATGGGGGAACATGGTGCCGCGGATGACGCAGCGCAGGAAGCCTTTATCTCAGCTTATCAAAAACTGGAACAATACCGCGGCGGGTCTTTCAAGGCCTGGCTGCTGAGAATTGTCACCAACAACTGCTATGACGAGCTGCGCCGGCGCCAGCGGCAGCCCGTTGCGCCGCTCAGACCCGAGATGCCCGATGGCGAAAGGGTGGAGGATCCCTACTGGCTGGAAGACGATAACCCCCTGCCTGAGGAGCACAGCGAACAATCTGAACTGCAGGCTGCCATCCAAAACTGCATCAACGCGCTGGACCGCAAGTTTAAGGTCATCCTGGTGCTGGTGGATGTGGAAGGCCTGGATTACCAGACGGCAGCAGAAGCGGCCGGCACACCCGTTGGGACGGTCAAAAGCCGCCTGGCCCGGGCTCGCGAGCGCGTGCAGGAATGTTTGCAGGGCTTTTGGGAACTTTTACCCGAGACCTTTCGTCTAAGGGATGAGGAAACCTTATGATGAATGAAAGGCGTAGAAACCAGGATTTAGAATTACTCTCTGCATACCTGGATAATGAATTAAGCCCGACACAAAGCCAGGCGCTTGAGGCGCGCCTCCACTCGGATCCTGATATGCAGGCCAGGCTGGAGAAACTGCGCCAAACCAAACGGTTGCTGGCCGAATTGCCGCGCCTGCGTGCGCCGCGTCGTTACACTTTATCGCCCGAAATGGTCACTGTGCGCCGGCCGAAGAAACAACCCTTTGTGGGCACTTTGCGGCTGACCTCGGCCCTGGCGGCTGTTATGCTGGTGGTCATGTTCGGTGTGGAGTTCCTGCTCACCAGCGGTCCACTGGCCCGCCCCCAGATGGAGGCGGCACCCATGGTGGAAACAGCGCTGGACTCAGGTGAACCCCAGCCCCTGATCGTGTGGGGACAGCCTGGAGCCGGGGGTGCTGAAGCGAAAGTAAATGGCATGGGCGGGGGTGTTGATATGATGGAAGAACCGATGATGATTGAATCCATGCCCGTTGAGCGTGAGGTTGCAGTAGAAGACGCGCCTGCACCGGGGGAGATGCCAGAGGATATCCCTGCAGGGGAGCCGGAAATTATGCTGGAGGCTATGCCAGAAGCACAAGAGGAAGCTTATGCTTTGCAGATGCCCCTGGATGACGAAAGCGGCATGCCCATCCTTGGGATTAACCCCGAAGAGGGCGGCGAGATCATCAGCCGAAGCTCGGACTTCATCGTGGAAGAGACAACCCAACCCGCCTGGCGCAGGGCATTGCGTGCTGTTCAGATTGCCCTGGGTGCCATCGCTGTGGGAGGCGGTTTAGCCTGGTGGGTGCTGCGCCGGCGCAACTAAAGCGCCGGTCAACCCAGGCACAAATGATATATGTGGGGGATTTAATTTGCGCTCATCGGAGAGCGTCCCGGTCACAGCCAGAGGTTTTGAATACCGGCAGTTTTTCTTTAATTCAATTGATCACTGTGATGATCGCAAATGATCAAACAGTTACAGTAAACGTGTTTGGGCGGTCTTTAGTCCGCCCTGTTCAGGCATGATTTTTCCCCTCCGTCTCAAACAGCCCTCCAAGGCTGGCGTACAGTGTCAAGGCAATGCGCTGGTTTGACATAAACATCCCCGCAAAGTATAATCATCCTTCGTAAATTTGTATCGTTATTGGGAGAAGAAAGCACCATGGAACAAGAAAAAGAAATCAAAGCAAAGGAGCGCTATACGGGGACGGTGCTAAAGACCACGCTGCAGGGAGCGTTGGTGGATATTGGTAGTGAGATCCCTGCATTCATTCACATATCCCAGGCTGTCAAAGACGGTGACCCGAAGAAACCGATCAACAGCATTGAAGAGGTGTTAGAAAAAGGCCAAAAACTGGACTTCTGGGTCAAACGTGTGCGCAAAGACCGCATCGAGCTGACCATGAAAGAACCCCTCGCAATAGAGTGGCGTGAGATCAAACCAGGTATGACGGTCAAAGGCACCGTGATTCGCCTGGAAACCTTTGGCGCCTTTGTTGAAATTGGCGCTGAACGCCCCGGATTGATCCACATTAGCGAACTATCCCACAGCTATGTGCGCACCCCCAGCGAAGTAGTTCGAGAGGGTGATGAAGTTGAAACCAAGGTATTGGAAGTCAACCGCCGGAAGAAGCAGATCAAGCTCAGCATTAAAGCCCTTCAGGAACTTCCTGAGCAGCTCAGCCAGGCTGCCGGTGTCAAAGAGGAAGAGGAACAGGCCCAGGAACCCGATCTGACCGCCATGGAGATTGCCATGCGGCAGGCGATGGAGAAATCTGAGGGTGAAGAGGCCGCTGCCTCAAAGCAAAAACCGCGCAAAAAGAAGGATTCCTCTTCTGCGCAGGATGAAATTCTCTCCCGCACTCTGGAGAAAAAAATTGGTCAAGACTCATAATTTAGATTTCTCGCCCACGAATGTGGGTTTAAGAAGGATTGGATAGAAAATCCCGGGGAGGTGCCGGAACCATCGGCCCTCCCCTTGGCTTTTAAATGATGGCCTGCCGGGTTCTGTAAAGCATATGGATGATCAGATGACGGGTGATGGAGGCAAAATGCAAACCAAATATATTTTTGTCACGGGGGGTGTGCTGAGTTCGGTCGGCAAGGGAGTCACAGCGGCAGCGGTTGGCCGACTTTTGAAAGCGCGCGGGTTTTCCGTCGCCGTTCAAAAATTGGACCCCTACATCAATGTCGATCCCGGCACGATGAGCCCGTATCAGCATGGCGAGGTGTTTGTGCTCGATGATGGCTCTGAGACCGACCTGGACCTCGGGCATTACGAGCGGTTCATCAACATCCGCCTGAGCAAGGTGTGTAATGTCACCACTGGCCAGGTGTATGCCGAGGTGATCGGCCGGGAGCGGCGCGGGGATTACCTCGGGGGCACCATCCAGGTTATCCCCCACATTACCAACGAGATCAAACGCCGGGTGCGCATGGTGGGCAAGGAAACGGGGGCTGAGATTGTGCTGGTTGAAGTGGGCGGCACTGTTGGCGATATTGAGAGTTTGCCCTTTCTCGAGGCGATCCGCCAGATGCGGTTTGACCAGGGCAGGGACAACACAGCCTACGTGCACCTGACCTGGCTGCCGCATATCGGCGCCACCGGGGAGATCAAAACCAAACCCACACAGCACTCTGTGCGTGAGCTGCGTTCAATCGGCATCATCCCGGATGTGATCGTTGCCCGTTCCGATTACCCGATCAACGAGGATATCAGGGAAAAAATTGCCCTGTTCTGCGATGTGGATGCCAATGCCGTCATTCCCATGGTGACCACATCGATCCTGTACGAAATCCCACTGCTTCTGGAAGAAACCGCCATCGCCGATTTGTTACTTAAACGCCTTAACCTTGAGGCTAAGCAGCAACCGGACCTCAAGGAATGGGAAAACCTGATTGACAAGATCAAGCAGCCCAAGCCCGCAGTCAATATTGCCCTGGTCGGCAAGTATGTAGAGCTGCACGACGCTTATATCAGCGTACGGGAAGCCCTCAAGCATGCTGCCATTGCCAACGATGTGGAGGTGGAGATCACCTGGGTGCACTCAAGTGACCTTGAGAAGGAAGGGGGCCTAGAAGTCCTCAAACAGGTTGATGGAATCGTGGTGCCGGGCGGATTTGGGAGTCGTGGAATCGAAGGTAAAATAAAGGCAGCACGATTTGCCCGCGAAAACGATATACCGTACTTTGGTTTATGCTTGGGAATGCAGGTGATGGTAATCGAATTTGCCCGGCATGTGCTGCAACACGAAATGGCCAATTCATCGGAATTTGATCATGCAACTTTGGCGCCGATCATTGACCTGATGCCAGACCAGCACGATATTACCGATAAAGGCGGCACAATGCGCCTGGGTTTGTATCCCTGCAATTTGATCCCCGGCACAAAAGCACAGCAGGCATACCAAACACACCAGGTGGATGAACGCCATCGCCATCGGTTTGAGCTGAACAATGATTTCCGGCCGGCACTCGAAGAGGCCGGTATGACCTGCTCCGGGGTCTCCCCGGACAACCGGCTGGTTGAAATTACCGAGCTCAAGGAGCACCCCTTTATGCTGGGGACCCAATTCCACCCCGAATTCCTTTCGAGGCCAAACCGTCCCCACCCCTTATTTGTCGCATTTGTGGCCGCCGTTCGTGCAAGATTGACCGATTAGACGGTTTTTACTCAAATTTGCCGTCTGGAGGATGTAAATAATTGAACAATAAACACCGTTATGTGATCCTGCTCGTGATTTTTGTCCTGGCGCTGGCCTTAACAGGCTGCCAGCCAGACGAGGAGCCGGCTGAGGGATTGTGTCCCATTGACCTGACCAGCCCTGAGAGTGAAGAGCCGTGTCCTGATGAGCTCACCGAGGCTGAACCGGGAGTTGAGGCTTACCCGGCGGAGCCCTTGGAGGAAAGCCCCCCCGTAGAAGCCGCTTACCCCATTGTTGAGGCGGACCTTTCTATGCTGCTGCGAACATGGCGGTTGGCTGCCTACCTGGAAGATGGCGTCGAACAGCAACCGGCCGACAAAACCCTGACTTTCTCGGCTGATGGGTCTGTCGCACTCACCACGACAGGGGGTGACCAAGCCGGCACCTGGTCAGTCAATCTTCAGGCGCTCGAACCTACCCTGATACTGGATTTCGGGTCCGGAGGCATTCAGCAATACGATCTCTTAAGTCTGGAGGTAAACGAACTGGTTTTGCGCACCTGGCATGATACTGTTGAACTTGAGGAAAGATTCCTGCCCGCAGATTGATGGGGCAGGTTAAGCTAACAATTCTGAAAAAATTAATTAAATAGAAAGCTTGGAGGTAAGTTATGGATACAAGGATTATTGCTTTACATGCTATCGAAGTGCTTGACTCACGTGGTAACCCCACGGTCGAAGTGGAAGCCATCCTGGCAGATGGGAGCTGGGGGCGAGCAGCGGTGCCCTCAGGCGCATCGACCGGCGTTCATGAGGCCCTGGAGCTGCGCGATGGCGACTCAGACCGCTACCTTGGCAAAGGGGTGATCACTGCGGTCAACAATGTCAACACCCGGATTGCCGAGGCGCTGATCGGCGCAGACGCCACAGAGCAGATGGCCATCGATATGGCGATGCTGGCGTTGGACAATACGCCCAACAAGAGCGCGTTGGGCGCCAATGCCATCCTTGGCACCAGCCTGGCCGTGGCAAAGGCTGCTGCGAATGCAGTTGGTCTCCCACTCTACCGATACCTGGGCGGTGTTTACGCCCACGAACTGCCCGTGCCGATGATGAACATCCTCAACGGCGGTGCACACACCGGCTGGCAGACCACCGATGCCCAGGAGTTCATGGTCATGCCCCTGGGCGCGCCCACCTTCTCTGAAGCCCTGCGCTGGGGTGCCGAAATTTACCACACCCTCAAGAAGGTCCTCAAGGAAAAAGGGTATGCCACCCTGGTGGGCGATGAAGGCGGGTATGCCCCTGCCCTCAAGACCAACGAAGAAGCGGTCGAGACCATCCTCGAAGCGATTGAAAAGGCCGGATATAAACCTGGCGAAGATGTCGCCATCGCCCTCGACCCGGCGGCCTCGGAATTTTATGAGGAAGAAGAAGGTGTCTATCACCTGCGCACCGAGAATCGCAAGCTCACCAGCCAGGAAATGGTTGCTTTCTGGGTGGATTGGGTCAACAAATACCCGATCGTCTCGATTGAAGATGGGTTTGCCCAGGATGACTGGGAAGGCTGGAAGCGGTTCACCGAGCAGGTTGGCGATCGCATCCAAATTGTGGGTGATGACCTGCTGGTCACCAACCCCTCCCGGGTTGCCCGGGCCATCTCGGAAAAAGCCTGCAACTCGTTGCTGGTCAAGGTCAATCAGATCGGCTCGCTGACCGAAACCCTCGAAGCCGTGACCATGTGCCAGGCGCATGGCTGGACAGCGGTGGCCTCTCATCGCTCTGGCGAGACGGAAGATGCCACCATTGCCGACCTGGCGGTAGCGATGAACACCGGCCAGATCAAGACCGGTGCTCCTGCCCGCTCAGACCGTGTGGCGAAATACAACGAACTGCTGCGCATCGAAGCTGAACTGGGCAGCACTGCGCACTATGCCGGCTGGGAAGCCTTAAAACGTTAATAATCAGACCAACTGAGCATACAAAATACAGGGACTGTCAAACAAGGCAGTCCCTGATTGGTTTAACAATGGGGATAATTCCAAAAGCTGCCTCAAAATCTGACCTTATCTGAACCCTGCGAGCGCGCCCAGGGTTCGGAGTTAATGTATTGTAATTTGCTCCTAAAAATGCTAATCTATCAGTGCAGCACCCCTGAGTTTATCAAACTAGTGTCCTGAAGAAAGCAGAAATAGTAATTCTTCAACGGATTCTGGAACTTCAGGTTCAGCCAATATCTCTTTTCCGTTGATGGTTACGATGCCTGAACGGATTGGTCGAAGTAACTTAACAAACTGCTTGATACTAATTCCAGTCTGATACTCAATTCTTCTGCTAATTGCCAAAGCTGCCAAAACAATTGTCAGATGCGCCTTAATTGTTTCTCTCTTTCGATGATAGACTGGCCTAGCTCTCAGATCTGATTTGGCCATGCGGAAAGTCGCTTCGATCTGAAATAATTGGTGGTAATAAGCAATCATTTCCTAGTTTTTCATACTGCTGTTTGAAGGTCTCCAATAAAAGGGTTGAAAAGGAGCTCTTGATCCCTACTCGAAGCGAGGAAAGCGGCTTTGGAAATAATTCCAGTTGGTTTTCCTGTAAATGTTTATGCGCTAAATCAAGTAGGATTTACAGTTCTTCGTCAGTGTGAGCACTGCCGAGATGAAATATCTTGACTATCTGACCTTTTTGTTTATAGGCAATTTGAACTGCCGTTGCCCCGCTTGTTGTTTTAACTTTCCGGGTGAACGCCATCCATCAATTATAGCTTACCCAACATGACCGGCTAGTGTCCCAAAACTTGCAAATTTACCCGTAAAAACATCGAAAATTTGGTTAAATGATAAACTCAGGTAAAAGGAAATGCATGTAGAATTGGCCTATGACCACACCACTCTCAGCACTGGAAGATCAAATCATCACCTGCCGCAGATGCCCCCGCCTGGTTGCATGGCGGGAGGAAGTTGCCAGAACCAAACGCAAAGCCTACCGTGATCAGACCTACTGGGGCAAGCCCGTGCCGGGGTTTGGTGACCCGGATGCCCGGATTATGATCGTTGGCCTGGCACCCGGCGCTCATGGTGCCAACCGCACCGGACGGATGTTCACCGGGGATGCCAGCGGTTCCTTCCTGTATCCAGCCCTGCACAGGGTGGGTTTTGCCAACCAGGACAGCGCAGAGCACCGCGCTGATGGATTAGCCCTGACCGACGCGTTCATCAGCGCGGTCTGCCGCTGTGTGCCGCCCCAGAACCAGCCAAAAGCCGCCGAGATCAGGAACTGCCTGCCCTGGCTGGAAGCTGAGATCAGCCTGCTGCTAAATTTGCAGGGTTTTGTCGCCCTGGGAAAGATCGCATTCGACTCCCTCCTGCGCTTGTACCCCACCCGGGATGCGCAGGGGTTAAAACCGGTCTTCGGGCACAATACTCTTGTGCAGCTCGAAGACAGTGCCCTCTGGCTGCTGGCCTCATACCACCCCAGCCAGCAAAACACCCTCACCGGCCGACTGACCCAGCCCATGTTTGACGCGGTGTGGGAAAGCGCGCATCAATTACTAGGAAACAGGGGGTAGGTATTAGGTTTGGTCGATAGAAGCAGGTTGGCGCAACCGGGTTATGTGTGCCAGACTCTGCTATAATGGGTCGACTGCGATAAGCACCCCCCTCATTCCAGTTAAGGATGCTCTGATACCTGCTGCCTAATACCAAGTTCCTCGTACCTGGTTCACTGATCCTACGCCACCATGCTCTCGCTTCGACTCGATAAAGTCACCTTTTCTTACCCGTCCAATCTCATCCTCCAGGAGGCCTCCTGCGAGATCCAGGCGGGCTGTTACGGTGTAATTGTCCCCAACGGCAGCGGGAAAACCACCTTGCTGAAGCTGATCCTGGGTTAACTCAAGCCGGATTCGGGCTTTATCCTGCGGGAGAAAAACCTGCAGGTTGCCTACATGGCCCAGGAAATGGCCTTCGACCCAGGGCAATCTGCCTGCGCATTCGTCCGTCAGGGTGCCGAGCGCGTCCTCGCCCTTGAGGGTGAACTGACCGATCTGGAAGCCAAGTTTGCCGACCCGGCTTATTACACCCATGAGCCGTGTCTGGCCCGCCTGCTGGATCAGCAGGAAAAGTTCCTGGAAGCCTACAACCAGCTCGGCGGTCCCGGTCTTGACGGGCAGGTCCGGGCTTTGCTGATGGCTATCGGCTTTGAAGACCATGAGGTCACCCTGCCAGTGGAACACCTTAGCGGCGGGCAAAAAAAGCTCCTCGGGCTGGCGCGCATCATGGTCGGCCGGCCCGACATCTTGCTGCTGGATGAGCCGACCAACCATCTCGACATCCCCTCGTGCGAAGTTTTGGAGGATGCTTTGCTTGACTTTGACGGCACCATCCTGGCGATCTCGCATGACCGCTATTTTCTGGACCGGATTGTCAGCCGCATCCTCTACCTGCACGAGGCAGGCATCGACTCTTACCTGGGAAATTATTCAGATTACGAGCATCAACGCCTGGAGAAATTATGTTCGGCCCCTTAAATTGTGGAGCGTCAGGGACGCCGACCCTGACGCTCATCAGAAGGAGAAGAAAAGTGTCTTAGATGCTCTAATTGTAGCATCCCAGAGGGTTGTTTACTTGACGGTTACCCTACGATCACCCTACGCGCGACCATTAAATGCCAGTTAACTCCCTATCGATAAGCGCTTTACCTTTTGCGAACGGTTTATTAATCGCAGGCACAGGTGGGTTACTCGTAGCGCAGCGCTTCTACCGGGGCCAGGTTGGAAGCCCGATTGGCAGGGTAATAGCCAAAGAAAACGCCTACTGCTGCAGAAAAAAGCGTGGCCAGCAGGATCGAATTCAGGGTGACGGCAATCTCCAAGGGTGTACCTGTACTGGCAGCGACCTGGCTGACAGCGGCTGAGATCAGCCAGCCCAGGGCAATGCCAAGCAAGCCCCCGATCAGGCTCAGCAGTACCGATTCCGTCAGGAATTGGAGCAGAATATCTGTTTTGCGCGCGCCCAGGGCCTTGCGCAGGCCGATCTCGCGGGTGCGCTCGGTCACCGAGACGAGCATGATGTTCATGATCCCGATTCCGCCCACGAGGAGCGAAATCGCGCCGATTCCACCTAAAAAGATCGTCAGCACGCTGGTGATGGTAGAAGCCACTGCCAAGAAGTCCTGCTGGTTGAGCAGGGTGAAGTCGTCAGGGCTGCGCGGGGGAATGCGGTGTGTGGTGCGCAAGACCTCGCGAATTTGCCGGATGGCCAGGTCGGCGTTATCCACATCAACCATTGAGGCCAGGATGTACTGGACTCGATCGGGTGCGCCGCTGCGGGGCAGGCGGGCTTGTGCGGTCGAGATGGGGATGTACACGTTGTTATCGGGGTTGTTGAAGGCGCTGCCGCCTTTGGCCTCCGCGACACCCACGATGCGGTAGGGGTAACCGCCGATGCGGATCGAGTTGCCAACCACACCTGAGCTCCGGCCTAGCAATTGTTGTGCGATTGAGGGGCCTAACACCACCACTGCGCTGCGCCCATCGATCTGCGCCTGGCTGATAAATGTACCCTCTGCGATCGTGATGTTCTGGACAAACTGGTAATCCGGCGTGATCCCCAAGATCGAGGTGGTCACACTGCGATCGGCATGGGTGACCTCGGTCGCTCCGGTGAATACGGGGGCCACATACGCGATTTCCGTGGCGCGCGTGGAGGAGGCCAGCGCCTGGGCGTCTCGCAGGGTCAGGTCCTTAGGGTTACTGACATCTTCGCTGTTGTTGCCGCTAAGGATATAGATCACATTGGTGCCGATGCTTTCGATTTCGCCGGTGATGGAAGCGCCCGCGCTTTCTCCCAGTGAAAGCAGCGCGATCACTGAGGCTACGCCGATCACAATCCCTAGGATGGTGAGAAGGGAGCGCGTTTTATTGGCGTTCAGGCTCGCAAAGGCTTCTTTTATGTTCAGCAAGAAGTTCACCGGCGCACCTCCTCGGTTTCGATCAACCCGTCTCGGAGGTGAATAACCCGTTCAGCAACGGCAGCGACCTCCGGATCGTGGGTGACGATTAAAATAGTGGTGCCATCGCTCTCGTTGAGAGATAGTAGGAGCCTCATGATCTCTTCACCCGAGGCTGTGTCCAGGTTGCCGGTAGGTTCGTCGGCCAGGATGATAGAGGGGTTATTGACAACAGCCCGGGCAATGGCCACGCGCTGCTGCTGGCCACCTGAAAGCTCATTGGGCTGGTGATTGGTGCGATTGCCCAATCCGACCGCTTCCAGTGCTTTAAGCGCTAATTCCTTGCGGCTGCCGTTTATCCCCGAATAGCGCAGCGGCAGCTCGACATTAGCCAGGGCTGTTGCTCGCGGTAGCAGGTTGAACTGCTGAAACACAAACCCGATCTTGCGGTTGCGCACTTCAGCCAGTTCGTCATCCAGTAAGGAGGAAACCAGCTCGCCATCCAGGTAGTAATCGCCATCTGTAGGGTTGTCGAGGCAGCCAATCATGTTCATCAGCGTGGATTTTCCGGACCCCGATGGACCCATGATCGCCAGCACTTCCCCGCGCCGCACGGTGAAGCTGACACCGCGCAAAGCATGCACCTGGATCTCACCCATCTGGTAGACCTTGGTTAGGTTTTCTACCCGAATGACAAATTCACCTTCAGTCATCATGTGTCCTAATTCCCGAATCCGCCAAAACCACCGCCGCCGGGCGGGCCACCAAAAGGCATAGCCCCAGTGACCTCTGCCGGCGGGTTGAGCACGATCAGCTCGCCTTCCTGGATGTCAGCCTCAACCACCTCGCTGTAAAAATCTGAATAGCTTCCCAGGGAAACCGGCACAGCCACATAGTCGCCTCCCCGCTGGACATACACCCGCGGCTGTCCGTTTGAGCTGACGATGGCGTCATTGGGGATGACGAACACATCTTCGATTACCTCAACCAGCAGGGTCACCGCAGCGGTCATCCCGGGGCGAATGCGCACATCCGTATCCAGGATCTGCACGGTGACGGTAAACTCCACCACGCCCTGGGCAGAGGTCCCCACCGGTGAGATCTCGGTCACCTCACCGTTAAAAGTGCTTTCGAAATATGCATCGAACACCAGTTGGGCGGGCTGTCCTACCTGCACCTCTGGAATGTCAATTTCTGAGATCTGCACCGCCAAGCGCAGGTCGGACAGGTTGTCAAGCCGAAGCGCTCGGGTACCCATCTGGACCACATCGCCAACTTGTGCGGGCAGGTCTGTGACCACGCCGGCAAAGGGCGCCTTGATGGTGGGGCTGTCGAGCCGGGATTGGGCGATCGCCAGGCGGGTCTCGAGAATAGTTACATCGTCGGGGTCCGGGCCGTCAATCAGGGTCTCAACCCGATTTTGCATGCGGGCCACGCGTGCTTCAGCTAGTTCGATCTCCAACTCTGCTTCGGCAACCTCACGCTCTGAATAGTCGGCCAGGCAGTAATTGAGGTTGGCCTGGGCCGTGTTGACCCTCTGCAGGTTCAAGGCGGTTTGCTGGATGTTATAGATCTGCTCTGCTTGTTCCAGTTCGTCTTCCAATTCTTCGATGCGTTCATCGGAACAGCGCTGATAGTTCATCACCACTCGGTTGCTCTCAAGATCTTCAAGGTAGTCCTCTGCATTCAGCAGGTCCAGCCGGGCCTGGGCGAGGTCGGCGCCCCAGTTCTGATAGAGCTCGTCCAGGGCTTTTTGGGCGTTGATCACATCGATCTCGGCCTGGAGGACGTCCACGGCCAGAGAATCCGTCTCCAGGGACATCAACACCTGGTCTTTTTCGACTGTGTCGCCCAGAGAAACGTTGACCTCCCCAACACTGCCGCTGGCAGACCAGGTCAACACGGCTGTCTGAGAGGGCTGGACGGTGCCGGTGCCAAAAATGGAGGCACTCAAGCTACCCCGCCGGTAGGGTTCGGTCTCGATATTGGCAAACTCCTGACTTGTTTCGCTTTGGGCGCTTATAATCTGCCAGCCGACGAACAGCCCGGCTAAAACCACTAAAAATAACACCAGCCATAACCCTTTTTTACTTTTTTTCTTTTTCTGTCTTGTTTCTACCAAGTTCTTCCTCCATATATTTTAGCGCATTTAACAATTCGTATTGTAGCACCCGGAGTTACCCATGGCAAGTGTTTGTGAAAGCCCCGTTCTCAGTGATGGCCGAGTGATGGTGGTTCGTTTTCACCAACGAGCTGGATCGCACAGGGGAGCAACCGATGCCTTTGGTGATTTATTTTCGATCAGCAACATGTTGTTTTACCTACATACGGGTATTAAGAGAAACCAAATCGGGTCAACGTCGAGGAGAGGCACAATGCCTCTCGGTGAAGGGTTTGACGTCTTGTTCTATACGGCTCTCCTCCGACAGGGTGACCGGGTGTGGTTGTGATCGGCGGTTACCGCCGGCTTGACACTAATAATGTCTCTACAATATCCCTTCTTGAAAAAATACGACAAATATGATAATATTTATACAATTATAATTAATTTGTGGCGTGCCGAGTGAATTGATCCTATTGGCTAGATCATTTCACGTGCCGTCAGATCCTGTCAATCGAGCCCGTTTTACAGCGTCGCAGGTTCTCATCTCAATCATCCCTGGCAACTGGATGGGATGGTTCAGTTTTCTCCACACTTACGTGTTCTGACCCACCTCCCATACTTGGATTGCCGTCCCTGCGGACAGGATCTTACGCAATATTGGTAGACCGGTGAACACCGGGTAAAGGAGGTCTTGGGCGTATGGCAAACCAACTTAATTCTGATCTAAGCTTGAACCTGGACATTAATGAACTCAGGTCGGCCATCCAGTATGAATATGAGGGGGTTGCATTGAAGCCAGAGCTTGGTTTTCACTTTCATACCGGCCGCAAGTTGGCTGGTATGCTTGATTATCAGGCTGACTGGCTGGAAGGCATCCCAGAAAGAGCGATCGAATCCTTTGCTGGCACGGGCAATCCCTTCAGCCTGGGCAACCTAAAGCCGGGCGAAAATGTGGTGGATGTCGGCAGCGGTGCTGGCATTGACAGCCTGATCGCAGCCAAAATGGTTGCCCAGATGGGCAGGTGATCGGCGTGGACATGACCCCAGCCATGCTAGAGAAAGCCCGGCGGGCGGCTAAAGAAGCAGGCTTTGACAACGTGACCTTCCGCCAGGGGTTTGGCGAAGAACTGCCCGTCGATGACGGTTGGGCAGATGTCGTCATTTCCAACGGCGTGTTGAACCTGATGCCGGATAAAACGGCCGGCCTGCAGGAGATGGCCCGGGTGTTAAAACCCGACGGAAGGCTCCAGCTTGGCGATATCCTCGTACAAAAAGAAGTGCCCCTGGATGTCAAGCAGGATATCGAGCTTTGGTCTGGCTGAATTGCCGGCGGTCTGCTGGAAGCAGAATTACACATGACCGTTGTGATGGCCGGATTTGTGGATTTTAAGATCACCAAACGGCTGGATATTTTCAGCGGTGCGCCCCAGGAGGGCAGTGCAGGCGACTTCGGCACTTTGGGGATCACCTTCAGCGCACGCCGTCCGCACTCAAAAGAGGAGTGGCACGCTGAACTGAAGGCTCTGAACTGCGAAATCCCGGCGGATTAAACCCGCCTTGAGCCGGGAGCGCTAACCCGGTGGGAAAAGATCCACATCAAAATAGCCAAAGGGGCAGGTATGACCACCTGCCTGTTTTTTTCGTTTGCAGCGACACTGAAACTGACCGAAATGTCACTACCTATTGGGTATTTTTTGATCCAGTGCTGGATTGGGGGTGAAGGGGGTATCCTGGCTCCCCCGTGGCTTAATTCAGGAAATTCCATGGGTTGACACGCCCAAAGTCGTCGCTGCGCATCTCAAAATGGAGGTGCGGCCCGGTGGACTTACCGGTGCTGCCCATCAATCCGATCGTGTCGCCCTGGTAGACTTCTTGCCCGCAAAAGACATTCACCTGGCTGAGGTGGGCATACAGGGTTTGCCAGCCCGCACCGTGATCGATGACAACCATTTCACCGTAGCCGTAGTCATTCCACCCGGCATACACCACCACGCCGTGATCGGCAGCAAAGATCGGGTTGCCCGTTCTGCCGGCGATGTCGATGCCAAAGTGGTTGGTTTCCGGTGTGTATTCAAAGCCCGACAGGTAACGTTCGGTGGTGGGCCAGATGAAGGTGAGCGAGCCTACCACGCCGTCGAAGCTTGCACTGCACGCGCCCGGGCCGAGATGCCTGGCTGTGGCTGGCTCTTCCCGGCTGATGCGCGGCGTACGCCAGTCTGTGAAGGTGCCTTCGCCGCCAGGAATGACCAGCATTTTATCAGGGGGAATGCGTGGGTTGGCGTAATCACCGATCTGCTCCGGATCAAGCTCATTGCCAGGCCAGTTGATGATATCTTCAGGTGTCACATTGTAAAAGGCGGCCACGCCGTTCAGGCCTTCACCGGCGCTCCACTGGTGATAAACGCCATCCACCGGCAGGATATTGAGCGTCTGCCCGGGGAGGATGAAGTGTGGGTCGTCACCCAGGGAGTAGCGGTTGCCCCACAGGATGGTTTCAGGCTTCAGGTTAAATTTATCGGCAATGGAAAAAATGGAATCGCCGGCTTCGACGGTGTATTCCACAACCTCGAAGCGCGCAATGCGGACGGGTAAAACCGTGTTCAAGCCATTCGCGCGGGCAATGCCCTCAGGGTTGGCACCACCGGCACTGAACAGGGGCGGGGCCACGGTAGCCGTTGGGGCGCTGAGTGCCTCAGCCATGGCGATGCTGCCGGTTTCGCTGATCGGGAGGGGTTCCTGGTCGCTGAAGGTGTGCAACACCCACACCACCAGCAAGATCAGTACACCTGTGATCACCGTGGTGGCGAAGCGCAGGGCGGAATCGCCCAGACCCCAATGCCGTAAGCGCTCCCAAAACCGAATATATTGGGGCGCAGCTGGCGGGGTAGGTTCCTTGGGTGGGGGTTGTTCAGCGTTGGAGGTTGGTTCCGGTCGCTGCCAGGGGTCTCTCTTGTCAGGCATATAATGCTCCGCTAAAAGTCTAGCACTTTTCTTGCAGAAAGGCGAATCGTCCCGGGCTGCCTGGTCCGGGACTGGTATTTGCTCATAAGATCACAATCATCGTTGGAGGGCGGCAGGGCATCCATATTGGACGCCTTAAGGGTGCTCCTGGTTGAGGTCAAATTGTGATAATTGTGCGGAGAGATCCGCAATGCGCTGCTCCAGCAACTGCTGACGGTAGCTGACGGTCACATCGGCCTGGGTGCGCTCGATGATGCTGCGGGCGATGTCCGTTCGGCGGCGCAGTCCGTAGGTGAGTGCGTCAGGGTAGTCCATGGTGACCAGCAAGGCGTAGATGTCATCCATCACCTCCAGCAGGCGCTCCACCTCGGGCGAATGCCCGGCGCGCATGATGTCCATGATCCGGCGGCGCAGCTCGCCCACCACCTCAGACATGCCGTTCAGGTAGGTGGCAAATTCCACCTGCAGGTCTTCCGGTGTTGGCCAGTTTTGGTTGAGGATGGTGGCCACGGTCAGGTGCGCTTCGACGAATTCTTTGAGGGCATCCTGGGTATACCCGGAAAAATACAGGTCAGGCTCGTCAACCAGCCCTGTGCGCAGTTCGGCTGCTAACTTGTCCGCTTTAGCGAGGAATTCCTGGGCCAGGGGTGTATCGTCACGGTGGATGGCGCGGATGGCGCGGGCGGCATGGCGGGTCAGGTCACGGCTTTGCGCCAAGGCCTTATCCCTGATCTCGTTTTGCTGATCAAAGGACTCTCTGATCCGGTCTGAGAGGGAATCGAGGTGATTTTCCATTACTTGTCTTCCGGTTGGTCGCTGGGGCGGAACAGGTCATCCGCCAGGGAATGGCTGCGGGGCACGGCAATTTCACCGAAATTGCTCTCGTAGCGTTTGAGGTTTTCTGTCAGCGCGCGTAAAAACAGCTTGGCTGCCGTGGGCGACATCACCAGCCGGGACTCCACGGACGGCGATTTGACCCCGGGCAGCAGCAATGAGAAATCGAGGATGAATTCCGACGCGGTATGTGAAATCCGCACGAAATTGACATACTGCGAAGCAAGATCGTCCGGTAATTCAATCTGGGGTATGTTTTTGGGGGGCATAGTCACTCCGGGTTAGAAGGGAATGTCGTCTGTCTCAACGCCTCCCATTTCATCCCCCAGGTCCTCCTCGTAACTGCCTGTGCCCCGACCGCCCGGGAGGAACCGAACCGTAATGGCTGTGACTTCATAAGAAGAGCCCATCGAACCATCCTGGCGGGTGAACACCCTGGGCGAGCCAGTTTGCGGGTCAGGGCGCAGCCTGCCAATCACCAGCACGGGGCGGCCCTTTGCCAGATATTGATTGCAGGACTCCGCTTGCGCACCCCAAACGGAGATGCGGAACCAGGTGGTCTCATCAATTTGCTGTCCGCTGTTGTTGGTGTACTTCCGTGAAGAGGCGACCGAAAAACTGGTAACTGCCTGACCGTTGGGCGTGAAACGCATGTCAGGGTCGTTACCTAAATAGCCAACGAGGGTGATCTGATGATACATATTTACTCCGTTTCTTGGATGGTAGTTTCTGTTCTTATTTTACTGGATTAATGCGAAAATTTTATCACCAATTGCGTGCGTACCAGCGCAGGTAATGCGCCAGGTGGGCAGACCAGTAATCTTCAGTGTGGCTGCCGTTGAACAGGTACCAGGTGTGGGGGATGTTGTGAGCGTCCAGTTGGTCAGCAAAAGACTGGGCAGACCGCCTTTCGGGATCGTTCCGTCCGATATCGATAAAAAATTCAGGCACATCTTCGCCGGGGAAGTGCGCCAGCCAGGCATCGAGTCGGCCGCCATCGGCTTCAAACAGGGGCAGGCTGTGTGCGCCGACGCTGCTAAAGAGCTTGGGGTTCTCAAACCCAATGCGCACCGACCAGGCCGCGCCGCGTGAAAGCCCGCCGATCGACCGGAAGGCTTTTTCCGCATGGGTGCGATAGTGCTGATCGACCCAAGGGACCAGTTCCTGCACCAGGGCATCATCGAAGGGCGAGGTTTGCGGCGGGGTGAACCGAGCTTCGCCCGGCAGCACGACGATGAACGGGGGAATCGCTCCCGAAGCGATCAGGCTGTCCATTTGTTCGGCAAGCCCCAGGCGGGCCCACTGGTCTTCATTAAAGGTCAGGCCATGCAGCAAATAGACGACCGGGTAGCGCTGCTCGGGGCTGAATTCGTAGCAGGGCGGCAGGTAAACCCGGAAAAACAAGTTTTCACCCAGCTGGTCGCTGAACATTGATTCCCGTTCGAAAGTACCGCCCTGGGAGAGGCAATCCGGGATGGGCGTCGCCGGGGAGATGTCCGGCGCGGGAGACCTGGGTACCGTCGGGGCGCTTGCAGGTGTGTCTGTTTGGATGGGTTCAGCAGGCGGGCTCAGTTCAATTGTGGCCGGGTTCAATTCAGCCTGGCAGGCCGCTGCCGCCGAGACGATCACCAGGCACAGGATCAGCCACGCGGCCACACGGGCAGGTCGGGGCTGGGCATCTTGACGTTTGTCCATAATTCGGATTATACTCTTATCTGCCGGGGTGTAGCGCAGACGGCCAGCGCGCCGCGTTTGGGACGCGGAGGTCGGCGGTTCAAGTCCGCCCACCCCGACTGGGCAAAGAATGGGAAGGTGAACGAACGACAACCATCGTTCCCTTACCATTTTTTTTATTGCAACCGTCGTTTGGATCATCGGGTGACCATGTGACCAAGCCATTCCTCTCCATTATTATCCCTGCATACAATGAAGCCGAAAGGCTCCCGCCGACTCTGGCGTCCATTGACGCGTTCTTGGCAGGGCAGGATTATTCTGCAGAAGTCCTGGTGGTAGAAAACGGCAGCAGCGATGATACCCTGTCCATTGCCCGGGCCTATCAGGCGCGCATGCCCTACTTGCGGGTGTTTTCCGAGTCGGCACGCGGTAAGGGGCTGGCCGTCCGGCGCGGGATGCTGGAAGCACAGGGTGCCTACCGGTTCTTGTGCGATGCTGACCTCTCCATGCCCATCGAGCAAGTCAACCGCTTTTTGCCCCCAGCGCTGAAAAACGTGGAAGTGGCTATAGGCTCGCGTGAACTGCCGGGTTCACAGCGGCATGGTGAGCCCGCCTACCGCCACCTGGTCGGGCGGGTGTTCAACGCGATGGTGCGCTGGCTGGTGCTGCCGGCCATCCAGGACTCGCAATGCGGGTTTAAATGCTTCACGGCAGAGGCGGCGGATGCGGTGTTCCCCCTTCAGACCATGGGCGGGATGTCCTTTGATGCCGAAGTGCTGTTCATTGCCCGCCGGGAAGGGTACCGGGTGCAGGAGGTGGCCATTGACTGGTACTTTGACCCCGACAGCCGCGTGCGACTGGTGCAGGATTCGCTGCGCATGGCTTTTGACCTGATCGCCATCCGCAAGAATGCCAGGCAAGGGCGGTATGACGCCTAAAGCGAAGTTTGACCGTGCCATACTGCCCGCGCGGCCGAACCTAGAATTTGAATCTGAACTGTGGGGAAAAGGGGTGCAGTTGATCGCCGGTGTGGATGAGGCCGGGCGGGGGGCATTGGCCGGGCCGGTTGCTGCCGGGGCGGTGATTCTCCCGCGCAACCAGGATGATTTGATGGCTTGTCTCAGCGGCGTGCGGGATTCCAAGGTGATGACGCCTGCCGACCGCCAGGCCTGGGCCAGTGAGATCAAGCTGGTAGCCGCGGCCTGGGGGGTGGGCATGGCCGGGCCGGAAGAGATCGACCGGCTCGGGATCGTCCCGGCGACCTGCCTGGCTGCCATGCGCGCGCTGGCGCAATTGGGGCTGACCCCTGAGCACCTGCTGGTGGATTACCTGACCCTCCCGAATGTTGACCTGCCGCAAACGCCCTTGGTGAAGGGTGATGCGCGCTCCCTGTCGATTGCGGCGGCATCCATTTTAGCCAAAACCGCGCGGGATGCAGTGCTGATTGACCTTGAAATAACCTTCCCCGGCTATCATTTTGCCAGCAACAAAGGCTATGCCACCCGGGCGCACTGCCAGTCCCTCCTGGCGCTGGGCCCGTGTGATGCGCACCGGCGCAGCTTTGCACCGGTGTGTGACTTTGATTCCCTGTTCCCGCCGGAGATCAAAGACAACTGAGCGCTAAACCAGAGGGGTTTTTGTCTCAGTCTTGCCCCTTTTGCTTGTTCGATTAAACCTGCGGTTAGGTCCCCCAATCCCGCAGGTAGAGGAAGTCGTACCCAATGGTGCGCTCGGAGAGCTTGGCGATCGGCGGCATGACGCGTTTGAAGTGGTTCTGGCGCATGCGCCTGACCACCCGCTCGACAAATGTGCGCTCAAAGCCCTCCTCAACACAGGTCTCCGGGCGGTAGCGTTGGTCGACCAGCAGGTACAGCAGCCGGTCCACATCCGCATAGGTGAAGCCCAGCTCGCCTTCATCGGTTTGGCCCTCCCACAGGTCTGCCGAAGGCGCTTTGGCGATCACCGCCTGGGGGACGCCCAAATGGCCGGCCAGCTGGCGCACCTGGGTCTTGTAGAGGTCACCGATGGGCTGCAGGGCGGCGGCAGAATCGCCGAAGATGGTCGAGTATCCCAGCAGCAGCTCGGTTTTGTTGCTTGAGCCCATCACCAGCCCGTTGAAGGCCACCGACTGGTCGAACAGCACGATCATCCGAGTGCGGGCCATGATGTTCCCCGCCCGGATCTTGGTCATGTCGTCGAACTTATTCACAAGGGGGTCCACCATGTCGGTGATCTCGACGGTCATCGACTGCACGCCCAGGTCGTCGATCATGGTTTGGGCATCATCGAGGGTGTGCTGGGAGGAGGTCTTGTAGGGCATGCGGATCGCCAGGACATTCTCGGGGCCCAGGGCTTTGGCGCTCAGGTACAGGCTGACGGCCGAGTCGATCCCGCCGGAGACCCCCAGCAGGGCGCGCTTGAAACCAACCCGGTGCAGCTCGCTGCGGATGAACCCGGCAATGATTTTTTCTGTCAATACGGCGTTGATGGTCAGGTCAATCATGAGTTACCCTGGATCCTTTCCAGCTCTCGCTGCACAACGCCTATCCGTTCATCCCGCAATAAGGGTAAGCGTGCTCGTGTGCGGTGCAATTGATTGAGGTCAATTTCAGTGATGATCAGGGCGGGTTCGAAATCGGGGGCGCGCACGATCAGGTCACCATTGGGGTCAAAGATCGTTGAACCGCCCCAAAAATTGAGCCCGTCTTCGTAGCCCACCCGGTTGGCATGCACCACAAAGTTGGTGAACAGGCCGGCATAGGCGCGGTTGGTGTGCTCCACCCACCCAGAGCTGCTCAAGCGCGGGTCCTGGGTCAGGCCGCGGCCAGGGGAGGCTGAGGCAAACAGGAGCATGTCCGCGCCGTCCAGCCAGAGCAGGTAGGGCAGCGAGGCATGCCAGAAATCCTCGCAGATCAGCATCCCGACCCGGCCGAAGCGGGTATCGAAGGCCCGCACGGAATCCCCGGGAGCGAAAAAGCGCCCTTCATCAAACATGCCATAGGTCGGCAGGTAGATCTTGTTGTGAATATGGCGGGTCTTGCCGCCCGAAAGGTAAGCGGAAGCGATATGAAAGCGGTGCCGGCGGTCTTCGTGGACAAAGCCGAACATCAGGTCCAGGTCCTGGCTGGCTGCCAGCAGTTCGTTGAATACCGGGTCATCTTGGTGGGGACGGATGGCCGTATCGACTGCCAGATCGAGCAGGGCGTAGCCGGTCAGGGAGAGCTCAGGGAAGACCACCAGGTCAGCCCCTCCCTGGCGCGCTTCGTCGATCAGGTCGAGGTGTTTCTCGAGGTTGGCGGGCACATCCCCCAGTTTTGTGTTGAATTGGGCCAATGCGATTTTTATTTTCATAGGTTAGCCATTCTCCACAGCGATTGATGTCTACTTTGTATTTTACTTGCTTTTGATGGTAAACAAAAAGTGAGAACACGGCCTTTTCCGGCGAGTATAATGGGTTTACCAATATGGCGCGATGATTGAAGGGTAAGATTTGGCAAAGGTGGTGGATGACACAGCTTAACACACAGCAAGAGACCAGCCCGGGCGCCTCTGAGTGGTCGATTCAAAACGCCACTTGGCGCGATTTCACGCAGTTAAACCAACTTGAGCGGGCTTGTTTCCGTTCTGAGGACCTGTGGCCTTTTTGGGACCTGATCGGCGCATTGACCCTCCCCGGGTTGGTGCGTTTGAAGGCGGTGGTGGGCGAAAAAATGGTCGGGTTCATCGGCGGCGAGCGCGATATCACCCGCCGAATGGGCTGGGTGACGACGCTGGGCGTGCTCCCGGCTTACCGTCGGCGCGGGATCGCCATTGCCCTGCTTGAACGCTGTGAGCAGGGTTTGGGCATGCCGGCCATCCGCCTGTGTGTGCGCGCGTCCAATCACGCGGCCATCAGCCTGTATCAGAGCCGGGGTTACGAGATTGTCAACCGCTGGCAGAAGTACTATGCTGGCGGTGAGGAGGCTTTGGTCCTGGAAAAACGCCGTTGACTTTGCACCTGACTCGGTTTATACTCAAAGTACAAAAGCAGTGTGCAAAAAGGTACATATGCAAAGCGCAAAGCACAGAATTGAAGTTACAGCACGCCGGGAACACCGCGCGTGCTTTTTTTTATCCTGCCCACCTGTATAGAAAGGAAAAGTGCATTATGGACTACGGAATGATCGGCAAAATTGAGAAAGCCAAGCGCTATGCGGAGGAGCGAGACCGGATTGTGTTCAAGCAATTCGAGGTGCAATTTACCGGGAATCACAGCGACCATGTGGTGACCTATAACGAAGGGCAATGGCAGTGCACCTGTGACTTCTTCCACTCCCGCGGCCGCTGCAGCCACACCATGGCGCTCGAGACGGTCCTCGATCAGATGGTGGATATCGCGCAAGATGGCTGATCTCGGCATTGTCCGATCGGATTAAAAAACACCAGGCCGTGAATGCTCACGGCCTGTTTTAATCCTATCCGCGTGCGTGGCGCGCGGCGTGTGGTCTTGATCAATGGTCAGAAAGGGGATGTTTCCATCCTGGGGCTATCAATTAATCGTCAAACACGCCCAATTCCTTAACCAGCCGTGTTTGCGGCTCGATATGATCCAAAATCTGCATATCTTCGTTGTCCAGCTCAAAAAAGATGTCCGCGTTCTCTAAAATCCGTGATTCGTTGACGGATTTCGGGATCGCCACCAGGTTATGGTTGACCAGCCAGGCCAGCATCACCTGGGCGGGCGTTTTAGCGTGCTTCTGGGCGACTTTACGCAAGTCTTCATGGTCGAAGAACCTGGCTTTGGCCACCGGGCTGTAGGCTTCAATTTGGATGCCCTTGTTTTGGCAGTAGGCCAGGAGGTCCTGCTGGTACAGGAAGGTATGGAATTCCACCTGGTTGACGACGGGCACCACATCCGTGGTCTCCAGCAACCGCTCGATGAGCGGGATGGTGAAGTTGCTCACGCCGATACTGCGGCTCTTGCTCTGCTCTTGCAGTTCAACCAGTGCGTGCCAGGTGTCGATGGTGCGGTCAAAGTCCTGAATATCTGGCCAATGGATCAGCACAAGGTCGACATACTCGGTTTGCAGGTCTTCCAGGCTCGATGCAAAGGACTGCAGGGCCTCATCGTAACCTCGGTTGCCGTAGGAAATTTTTGTGGTGATGAAGATGTCTTCCCGGGGGCGGCCGCTGGCCTTCCAGCCTTTGCCGACCTGGCGTTCGTTGCGGTATCCCTGGGCGGTATCGATCAGGTCATAGCCATGCCTGAGGGCAAATTCCACGGCGTGTGCACAGTCGTCGCCGTGAGCCAGGAAGGTGCCTAAACCCAGGTAAGGGATTTCAATGCCGTTGTTCAGTGTGGTTAATTTTTTCATGGTGCTCCTTTCAATATCATGGGTTAAATTGATTTTACCTGCTGCCTGTAGAATCGCAAAAGCCCGGTGGTTTAGGGAAGGCGAGCAGGCTTGGTGTGCTCAGAAGGGTGCTTCCTGGATGAACACGTGGTGCATTGGTTTGGTCATGTCCTCGGTATACTTAATTAAAATGATCCAGGCAGCGTGCAACTCTGGCTGCCTGACGATATGAGGGCTGATGTTGCGAAAAATATCACGGCGGTTATTTTTCAACCTGCGTTACTTGGGGCGGCCGCCCTGGGATAGTGGCGTATCGCCGCCTGAGCTGATCCGCTTCTTGGAGGGTGCCGTGCCAGGCCGGGCGCTGGATGTGGGCTGCGGCACAGGCACGAACCTGCTCACCATGGCCGCCTACGGCTGGGAAGTGGCCGGCGTAGATCTGGCCTGGCTGCCCATCCTGCGGGCGCGCAAGCGTTTAACGCGGGCAGGCGTGCGGGCGCGCGTGGTGCGGGGTGATGTCGCCGGTCAGATGGACCTGGGGGCCACTTTTGACCTCGTGCTGGATATGGGCTGCTATCACAGCCTGGGCTCAGCCGATCGGGAGGCTTACCGCAGCAACCTGGCGGTCTGGTTGAAACCCGGCGGGGTGTACCTGCTCTACGCGCACCGCCAAGCGTCACCAGTCGATTCCCATGGCGTTTCCGAGGCGGATTTTGCTGGCTTTTTGTCCGCCCTAAGCTTGGTGTGGCGCCAGGATAGCGATGAACTCCGGCCCGATGGCAGCCTGGGCCACCCGGCGACCTGGGCGCAGTTTGTGAAAGGCGCCCAGCGCAGCTTGTGACCTTTTGAGGGTGAATTTACCCTTGACAAGAAGGGGGGACAATGATATTATTTCACATATATGAATTTGAGTTGACAAATGTGAAAAAGGAGGCGTGTGAAAGAGAAAGCTCACCACCCTGACCGCACTTCTCTACTGGCTGATATCGCCGAGATGTACTTCCTGGAGGGGAAAAACCAAAATGAGATCTCCAGGATGGTGGGTATGACACGCTCCAATGTTTCTCGCTTATTGAAGGAAGCCCGCCAGCTGGGTATTGTTCAAATTCAGATTAACCGCCCGATTCAGGAAAATGCTGCGCTCGCCAAGGCCTTGGTTGAGCGTTTTCATTTAAAAACCGCTCACATTATTCAAGTTGACCATTCCACCGATCTCTTGTCCAAGCTGGGGAGTGTTGCCGCTGACGAATTGTACAACCACATTCAGCCAGGCATGGTCTTAGGCACAGCCTGGGGAACCGGGATCAGCGCAACGGTTGAGCATCTTGAGGTTGAAAACCGCTTTCCGGACATTAAAGTGGTGCAGTTGCTGGGCGCCCTGGGCTCTCGCATCCAGGAATATGACGGCCATGGGATTGTCAGACGCCTGGAAGAAAAGCTGGATGCAGAGGGTATCTATCTGAATGCGCCGTACCTGGTGGACGATGCGCACACAGCGGGCTTATTGCTGGAGACAGCGAGCATCAAAGAAGCGCTCAACATAGGAAAGGAAGCCGATATTGCCTTGCTTGGTGTGGGCAGCATCGATCTGATGTATTGCAGTTATTACCTAGCCGGCTACGTCTCTGAGGATGAAATTCTCAACATTCAGGCTTCTGGCGCGGTGGGAGATGTGTGCGGCCGCTTCTTTACTATTGACGGTGAGCTGATCAGCGATGATTACCAAGATCGGTTGATTGGACTCTCAATAGATGACCTGGTCAGCATTCCAATGCGCATCGGCGTTGCTGGCGGCACCGGCAAGATCATTCCCATTCTTGGCGCATTGCGCGGCGGTTTGATCAACGTGCTGGTGACGGACTCAACCACCGCCTTAGGCGTGCTTGACCAGGCAGATCAGCGCTAAAATGACAACCGTTCTGATTTGAAAGGAGACTATGTCAAACAATCATCTCATGGAATTTGACAATGAAAAAACGACCGATGTGCTGGAGAAATCCAAGCAGTTGGGTTTATTGGAAAAAGACCTGGTTGAGATGTACCGAACGATGATCTCGATCCGGTTGTTTGAGGAAATGGCCGACAAACTGTACGCCCTGGGTAAGGTGCACGGCACCATGCACTTATCGGCCGGGCAGGAAGGTGTTGCCGTGGGCACGGGCAAGGTGATGGGCGCTGAAGATTACCTGCTCAATCACCACAGGGGACATGGCCATTTCATTGCCAGCGGCGCGGACATCAAAAAAATGATGGCCGAATTTCTGGGCAAGGAAACCGGCTATTGCAAAGGCCGTGGGGGTTCCATGCACATCGCTGATGTCGAAGCCAATAACCTGGGCGCCAACGGGATCGTAGGCGGCGGGATACAGCTCGCTGCCGGAGTTGGGCTGGCCATCAAGATGATGGGTGAAGAGCGGGTTGTGCTGGTCATCTTTGGCGATGGCGCGGCAAACCAGGGTATTCTGTACGAATCCTTCAACATGGCAGCCATCTGGGATTTACCGGTTGTTTATTTGTGTGAAAACAACCAGTATGGCATGTCGGCGGATGTGACCCGGGTCAGTTCAAAGGTGCCCTTCAAAGAGCGGGCCACGGCGCACGGTATTCCTGGTTACTACATCGATGGCAACGATGTCCTGGCTGTGTACGAAACTATGGCCAATGCGGTCGAACACGCCCGGTCGAGAAAAGGCCCGGTGTTTGTTGAAGCGCAAACCTACCGTTATTTTGGCCACTCAAAAAGCGATCGGAACCTGTACCGCACCAGGGATGAGATCGAAGAATGGAAGCACCGGGATCCGATTGAGCGCTTCCAAAAGCTGCTGGTGGATGCAAACATCATCACGGAAGAGGACATTGAAAAAATATACCAAGAAATGTCCCAGCTGATCGATGAAGCGGTTGAATTTGCTGAAAATTCACCGGAACCGGATGTATCAGAAGTCACGGAGTGGGTCTATGCCTGAAATTACTTATCGACAAGCAATACACGATGCCATGGTGGAGGAGATGCGGCGGGATGGGCGCGTCTTCCTGATCGGCGAGGATATCGGCACCTATGGCGGCGCCTTTGGTGTCAGCGCGGGCATGCTGGAGGAGTTTGGCCCTGGGCGCATCGTCGAAACACCCATCTCAGAAGAAGCCATTATTGGTGCAGCCGCGGGTGCCGCCATGGTGGGCATGCGGCCGATTGCTGAAATGATGTTCATGGATTTTATCCTGCTGACCATGGAACCCCTCGTCAACCAGGCTGCCAAAGCGCGCTATATGTTTGGCGGCAAGGCGACGGTTCCCATGGTGGTGCGCATGCCAGGCGGATCAGGAACGGGTGCCGCAGCGCAGCATTCTCAATCCCTTGAAACCATCCTGATGCACATCCCCGGCATCAAAGTTGTGGCGCCAAGCACCTCCTACGATGCCAAGGGTTTGCTGATCAGCAGCATCCGGGATCTGAACCCGATTTGTTTTGTGGAACATAAACTTTTGTACAAATCCAAAGGCGAGGTGCCCGAAGAAGAATACGCCATCCCCCTGGGTGTTGCGGATGTCAAGCGGGAAGGCCGTGACCTCACCCTTGTCGCTTCCGGGATCATGGTGCACAAATCCCTCGATGCCGCGCAGATCGTTGCAGAGGAGGATGGGATTTCTGTGGAAGTGGTCGACCCCCGCACCCTGCGACCGCTGGACGTGGACACGATTGCCAAGTCCGTCAAAAAGACGGGCAGGCTCCTCGTGGTGCACGAAGCGGTCAAGACCGCCGGATGGGCTGGGGAAGTGATGGCTTCGGTCTCTGAGACCCCGTCTTGGGATTATTTGGATGCGCCTATGCGGCGTTTAACAGGCAAAGACGTGCCGATTCCCTATAATCGCCACCTTGAAGCGGCAGCCGTACCCCAGGTTGATGATATCGTGCGTGAAGTACGGGCGATCGTCAACACCCAGTACTGAAAGGACTAAAGCAATGCCAACGCCCTTTATCATGCCAAAAATGGACATGGACCAGGAATCAGTCATCATCAATGAGTGGCTGAAGCAAGAAGGCGATTCCGTTGAAAAAGGTGAACCGGTCATCGTCATTGAAACTGACAAGATCACCAGCGAGGTCGAGGCACCCGCCTCGGGCACCCTGGCGCGCATTTTGTACGCGAACAACGAAGAGGCCCCAGTCACCCAGGTGGTGGCCTATATCCTCGAAGAGGGTGAGACCGAGGCAGACCTCCCTGAAGCCCCCGGGGAATCGGAACCAAAGGCTGGGACAGCGGTTAAACAGGATGTGAGTGATGAGCCCGCCGAGAAACCCCGCAAATCTGCCACACCGATTGCCGTCAGGATGGCCAAGGCCGAGAACATTGACCTCGACAAAGTGCCCGCCCAGGGCGACAGGATCACCAAGGATGATGTGGAGGCTTACCTCGCAAGCGTAGACCGGGTCGAACCCCGGGTGCAGGTCCCTGCCACACCGGCTGCCCGCAGGCTGGCCTCTGAGGAAGGCGTGTCGTTGGGTGAAGTCACAGGCAGCGGACCGCGCGGGCGGGTTCAGGCTGATGATGTTCGGGCCACTGCGGCACGCGTGGCAGCACCCCAGCCTGTGCCCCAGCCGAAACTGTCTGCAGGCCAAACCCTGCCCCTCTCGAGCATCCGCAAACGGATTGCCGACCGGATGACCGCCAGCTATCAATCCACCCCCCACATTTACCTGACCGTCGAAGTTGATATGCTCGAAGCTGAAGAAAGCCGTAAGCGCATGAATCAACTGGCCGGGGAACCCTCAATTTCGATCACGGCTTACCTGGTGCGGCTGGTGGCCTGGGCGCTCAAACGGCATCCGCTGCTGAATGCCACATTGGAAGATGACCAAATCAAGCTCTGGGAAGAGGTCAACATTGGCATTGCTACAGCCCTTGATGAAGGCCTGATTGTGCCGGTGGTCCATCACGCTGACCAGCTTTCGGCCGTGGAGATCAACCTGCGCATGCGCGAACTGGCCCAAAAAGCCCGGGCAGGCACGCTGGCACGAGAAGAAATCCAGGGCGGCACCTTCACGATCTCCAACCTGGGGATGTACGGTGTGGACTCCTTCACGGCCATCATCAACCCGCCGCAATCAGCCATCCTGGCTGTCGGGACGGTCAGGCGCAAGCCGGTTGTGGTTGATGCGGAAGACACCGTCATGGTTCGCCCGATGATGATGCTGACCCTGGGCGCTGATCATCGTGTCGTTGACGGGGCCGTAGCTGCCAGCTTTTTGGCTGACATGGTCAAAGCGATTGAGACGCCAGAGCTTTTATTGATTTGACCTTGCGATTGATGTTCGATGGTTGTGCTCAAGAGGGCTGTTTGACCCGATAGAAATGAGTTTGAACACACAGATGTGTCTTAAAAACGCAGAAAGGCGCTAAATGCCCGAGTTCAATTACGCTTATGTTTTTCTTTTCATAGCGGCGGCCTATGCCCTGCAGTTACTGCTGACCAGCTGGCAGGCAAAACGGTTTTTTCGCCGGCTAAAAGAGATCCGCAAGGACGGGTTGACCTCGATCGGCCTGTCTGGCGGCAAGTGGTCTGGCAGGACCTATGCTGTGCTGGTGGTTGATGAGGATAATAACATCTTGCATGCTGAAAAGCTTTCGGGGATGACGATCTTCTCCACGCTTAAGCCGGTTGATGGGTTGGTCGGAGTCAACGCCCGGGACCTGTTGGATGACGATTGCCGCCTGGTTGAAAAGAAAAAACTCATGGATGCTTTTCGGAGTGCTGCCAAGGATATCTTAAAAGCGGATAACACAGTGAGTGCAGAAGGGAATCCTGAGGAATGAAGGAGTTTGTATAGGAGAGAAAATGGAAGCATTAGAAGAATTAATGGTTGGGTCGGCAATCTTACTTGGTTACCCGGCGAAAGATGCAGAAGGTGTCATCAGCGAGTTAGGGAGGCTTTTATTCGAAGCGGGGCATGTTAAAGAATCCTTTGTCCAGGCAGCCCTTGACCGAGAAATGTCACTGCCTACAGGTCTTCCGTTGATGGGCGGCCATAATGCTGCCATCCCTCACACTGATGTAGAGCATGTATTAAAGCCGAGCATTGCTTTCGCGACGCTGGCACAGCCTGTGAACTTTCACAATATGGTCATGCCTGAAGAGCTTATCCCGGTATCAATTGTGTTTTTACTGGCGCTCGATCAACCCAAGTCCCAGGTTGGAATGCTGCAGGAAATTGCCGGTATTCTTCAAAAACCTGTGCTTATTGAGAATTTGGTCAAGGCCCAATCCTCAGAGGAGGTCGTTGAAATAATCAAAAATAGAGCAGACACTCAATAACATCAGTTTGATTATCATATATAATTGGTAATGAATTAATCATATCGCTGTAGTTTAGTCCATTATAGGAGGAAAAAATGGTTAAGAAGAAAACCATATTGGTAGCCTGTGGAACAGCAATTGCGACGTCAACCGTGGTTGCGAGAGCTATTGAGGAAGGCCTGGAAGAACGGGGATTATACGTCAACATTCGCCAATGTAAAGCTGCTGAAGTGCCGAGTTTGGTGGCGGATGCAGATTTAATTGTCGCGACGACTCCTGTCTCCGTTGATAAGGATATTCCAATAATTCAAACGCTTGCTTTTCTCACAGGGATAGGAAAGGAGGAGGTGATTGAACAAATAGTTGACTATCTCAAAGACTAATGAAAGGGAAATGATATCGAAAAAAGCCAATTACAAATGAAAGAATAAATTAATCACATTCACTTTATTCTAGAAATAAGGAGAACCATGTTAGACGCAATTCTTTCTGGTATAAAACTATTTTTTGACACCCTTGGCGCAACGATCATGTTGCCAATCATTATCATTGTTTTAGCTTTGATCCTAGGCGCCAAATTCGGTCGTGCTTTCAGGGCTGGTGTGACAGTCGGTATTGCCTTCATTGGAATCAATCTTGTGATTGGTTTGATGTGGACATCGCTTTCCGATGTTGGGCAAGCCTTGGTCACTAACCTTGGAATTAATCGAACGGTTTACGATGTTGGGTGGCCTTCAGCGGCAGCCATTGCCTTTGGTACAGATGTCGGATTGGCTGTTATTCCAATTGCCCTTTTGGTCAACCTGGTTTTGCTGCTCACCCGGTTAACCAAGACATTAAACATTGATGTGTGGAACTTCTGGCACTTTGCGTTTATTGGCTCATTGGTTGCTGTCGTCACCAACAGCCTGGTTTACGGCTTAATCGCTGCTGCTCTTGCTGCTGCATTTGCCTTGTTCCTGGCGGACTGGACAGCCAAAGCTGTGCAATCATTTTATGGTTTGCCCGGCATTTCCATTCCCCACCTTACCACCGCACCCGGTGTCCCCTTTGCGATTTTGGTCAACTGGATCTTTGAAAAAATCCCCGCCTTGCGAGATTTGAAGGCAGATCCAGATACAATTCGAAAACGCTGGGGTATTTTCGGCGAGCCAGTAATCTTAGGCCTGATCATCGGTTTGATTCTTGGCGTCTTAGCCTTTGCTTTCAATGTGCCGGCAGGTCAATCGGGGCTGGTGACGATCAGCAAAATTCTGGGTGTAGGCATGAACTTGGCTGCGGTTATGTTGCTTCTACCTCGCATGGTCGCAATCCTTATGGAAGGCTTGATCCCAGTTTCTGAGGCGGCTCGGGACTTCATGCAGCGGCGAGCATCGGGGCGTGAGATCTACATTGGCCTCGATTCGGCTATCTTAATCGGTCATCCCGCAGCAATTTCGACCGCATTGGTGCTTGTGCCTATTGCGATTCTGTTAAGCATCATTCTGCCAGGGAACCAGGTCATTCTCTTTGCGGATCTGGCCATCATTCCCTTCGTGGTGGCGCTGTTTGCACCCCTGATGAAGGGAAATATCGTCCGAATGATCGTAGCAGGGACTTTAGAACTGGCGGTTGGTTTCTATTTTGCCACCAGTATGTCGACCATTTTCACTCAAGCCGCGGTCAATGCTGGTTTTGCCATGCCGGAGGGTGCCGTTGAGATCACCAGTATCGGTGATGGTTTCCTGTGGCCAGCATGGTTGTTCACCAACATGACCGATTGGTTAGGTGGTGCGATCGGTTTACTGATCCTTGCGGTTTTGATCGCTGTTGTGTTTTACTTCTACTTGCGAAATTCGCAAGCCTGGGAACGCATTGCTGGCGCACCTGTTGAGGAAACAGAATAACCATCGTCGGTAAATCTCATAGGGACGGTTGATGTTGACCGTCCCTTTTTTTTCACAAGAGTTGTTGGAGTTGAAATGCTTGATGCCATAATTCGTGGGACATTGGGTGATGCGGGAACAGCGGTGTTGGATTTTTACATCGATAACGCCCTTTGGATCAATGCGATTTTATTATTTTATGCATTCTGTCTGGTTTTTGCCAAACGCGCTTATCTCAAAATAAAACAGGCTATTAAAGCTGACCTTGTCCAAGCATATGGCGAAAGTATTATGGCGAAGCGTGAAAAGAATTTTGTAAAAGCCGTCGAGCGCCATCGCTTTAACTGGAACATGCTTGCTAAGGAGACACCGATACCGTTCATTTCTCCTGATAATTCATTATTGTTTTGGTTCAAATCACCAAATTCCCTTAAAAAGCATTTCACGGCAGAAAGGATGTTTCAGATCTTTCATCAAGCGGAACATCCATCTGACCATAGAGGTTGAGTCAGTTGAGCTATGGGCACACCCATAATGGCAAATTTGCTAGTCTTGCATAAAATGCGTCCATTTTTACGACGGGTGTGAATCATTCACACATCGCTTCTTGACAGATAAACATTCAATTAAGGTGAGGTTCAATGGCTAACTATACAATTTCGGAGAAGATTTCAGGTCATAAAGCTGAACAATTGTTTAAGGCTGGCCGGTCTTCTCTGGAAGAATTGAAAATGGAGATCGTAAAGGATCGGTCGATTGCCTTTTTGTTACAGGCACGCACAACAGATCGCGATGATGTGATCAATGTAAATTTTATTGTCAATGCCTTTCAAAATGAATGTTCATTGGCTCTGACCAGCGAAACCGCAGTTCATGAAACACTGAAAGTGTTGGCTGGACAGTTTATAGATGCACTCAGACGCCAACTCAATGAGGTGTGAGACCATCAGCAGGGTGGAATCATCAGCGTTTCCTGACCACTATCAGACGCGCTGCAATCATTCAGCATCGCGCCTATTAATGAGGTACTACCATGCACAGAAACCCCAACGGTTCGTCACCCAATGCTGTAAATTGGTGTGTATGATCAGACCCAATAAAAACCGCATCCTTTGGGTGCAGGATAAATAAGTCTTTATTTAATTGAAGCTGTGCTTCTCCATGCACAATAATGACCCCATGCTCATGGGCATGTGACTCCAAATTACTGCTTTTCCCGGGTTCTAATCGAAAGTAGCGAACATGGAAGTTGTGGGAATTTTCATTTGGGCCAATAGGCACTTGCCGAGTAACGCCCTCTAAGGCTCCACTATATGCACGGATATCGATATCTTCCCATTGGTAATGGGTTTCAGTACCTGTAAAGCGATGGATCACACTCATTTACACCTCCACAAAGAAATTTTTCAAACGCATTTTACTTCATAGGATGACCTTGTCAAAAGGTTGTTAAGTACACACGGGTGATTAACTCTTCATCCGCCGACAACGCCCTGTGCAGTAAGGGTTTCTCCTCATCCACAGGGAGTCTGAGTTTCCTTCGCCAGATGTATATTACAGCCAAAGGTTTTAAGACTGATCCCTTTCCAGAGAGGATGAGTGATCAGTTGTCACCATTTTCCAGTAATTTGAAGGTTATGATAAGATCAAGGCATGACAGATGAACGTATGCTCGATCGGGAGGCGGAACCCTCCCCTGAGCTGATCCGCAAAGTGATCGGCAGGGAGGTCTACCCGGTGTGGGAGGATGTGACCCGCTTTTTGCAGGACCGCTACCCGGCTTTCGAACCAGAACTGATATTTTACAACGCCCAGCATGGCTGGGGGCTGCAGTATCGCAAAGACGCCCAACGGCTGTGCCTCTTGTTCCCGGAGCGGGGCGGTTTTACAGCCCTGCTCACCCTCAATCCTGAGGAGGAGGATGCCGCCCTGGGGAAGATCAACTTTTACAACGCCCGCATCCGCGCACTGTTGAACCAGCCTTCCGCCCTGCCGCAAGGCCGCTGGTTATGGCTGCGGATCGAAGATCACACGGATTTTGTGGGCTTACAGTTACTGCTGGATACAAAAAACCTTTGATAAGGCGGTTTCTTTCAGAATTGGGGGCAATCCAGAGGTGGATTTTTCTTGAACAGGGTTGGCCAGTGGATCACCCTTCTCGCTGAAAAAAATTAAATTCATCTGTTTGGTTTGATCCATGGGGTCAAATAAAAGCGAGGAGCTGTATGCAACGCTTTCCCTCACAAGGTTTTGGCCATTCAGGGGTGTTCGTGTTAAAATTAACCTGCCAGCAGAACCAAACCGTGTTTCGGTTTGTGGTGTAAATCTCACCTGATCGATCAACCACAGCCGATTTTGGTGGCGATCCTCGTTTTTGATGGTATCCCATGCCTGATCTGCATCCTGCATCGATAGACGCGATTAATGCTAAAGGGTACAGTTAAGGTTCAAGAGAACGAGAAATAACGTAAAAGGCTGCATCGTGAACGATGCACAGGCAATTTTTATATGCAGAAGGGAATGGCATATGATTTCCCAAACACAAATCATTCTGAGAATATTGGTGGGGGCTGTTCTGGGCGCGGCGGTTGGCATTGAACGTGAACGGCATGACCAGCCCGCAGGGCTGCGCACCCACATGATCCTGGTGATCGGCGCCACCCTGGCCATGGTCCTTTCAGTCAACCTGGGGTACCTGTATGCCCGCGAAGGCACGCCTTCTGACCCGGCCCGCCTGGCTGCCCAGGTGATTTCCGGCATCGGCTTTTTGGGTGCAGGCGCCATCTTGCGCTTTGGTTACAATGTGAAGGGCTTAACAACGGCAACTTCGCTGTGGACCATGGCGATCGTGGGTATGACGGTTGGCGCGGGCTACTACTTGATCGGTGTGGTCGCCACGGTATTGATGCTCGTCGTTCTGAGCTTGCTGTCTTTCGTCGAAAATCGATTTGTCAGGACCTCTGTTTCGCGCTACATTCAGGTAGAGGTCGATTACCATAAGGGCGTGGTCAAGTCCATCCGGCAAGCCATACAGCAATTTGCAGACAACTTGATAAGCTTCACAATTCAAAAGCATGTCAAAAACAAGCGTTTGCGGATCCAGGTGGTGGCTCGCATTTCACGCGACCAGGCACTGGAAGAATTGATTGAGATCCTCTCAGATATCGACGGTGTACGCAATTTAAAGGTCGAATAAGCGCGCTGCTGGCTGTGTCACCTTTCAAGCGCTTTGCGGGCGCGATGATTTTCTAAGGTCTGCCAGGCGTTCAGCATTTTCGTAGGGGAAAATAAATCGCGCCCGGTCTGCCTTGGGGATGGGCTGACCGTGTTCCTTTTGCAGGCTCTCAAAATTGACCAGGTGGTTGAGCACTTCCAGAAGAGACCAGCTTTCAGGCGAAGGTTTCCAGCGGGCTTGCTTCTCTGATAAACCGCTCCCCAGGTGGGTGAGGGCCTGCCCCTGGACTTTCAGTTGTGTCACAGCATTGTGTAGGTCCACCTTATCTCCCTATTATCTGGCGGAGCTGTTTCCAAATGGCGACCATACCGTATGTATCCAATTTGCAGTAGGCTTTCATCGCGTCGAGGATCTCAGCACTTTCCTCTGGGGGAATGGCGCCGGTATGCAACTGGTACCAGGTCAGCATGGCCGCTTCGCCGTTGGGGATGGCAAGGCCGGTATAGGTCAGCTCGGGGCACATCACCGGCAGAACGGCTTTAAGCGAGGCGCTTCCCTGGAACCGCGGGTGAACATAGTGCCCGTCTCTGAAGATGAGCATCAGGTCATACAGCCGCTCGTTGATATCCAGCAGCCGGTCGGCATGGGAAGGGCAGTGGCGGGCCAGGGTCTGGTTGCGCCCGGCTTCAAAGGATTGGTTCCAGACCACCACCGACCCCGTAGGGCCGATATGGCTCAGGAGATCGGGGACAATTTTTGGCGCCGGGTCCTGGCCATCAGCAAACAGAGCTTCATAATGCTGGGGCTCTGCACCAGGCTCCTGGACCACGAACAGCGAGTACTGAAAGACGATATGCTCATAGGGCTGATATCCCTGGAAGAGGGGCACAGCCGGGTTGAACGTTTCGTAATCCAGGAAGTAGAGCGGATACTGCATTGTTGCCAGTGCTTCAACGATTGCCCGGGTATCGATGATCGGTTCACCCGCGCGCACAGCCTCAAGGTGAAGCTGCTGCTTGGGGGTGAGGCTGAACTCGCCCGGGATGTCTTCCATGGCCAAGATGCCCATGTCTCGCAATGTGAGCGCTTTTTTACCAATATAGGGCAGGCTGTAGACTGGATTTTCGGGCAGGTCCGGGTGGCAAAGGTCAGGGCAGGGGCAACTGCCGGGTTTTGTGCATGCCAAAGCCGCGTTTGGCACAGGACTCTGTGTGACCTCCCAGGCAGCTTCCCGCAATAAGGTGACTTCCTCACGGCGAGCGGCCACCTGGGGGGATATCTCTTCCACGGTGAAGAAGCCCGCCAAATCGAGCTGGTGGCCATGCTGGTAGTTTTTATCGATGTGGAGCAGGTAGACATCCCGCAGCGGGATCTGGGTTTCAAGCAGCAAGACCTGGAATGTCAGGTCGTACTCGTGCGTTTTTTGAACCGACGTGGCTGATTTGATCTCGTACAGGTCATAGACCCCTGCTTTTGCGTCATAAACGAGCGCGTCGGCCCGGACGTAGAACCGGTCATCTTTATAGGTGGGCTGCCATGCCAGCCGCAGGTGATCTTTTCCAGCCAGGATGCCCCCTTCGAGGTACTGGCGAGCGAGGGCTTCGACCTCCTGGCCTTGCTGGGCGAGAAATTCGTCGTAAGCAGAGTGCAGTGTCTGATCCATCTGGTGGTGTGAAAGCGCCCACAGGTGCATGGGGGCATCGAGGTAAGCGAGAAAACCTGTTTTAGTGAGCATTGCTGATCCTCCTGATTAAGTCAGGGAGCTGGCCCATGTGTTCCAGGTGAAAAAAGCCATCCTGCGCGGTATCAAACCCGGGTATCATTTCGTGTTCCCAGGTTGAGGCGGCGGGGATGTGCACTGCCGTCCCGCCCAGGGCCAGCACAGGGTGAATATCCGATCGGATGGTGTTCCCGACCATGAGAAAATTTTCCGGCGCGATGTGGTATTTATCCAGGATCGCGGCGTAAGTTTCAGGGGTTTTATCGTTGACGATCTCCACCATGGAGAAGAAATGCGCAATACCTGAACGTTTCACCTTGGTGGATTGGTCCAGCAGGTCACCCTTGGTGATAATCATCGTGCGGTAGGCTGGGGTCAGGTCTTGCAGGGCTTCGACGACATGCGGGCGCAGGATGACCTCTGCTGCCAGCATATGTTTACCGATCGCGAGGACCTGTGCAATCCGATCGGCGTCAATCTCACTATCTGAGATTTGGATGGCGGCTTCGACCAGGGAGAGGATCAACGCTTTGATCCCATAGCCGTACCGTTCCAGGTTTTCAATCACGCAGGCATTGACCGCCTGATCAATGCTCTCAGTGGTCCCCCAGGGGCTGAGCAGCCGTTTAAAGTCGTCTTGGGCCTGTGTGTAATGAATTTCTGTGTGCCAGAGGGTATCGTCGGCATCAAATCCAATCAGCTCAATTTTCATGTAAACACCTCTCTAACTTTTGGCTGGTTAAGATTATACTGGCTGTTAACGCGGCGGGCGGGGGGACTAGTTAACTGTTTCCTGCACTGGGGAGTTTGGTACAATTAACTTACCAACCCGAATGTGGAAGGAGAAGAGATGGACACCCAAACTGCACAAAAACCTACCCGGAATATCGCTTTGGAGCTGGTACGCGTGACCGAAGCCGCTGCAATGGCTGCAGGGCGCTTTTTTGGCCGCGGAGAAAAGTTGGACGCGGACGGTGCCGCCGTGAAAGCCATGCGCCTGCTGATGAACGAGATCGATATGGACGGCAGGGTCGTGATCGGCGAAGGCGAAAAGGACCAGGCGCCCATGCTCTACAACGGCGAACACGTGGGCAACGGCGAGCCGCCATACCTGGATATCGCCGTGGACCCGATTGAGGGCACTGAGCTGGTTGCCAAGGGCATGCCCAATGCCATCGCGACGGTGGCGGCAGCGCCTTCTGGCACGATGTTTGACCCGGGGCCGATGTTTTATATGTCCAAGATCGCCGTGGGGCCTGAAGCCAGGGACGTGATCGATATTGAAGCCCCGGTTGAGGACAATTTGAACAAAATTGCCCATGCCAAGGGAATGGAAGTGGATGAATTGACGGTGGTCATCCTTGACCGGCCGCGGCACGAGCGGTTGATCTCTGATGTGCGTGCCTGCGGTGCCCGCATCCGCCTGATCCCTGCGGGAGATGTCGCTGGCGCCTTGATGGCTGCCTGGCCGGGTACGGGGATCGACGTCTTGATGGGCATCGGGGGCACCCCGGAAGCCGTGCTGGCTGCCTGCGGTTTACGCGCCATGCGGGGTGCGATCCAGGGTATTTTGTGGCCGCGCAATGCCGAAGATCACCAGCAGGCCCTGGAGGCGGGGATTGATTTGACCCGGGTCCTCACGCTGGAAGACCTGGTCACTTCGGCCGATACCTTTTTCGTCGCCACCGGGATATCCGATGGGCCGCTGCTGGACGGTGTCAGCTATTCGGGCGGTTTTGCCCACACCCACAGCCTGGTGGCCCGCGGGCTGACTTGCACCGTGCGCGAGATTTTTTCTCATCATCATTTGGGCACCCTGACGGCCATCAGCTCGATAGCCTATTGAAGGTGAACGGCCCGCTCGATGCCGGCTCACATCCAGGATGAACTGTACTGATAGGGGCAGGCCTGCAAACCTGCCCCTGGAAGTCTATCGGTGAGCCAAGCCTGGATGGGGATCGTTCAATCAGCTGGTAAAGGCATTGACACACAATAGAGCACCTTCGACATTATAAATTTCCCTTCCCTGGCATTAATACTTCTCTGAGATGCGTTCGGTATAGTTAGTGAGTAAGAACGAACACGATTATTGGAGGCATCGATGTCTTTAGCCAAAAATTCTGAAAAATTTCTTGAATATTTAGAAAAATTTGTTGATGACCGGCCCACACTGACCCTTCTGGAGGCCATCCAGGAACCCGAACGCACAGCGATCGTCTCGGTGGATGTCATCAACGGCTTTTTGTACGAAGGACCATTGGCCAGCCCGCGAGTGGCACCCATCGGCAAGGCAATCGCCCAGCTGATGGACGCGGCCTGGGAACGGGGTGTGCGGGATATTCTGCTGCTGCAGGATGCGCATGAGGCAGATTCACTGGAGTTTGAAGCCTATGGTGAACATGTTATCAAAGGCACCCGTCAGGCAGAAGCTGTGGACGAGATCAAATCGCTGCCCTTTTACGACCAGTTGACGACCTACTACAAGGATTCAATCCACCCGGCACTCAACACCGACTTTGACGCTTGGCTGGACGAACGTGACCAGATCGACACCTTCATTGTGGTGGGCGACGTGACTGACCTGTGTGTCTACCAGTTGGCGACCTATCTCAAACTGCGCGCCAATGCCTATCACAAAGAGCGCCGTGTAATCGTCCCGGAGAATTGTGTGCAGACCTGGCACCTTTCAGTGAATGCTGCAGAAAAAGTGCCGGCCATGCCGCATCACGGTGACATGCTGCACGCCACGTTCTTGTATCATATGGCTTTGAACGCGATCGAGATTGTCAAAGCGATCCAATCCTGAGGGAAGATGAGTTGGTTCAGCCGTTGGGTGATTTTTACGCCCTTTCCATGTTAAAAGCGCTCACAATGGCTTTGTGGTATGATTAATGGCTGAAAAATGATCGCTCGCGTGAATGAAAAAACCGTAAGAAAACAATAGGATCAAACCCTGCGGAAACCGCACAAGGCTGTTTCTGCAGGTATTGTGTTTAAGACAAGGAAATTAATTAATATGACGGAGATTGTGAGAAAAAAACCTGTGATGTTCAGCCTGCCCAGACGGATCAAACGCCTTGAGGAATTGGCTTATAACCTGTGGTGGGTCTGGCATCCGGAAGCGCAACGTTTATTTAAGGAAATCGACAGTTTGCTGTGGGAGGATTCCTATCATAACCCGGTCGTGTTCCTGCGTGATGTAGATCGCACCCGCATGAACGCCATGATCAACGACCGTTATTTTTTGGATAAGTACGACCGTGTCATGCGTGAATTTGACCGGTACATGAAAGCGAACGACACCTGGTTCTCTGAAACTTACCCGGCTTTAACGGACGAATTGGTCGCTTACTTCTCTTTTGAGTTCGGTCTGCATGAATCCCTGATGGTCTATGCAGGTGGTCTGGGCATCTTGTCCGGCGATCATCTCAAGCAAGCCAGTGACCTGGGGATCCCCCTGGTGGCAGTGGGGTTTGTGTACACCTACGGGTACTTCTCTCAGCGCATCAGTGAAGACGGCTGGCAAGAGGCTGAAAACGTCCCGATCAACTTTGATGACCTGCCCCTGATCAGTCTTCAGGATAAGAGCGGCGAGCCTGTGAAAATCTCGATTGACCTTCCCGGGCGAAAGGTGTGTGCACGGGTCTACGAACTGGATGTAGGGCGAGTCAAACTGTACCTGCTTCATACCAACATCCCGGATAACAGCCCCAACGACCGCCAGTTGACCGACCGGCTCTACATCAGCGATTTGGAACTGCGCATCTCCCAGGAGATCCTGTTGGGGATGGGCGGTGTGCGGGCTTTGCGGGCTTTGGGATATACACCCACAGCCTGGCACATGAACGAAGGGCATTCCGCTTTCCTGACCCTCGAAAGAGCGCTGGAATATATCCGTAAGGGGATGACCTTTGCTGAAGCGACCGACTTGATCAACAAGACCAACATCTTCACCACCCACACCCCGGTGCCTGCCGGCAACGATGAATTCCCATTGTGGCTGATCGATAAATATTTTTCCCATGTTTGGCCTGAGCTTGGGCTCTCACGGGATGAATTCATTGAGATTGCCAAGATCAACCAATCCTGGGGCGGGGATGCGTTTTCCATGCCGGTTCTGGCGCTAAAGCTGTCTGAGTTCAGTAACGGCGTGTCGGAACTGCATGGGAAAGTTGCCAGGGAAATGTGGAACTTCTTGTGGACTGATAAGAAGGAAGAAGAAGTCCCAATCGATCATATCACCAATGGAATCCACACCGAAACCTGGCTCGCCAGGCGCATGGGCATCCTGTTCTCGCGCTATATGGGTTCAGATTGGACAGAGCGCATTTGCGACCTCGATTTTTGGGCCCAGGTAGAGAACATCCCTGATGAAGAATTATGGCTCGTCCACCGGCACTTGAAACGTAAGCTGGTGGCCTACATCATCGACCGCGGGCGTAAAAAATGGGCCAGCAACCATGTGCACCCTGTGAAAACCATCGCCAGCGGTGTACTGCTTGACCCGTATGCCCTCACCATCGGCTTTGCCCGGCGTTTTGCCACCTACAAGCGGGCCAACCTTATCTTCCACGATTACGATCGGCTGATGCGCATTGCGACCAACGCCCGCATGCCGGTTCAGTTTGTCTTTGCCGGGAAAGCCCATCCTGCGGATGAGCCCGGGAAACTGATGATCCAGGAAGTGTATCAGGCGGTTAAAGACGCACGCTTTGGCGGCAGGCTGGCGTTCCTGGAAGATTACGACATGAACATCGCCCGCTATATGGTCCAGGGCGTGGATGTGTGGCTTAACACGCCGCGCCGCCCCCGCGAGGCCTCTGGTACATCCGGCATGAAAGCTGCCCTGAACGGCGTGCTCAACTTCTCGGTGCTGGATGGCTGGTGGCGTGAGGGCTACAACGGGCATAACGGCTGGGCCATCGGTGAGGATGTGACTCACTCAGATGACCAAGCAGCCCAGGATGAAGCCGATGCCAACGCCCTGTATGACACCCTTGAAAATGAGATCATCCCCTTGTACTATCAGCAGCGCTCGGCAGATAATTTGCCCTCTGAATGGATTGCCTGGATGAAAGAGAGCATCCGCACCCTGGGCGGGCAATTCAGCATGTGCCGCATGGTGACGGAGTACATGACTCGCATGTACGAGCCGGCTATCAACAACGGCATCAATGAGCGCAATGGAGAGTTGTAAACATCATGGTTGATTTGTTGCTTTCACCTACAGCCTGGCTGGTTGCCGGGGGGATTTTCCTGGCACGCACGGTCAATATTGCCCTGGATACCTTGCGGTTCATGTTCACTTTGCGCGAAAAGCGTGGGTGGGCCTGGGTGCTGGGCTTTATCCAGTCGGTGATTTTCGTGGTGGTGATCGGCTCTGTGCTGACCAACCTTGAAAATCCCCTTAACATCATCGGGTATTCAGCCGGGTTTGCCACCGGCAATGTGCTGGGTATGGCGATTGAAAAACGGCTGGCCATCGGCTACATGCACTACAATATCTTCAGCCGCAACCATAGCACAGAGATTGCAGACGCGTTGCGCGCTGCCGGCTTCGGAGTGACGGAAATCCCGGCCCGAGGGCGAGATAGCAGTTTTATGTTGATCGATTGCCGGGTCAGGCGTAAGGATATAGAGGAGGTGGAATCCCTCGTGCTGGAGATTGACCCGGAGGCATTCATCACCGCCGAGGACATTGTCCCCCGGCGAAGTGGCGTCTGGCGGGTCTGACCCTCAATATGAACATCAAGGCTGAGGTCGCATTGACCCCGGCCTTTTTTGTTGGCGTAATGTGGGCAGAGGCCTTGGACCAAAACAAGGCATTGAGGTTCCACCGGTCGTTCCCCGGCCTTCCCTGTTGATCCTGGCTTGGTGTTAATGGTTTAAATGGGCCATCATTATAAATCCCCGCTTAAGGATGTTGTATACTATAAAGAGCATCAAACGAACAGGAGGAACCATGCCCAGAGACAACAACGAGTTTTTCCTTGGTAAAGCCTACGACCTTAACGAAGGCGCGATGCGGGAGGAACGGGTTTATTACGACCCGGACGACCTGACCACGCATGCTGTGATCACCGGTATGACCGGCTCGGGCAAGACTGGCCTGGGTGTGATCATCCTCGAGGAAGCTGCCTTGCAGGGCATCCCGGCCATCATTGTGGACCCCAAGGGTGACCTGACGAATTTATTATTGCATTTTCCTGACCTGCTGCCAGAGGACTTTCAGCCCTGGGTGGATAAAGACGCGGCCCGACGAGACGGGGTCAGTGTGGAGGAGGCTGCTGAAAAGGCGGCCGGGTCGTGGAAAAAAGGCCTGGCATCCTTTGGCCTGGGCAAAGAAGATCTTGAAACATTGCGCGATTCGGCTGAATTCGCTGTGTACACACCCGGTTCGGATGCGGGCTTGCCCGTTAGCATTTTGGCATCGCTATCTGTGCCGGATATCCCCTGGGAGGGCAACCGCGAGATCCTGCGTGAGCGCATCTCCTCCACGGTCACTGCGCTTTTAGGCCTGATCGGCATGCGCAATATCGACCCTGTTCAATCGAAAGAGCATATCCTGCTTTCAAACATCTTTGAAGAAGCCTGGAAATCCGGGAGGGACCTTGATCTGGCCACCCTGATCACCCATGTGCAGTCGCCGCCCTTTGATAAGCTGGGCGTCTTTTCGCTGGATCAGTTCTACCCGGAGAAAGACCGCTTTAGCCTGGCCATGCAATTGAACAACTTCCTGGCCGCGCCCAGTTTTCATACCTGGCTGGAAGGCCAGCCGCTGGACGTCAAGCAATTGCTGTGGTCTCAAGCCGGCAAACCGCGTCACAGCATCTTCTACCTCGCCCATCTGAATGACCAGGAGCGGATGTTCTTTGTGACCTTGCTCTATACCGCCATTGAGAGCTGGATGCGCACGCAAAAGGGCTCCAGCGGCCTGCGCGCCCTGGTGTATTTTGACGAGATCGTGGGATACCTGCCGCCGACCATGAACCCGCCCAGCAAGAATATCATCCTGCGCATGCTCAAGCAGGCGCGTGCCTTTGGCGTCGGCCTAATCCTGGCCACGCAAAACCCGATCGACCTGGATTACAAGGCGCTTTCGAACGCCGGTACATGGATGATCGGCCGTTTGCAGACAGAACAGGATAAAGCCCGCCTGCTGGATGGCCTGGAAGGTGCCGCTCCGGGTGTGGACCGCCGATCCTATGACCGGATGATCTCACTGTTGGGCAAACGGGTCTTTTTGCTGCACAATGTGCACGATTCTGGGGCGCAGACTTTTAGTACCCGCTGGGCGATGAATTACCTGCCAGGGCCGATGACCCGGGCGCAGATCCCGGCCGTCAATGCCCTGGCCCAAGCCATGGAACGCCGCTCTGAGCCGGTCGTCTCCGTGCTGGGGGGCACTCAACCGGAAAAAACCGGGTCAGGATTGGGCCGCGATGTTGCGCCGGTGGTGCCAGGCTCCGTCCCCGCGTTTTATTACCCCGTGAACCGCGGCATCTCGGATGCCTTGCAGGAGGTCGCAAGTCAATTGCCGGGAGAAGCCCCACGGCCCCAGTATCTATACAAACCTGAACTGGTCGGGCAGGCGCGGGTGGTCTACCTGGCGCGCAAGTACAACATCAGCGAAGAATTAACCTTCACCGTTCGCATCGATGAACTGCGCCGGCGCGGGTTGGTGCGCTGGGAAAACTACACCGCTGACCCGCTGGAACTGCGTGTGCTGGAGGATAACCCGCTGCCTGAAGCGAACTTTGACACCCTGGAGAACCTCAGTTTGGTCGATGGAAAAACTATTAAGGAGCTGGAGAGTGATTTTGCGGATTGGATCTATCGCACCCAAAGCATGAAATTGCGGTTGAACGAATCCCTGGATGTGGTGGCCGGGCCAAACGTCTCGGATGAAGACTTCAAGCGCATGTGTGAGCAGGCGGCAGAGAAGAAGAAGCAGGCCGACCTTGACGCGCTGAATAAGAAATTTGATCGCGATTTGGATACTTTAGAGACCCGGTTAGAGCGGGAGGAAACCCGCCTGGCGGGCTACAAAGACCAGCTGGGGCACCGCCGGGTGGAGGAGCTCGGTAAAGGCGTGGAAAACGTATTGGGTTTATTCACTGGCAGCCGCCGCTCGATGAGCACCTCGCTGACCAAGCGCCGAATGACCAGCCAGGCCAAAGCCAATGTGGAGAAGAGCGAGCTGGAGATTAAGAACATCCAGAAAGATATTGAGGAGTTTAAAGCTGAACGCGCAGATGCACTGGCCAAAGTGGATCAGAAGTGGGCTGATGTGCATGACCAGGTGGTAGAGGAGCCGGTTTCACCCTTTAAAAAGGATATTTATATTGAAAAGTTCGGGCTCTTGTGGCTGCCTTATTATGCCTTTGAAAAAGAGGGCGGCTGGGTGACTGTTCCGGCCTTCCGCTGGGGGGCACGCTAGCGGCCTGTTGGGGGGGATCTGGCAGCGAAAAAGTGCATCATTTCTGATGAGAAGCGCCGCAGGGGTGGGGTTGACCGCCTACCCCTGCGGTTTGTTCAATCAACAGATAAAACTCCCTTAAACAATCAACATGATCTGATATACCTTTAACAATCGCTGTGTATAATTAAAAGATGATAGAAATTAATTAATAAAAGGAGTTAATAATGATCAAAAGGACAGCAGTGGCCGTTTGGCGGGGCGACCTCAAGGGTGGCAGTGGTTCCCTTGAATTGGGCAGCGGCGCGTTCAGCGGAAAGTATTCCTTCACCTCGCGCTTTGAAGATGGGGTAGGGACCAACCCGGAAGAGCTGATCGGCGCGGCCCACGCCGGTTGTTTTTCCATGGCCCTCAGCGGGGAGTTATCCAAAGCGGGCTATACCGTTGAAGAGATCAACACCGAAGCAATCGTCTCGATGGAAAAGGGCGAAGCAGGTTTTTCGATCACGGGCATTAAGCTGATCACCAAAGCCCGTGTGAAGGACATCGAAATGGAAACGTTCGCCAAGTTTGCCTCAGGTGCAAAGGAAAACTGCCCGGTCTCCAGGGCGCTGACTGGGGTGAAGGTTTATTTAGAGGCGCATTTGCTGAAATAACCCAGAAAAGATAGACTACCAACATAGGGATGCAGTTGTTTGCATCCCTTTTTGTTAAAGAACGCAAGGTGTCATTTAGGTCACGTGGGGTGACCAGTCGTCCATGAGACAACAGATGGTAACATGCTGCCTGAGACTGCTTCACTTCGTTCGCAGTGACAAAAGTGGGACGCTGTTGCCCATGTGATAACAAAATGTAATATGCTGCCGGAGACTGCTTCACTTCGTTCGCAGTGACAAAAGTGGGACGCTGTTGCCCAGGTGACAACTGAATGTAACATGACGCCGGAGACTGCTTCACTTCGTTCGCGGTGACAAAAGTGGGACGCTGTTGCCCATGTGATAACAAAATGTAACCTGCTGCCTGAGACTGCTTCACATCGTTCGCAGTGAGAAAATGGGGACGGAGTCACCCATGAGACAACAGATGGTAACATGCTGCCGGAGACTGCTTCACATCGTTCGCAGTGAGAAAATGGGGACGGAGTCGTCCACGTGACAACAGATGGTAACATGGTGCCTGAGACTGCTTCACATCGTTCGCAGTGACAAAATGGGATGCGGACACCCACGTGACATACCTCTGCATGATAAAATTAACCCCATCGGAGGTGCCAGAACATGCACATTGAATTGATGACCCAGGTGAGTGACGAGATCGTGGCGGCTTTTGCGCGCTTGATTCCCCAGCTTACAGACTTTAGCCCTCCGCCAGGCCGTGAGGCCCTGGCTGAAATGGCAGGCTCTGGTTCGACCTATGTGTTTTTAGCGCGCCTGCCTGACCAGCACGGGGAGATCGCCGGCAGTGCCACCCTGGCCACCTTCCGCTCGCCGACTGGCCTGCATGGCTGGATCGAAGATGTGATCGTCGATGGCCGCGCCCGCCGCCAGGGGGTTGGGAAAGCCCTGACAGAGGCCTGTTTGGAAAAGGCACGCGCGTTGGGCTTGCGCGAAGTCAACTTAACCTCGCGCGCAACCCGCTGCGCGGCCAACCAGCTCTACCAGGCGATGGGCTTTATCCAGCGGGAGACGAACCTCTACCGGTACGCGTTCCACACAGATTGACCCCCTTCGTTCAGGGTGCCGTTGTCGGGACGGGCAGGGTGTGCGTGGGGACGCCCTCCGGGGTGTCCGTTGCAGTGGGTTGGGGGGGCGGCAGCTCAGTTTCGGGTTCCGGGAATAAGGTTGAACTCTGCAGGGCCGATGCCAGCAGCGCCAGGGCGCGGGCCTCTGCATCTTGGCCTTCAGCCAGCGCGCGCTGAGCTTGCGAACCCAGGGCGAAAACTGGGTCGGGGTCTGTCAGCAGTGCCAGCCGCAGGGAGGCGCGCTGAAGATCACCGGTGACAGCGTACACCTGGGCAATGGTGCTGCGGTAAAAATCCTTTTGCACATCTCCCAGGCTGTCTGGGGCTGTGTTTTCATAGACCACAGGATTGATCACCCAGGCATAGACCAGCCCGAGGATAAGCCCCAGGATCACCCCGGTCACCAGGTACAGCGGGCTGCGCTTCTGAGGCGGTGCGTAATCGGTGCGGATTTCCTGGGTATCATTCAACATCGTGGCAGGTTCCCTCAATCAGTTGATGCCGCCCAGGGCCAGGTGAATATCCGCAGCCAGGTTGCGCATGCGCGCCAGGTCGGCCAGGGCATACCCATGAGTTTCACCATAATCGATAGCCCGGTTTACCGTTTCCACAGGGGGCGCATCTCCCAAGAAGTCCAAGCGGGCTAAAGCCAGGGCCAGGTCACCCTCTGCCTGGTAGAGTTCCGCAATCATCAGGACCAGGTCGGCCTGGTAATCCACCCGCAGGGAGTCGGGGCTGGTGCTGCTGTACCGCACCGGGTTGATCCCCCAGCCGTAGCCGAGCCCGGCAGCAAACCCCGCCAGGATCGCCAGGCCGAAAAACACAAATCGCCAGGTCCGTCGCGTCACTTTAATCCTCTTTGAGCATGGGGATGTGCACCCCATGGCGTTTGGCAGCCTGGATGGCCAGTTCGTAGCCTGCGTCCGCATGCCGGGCGACGCCCATGCCGGGGTCGGCCGTCAGAACGCGTTCCAGCCGTCGGGCTGCCGCTTCTGTGCCGTCCGCCACGATCACCTGCCCGGCGTGCTGGCTGAAGCCGATCCCAACACCGCCGCCGTGATGGAACGAGACCCAGGTGGCACCGTTGACGGCGTTGATGAGCGCATTGAGGATTGGCCAGTCGCTGACCGCGTCGGTGCCGTCCAGCATGCTCTCGGTTTCTCGGTTAGGTGAGGCCACCGATCCTGAATCGAGGTGGTCTCGGCCGATCACAATCGGCGCAGAGACGATCCCTTCCGCTACCAGGTTGTTGAAGACCAACCCGGCCTGGGCACGTTCGCCGTAGCCCAGCCAGCAGATGCGGGAGGGCAGTCCCTGGAAGGGGACCTTTTCCCTGGCCATGTCCAGCCAGCGGTGGAGGTGTTCATCTTCAGGGAAGAGTTCTTTGATCGCCTGGTCGGTGGCGTAGATGTCCTCGGGGTCGCCGGAAAGCGCCACCCAGCGGAAGGGGCCTTTGCCCTCGCAAAACAGCGGGCGGATGTAGGCCGGGACAAACCCTGGAAAGTTGAAGGCGTCTTTTACACCGTAATCGTAAGCCCTCTGGCGGAGGTTGTTGCCGTAATCAAACACCTCTGCGCCTGCTTTCTGAAAATCCAGCATGGCCAGAACGTGTTTGGCCATGGAGGCTTGTGAGCGCTGCTGATAGGCTTCGGGATCCTGGGCGCGCAGTGCGTCGGCTTCGGCCAGGGATAGCCCTTCGGGGACATAGCTGAGCAGGTCGTGGGCGGGCGTCTGGTCGGTGACCACATCGGGGATCACGCCGCGGATGACCAGTTCGGGGAAGATCTCGGCCGCGTTGCCGATCAGGCCGATCGATTTGGGCGTTTCTGAATCCAAGGCCTCTTCCACCATTGTCATGGCTTCTTCGAGGGTATCCACGACCGCATCCACATAACCGATCTCCAACCGGCGGCGGGCACGGTCGGGGTCAATTTCGACGACCAGGCCCACCCCTTCGTTCATGGTGATGGCCAGGGGCTGGGCACCGCCCATGCCGCCCAATCCAGCGGTGAGCACGAACTTGCCCTTGAGGGACGGCCAGCCCTGCAAATTGGCCAGGGAGCCGAGGGTCTCGTAGGTGCCCTGCAGGATGCCCTGGGTGCCAATGTAGATCCACGAGCCGGCGGTCATCTGGCCGTACATGATCAACCCCTTTGCAGCCAGGTCGTCAAAGTGTTCCTGGGTGGCCCAGTGGGGGACGAGGTTGGAGTTGGCGATCAGCACCCGGGGGGCGTCTGGGTGGCTTTTGAACACGACCACGGGTTTACCGGACTGGACCAGCAGAGTCTCATCGTCTTCCAGGTCTTTTAAGGTGGCCAGGATGGCGTCAAACGCCTCCCAGGAGCGGGCGGCCTGTCCACGACCGCCGTAGACCACCAGGTCATCTGGCCGTTCGGCCACTTCAGGGTCGAGGTTGTTCTGGATCATGCGGTAAGCGGCTTCGGTCAGCCAGGATTTGCAGGTCAGTTGTGTGCCGCGTGGGGCGCGCACCGGTCGGGGTTTGGACATAGAGGGTCTCCTTGTGTGCATCCGAATTCTATTTAATTTAATTATAGTCGTTTCTGAGGGCTGGTGGAATTTTAAACTTTACCCACACAGAAAACACGGAAATAATTGCTCAATCAGGGCGAATGGCTCGCCAGAGCTGTTTTAAGGCTTTGGGTTCGGGGTTTGAATCCACCATTTACGAAATGCATCGCATCCCCGGCGGTTTATGCACCGTCTGACGACGGCGTGGGTATATCTTTGCAGGCGCGGTGCGCTTCCTGGCTAGCCTATCCCCCACACCAAGGGCAACCAGCTATGGACGGAGCTGGGCATATTGGAAGGCAAACCGTTTTATTTTTATGTTGCACGGCCAATGGGTCGAACCGGCAGGCAACGTGGAGCTACCCTGCAGTTCGGGCCGGGATGTGATCAAGGATATTTGTAAGGATGCAGGGGTGCCCTTTGCGCCCGATAAAGAGGCTAGTAGCAGTTAAACAACCTTTAACCGTTTTTCTCTTGACAGGAATCTAAAAAAGCATAGAATAGTGCCAGTGTTATGTGCTTAACCTTGTTCTTGAGTTCCCCTGCTGAGCATTTCCCTGCGCCGCCCTCGGCGATCAATTTACCATTTGCAGAGAGCCTTTACCGGCTCTCTTTTTTTGTGTCTGGAGGCATCCTATGCGCATTCCTGGTTTGATCGACCCCCATGTGCATATGCGCGAGCCTGGTGGGGCCCACAAGGAGGACTGGGCCAGCGGGACAGCAGCAGCCCTGGCAGGAGGCTTCACCCAGGTGCTGGCCATGCCCAACACTGATCCGCCGGTGGTGGACCGTGCCACCCTGATGGGTGCAGAGGCACGCGCAGCGCAAAGCGCGCGTTGTGATTACGCGCTTTACCTCGGTGCGGGTGCAGATAACCTGTCTGACACCGCAGCGCTGGCAGATGAGGTGGCAGGCCTCAAGCTCTACCTGGACCAGACCTACGGTCCCCTGCGCCTGGATGCGCTCTCGCTGTGGCGGGCGCATTTTGACGCCTGGCCCAAGGCACGGCCACTGGTGGCCCACGCGGAGGGGCGCACCCTGGCTGCAGCCATCCTGATGGCGGCTCTGGTCGACCGGCCCTTGCACCTGGCGCATGTTGCCACCCGGGAGGAGATCCTCCTGGTGCGGGCGGCCAAGGAACGCGGCTTCAAGATCACCTGCGAGGTCACCCCGCATCACCTGTTCCTGACACAGAATGATTTAGAGGGCGGCTGGGGTGAGGTGCGCCCGCGATTGGGGACCCAGGCTGATGTCGCAGCCCTTTGGGCGAACCTGGATGTGATCGATTGCTTTGCCACAGATCATGCCCCGCACACCGCCGCTGAAAAGGCCAGTCCAGAGCCGCCGCCGGGATTTCCCGGGCTTGAGACGGCCCTCCCCTTGCTGCTGACGGCCGTGCACGAAGGGCGCCTGACAATGGCGGACTTGCTGGATCGCATGGATGAGAATATCCGGCGTATTTTCCGGGTGCCGACCCAGCCCGAGACCTGGGTTGAGGTAGACCTGGAAGCGGAACATACCCTCACTGCCCAGGGGCTGTTCAGCAAAGCGGGTTGGACACCCTTTGAGGGTTGGCAAGTGCGCGGTGCGGTACAAAAAGTGGTGCTGCGCGGGGAGACGGTTTATGAGGACGGCCAGGTGCTGGCCCAACCCGGGTTTGGTCAGCGTATCAGGGCGCAATAACCCATCGCGGGCAGACACGGAGGTCTGCCCCTACGGGAAGGATGATGAATTTTGGTAATGGTGCGCTGTACATCACAGCGTGCCCTACAAGGAAGGCAAAAACCTGACCGTTAAAACTATCGATCAAGATTCAATTAACAGGAGACTTATTATGACCACATTTCAACCCCCTAATCACAATCGAAGTCCCCATTTGCCGTTTGGCGACCGGCAAGATTCACCCTTTTACGGTAAGGACATCATCTCGGTCAACCAGTTTGACCGCGAGCAGCTGACCTATATTTTCGATGTCGCCCACGAGATGTCCGAAATGGTCGCCCGGGTGGGTTCCTTTGACCTTTTGAAGGGCAAAATCCTGGCCAACCTGTTCTATGAACCCTCTACCCGCACCTCGTCCTCCTTCACATCGGCCATGGAGCGTTTGGGCGGGAGCGTGATCCCGATCAACAACGTCAGTTACTCCTCGGTGACCAAGGGCGAATCGCTGCCGGACACCGTCCGCACCCTTGAGGCCTATGCTGATGTGATCGTGCTGCGCCACCCGGAGACCGGTTCATCCGCGCTGGCGGCCAAGTATGCCAAAAAACCGATCATCAATGCTGGCGATGGGATCGGTGAACACCCCACCCAGGCCCTGCTGGATCTGTTCACCATCCAGGAGGAATTGGGGCGGGTGGATGGCCTGACCGTCACCATGATGGGCGACCTCAAATATGGGCGCACGGTGCATTCACTGGCGCGCTTGCTGAGCCTGTATGACATTCGTCTGAACTATGTTTCCCCGGGCCTTCTCAGCATGCCTGCTGAGATTCAGGCGGAGATCGGCGCCAAGGGCATCCCGCAGCAGACCTTTACCGACCTGATGGAGGTTTTCGCAGATACGGATGTGCTTTATGTGACCCGTGTGCAAAAGGAACGTTTTGAGGATCCCTCCCAGCATGAGAATCTCAAAGGCAGCTACGTGGTCACGGCAGAGACCATGTCCCACGCCAAGGACAAGATGATCGTCATGCACCCCTTACCGCGTGTGTGGGAGATTGACATGGCTGTGGATGAGGACCCCAGGGCAGCTTATTTTCGCCAGATGGAGTACGGGCAGTATATCCGCATGGCGTTGCTGGCGATGGTGCTGGGTAAAGCCTGATTGGCCTGCCCCATTATTTGTGGATGTGATGGATGTGTGGCATTAATGGAAGATTAAGGCGAAAAGTCGCCCTTGTCCATGGGTGTGATGCACAGAGCGATTCATATTACAATTAAGTCATCACAATCCATGCATCCTGGGAGGACCCCATGCCCACATTTTTTGAGAAATTAGACCAGCGCGCCAAGACGATTGATTCCCTGCTGTGTGTCGGCCTGGACCCGCACCCGGAGGACCTCCCGGAGCAGACCGCTGCGGCAGCCAGGGATTTTTGTGTGCGGCTGATCCAAGCCACCCACGCATCCGCCCTGGCCTTCAAACCGAATGCAGCCTTTTTTGAGGCTCTCGGCCCAGAGGGTTGGGAAGCGCTGCACAGTGTGATCCGGGCAGTGCCCGATGGTATCCCTGTCATCCTGGATGCCAAACGCGGCGATATTTTCTCAACTGCGCAGGCTTACGCCCGGTCGGCCTTCGAGGTGCTGGGCGCTGATGCGATCACCCTCAACCCCTACCTCGGCTATGACTCGCTGGCACCGTTCATGAGTGACCCTGAAAAGGGGATCTTCCTGCTGTGCAAAACCAGCAACCCCGGGTCGGTGGACCTGCAGGACCTGCCCCTGGGCGGGCATTACCCCTTGATGATGGTGTATGAAAAAGTGGCCGGGCTGGCCCACGAGTGGGGTGCCAAGGGTAACCTGGGCCTGGTGGTGGGTGCAACTTTCCCGGATGCGCTGCTGCGCGTGCGCCAGTTAGCCCCTGACCAGTGGTTTTTAGCCCCCGGGCTGGGCGCCCAGGGTGCGGACCTGGCAACGGCCATGGGTGCCGGCCTGCGTTCGGATGGGTTGGGCTTGCTGATCAACGTCAGCCGCGGTATTTCCCGTGCCGAGGACCCGGGTGCAGCCGCGCGTGCCCTGGTGGAACGCTTCCGCCAGGCACAGTCTGAAAGCCACCCTGCTGAGTCTTCACAGGAAAAGCGTGCCCAGCGCCTGGTCGCCCCTCTAGTGGAGGGGCTGCTTTCGATGGGTTGTGTCCAGTTTGGGGAGTTCACCCTCAAATCGGGGCTGACCTCACCCATCTACATTGACCTGCGCCGACTGGTGGCCTTCCCCGGTTGGATGACCCAGGTTGCGGCCGCTTATGTCCGCTTGCTGTCCCAGTTGACCTTTGACCGGATTGCCGGCCTGCCCTATGCCGCCCTGCCGATCGCCACGGCCATCAGCCTGCAGGGCAATTACCCCATGATCTATCCCCGCAAGACCGCCAAGGATTATGGCACTGCGGCCGCAGTTGAGGGCATTTACCATCCGGGCGAGACGGTTGTGGTGATCGATGACCTGGCCACCACAGGCGGCAGCAAATTCGAAGCCATCGAAAAGCTGACGGAAGTCGGCCTGCAGGTGCGGGATGTGGTCGTGCTGATCGACCGTGAATCCGGTGCTAAGGAAGCCCTGACGGAACGGGGATACCGCATGCATGCCTTGTTTACCCTCTCGCAGCTCCTGGATTACTGGGAGGAAACCCAGCGCCTGCCGGCTGAGCAAATTGCCAGCGTGCGCACTTTCCTTAAAGATACCGGTCCTGCCGCCTGACACTGGTTATGTACCGCTCGCGCGCTTATCGCTACGATAACGAGGGGGTCGTCCTGGTCCTGACGGTCCTGCTGGTGCTGGCCGTGATCATCCTGACCTCTACAGTGACCTTCTGCCTGAGCGGTGTGTTCATCGTGGCGATGTTCCTGCTGAGCGCCCTCCTGATCCGCTCTCATCACCAGTCACTGATGCGCAGCGCCCACCGTGTCGATCAGCACCGTACGCCCGAATTGGCCAGCCTGGTGGCCAGGTGCGGGCTGAAGCTGCAGCCTGGGCAGGTGGATGTCTTTTTGGTCGATCAAAAGCAAAACAATGCCTACACCTTCGGCGTCAGCAGCCCGAAAGTGCTGGTTTTGTTCACTCCGCTGCTCAAGGTGATGGATGTTGGTGAGTTGAGCTTCATCATTGGGCATGAGATGGGGCATGTCGCTTTGGGGCATACCTGGCTGAACACCATCATCGGCGGCATGGCTGGGGTGCCTGCCCCCTTTGGGGCAGCGGTGCTCCTGTACACGGCCTTCCGCTGGTGGAACCGGATGTGCGAATTCTCAGCGGATCGGGCTGGCCTGCTGGCTTGCGGTGACATTCACACCGCCGTGTCTGCCCTGGTCAAGCTTGCCGCGCCGGATATCCGGGACCAGCGCGATTTTGAGCGCGCCCTGGCTGCCATCGACGCTGAAGATGACCTGGCTTCCAACCGTTTGGCCGAAGCCTTTCAAAGCCACCCGCTGCTGATCCGCCGGATCAATGCCTTGAGGGAATACGCCCATACGGCGGAGTACCAGCGCATCCTGGCGGCGATGAACGGCAACGTAAGTGAAACGCCGGCATCATCACCGCCGAAGTTCACCCTACCTATTCAACCCGGGCCAACACCGGCCGAGGAACCCGAACTTCCCCCTGAAGAGCGGTGGCCGTGGCTGAAGCCCAAGGATCTACCCTGAGGTATATCCGATCAACAAACAACGCTGGCCGTGTACGCGCCAGGGCGTTAATGCGTTAAACCGGCGTTTGCTTCAGGCAATCGCCCAAACCTCGGCGTGTTTCTTGGGAAAGAGGACATTGAGAAGCTGCTTGGTCTCCCCATTTTTTGCGTAACAATCGGCAAAGGCGTGGTCCAGCTCGTCCATGCTGCGGTAGCCGAACAGGAGCTGTAAAAAGACCCTGTCAGGGAAGACCGCCGATGCCTTTTCAAGCGAATCCGGGCCTAATTTTTCAATTTTTTCCAGGCGGCCATCTGCGAAGCCCAAGGTTAAGCCCTCACGGTAAAAATTCAACTTGACCTCACCGCTGTAATAAGCAAAAGCCGATGCGAGCAGGCGGTTTTCAAGTGCTGGGCTGATTACGAGAAGCAACGCCACCAAGTCGGGTACCCGCACGTAAAACGCGTATGGCTTGCTGATTTCAGGCAGCCGTGAGGTACATACCTCATAGGCAGGATGAGATGCACCCAGCCAAAAACCAAACTTTTCTTGGTGCTGATTTTGACCTTTGGCAAGTTCTTCTCCGATTTCCCACAAAAAGCGGATCACACTGGGCGTGACTGCCGACCAGGAAAACCCTGGGGCAAGCTCATAGACCGTCAGGGTGGATTTGTCACCCCATTTTATGGGTGGGATGCCGATAAAACCAGCTTGTTTTCCATCCCGGTCGACGATGATGAAAACTTCCCGGCGGTCGATGTTGTATTTGCGTTTTCCGCTTAATTCATAGAGCCAGAGCTGTTCATCCCAAACAGAGTGAATCATAGAGCGTTGGCAGCCGTGTTCATATGCAGCCATCAGGAAGGGGATATCCTGCTCGGCCGCTTTGCGCAAGGTGTAAGGTTCCTCTTCGCCATCCTTCAGTTTGGGCACATGGCTCTTGAAACCTGAGCGGCCGCCATCCAGGTCTATGGCCATTTCGTAGCCGAACTGGCGGTAATAGTAAGGGATGCCAGTGATCACCTGAACGAGTTCGCCCCGTGCAGCGCTCCATTGGTGGAGGATCTCCATCTGTTCCCGCACCAGCCCGCGCCGGCGATAGGCTTTTTTCGTACCGACCAGTTCCGGGCGGCCAACTTTAAAGGGGATGCCCTCATACGCCCAGGTTTGCGAGATCAAGCAGCAGCTCGAGACGATCTCACCTGCCTGGGTGTCTTCCACAACGGTGAAATCGCCCACCGCAACGGTGGGTCCTTCACCGCTGGCCAGGTCCAGGGTCCAATCTGCTATGCCCCTGGCATCCCATTCGTCTTCACCGTGGATCTCCCGATTGAATTTGGCCAGGGCTTCAGCATCTTCAGCGGTTGAATGGCGCAGGACAAGACCTTCGCCCAGGTTGCGAATGATTGTGTTGGTCATCGGGTTAAGCTCCTAAACTGTTTGTTTGATGCCCATTGTAATTCATATTTTTGCCTAATGATGAAGGTATACTTGTGAGGTGGTTATAAACCCTATGAATCTTAAATTTAAAGTTTTCCTGTTTGTGCAATATTTCGCTTTGGGCATCTGGGCGCCGTATTTGCCCGTATTTCTGCAAGAAAAGAATTTTTCCAGCCTGCAGATCGGGTTGCTGTTGGGCAGCATGCCGTTTGCGATGATGATTTCCCAGCCTGTGTGGGGCTATCTAAGTGATTTACGGGGCACGCGGCGAAACCTGTTGTTGATCAGTAATCTGGGTGCAGCGCTGACGGGGATCGCATTGGGGTCGGCCGACACCTTTGTTTTTGCGATTGTGTGGGCGATCCTGTTTTCTGCCCTGTGGACTCCGGTCATCCCAATCAGCACCGCCATCCTGCTCGAAACCCTGGAAGAAGCGGGGCAGATGGATAAATTCAGCGTGATCCGCTTATGGGGCTCGATGGGGTTTGCTGTTTCGAGCTTGCTGGTAGGGGGTTTGTTTTTGGATCAAATTGTGGCCTATCTGGCCTGGTTCATCGGTGGTGCGTTTTTCCTTTTGGGGGGCATCAGCCTGTTTTTGCCAGAGAAACCTGGCGGGTTGGCACCTCGCGAGGGGGAAGATGGGCAGTTTCTGGCAGGAAACCCACGCCTGGTCATCTACTTAATTGGCAGCATCTTCATCGGGGCCACATTCGGGATTTACAACAATTACCAGACGTTGTTTCTGCAATTCCTGGGTGCCCAGGATTGGCTGGTGGGGGTGACGATTTCACTCCAGGCGGTCGTTGAAGTGCCGTTCATGATCCTGGTGCCCGTTTCTTTGAAGCGCTTCGGCGCGCAGGCCGTGATCCTGGCGGGCGCCATCCTGCTGCCATTGAGATGGGCCATGTATTACTTTATTCAGCATCCGGGGTGGGTGGCACCGAGCCAATTGATTCACGGGGTGGCGATGGTGAGTTTTTTTGTAGCCGGTGTGGTCTACATTGACCAGTTGATCAGCCCCAGGTGGCGTGCGACGGGTCAGGCCTTGTATGGTGCGGCATTGTCTGGGGTCGGGTCGGGGTTGGGGGTCTACCTGGCCGGGATTGCCCTGGAGTGGTTTGATCTGCGTTCGGTGTGGGTGCTGAGCTTTGTTTTGGGTATGATCGGTTTAGGTTTATTGCTGTTTGCCTTCAGCCGCAAAGACCCCGCGGAAGATCGCTCACCTGTTGAACTGGCCACACCTGTCGAGTGATCACTCGGTCAAGGGGAATGGCAGACCGCCTTTACCCTTTCAGAACTACAGCAGGTTGCCCCATCTGCGCAGGTAATTCATCTCGGATCAGGAAAGATCAACTTATTCGTTTTGTGAATCAACACCGTAAAACTGTCATAATAATAAGGGTGTATCCCCCGCAAACAGTGGATACACCCTTTGGATTTAAACCTGGTGTGCGGCGGGATTGACTCGCCGTTTATTCTAACGCCTCTAAAGCGGTAACCATCTCTCCGATCACATCGAAACCGCCCTGCCAGAATTCGGCCCGGGTCACATCGATGCCAGCCCGGCCGAGCAGCTCAACCGGGGCGACGGAACCGCCGGCGGCCAAAATATCCATATAGCGGGGTTTGAAGGCAGCACCCTCGGCCTGGTATTGCTTGTAGAGCGACAGCACCAGCAACTGCCCGAAAGCATAGGCGTACACATAGAAGGGAACACCGTAAAAGTGGGGGATCATCACCCACTCCCAGCGGAACTCATCAGCGATATCAACTGAATCGCCAAATTCGCTTTTCAGGTTGTCCATGTAGGCTTCTGCCAGGTCTTTAACCTGGGCGCCCTGGGCGATCATCTCGTGGGCGGTCTGTTCGAACATCGAGAAGTAGTTCTGGCGCAAGATGGTGGCGAACGCATCGTCCATCTGGCGGAAGAGCAGGTCACGGCGCACCGCTTGATCGCTCTCCTGTGCCAGGAGCTTGTCGATCAGCATCATCTCGCCAAAGGTCGAGGCCGTCTCTGCCAGGGGCAGGCAGGCATGCTGCGTTAGCGCGGTGTGGTCTTTTGCCATCAAGGCATGGATGCCGTGCCCCAGTTCATGGGCCATGGTGGCGACATCATCCGGTTTGCCCTGGTAATTAAGCAGGACCCAGGGGCTCAGGTCGGGTGTGATCGTGGCGCAGAAGGCCCCGCTCATCTTGCCCTTGCGGACTTCGCTGTCGATATGGCTGGCATCAAAGATCTGCTTGGCCAGGTCGGCAAATTTCGGGTCAAACTCATGAAAGGATTCGAGCACGATCTCGGCGGCCTGGTTGAAGGCATATCTTTTGTCGGATTTCTCCACCGGGGCATAAATATCATAGCGGCGGAGCACGTCCATGCCGATGCGCTTGGCTTTAAGGCGGAAAAACCGCTGGAAGTGCTTTGCATTCTGTCGGGTGACCTCCAGCAAGGTTTCGATGACCGGGTCGGGCAGGTCGTTGACCAGGTTGCGCACGGAAATCGGCTGTTTGAAACCCCGCAGGTCGAGGTTTTCGTTGCGCCAGTCCCGCGCAATAGCCTGATAGATCTGCCCCAGGATGGGAGCGTCCCCTGCATAGACCTCAAACAGGGTTTGGTAAGCCCGTGCCCTGAGGTCGGGGTCAGATTCACGCACCAGGGCGGTCACCTCACCGCGCGTCAGCTCTTTGACCTCGCCATCGACCTCGATCTTGAAGGTGTAACGGTTGGTGATCGAGTCGTAGAGCATGTTGAGGGCATTGAAGCCGGTCACATCTTTGATGTTGATGATCTTTTCCTCGGGCTCAGTGAGGGTGTAGTCCTTGAAATTGCGCATGGAGACCAGCCAGTAGCGGAAATCGCCGGAGGCTTGTAACAGGCGAGCCGCATTGTCGTCATCAAGGGCTTTCCACCACAAATTGAAGAACAGGGTCAGGTTGCTGACCTCAGCCTGGAATTGGTCCACCCGTGCGACCTGGGCCTGTGCCCCTTGGTCCTGGGTATCGGCGGCGAAGGCCAGTTGTGCAAACCCCTGCAACCGGCTCATCAAGCGATAGAAAAGTTCATATTCGGTGATGATGCTGATGAACAGGTCTTCACTGATATCTGGCACCAGCTGTTCCCGGTAGCCCTGGAATTTTTCTGCACCCTTTCTGATCACGTCGAAAGCGGCTTCGTATTGGGGGTCATCAAAGCCCTGGAAAAGGTCTTCCAGGCTCCAGGGTGCTTGCGTGTAGGTATTTTGAGCGGTCATTTTGATTTCCTTTGTCTGTTTCCTGGCTGATTGAACAGTGGGGTTCTGTGACAGCGGTTGGTTTAGAGGTTTTCCGCATCTCGCATTTGTTGTCGCAAGTCATCGATCGGGGCGCGCTGACCCGTGGCTGGGTTCAAGTAATACCACAGGTGCCAGCCATTGCTGGGTGCATTTCGGATCAGCTTGGCGATCTGATGGATCGAGCCGCGTTGACCTTGATAGATAAGTTTACCATCGGCGAGAACTTTTGCGCCGACTTCACCCTCAGCGCCAAAATAGAGGGTTTGTCCGGGTTCCAGTAAGCCATTTTCAAGCAAATTCCCAAAGGGAATCCGCTTTTCGCGGCGGGGGTTGGGCGTATTGAAGATCAGTGGGTCGAAAGTTGGCTGGGTGATTTTCTGGATCCGTGCGGTGGCAATCCGGGCGTAAGCTGCGTCGACCTCAATCCCGATGTAGTGGCGGTGCAACTGCCGGGCGACGGCCCCGGTGGTGCCCGTGCCGAAAAAGGGGTCCAAAACCACATCACCGGGTTGCGAGCTCGAAAGGATCACCCGGTAGAGCAGGGCTTCCGGCTTTTGCGTCGGGTGGGCTTTGCTGCCATCGGAGTCTTTCTGGCGCTCGGCACCGGTGCAGAGCGGGATGTGCCAGTCGCTGCGCATTTGCAGGTCGTCATTCAGGCCTTTCATGGCATGATAGTTGAAGGTGTACTGGGCGCCTTTTACCTTTTGAGCCCACAGCAGCGTCTCGTGGGCGTTGGTGAAGCGCACCCCCTGGAAGTTTGGCATGGGATTGGTTTTGACCCACACCACGTCATTGAGGATCCAAAAATCCAGGTCCTGCAGGATCTTGCCAACCCGGTAGATGTTGTGGTACGAGCCGATCACCCATAAGGTGCCTGTGGGCTTGAGAACGCGCCGGCAGGCGGTCAGCCATTGGCGGGTGAACCGGTCATAATGGGCGAAGTTATCGAACTGGTCCCACGCCTCATCGACCGCCTCGACCCGGGTTTGATCCGGGCGCCACAATTCACCCTCAAGCTGGAGGTTGTAGGGCGGGTCGGCGAAGATCAGGTCGACCGAGTTTTCGGGCAGGCCGGGTAGAATCTCGCGGCAGTCGCCGATCAGCACCTGGTCGAGGGGCAGGTCTGGATGCGGAGCGGGCATAATGACCTTATTGTAATCGTATTTGTCCGCTTAAGGGAGATAATTCAGCTGTGTGTGGGCTCAGGTACTGGGGAAAGAACTGGAGAACTGCGAGGTTCGGAGGGAAACCTCATCACAGATCCGCAGCCACGCCTGCCGGGGCGCTGCCCCTATTTGACCGTTGTAGATGCACTTCATTTAACGGTCAACACTCGGGGTTTAACTCATATCCATCGGTTATAATCGGTATGTTCAACCGTCAATCAGCACACCAGAAATGAGTTTATGACCGCAGCCCCTGACCTTACACCTGTGCCCAAACGCTGGCATGTTCAGCCCAGAATTCCCCAGGATGTCGACCTGGCCTTAAACGGTTTCTCGGCCTTCATGCGACAATTGCTCTATAACCGGGGCTTCATGGACCCCGACACGGCTGCCAGTTTCGTTGCTGGCGAGGTGAATTTCCCCACCGACCCCTTCTTGCTCAAGGACATGGCGGCAGGAGTAGCGCGCTTGCACACTGGGGTTGTCAATGGTGAGCGCATTGCCGTCTATGGTGATTACGACGCGGATGGCGTCACAGCCACCGCATTGATGGCAGAGTTTCTAACCAGCCTGGGCGTTGACCCGCGCGTGTACATCCCCAATCGCTATGATGAGGGCTACGGGCTGAACGAGGAGGCCATCCGCAGCCTGGCCACAGAGGGGATTGACCTGGTGATCACCGTGGATTGCGGCGTCAGGGCGACGGGCGAGGTTGCCCTGGCAGCAGCGTTGGGGATGGATATGATCATCACCGACCACCACCAGCCGGGTAAGCAGCTGCCCGAGGCGCAGGCGGTGATCAACCCCAAACAGCCCGAGGACCTCTACCCAGATAAGAACCTGGCGGGTGTGGGGCTGGCTTATAAGCTGGCCCAGGCTTATCTTTCCGCGCATCCCCAGCCGGATGTTGACCCCGAAGCCTGGCTGGATTTGGTGGCCATCGGCACCGTGGCCGACCTGGCTTTGCTGGTGGGTGAGAACCGCGTCCTGGTCAAGGACGGGCTGGCACGCATCCGGCAGCATCCCCGCCTGGGTTTGTCTGCCCTGGCAAGGACGGCGGGGATCAATCTGGGGGCCTGCGATGCGTCCACGATCGGCTTTGGGCTGGGGCCACGGCTGAACGCGGCCGGGCGGATGAATACGGCTATGTCCGCGTTTACGCTGTTGACCGCCCAGGATTTCAGACAGGCCGGTGAACTGGCGCAAATCCTGGAATCCCAAAACAGCCAGCGGCAGGAAGAGACCCACATGATCCGCGAAATGGCGGCGGTTCGCGTACTGGAGCAGGACCCGGATGCACTGCTGTTTTTTGCTGCCGATCCTGCCTTCAGCGAGGGCGTGGTGGGGTTGGCGGCCTCGCGCCTGTCGGAGATCTATTACCGGCCGGCGATCGTGGCCCACCAGGGTGATGAGTTCACGGTGGCTTCCTGCCGGTCGATCCCGGAATTTCACATCACCCAGGCATTGGATGAATGCGCTGACCTGCTGGTGCGGCACGGGGGACATGCTGCTGCGGCGGGGTTCACCGTCCGCAACCAGGACGTCGAGACGCTGATCGAGCAACTCTATGGAATTGCAGCGCGTGAGCTATCGGCGGTGACCCTCTCTCCTGTGATCAATATCGACCGCGAGATCAAACTTGAGAAACTGGACCCGCGCTATCTACCGATGATCTTCAACGACCTGCACCTGCTGGAGCCAACCGGGCGCGGCAACCCCGAACCGCTGTTCGCATCGTACGATGTGGCGGTGATGTCCGCCAAAACCGTAGGCAAGGAGGGCAAGCACCTCAAGTTAAAGCTGAAACCCGGGTATGATGCCATTGCCTTCCAGCAGGGGCATTGGGCAGAGGACCTCCCCGAGCGCATCGATATTGCCTACCGGATTGAAGAAAACGTCTATATGGGCCGGGTGAATGTGCAGTTGAACATTAAGGATATTAAGGCTTCAGAGTAATCTAAGAGAAGTTAATCGTTAGCTGGGGGGATGTGGTGCGCTCAAAAACCAAGTGCACCCTATAGATACAGTTGGGAGTGGGTAGTTTGGAGCCAGTAGCTGATAGTTGCCCACAATCACCATCTCCCCTCCTGGAGGAGGGGCTGGGGGAGGTCCCGACCATAACCCCAGCGATTAATTAATCCACTGAGGAAAATTGGTGCGCCCAAAAGCGGTGTTAATTTGACTTTATAAGCGTTACATGCGAACGGATTGTTCTACCTGCTACCAGTCACCTGCTACCAACTACTACCTGCTCACTGCTCCGCATTTGCCCACATCATTCGGTTTTAAACGCGTATAATTGAGCCCATGCTGCTCTCTTACCTCCTTTCCGCCGCGGCGATTGGCTTCTCGGCGGGGGTTACCCCGGGGCCGCTCCAGGCGGTATTCCTCTCTTATGCCATCAAGGGCGGCTGGAAAAAAGCCCTTCCGGCGGCATTTGCACCGCTGGTCACGGATGGACCGGTAGTCCTGCTGGTGCTGGTGGTCCTCAACAACCTCCCGCCCACCTTTTTGCGCATCCTGCAAATCGGCGGGGCGCTGTTCATTTTTTACCTGGCCTGGGAATCCTTTAACGCATATCGCCATTTCCAAGACATTCAACCTGCGGGGGAAACCAACACTTGGGGCACCTTGCTCAAAGCCGCCACAATGAACATCCTGGGGCCCGGCCCCTGGCTGTTCTGGAGCCTGATCAACGGCCCCAACCTGCTGCTTATGTGGGATGTCTCGCCCTGGTGGGGCGCGGCTTACCTGCTCTGCTTCTATGGCGTTTTCATCCTCAGCAATATTGCCCTGATCCTGGTGTTCTCGAGCATGCGCAGCATGGGAGAGCAGGTACGCCGGACCCTGCTGCTGGCCTCGGCCATCATCCTGGCGGGGTTTGGGGTTTACCAACTATTGCAGGGCTTGCGCCTGATCTGACCGGTGGGCCATGTTTCCCCGGCGCAAAGATGGTAAACTGTGCTGTGTGACCAACAGAGACGAGGTGAATTGATGTACCCGATTGCGCACCCCAAAGTCATCCAGAGGGCCCGGGAATTCCTGGCTTTTGACCCGCTATTTCTCGATACCGAGACCACCGGCATATCACCGCAGGATGTTGTGATCGAAGTGGGCGTGGTTGACCTGGCTGGGGAGACTGTATACGAAACCCTCATCAGGCCTTCGATCCCGATCCCGGCTGAGGCTGTGGCGATCCACGGCATCACGGAGGGTATGGTTTCCGATGCACCTGCCTGGAGGGAGATCTGGGGGGACCTGCGGTCCGTTCTGGACGGCCGTTATGTGGGGGTCTACAATGCCGATTTTGACTTGCGCATGATGAAGCAGACCCATCGGCGCTCCTGGCTCGATTGGACCCTGGAAGACCAGCGCTTTTTCTGTGTGATGAAGCTCTATTCGGCCTTCTACGGTGAGCGAAGCTTGCGTGGGAACAGCTTTCGCTTTCACAAATTGGAGGCAGCCGGCGCAGCCTGCCGTATCCCACTGCCCAATTCCCATCGGGCAGTCGATGATGCCCGGCTGACGGCCGCCCTGTTCAAATATATCGCCCACTACGGCGCCTGATTTCACCGAAAAGGAGACCCCATGTCGATATCCTATCCTGGAACGCGCACAGAAAACCTGGTTGAGGAAATGCATGGCCGTTCGGTCCCGGACCCCTACCGATGGATGGAAGACCTGGAATCTGATGAAATCAGGGCGTGGGTCGAGGCGCAGAACGCCCTGACCTTCAGCATCCTCGAGCGCTCGCCCTTGCGCGCGAAAATCCAGGCGCGCATGCTCGAATTATGGGATTACGAGAAGTATTCCCCACCCGTCAAACGCGGCGGAGGCTATTTTTATACCTATAACACCGGTCTGCTCAACCAGGATGTCCTGTACTGGCTGGCGGACCTCACAGATGAGCCCCAGGTGCTGCTGGATCCAAACAGCCTCTCTGAGGACGGCACTGTGGCATTGAGCGGGGCGGCCGTCAGCCGTGATGGGCAATATCTGGCCTACGGGCTGGCAGAGGCCGGCTCTGACTGGCAGACCTGGCACGTCCGCCGTGTGGATGACGGCCAGGACCTGGACGATAAAGTGGCCTGGGTCAAGTTCTCGGGCGCCAGCTGGGATAAAACCAATGCGGGTTTCTTCTACAGCCGCTATGACGCCCCTGAGGGCGATGCCCTTAAATCCGCCAACTATCACCACAAGCTCTACTATCACCGCTTGGGCACGCCGCAATCTGCGGACCGCCTGATCTATGCCCGCCCTGACCAAAAAGAGTGGGGTTTTAACGGCGAGGTCACAGAGGATGGCCGCTATCTGGTGATCTACGCCTGGCATGGCACTGCGGAGGAAAACGGGGTCTATTACCTCGACCTGGAGGACCCGCAAGCCGAAGTACAGGGCTTGCTGACGGATTTCGACGCGGCCTATGCCCTGGTATGGAATGAAGGTCATCGATTTTTCTTTAAAACCGATCACAATGCGCCCCTCAACCGGGTGATCGCCATCGACATTGACCAACCGGCGCCTTCACATTGGGAGACGGTCATCCCCGAAGTGGCGGATAAGCTTGAAACGATCGCATTTGTGGGCAGGCGCTTTGTGGGCACTTACCTGCACCATGCCGCCCACCAGGTGCGTTTCTTCAAGCCCGATGGAACACCGGATGGTGATTTGCGCCTGCCGGGCATCGGCACGGTGACAGGCTTCCGCGGGCAAAGCGATGACCCGGAGACCTTTTACGCGTTCTCCAGTTTCACCACGCCCGGGACGATCTTTCATTTGGATATTGAACAGCGCCGGGTTGAGGAATTTCGCTCACCGGTTTTGGCCTTTGACCCCGGGGCGTATGTGACGGAGCAAGTCTTTTACGAGAGCAAGGATGGCACCCGGGTGCCCCTGTTCATCAGCCACCGGGCTGACCTGGAAATAGACGGGAAGGCGCCCACTTATCTATACGGTTACGGCGGTTTCAACAACGCCGTGCCGGTCAGCTTCAGTGTGCCAACCTGGTGTGGATGGAAATGGGCGGCATTTACGCCCAGGCCCACCTGCGCGGCGGCGGCGAGTATGGCCGTGAGTGGCACGAGGCCGGTATGCAGGCCAATAAGCAAAACGTGTTTGACGATTTCATCGCTGCGGCGGAATACCTGATCAGTGCGGGCTACACCGCCACGCCATACCTGACGATCGGCGGGCGCAGCAATGGGGGTTTGCTCGTCGGCGCTTGCCTGACCCAGCGACCGGACCTGTTTGGGGTGTGCCTGCCCAATGTGGGCGTGATGGATATGCTGCGCTTCCACAAGTTCACTATCGGCTGGGCGTGGGCGTCGGATTATGGTTCGCCAGAGGATCCTGATGCGTTTGCCACCCTGCTGGCTTATTCACCTTATCACAATATCAAAGACGGCGTCGCATACCCGCCCACCCTGGTGCTGACGGGCGATCATGATGACCGGGTCTTCCCGGGTCATAGCTTTAAATTTGCTGCCGCGCTGCAAAAGGCCCAGGCTGGCCAGGCGCCAGTCCTGATCCGGGTTGAAACCCGCGCCGGGCACGGGGTCGGAAAGCCCACTGCCAAGCAGATCGAAGAGTTCACCGATATGTGGACCTTTGCCTGGATGTTTATGGGAGAAGAAAGGTGAAAGGGAGGCAGGTGGAAGGTGGAAGCTGTAAGGGGGGAAGGTGAAAGGTGAAAGCTGAAAGGGGGGAAGCTGAAAGGTGAAAGCTGAAAGGGGAAGGCTGAATGGGGGAATGCTCTGGAGTTTGCTGGGTGGAAATTGTGCCCACACGGGCTATAATCGAAGGAGGGCATTTCC
>DHHJ01000002.1 GCA_002403205.1 Anaerolineaceae bacterium UBA4775
CAGCTTGCTGCGGGGAGGTTTCATTACGATTGCTTTAAAATTTGACAGGATTTACATGCAATCAACTTGGAGGACGTCGTGAAAGCACGCAACCAATCGTTTATCATCTACATATTGCTATTCATGGCAATAATTGCGATGGTTTTCTTTACTGTTAATCAGCAAAGCCAGGCCATTGAAGAAATACCGATCAATAAACTCGCTGCCGACATACGTGAAGGCAGAGTTAAAACAATCATCGAAGACGATAGCCGGCTTGAAATCCAATACACAAACAATGATATTAAGGTCTCCACCAAAGACCCAAGCACACCCTTAATTGCCCAATTGGTAGAATTGGGCGTCACATCTGAAGACCTTGCTGCCGAGAAGATCTCTGTCGACATCAGGCTCCCAAGCTCATGGGTGGGGATTGTCTCCATCCTCAGTTACATTTTGCCGTTCGTCATTCTGATTGGCCTGTTTTGGTTCATCTTCCGGCAGGCGCAGGGCAGCAACAATGCCGCCATGTCCTTTGGCAAATCCAGAGCCCGCATGTTCACGGGAGACCACCCCACGGTCACCTTTGAAGATGTAGCCGGGGTTGAAGAAGCCAAAGAAGAACTGCAAGAAGTCGTTGAATTTCTGCGTGAACCCCAGAAGTTCATCTCGCTGGGCGCCCGCATACCCAAAGGTGTGCTGCTGGTTGGCGCACCTGGCACAGGCAAAACCTTGATGGCAAAAGCCGTTTCCGGCGAAGCAGGCGTACCATTCTTCTCCATCTCTGGTTCTGAATTCGTAGAAATGTTTGTGGGTGTGGGTGCATCCCGCGTACGGGACCTGTTTGACCAGGCCAAGCGGCATTCACCTGCCATTGTCTTCGTTGACGAAATTGATGCCGTCGGGCGCCACCGCGGTGCCGGGCTGGGCGGCAGCCATGACGAACGTGAGCAGACTCTCAACCAGCTCCTGGTCGAGATGGATGGGTTTGACACCGACACCAATGTGATCATCATTGCCGCCACAAACAGGCCGGACATTCTTGACCCGGCCTTATTACGCCCTGGGCGGTTCGATCGCCGGGTGGTACTCGACCGTCCCGATATCAAAGGGCGTGAAGAGATCCTTCAAGTGCATGTTAAGGGTAAACCCGTTTCCCCCGATGTGGACCTGAACGATATTGCCCGCTCAACACCTGGTTTTGTGGGTGCAGACATCGAAAACCTGGTCAACGAAGCGGCCATCCTGGCTGCTCGACGCGACAAACGCATTATTGAGCATCCAGAATTCATGGAAGCCATCGAACGTGTGATCGCCGGACCGGAACGGAAAAGCCGCCTGATCAACGAAAGCGAAAAGAAGATCATCGCCTATCATGAAGCCGGCCATGCAGTGGTCATCAACGCCCTCCCAGAAGCGGACACCGTTCAAAAAATCTCAATCATTTCCCGCGGTGAAGCTGGCGGGTACACAATTGCCTTCCCTGAAGAAGACCGATTTTTGAAATCACGCCAGCAGATCATGAGTGATATGGTCACATTATTGGGCGGCCGTGCTGCCGAGGAGATCGTTTTCAACGATATCACCTCTGGTGCATCCAACGATCTCGAAAGGGTCACAAAACTCGCCCGCACAATGGTCATGCGGCTGGGCATGAGCGAAGAGTTGGGTCCGATGGTTTATGGCAAAAAGGAAGAACTCGTTTTCCTGGGCCGAGAGATCTCCGAACAGCGAGATTACTCCGAACATATCGCTGAGAAGATCGACTCAGCTATCCAGTCAATTGTCCAAGAATCCTACAATAAAGCCAAGGACATCCTGAACCGCTATCGACAGGAATTGGACCTGGTTGCTGAAAAATTACTCGAGACCGAAACGCTCTCAGCGGATGAGTTTTATAACATCTTCCCGACACCCGTTGAAAAAACGGGTGGCATCCCAGAGAAAGTTCTGTAAGCCATCTCTGCATATCAAAAAGGCTGCGATTGATAAGGTCGCAGCCTTTTTTATTATAGTAAGTCGTTTACAAATCAGGGTCTTCAGTCGATAACACCCGCCTGAGCACCTTCCCGACCATCGTGCGGGGCAGCGCGTCTCTGAAAGTAACACCTTTAGGGACCTTGTAACGGGTTAAGTACTGATCACAAAACGCCTGGATTTCTTCGGGCGAACTGGTTTCGCCCGGTTTAAGAACCACCCAGGCTTTGGCCGCTTCGTTCCCATGTTCATCAACCACGCCAGCCACGGCCGCTTCTTTCACCTTGGGATGGTGCAAAAGGACCGCCTCAATCTCGTTTGGCCACACCTGGAATCCCCCCACCTTAATCACATCTTTCTTACGATCAACGATGTAAAAATAGCCATCCTGATCCATTTTTACCACATCTCCCGTGAACAACCAGCCGTCTTTGAGGGTCTGGGATGTCTCTTCTGGCCGCTGATGGTATCCGGCCATCACCTGGGGCCCCTTAATGACCAATTCGCCGATTTCCCCAACGTCCATTTCTCTCTGACCCGTTTCCAGGTCCACCACTTTGCAGTCCACATTAGGCAGGGGCAGCCCGATCGAGCCAGGCCGGTTTTCGCCTAAGATCGGGTTGCAGTGTGTGGCGGTCGGGGCTTCCGAAAGACCGTAACCCTCCACCAGGTGGCCATTGGTCAGTGCTTCAAATTCCTGCTTAACAATGATTGGCAGGGTTGCCGAACCAGAAATGCACGCCTTGATGGAGGAAAGGTCATATTCACCTGCCATCACTGCCGGGTAGTGATTGATGGCGGCGTACAGGCTGGGTACTCCCGGGAAGATCGTTGCCTGGTATTTCTGGAGTGCCTCTAATAATTCATCCAGCTTTCGAGGATCGGGGATCAACACCATCCGTGCCCGCATTTTCACCGCCAGGTTCATTCCCAGCACCATGCCATAGACATGATAGATCGGGATCGCCACCAAAATGGTCTCTTCACCGGGCTGGGTATTGACCAGCCATTGGTCAAACTGGTATACATTGGCGACCAAATTGCGATGCAATCCAACGGCACATTTCGGGGTGCCCGTGGTCCCGCCCGAGTATTGAAAAACAGCGGGGTCCTCCGCGCTGACTTCACGTGTAACCGGTTCACCCTCAGCATGATCTTCAAGCATTTGTTCCCAGGTGATATCATCAGGCGAAAGTGCAGCTCGTGTCCCCCCTACAACCACCAGCGATGAAAGAGCAGTCTTATTTTTTAACGGATAGATCGCCTGGTAGTCCGATTCGGGCAAGATCAAGACCTTGATCCCCGATTCCCGGGCTTGGGTTTCAACTTCTGCCGGCCGGTAGGCCGGGTTTAGCGCCATCACCACCCCGCCTGCCTTCAGCGCGCCGTAAAAGCTGACCACAAATTCAGGCGAGTTTGGCAGCAGAATTCCCACGCGCTCGCCTTGTTTGAGCCCATTGGATACCAAGAACCGGGCTAACCGATCTGAGAGGTCATCAAGCTCGCGGTAGGTTGTTGCTTCTCCCTCATAGATCGTGCAGATCGATTCCCCTGCCTCATGCACAGCTGATCTCCACAGGTCAACCAAGGACAGGTTGGGAATTTCAATCTCGGCTGGAACACCTTCATCATAATGCGCCAGCCAGGGTTTATGGGTTTTCATGATTAAGTTGTCTCCTTATAAAAGCTTCCATCTCATTCACCACATCAGGAGAAGCGGCGAACCAGGTGATGCGCTCGTCATCCGGTTTGAACCAGTTTGCCTGCCGGCGCACAAACATTCGTGTGTTGCGTTTGATCAGGGCCACTGCATCTTCCAGGCTGATTTCCCCTTGCAATGTCTTGATGATCTCTCCGTAGCCGATGGCAGACAGGGTCGTCAGATCAGGAGCATACCCTGCATCCAGCAAGCCTTTTACTTCCTGAACCAGGCCGTCTTCCAGCATCTGTTCGATCCGCTGGTCAACACGTGCATACAGTTCCTCGCGCGGACGTTCAAGGCCCAGGATTAACGAGTCATACCGGGGAGATTGTTTTCGCCGCTGGTCTGAAAATCGCTCACCGGTCTTTAAGATCACTTCCCAGGCACGCACCGTCCTGCGCAGGTTACGGTAATCAATTTTGCTGGCAGCAGCCGGGTCAATGCGCTCCAGGCGCTCGTACAAGCCCTCTGCGCCGATTTCATCAGCCCAATGGGTAATCGCATCCCTCAGGGCATGATCGGGCGCCTGGGCCGGTATGCGCCAGCCTTCGATGATTGCGCGCATATATTGACCCGTACCGCCTACCAAGAAAGGCACCCGATGGCGCGCATGGATAGCGTCAATTGCCCGGTAGGCTGCGCGCTGATAAATGCCCAAACTCCATACCTCATCCGGGTCGGCCACATCGATCAGGTGGTGGGGCACCGCTGCCATTTCTGCTTCTGTGGGTTTTGCCGTGCCAATATCCATCCCCCGATACAGCAGCCGCGAATCGGCCGATACAATCTCACCCCCCAGGCGCTGGGCCAGGGTGATCGACAGCGCCGTTTTGCCGACGGCGGTAGGCCCTAAAATGATCACCAACGGTGGTTTTTGGTTTGGTGTATTCATAAATCGGCACCGATAAAATGCTCTAAATCAACACTGTTAGATTGACGATCAACCTGCAGGGCAATTACATCAATGCGCCAATCGTCAGGTGCGTCCGGGTGGGCTTGCATCCACATTAAAGCAGTGTTTTGTAATCGGGCCATTTTCGTGGGTGTGATGCTTTCTTCGGGTAAGCCAAAGGTCTCGGAAGTGCGCGTTTTGACCTCAACAAACACAACTGTGTCCTCATCCAGGGCAATCAGGTCAATCTCACCATAAGCAGCGTGGTAGTTCTGTTCAATCACCTGGTAACCCTTGTCTGCCAGGTATTGCGCTGCGATCTGCTCGCCCGATTTTCCGATTTTCTTTTGGTAAGTCATCACGGTCCACTTCACGAATGCGTTAATCCTATTCTATTGAATAGAGCCCGTCAAGCAAAATCCGACCATCCGCCATAACCGCCATTTTTAAGTTAAAATCAATATTGAGGTGCTATGCCTGTATTAGAGATCATCACCATCGGGACCGAGCTTTTACTCGGGGAAATTGTCGACACCAACTCCACCTATATTGCCAGGACGCTGCGTGATCATGGCATTGATATTTATCGCATCACGACCATTGGTGACAACCCCAACCGAATTGCGGCTACGATCAGGGAGGCCCTGCGACGCGCGGACATCATCATTACCACAGGCGGACTCGGACCGACCGTCGACGATCCGACCCGGCAGGCTGTTGCCGATGCTGTCGATGTTGCGTTGGTTTTCGTTGATCAGCTTTGGGACCAAATTTTGGAAAGGTTCAAAGCCTACGGCAGGCCACCCACTCAGAACAACCGCCGCCAGGCCTACATCCCCTCGGGAGCCATACCCATCGCCAACCCAGTAGGGACAGCACCCTGTTTTATTGTTGAGCAGGGCGCTTCCAGCATCATTTCACTGCCGGGCGTCCCGCAGGAGATGAAGTACATCCTCCACCAAGAGGTGATTCCATTCTTAAAAGATAAATACCAGCTCCAATCCCAAATCATCAAAGCAACAGTGTTGCACCTTGCTTCTGTGGGCGAATCGGTCATTGATGAAGCGATTGCAGACTTAGAAAATTATGCCAACCCAACCGTAGGCTTGCTGGCACACCCCGGTCAGGTTGATGTCAGGGTGACAGCCAAAGCCCAATCTGAGGTAGAGGCACAGGAGATGATCCAGCCAATCCTTGCGGAGTTGTATCAACGGCTTGGTGATCATATCTATGGCAGAAATGGGGACACCCTCGCAGGTGTGATTGCAGCATTGCTCGAAAAACACGATTTACAAGTAACCATCCTCACTTTCGGGCTGAATGATTTTTATGAAAAACACATCCACCAGGCTTATACCGATAGGATTAAAGTCATCCCGCTCACTGCCCTGCCGCCAGAACCGCAGGCACTGGTTGAGGAAGTCAATCGGCGCGTCGGACAGCAAGACGGCGAACTTGGTTTTGGGCTGGTTTTACAGAAAACACCACAAGTCGAAGTATATATTGTCTATCAGGATGCAAACCAAACCATCACAAAAACCCGCCGGTTTGGCGGCCCAAGGGAGAATGCCCCCTTGTGGGCTGCCAACATTGGGCTTGATGAATTGCGACGCAAACTGACCCAGTTTATCAGTAATCACCAGACAGGAGAATCATGAAAAAAGCGGATTGGATATTGAAAAACGCAACCGTCCTGACCATGGACGAAGACTATCACATCTACAACCCGGGTGCTGTTGTTGTGGCAGGCGACAGCATTGTGGGGGTCGGAGAACAGGCTGAAATTGAAGCCCAATTCCAGGCCGAACAGGTGTTCGACTGTGGCGGGAAGATCCTCATGCCCGGGCTGATCAACGCCCACACCCACGTGCCCATGACCTTGCTGCGCGGGCTGGCGGATGACCTCAGGCTGGATGTGTGGCTGATGGGCTACATGATGCCCGTTGAGCGCGAATTTGTCTCGCCAGAGTTTGTGCGGCTTGGTACCAAGCTTGCCTGTGCCGAGTCGATCCGCGGCGGCGTGACCACCTTTGTGGACATGTATTACTACGAAGAGGAAATCGCCCAAGCCACTGCTGAGGCGGGACTCAGGGCAGTTTGCTCCCAAACGGTATTGAAATTCCCCTCACCTGATGCGACCTACTTTGAAGAATCCCTGGCTGCAGCAGAAGAATTCATCAAAACCTGGAAGGACCATCCCCTGATTGTCCCTTCGGTTGGTCCGCATGCGCCTTATACTTGCACCGATGAGATCCTGCGGGCCTGCTCTGAACTGGCCCAGAAGTATGATGTTCCCTTGCACATTCACATTGCTGAAACCGCCGGAGAGGTGGAAAGCATCCGCCAGCAGCACGGTATGCCGGTGGTCCCCTTTGTCAGGAAGCGTGGCATCTTTGAGGCCAAGGTCATCGCAGCCCATTGCGTTCACATTGATGAAGGCGAGATGCGCACGATCAAAAACGCCAATGCAGGGATCGCACATAACCCTTCCTCCAATCTCAAACTGGCTTCCGGGTTCGCAAATGTGACCCGGATGCTGGAATTAAACGTCAACGTTGGCATTGGCACCGATGGACCCGCATCGAACAATGACCTCGATATGATCGAGGAGATCCGCCTGGCTTCTATGGTTGCCAAATGTGCCTCCGGGGATCCCACCGCTCTGCCAGCTCGCCAGACCCTCTCAATGGCCACCAGCCTGGGCGCCAAAGCTGTCCATATCGACCATCTGACCGGCTCGCTCGTGCCCGGCAAACGTGCAGACATGATCGTGATCGGCATCGACGAACTGCACAACTCACCCAACTTCCGACACCATCCCGATGGGATTTATTCACAGATCGTCTATGCAGCTAAATCCACCGATGTCAGCGATGTGATGGTCAACGGCCAATGGCTGATGCAGGATCGAAACCTGCTTACCCTCGATGAAACTGCTCTGATCAATGCAGCCCAGGCCTACGCAAGCGAAATTGACACCTTCCTGATCAAGCGTGAGAAATCTGTGCTTTCAAAACTGATCGCGATCGGTGGTGCTATGGAAGAGGAGAGCTTTGAAGTCCAGGCAAAAGTCCACATCCAGGATCCCGAACGATTCATCACCGCTCTGGAAAAAGAAGACATCCAGATCGATTACACCCGGCACTACCATGAATATGACACATACTTCTTCTTTGAAGATGAATCCCAGGGGCGCCTGCGCTACCGTGAGGACGAGTTCATCAATGCAAAGGGTGAGATCACCAATGTCAGGGGACGGCTGACTCTGGTCGGTGAATCCTCAGAAGATGCCTTTGAGCATGATGTCATGCTTTCACGCAGCCGCTACTATGCACCGGCAACACATTCCTTGCGGTTCTTCCGTGAATATTTCGATCCGGCCCATGAAATCGATATCGAAAAAGACCGCCGCAGGTTCAAAATCCAGTACCAGGGCGTAGATTTTTACATCAACATCGACACCATCGTCAAACCTGATCTGGGCCACTTCCTTGAGGTCAAAAGCCGTACCTGGAGCCGAGATGACGCTATTCGTAAATCAAAGCTGATCGCTGAATTGATCGAAAGTTTAGGTGCTTCATCTGAAAAGGCCGCCACAAAGGATTATGTTGATATTGTTCGCAACCATTTGAAAAAATCTTCCTAAGAAAGGTATCACCCCATGACCCTGAATGTTCTTTTTGTTGCCGCGGAGTCTGAACCCTTTGTGAAAATTGGCGGACTGGGCGATGTGGCCGGGGCGTTACCAGGCGCAATCCGCCACATATCATTAAAAAGCGAGGATCTTCCACCGGTAGACATCCGCATGGTCCTTCCTTATCACTTCGCCATTAAGCAAAAGGACATAAAAACGGAACATTTGGGTGATTTCTCTGTCCCCAGCCATAAGGGTTCCGTGCCCTGCCAGGTTTATCGCTATGATGGGGGCAATTTCCCGGTTTACTTTTTGGATGGCGCTCCCATTGATGAAAAATCACCTGTGTACTCGCTGGAACCAGCCAATGACGGTGACAAATACGTCTTTTTCTCCTTGGCAGCGTTGAGATTACCCGGGTTCCTCGATTGGCATGTCGACATCCTGCATGCCAACGATTGGCACACCGCCACGGCAATCTATGCCCTCAAAACACGCCCATTACCTTCAGCGCACCTGGCACATACCAAAGCCCTGCACAATCTGCATAACCTGCCCTTCATGGGCTATGGCATCCAGCAAGCGCTAACCGACTATGGTCTCCCCCCAAGTGATAACGACATCCTGCCTGAGTGGGCGCGCCATGCCCCGCTTCCATTGGGATTGCTCCATGCGGATAAAATTGTGGCGGTATCCCCTCATTATGCCGAAGAGATCCTCACCCCGGAATTCGGCTGCGGATTGGAAAACTTCCTCAAACAACGGAAATCCGCATTGACCGGTATCCTCAACGGGCTGGATACCACCACATGGGATCCCGAAACCGACCCGTTGATCACCCAAACCTTTTCAACCCAAACACTTGCCAGGCGTGTTGAGAACAAAACGGACTTGCAACGCAAATTCAACCTCCCGGAAGATGAAAACCTCCCGCTTTTGACGTTGATCAGCCGGATGGACCCACAAAAAGGCATTGATATCGCGCTAAGAGGACTGGCTTACTGTGAAGACCTTCCCTGGCAAGCCATCATCCTGGGAACGGGCACCCCTTATGTCGAAGACATGGCGCTTGAATTGGAAGCAAACTACCCCCAGCGTGTGCGCAGTGTGATCGACTTTGATAACAAGCTGGCGCATCAGCTCTATGCAGGTGCCGATATGTTCCTGATGCCTTCACGGTACGAACCGTGCGGCCTTTCACAGATGATCGCCATGCGTTATGGCTGTGTGCCGATCGCCAGGGCAACTGGCGGCCTGGTTGACACCATTCACCATGTCTCTCGCAGCGTGAATGGCGGGACAGGATTTCTTTTCCTAAAACCCTACCCTTCGGTGTTTGCATCAACACTGAAACGCGCCATTCACCGCTTCCACCACCCTGAAGATTGGCGTCAGATACAGCTGAATGGCATGCAGCAGGATTTTTCCTGGGAGAATTCAGCCCGTAAATATGTCGAATTATATGTCCGCCTGAGGAATAAAAACTAAGGCCATTTGAAAGGAGCAGAATATGGAACAAAACCGAGCAGCAGGCATCCTCCTTCACCCGACCAGCCTGCCAGGCCCTGATGGGATCGGTGACCTGGGCCCGGAGGCTTACCGCTGGATTGATTTTCTACATCGGTCAGGATGCCAGTTTTGGCAGGTGCTGCCTTTGGGACCGACCGGTTACGCTGATTCGCCTTATCAATGCTTTTCAGCTTTCGCTGGCAATCCCTATCTGATCAGCGCCACCATACTCTTAGACCAGGGACTCCTCGCAAAAGAAGACCTGGAGGACCGGCCGGAATTTCCCCTTGAAAAAGTCGATTATGGCCCGGTGATCACCTGGAAGCTCACCCTTCTGCGCCGGAGCTTTGAGCATTTCAAAACACAGGCCGATCCTTCCCTCCAGAAGGAATTTAAAGCCTTCAAGAACGAACAAAAAGATTGGCTGGCGCCTTACGCCACCTTCATGGCCATCAAAGCCCAGCAAGGCGGTGTATCCTGGAGTGAATGGCCAGAACCGCTCAGGCAGCAAGAAACGCAGGCCTTAACCAAATTTGTCAGGGATTCCGTCGAAGAGATTGAGTTTCAATCCTATCAGCAATTCCTCTTCCACCGACAATGGGGCGCACTCAGGGATTATGCCCACGAAAAGGGTCTCCGCATTATCGGCGATATCCCCATTTTCGTGGCTTACGACAGCGCTGATGTATGGGTCAACAAAGATCTCTTTTACCTCGACAAAGACGGCTTGCCAGAAGTGGTGGCCGGCGTGCCCCCAGACTACTTCTCCGAGACCGGCCAATTGTGGGGAAACCCCTTGTATAAATGGGATGTACATCGCGCCCAGGGTTACCGCTGGTGGATTGAACGCATGCAAGCCGTCCTTAACCAGGTTGATATCGTCAGGCTTGATCACTTTCGAGGGTTTGAGGCCTATTGGGAAGTGCCCTTCGGCAACGAAACCGCAGAGGAAGGCCGCTGGGTCAATGGACCGGGCGAAGAATTTCTTGGGGTTGTCAAAGAGCAATTGGGTGAACTGCCGATCATTGCTGAGGACCTGGGTGTCATCACAGAACCAGTTTTACAGATGCGCGATAACTTCAACCTGCCGGGGATGAAGATCTTGCAATTTGCCTTCGCATCCGACCCCGATGATGACTTCCTCCCCCATAATTACCCCGTTAATTGTGTTGCCTATACCGGCACCCACGACAATAACACCACCCGGGGATGGTACGAAGCCGCCTCAGAGCGTGAACAGGACTTCTGCAGGCGGTATTTGGCACGCTCCGGGCAGGATATCGCTTGGTCGATGATTCGGTCTTTGTGGGGATCGGTGGCCGCGTGGGTTTTAGCACCAATGCAGGATTTCCTCAGCTTGGGTTACTGGGCACGCATGAACTTCCCGGGGACGGCCTCAGGCAACTGGGCTTGGCGCATGCATCCGGATGCGATCAACGAAGGCTTGATCGATAGGCTACACGAAACGAACTTCCTTTATGGGAGACTACCCCTACCCGAAAAAGAGGCCATCCGCAGGGCCATCCAGGAGGAAACGCAAAACCAAGTCAAACCTCATTAACCCGCCTGAGCCGCTCAATCGAGCCGATGGCAATCCCAATCAGGATCAGCCCAGCCCCCACCGCCTCAAGCGGTGTGGGGCTTTCTTTCAAGAAAATATACGCCAGGATAATCGTGCCAATAGGCTCACCGAGCAGGGTCAGTGAAACATACGCCGCCGAGATATATTTTAACGCCCAATTGAACAGGGAATGACCTATTAGCTGCGGGAAGATGCCCACAGCCAGCAGCCAAATATAAGTTTCGGTCGAGTATGAAAAAACCGGCTCAGCCCGCACAAAAACAACAGCCAGCAGGAGGATGGCAGCAACGCCGTAGACCAGGGCTGTATAGGCGATTGTATCCAGTTTTTTTCTCAACTGGCGGCCCATCATCATGTACCCGGCAGCCATCCATGCGCCAAACAGCGCCAAAAAGTTGCCCAGCAATGCCTGGCCTGAAAAATCAAACCCCTGGCAAGAAAATCCACCCTGTTGAAAACTGCAGGTATTTCCGAAGCCCACGATCACCCCGCCGGCAATCGAAATGACCAGCCCAAATAAAACTGACCGCCGGACAGGTTCTTTTAACACCAGCGGTGAGAGGATCGCCACCCACAGGGGCGTGGTGGTCACCAACACCACCGAACTGGCCACCGAGGTTAAAGCCAGCGAACTGATCCAGGTAGCAAAATGCAGGGCCAGGAACAGCCCTGAGAAGAATCCCTTAATGAGATCAGCTCTGGACAACTGCTGCCAATCCTGCCGGTTCCGAACCAGGGCAAGCGGTACCAGCACCACACTGGCGATAACCAGCCTGGCCGCAGCGATCGCGATCGAGGATGCTTCGGCCTGGGCAAACCGGATGAAGATCGAAGCCGTGGATACAAACAGGATCCCTGCCCCAGTGGCAAGGACCGGCTGAAAGCGATGATTGGCTGGGTTATCTGTACGCATCAGGGCTAATTGTAACGCAATCTCGGCGCTTGACAAAGCCGACGGTCAATACTAAAATCCCCTCAACCTAACACGACGGAGAGTTTATGACCCATATCATCACAAGCCTGTGTGTGCGAGAAGGAAGCTGCGTGACAGTTTGCCCGGTTGAGTGTATTGTACCGGGGAAACCCCAGGAGGAATGGCCCTGGTTTTATATTGACCCAAACACCTGCATTGACTGCGGCGCTTGTGTATCAGAGTGCCCTTTTAATGCTATTTACCCCGAAGCCGATGTGCCAGATGTATACATCGCCCTGGGTGGGGAAGTACAATCCATGCCGAAAGGCATACCTGGGTTCGATCAGCCCTTCGACGGGTTTGATTACGACGGAAACCCCGTTCATCTTGACCACACTCGCCGGCTATCCCCCGATGAGGAACTTGACCTGACCCAGGACATCCAACCCAACTACGATTACTTCCAGGACGGCCCGGGCTACAACGCCCTGATGGAGGATTGATCACTCCTCAAAGAGCTGGGCCCACAATTAATCAATGATCAGCGATTCTTCGGCGGCCATTGCCGCGCCGATGATGCCTGCCTGGTTTCTTAATGCTGCGGGTAAAATTTCTGCGTGGATACCCTTAAGGTACCGGGCATACTTCTTAAATTTCTTGCTGACACCCCCGCCTATGATGATCGCATCCGGGCTTAACAGGTTGTCATACACGAACAAGACTTCCTGTAATTTCTTACCCCAGCTTTTCCAAGAAAGGTCCTTTTCCTGGCGAACACCATCACCAGCCCGGTGCTCAGCATCTCTGCCGCGCACCTGCAAGTGACCCAGTTCAGAATTCGGCCACAGCTTGCCCTGCACGAACAATGCTGACCCAATCCCTGTGCCGACAGTCAGGAATAAGACATAATCGTTCTCATAGCGCTTACCCTCACCAAAGCGCATTTCCGCCAGCCCCGCAGCATCTGCGTCATTGAGAACTACCGCCTGGCACCCAGTCACATTGGTAATCAAAGCCGCTAAATCTTCGCCGATCCATTCATGGCTCACATTTGCTGCCGTATAGATCACACCCCTGCGCACAACGCCGGGAAAGCCGACCCCAATCTTGCCGTCCCACTCAAATTCATCAACGATCCTGCGGATGACTTCAATCACCTGGTCCGGGTTTCCGGGTGAAGGTGTGGGGATGCGCACCCGTTCAGCCAGGAATTCGCCACTTTCAACATCAACCAGCGCCCCTTTGATCCCCGATCCACCGACATCAATCCCTAATACAGCCATGGCTCCTCCTGCAAAATTAAACTATTCACAACTGTTGTTGAGATGTTCCTCAAATGTGATCGCAAAATTATGGCGGCCTGATCCATCACAAGCAGCCCTGAAATAGAAATATGGTGTTTCAGCAGGGAAGGCCACCGCCCGGAGTGAACCCAGGTCAGGGTTGCTGATCGGTCCGGGCGGTAATCCTTGCTGCCGATAGGTGTTGTAGGGCGATTCAACCGCCAGATCCGCAATCCACAGGGGTGATTTCCACCAGGATCCTGTGCTTTCGTCAAACCCAAGCGCATACTGCACGGTCGGGTCGGTTTCCAGGCGCATGCCCTGGGCCAGCCGATTATAGAACACCGAGGCGATCAACGGCTTTTCTTCAGCGACAACAGCCTCTTTTTCAACAATAGAGGCCAAATTCACAGCCTCAACCAGGCTGAGCCCCTGGCGGGCAAAACCTTCAGTTAAGGTCTCATCGACCTGCGCAGTAAAGTTGCTCAGGATCATCTCCAGCAGTTCATCCAAGCCCGCTTCCCTCGGAAGAACATACGTGCCCGGAAACAAAAATCCTTCCAACGATGGCAGGCTTTCCACCGGTAAATACGCCAGGTGGTATGCCGATGGCGCGTAAGCAACAGCAATGAACGCCTCAGCGGATACGTCTAAACCGCTTCTGGCAACGTTCGTTGCCACCTCTTCGATGCGCCAGCCGGGCAAGATCGTGATCACAGCGTCCCTGGCTGTCGCATCCAGCAGCTCGGCAGCAATTTGAACAGGCGACATGGTTGCGTTCAACGAAAACACACCGGATTTTACCGTCCGGTCCAAACCCGTATAGACCAGGTAAGTCCGCATCAATTCCGCATCCTGGATCAGCCCGGCCTTTTCAAGCCGCAGGCAGATCATCGCTACCGATTCACCCTCGCCAACCGGAAAACTTTGCTCAACGCCCAGCCCAGCCATTGGGTTGAGCAGGGTGTTACGATTAAAAAACAGCTCAAGCGGGTAAATGATGCGCTGTGAGAGGGACAAATTGGGTGTTGGCTCACCAAATGTTGCCCGCACCGAATTTGCGATCAATAAATAACCGCCCACAAATCCCACGCCCACCACGAGCATAAGAATCATCAAACCAATCACACAGGAAGTGCCTTTTTTGCGCCCACTCATCGTTTATTCTACATCCTGACCTTTGATCCTGGCTTCGTTGACGATCAAAAAATCCTGCAGCATCACACTGGCAGCCAAATCGTCCAAATGCCCTTTGCGGCGCTTGCGCGCAACGCCCAGGTCAATCCGGCTCTGCACGGCAGCCCGGGTAGAACCGCTTTCATCCCACATTTCCACCGCACACTCCGTTTTTGTGCGGATCTCATCCGCCAGCCGTTGAGATTTACGGGCTTGGTGCCCCACTTCGCCATCAGAATCCTGCGCCTGGCCAACGACGATCACCGTAACACCTTCTTCACGGGCAATATCTGCTATTTTTTCGGCGTCCTTAGCCCGAGATTGATGGTTAACCACACACAACGGGCGTGCGATTGTGCCTGTGGGATCGCTGATCGCCAGCCCAATGCGCTTTTCTCCAGGGTCAACCGCTAAAATTTTCATCAGGATATCTTGCCTTGCATCAAATTCGTCTGGCAGACCACCATTACATAGCAGACGTTTGCATCTACCGTTGAAAATGGCTCCTGCCAGGGGTGACCATAGTACATAATTCAAAATCAAAGTACCAAAATTTTAATCAGCAGACGGACCGCACTTCATACCACAGAATTATACATGATAAAGATGGCTGGAAGCAAAAGCTCCCGGAAGGTTTGCCCTTGCCGGGAGCATATAAAACTGCATGGATTCAAATTTAGAAGGTCAGGGGGTCATCTTCACCCAGGTGGATTCGAATCACCCGCCGATCTCGTGCCTGTAAAGCTTCCAGGTCACCCAGCGCCTGGGCTCTTGCCAGAACACCGAACGAGAAGGGCTCACCCGGGATATCCAGGTCCTGCGCATCGTCCTGGGTGATCTGCAAGAACAGCCCGTTATTGGCACCGCCCTTATGCAGTTGACCGGTGGAATGCAGGAAGCGGGGACCAAACCCGAGCGTGGTCGCCCGGCCTGTATTGTCAAGAATACGCTGCCGGAGTGCATTCAGGCGCGCTTGGGTTTGGGCATTGCGTGGCAGGTAGGCATTGATCGCAATATAATCGCCTTCCTCTGCCAGCGCTGTAAAGGCATCAACCACATCGGATAAGGTTTTGCATGCTGCCAGCCCGTCAAACGCGCTGCCGTACAGATTTGCGTCCTGACCCGCCCAAATCTCTTCGGGTTCCTCTAAATGACCGCTTTCTTTGAACTGGGTCAGCTTCTTCTTCGTGCGGTCCTTGCTGTCCTGGACATCAGGCTGGTCAAAGGCGTTTACCTCCAGCAGACTGCAGGCTATCGCCACTGCAAACTCCCATAAGTAGAATTGGGCGGCCAAATCGTAAAGGTCACCCAGTTTAATCTCGATCACGCGCTGACCTTCTGCCTTCAAAGCCGTGACCAACCCATCCTGTTCGCCATCGAACCGCAGGTAAACAAACAATCGGTCCTTGCTGTAACCTGAAGCACCCACCGGGGGCTCATCAGCGATAGGGACAATTCCCCGCCCTTCTTTACCGCTGCTCTCAGCAACCAGTTGCTCCAACCATGCGCCTATCGGGGCAAAGGCACCATCAGCCAAAAAGGTCAGTTTATCACGCTGCTGACCTGCACTCAACCCAATGATGATCCCTAATAACGCACCCAGGTTCTGTTCCAAAGGTTGGGTAGGTGAACACACCTCTGCCATCTGTTGGGCGCGGGCAAGAAAAGTCCTCAGGTCAATGCCCATTAACCCGGCCGGCACCAGGCCGAAATGGGTCAGCGCGGAATAACGGCCACCCACATTGGGATCGGCAGTGAACACCGCCCTGAAGCCATGTGCTTCACCCAGGCTTACCAGGTGACTGCCCGGGTCGGTGATGGCTACGAAGTGCTCAGCCCACCTCGTCCCTAATGCATGTGCAGCCTGCTCTCTGAAATAGGCGAACAAAGCCAGGGGTTCACTGGTGGTGCCGGACTTGCTGGCCACGATGAACAACGTTTCAGGATAGACAACCCAGGCCTCAACCTCACGAATTGCTTCAGGCAGGGTCGAATCCAGGATTCTAAGCGAAAGCCCGCCTGTGTGCTGCCCCAATACCAGGCTCATCGTTTCAGGGGCCAGGGAAGAGCCGCCCATCCCCAGAACCAGGGCTTTGGTAAACCCATCAGCACGACACTGTGCCACGAACTGGTCAATCTCCGAAACGGCCCCCAGGCTCAGGGATGGCAAATCACGCCACCCTAATCGAGTCTGAACCACCTGCTGACCTTCTGCCGAGGAGGTCCACACCGTTGGATCATTCTGGAAGACTTTTTCCACCGTCTTATCCGCTTTAAATTCACGGACTTTTGCTTTTAGATCATCTGCCAGCGAACCCAGCTCAGACACAAACTTTTGCCGTTGTGTTTCAATAGCCTGGATCAAACCCTCAAAAGATTGGGCGAACTTGCGCACACCCTCATCTTCAAGCTCCTGGGTGATATCATCAATGGCAATGCCGAGTTCAGCCAGCAATTCAAAATCCGCCTTGGCGCGCTCGATCTCATCCGTGATCCTGATGGCCGGATCGCCATGATCAAGGTAGGCTTGTAAGGTCTCCGGGGGCACAGTGTTGACGGTGTTTTCAGCGACCAGCTCATCCACATACATGGTATCGCTATAATCCGGGTTTTTCGTGCTGGTTGAAGCCCACAAAGGGCGCTGTTTACGAGCACCGGCTTCTTCCAAGGCTTTGAACCGGTCTGAGTCGAAAAATGAAAGGTAAGCCTGGTAGGCAAGGCGGGTGTTATCCACCGCCAACTTGCCCATCAGCGTCTGTGCTTTCTTGGCATCCGCTCCGCCAGCATCGATGACCTTTTGCAAGCGCTCATCAGCGTTGCTGTCAAACCGTGAGACGAAAAATGAGGCCACAGAGGCAATTTTTGAGATGTCTTTACCTGCTTGGTGGCGCTTTTCCAGTCCGAGCAAAAATGCATCCATCACCTTACGATAGCGCGCCAGCGAAAAGATCAGGGTGACATTCACATTGATGCCTGCTGCGATCGCTTCAGTAATGGCAGGCAGGCCTGCTTTGGTAGCAGGGATCTTGACCATCAAATTCGGGCGATCAACCTGTGACCACAGCCACTTGGCTTCCTCAATCGTTTTTTGGGTATCAGCAGCCAAATTGGGGTTGACTTCCAGACTCACATAGCCGTCTACACCCTGGCTGGCATCATAATACGGCCTGAATAGATCTGCTGCATCCTGGATATCTTTGATCGCCAGCCGATAGAAAATCTCTTCGGCATTCAATCCCGCCCAGGCCATCATTTGCAGGTCAGCATCGTAGTCATCATCCGTTTTGATGGCTTTTTCAAAGATGCTGGGGTTAGAGGTTAAACCCAGGATCTCTCGGCGCTCAATCATCCCTGCGATCGATCCATCGCGGACCAAGGAGCGTTTCAAATTGTCATACCAAATTGATTGGCCTAATAAATTCAATTGAATTACAGTGCTCATTTTATTGATTTCCTTTCAAATGCTGCACTTCGATCTGTTTGATTTTTCCCACCCGTCGTAAATGGCGGGGGTCATCTGAGGGTACGGCATTTAAGAAGGCAGTCACAATGTGTGAAGCCAATTCCGGGCCGATGATCCTGGCGCCCAAGCATAGCATGTTCATTTGGTCATGCTCCACACCCTGGGCAGCCGAATAGGTATCATGGCATAAGCAGGCATACACACCCACCACCTTGTTCCCGGTGATGCAAGCACCGACACCCGAGCCGCAAATTACAACCGCCCGGTCAGCCTGACCATCCACGATTGCTTGGGCGGCCTTTGCCGTATAATCAGGATAATCCACACTTTCGGTGGAATTCGTTCCCATATCTAGCACAACATGACCGTTGGCTCGAATCACCTCGATCACCGTATCTTTCAACGGGAAACCCGCATGGTCAACAGCAACTGCAATGTTCATAACTACCTTCTCTCGCATTAATTCTTGTTACACATGTTCAAGCAGCTTGTAGATAAGCGCTTACCGCATCAGTGCTAACGCTTTCTCGATCACATTGGCCACCGTCAGGCCGTACTCAGCCATCACCACATCGCCGGGTGCGGAAGCACCGAACTTGTCAATCCCAATCACTTTCCCCTGGTCACCAACCCAACGCTCCCATCCCAATGTGACGCCGGCTTCAACGGCCAGGCGTTTCCTGATCATTGGGGGCAACACACTTTCCTGGTAGGCTTGGGGTTGTTGGGCAAACAACTCCCAGCTTGGGAAGGAAACAACCCGCAGGTTGACGCCCTCAGCAGCCAAATGTTCACCGGCCTTAAGCACCAAATCCACCTCTGAACCCGAGGCCATTAAGATCAATTCAGGTGAATCTTCACCAAAGTCAGCCAGGACATAGGCACCCTTGGATAAGTTTTCCGCACTTGCATAAACATCACGGTCTATGATGGCTGTATTTTGCCTGGTGAGAACCAGTGCCACCGGCCCGTGGTGCTGAATGGCAAACCGCCAGGCTTGCGCAGTTTCGTTTGCATCCGAAGGCCGGATGGTGACCAAACCAGGAATAATCCGTAGGCTTGTGACGTGCTCAATCGGTTGATGGGTCGGGCCATCTTCACCAACCCCGATTGAATCGTGGGTAAACACCCAAATGCTGGGGTATTCCGACAGGGCAGAAAGGCGGACAGCGCCGCGCATATAATCTGAGAAGACCAGGAAGGTACCGCCATACGCGATCAACCCGCCATGCACAGCCATCCCGTTCACAATGGCGCCCATGGCATGCTCTCGCACGCCAAAATGCATGTTGCGCCCGTGGGGTGTGTCTGCTTGAAAATCAGGTTCCCCGTCAATCCAGGTTTTGTTGGAAGGCGCCAGGTCGGCAGACCCGCCCATGAGTTCGGGCAAAACCTTTGCCAATGCGTTGATCACCTTGCCCGAGGCAGAACGTGTGGCCACGCCTTTCTCGCTGGAAGCGAAACTGGGCAGTGCGGCTTCCCAATCTGCGGGCAATTCATTGTTCATGCGGCGCTTTAATTCGGCGGCCAGCTCGGGGAAAGCCTTCTGATAAGCTGCAAACCTTTGCTCCCATTCGGCTTCAAGTCTCTTTCCTTGGTCGCGTTTTGCCAGGAAGTGCTCGCGCACATCATCAGGGATATAGAATTTCGGCTCAACAGGCCACCCGGCGTTTTGTTTGGCCTGTTCAATCTCCTTCCAGCCAGGCGGGGAACCATGGGCATCGGCTGTTCCTGCCACGGTCGGCAAGCCGTGCCCAATGGTGGTGCGCACCACGATCAGCGATGGTCTCGGGTCAGCTTTGGCAGCTTCCACCGCCGCAACCAAACCGTCAATGTCAAAGGGATCATCAACATGGTTGACATGCCACCCATATGCTTCAAAGCGGGCTGCCCTGTCTTCAGTGAAGGCTAACTCCGTCGAACCATCGATGGAGATGCGATTGTCATCATAAAAATAGATCAACTTGCCCAACTTGAGATGGCCTGCCAGCGAAGCCGCTTCAGAGGCAATCCCTTCCATCAAATCGCCGTCCGTGACAATGGCATAAACGTAATGGTCCACGATCTCGTGACCAGGGCGGTTAAACTCGGCTGCTAAATGCGCCTCGGCAATCGCCATCCCTACACCATTGGAAAAACCCTGCCCCAACGGGCCGGTTGTCACCTCAATGCCCGGGGTCAGGCCATATTCAGGATGACCCGGCGTGATGCTGTCCCATTGGCGGAATTGCTTCAATTCCTCAAGTGGAAGGTCAAAACCTGTCAGGTGCAGGAGGGTGTATGCCAGCATTGAACCATGGCCACCCGAAAGCACAAAACGATCACGGTCGAACCAATTTGGATTACTTGGGTTGAACTTAAGGCTTTTCATGAAAACCGCATAGGCAATGCCGGATGCACCCATGGGTAACCCGGGATGCCCGGAGTCAGCGGTCTGGACACCATCGACGGAAACAAACTTAATCGTGTTGATCGCTTTGAAAATCAGTGAATTATCGCTCATGTGTGGGTTCCCTTTCATCAATTAATCATATTAATCTTACCATGTTTACCTTATATATCATCAGTAAGACGATCTAGGCAGATCGATCCTTACCATTAAAACAGTGATTTTGCTGCAAATGAGGTTAAAACAATCAACCATATCTGATGGTGTTTAATCAAATCAGGTTGGAAATCAAGAATGCGCCAACCAGATAGCACAGCATACCGGCGCCCAAAAACACATAGGCACTCCGGCGAGAGCCTTTAAATTCACCGTAGACCAACCCCCACATCGACGTCCATAGCCCTGCAGTGAACCCCAACGGCCACGAGACCACTGCGCTCAGATTGCGGGTCGCAAATGTGTGGATGATGTTCCCTCCGTAATGGGCAAAACCGGCCAGGATACCCAGCCTGTGCACTTTGAAACCGAATTGGCGGAACACTCCCCACTGCTTACGCACCGTCAGCATCGTGCCTGAAACGAGCAGAGCACCCACAAAAGCACCCACGCACAGCACTGCCATAAAGGGCAGTGGAGCCAATCCTGCCGGTTGGGTGACCGATTTCAACCCGTAGGAAAGTCCAATCGTGTAGGCGGGCATCAGCAGCGAGGAGATCAGCAATAATAGGATCGCGCTGCGAATCTTCTTTGGGTCATTCGACAGTCCGGTGTCAATCTTGGCTGCCCTTTGCGATGCATTGCGAATCCCCCCGGCAATCATTGAGAGCACCACAGCCGCAAACAAAAAGCTGACCGAGACCACGATCCTGCCAACCGTCAAGCCCAAAGGTATCCCCCCGATGACTGCGGAGAGCGCAGTCCCACCGATCACATTGATCGAGGCCTGAACCGGCTGGGAAATAGCCAGCCCCAACACCTGCATCACATACAGTGATAACTGCATCCCGATCACATATAAGATGCCGCACAGGAAGGTGATAATGATGCGTGAGGGGTCAACCTGCCATACGGATTGCATATTAAGCAAAAGTTGCTTGCCATCAAGTAGAAAACCGATCCCCCACACAATCACCAGGGACGCCGTGAATAATGTCAGGTAAAAAGCTTCCAGTGGGTAATCATCCAAATGCTTGAGCACAATGAACCACGACCCCCACATCGATGCGGCGATCAAGCCCATACCGATGGCCAATAAATTGGGAATATTTGGGTCAAAGTTCATCAAATCGATCTCCCATAATCAAATAAATCACATTCCGCATCCTGCCCAGAGGCTGAAAACAATCACGATCTCTGGACCTCAAGCAGCGTATGCATGTTGACGATACCAGTCCAGTCTGGCTTGCGCCGTCTCCTTGAGTCCATCAAGTGGATACAAGGCGCCAAACTGGTGTAGCGCCAGGGAGGCGCTCACGCCACCGTACCAGCCTGCCTGTAAGGCATCCCCTGTCGTAGCCAGGCCGTACACGAACCCGCCGCAATAGGCGTTTCCGGCACCAGTCACATCGACGATGTGTTTTACAGGGTAAGCGGGAACCTCAAACAGGTTTGATACTGTAACATATTTCCATATTTCAATCGACAAAAAGAGAGAACTGCTTAAAAATAGACAAAACAAAAGTCGAAAG
>DHHJ01000003.1 GCA_002403205.1 Anaerolineaceae bacterium UBA4775
GACATTACTACTTTGCCATAACAACCGGAGTGCGCAGCCTACCCTCCACGGGTATTCGAACCGGCAATCAAAAAACACCCCCCATACCGGGAGGTGTTTTTAAAAGCGGGCGACCGGAGTGCGCAGCCTACCCTCCACGGGTATTCGAACCGGCAATCAAAAAACACCCCTCATACCGGGAGGTGTTTTTAAAAGCGGGCGACCGGATTCGAACCGGCGAATGTCAGCTTGGAAGGCTGATGCCTTACCACTTGGCGACGCCCGCACAGCTTCTATATTTTACGTTACTCATGCTGTTTGGTCAATAATCCAGCTCACTCCCCTTTGAGCGCTTCTTCGAGCAAGGCCCGCGTGCGTCCCGGGTCGGCTTTGCCCTGCGTCTCCCGCATCACCTGGCCCATGAACCACCCCAGCAAGCCCTCCTTGCCCTCGCGGAAACTTGCCACTTCGTCGGGATGGGAGTCCAGTACGCCTTCAATCACTGTTAGCAAGGCAGCATCGTCGCTGACCTGGCCCAACCCCTCCGCTTCAACGATCGCTTCGGGTGCTTCACCGCTCTCCTGCACCTTAACCAGCAGGGATTTGCCCGTCGCCGTGTTGATCTTACCAGCATCCACCATTTTGATCACCGCAACCAGATGCCCAGGTGCGAGGGTCAGTGCGTCCGCACTGATGCTTAACTCGTTTTGCATCCGGAGGACTTCGTTCATGATCCAGTTGGAGACCACCTTCGGGTCACCGCCATAGGCTTGCATGGCTGCTTCAAAATACTCCGAGATCGGCCGGTCGGCGGTGAGGATATCGGCATCGTATTCAGGCAGATGGTAGTCTTCCATAAAGCGCGCCCGGCGTTCAAGTGGCAACTCAGGCAGGTTTTGAATAATGTCATCGCGCCATGCTTCGGTCACCACCAGCGGGAGCAGGTCGGGTTCACGGAAATAGCGGTAATCCGCCTCGGTCTCTTTGGAGCGCATTTTCTTGAGCCGTTTTTGGGTGTCATCCCAGTCCAGCGTCCAGGATTCAACCCGTCCGCCCGCTTCCACCAGGGCGATCTGGCGCTCGATCTCCATGGTAATCGCCGCACGCACCGCTTCGATCGAGTTGACGTTCTTGATTTCCGTCTTCGCATTTAAATGGGTGCTGCCCACCGGGCGGATCGAAACATTGGCATCACAGCGCAGGTGACCCTTCTCCATATCCGCTTCGGAGACGCCCAACCAGCGCAAAAGCTGCCGCAGCCTGATCAGGTATTGCGCAGCTTCATCGGCGGAACGCAAATCGGGGTCGGTGACCATCTCGACCAGCGGGACACCGCAGCGGTTAAAGTCCACATAGCGCCGCCCACCCTCAATTTTCGTCTTGCCGGCGTCCTCCTCCAGGTGCAATTTGGTGATGTTGACATGGCGCACCGTGCCATCCGGCATCGGCATATCGAGGTAACCGCCATCTCCCAGCGCCTGGTCGAATTGCGAGATCTGAAAGCCCTTTGGCAGGTCAGGGTAGAAATAATTCTTGCGGTCAAAATAGGAAACCAGCCGGATATCGGCGTGCATTGCAGCAGCCAGCCGTGCGCCTTTGAGCACAACTTCTTCGTTAAGCACTGGCAAGACACCCGGCAGCCCTGCACACACCGGGCAAATATTCGTGTTGGGCGGATCCTCCCACGAATCCGCCTTGCACCCGCAAAAGATCTTGGTGATCGTGTTCAGTTGAATATGGGTCTCAAGCCCAATTACAGCTTCATATTCCGTCATCGGCCCTTCCTTCGTAAGATCCTGGAGGCTTTCGTCGTGTTCTTTCATAGCCCCGCCTCAACCAGCACGCGCGGCTTGGCTTGCCGCCAGGCCTCGTTGGCTGTGGCCTGTTCAAAGGCATAACCGGCCCTAAACAGCGTGGGCTCCGCAAAATCAGGGGCGATGATCTGCAAGCCAATCGGCAGCGCTTCTGACGAAAGCCCGCCCGGGAGCGAAATCGCCGGCACACCCGCGTGGTTGGCAGGCACTGTGAACTGGTCAGCGTACTGCATCAGCACGGAATCACCGTAGATATCACCCATCTTGAAGGCAGGGGTGGGCGTGGTGGGTGCCAGCAGGGCATCCAGGCGGTAAGGGCCCTGCGGGTCAAAGGCGGCGTTAAAATCCGCCCTGATCATGCTGCGCACTTTGAGCGCGCGCTGGTAATAGTGCTCGCTGTATTGTGCTGCGCTGACATACATGCCCATCAGGATGCGCAGCTTGGGCTCGGGGCCAAAGCCCTCTGCCCGCGTTTTTCGGTACATCTCATGCAGATCGCTGTAGTCCTCGTCTGTGCGATAGCCGTACTTGACGCCGTCAAAGCGGTGCAGGTTAGACGAAGCCTCGACACGGCTGATCACAAAATACACCGGGATGCCAAAGGCGATGTTCGGCAAGGGGACATGCTCAACGATTTCAGCGCCCTCAGCAGCCAGCAAGTCAGCGGCACGCAGGGTTACATCGCAAATCTCATTGGCCAGGTTTTCGGTCACGATCTCGCCGGTTTCGGGGTCTGGGAAGGCGATGCGCATAAAGTCCGGTGACAGGCCGATGCGCAGGCCTTTGACGCCACGGTCAAGGCTGGCCAGGTAATCGGGCACCGGCAGGTTGGCTGCGGTGCTGTCACGTGGGTCCGACCCGGCGATCACCGAAAGCATCAGGGCAGCATCGCGCACATCCCGGGCAACCGGCCCAGGGCAGTCCAGCGACGAGCCAAACGCGATCAGCCCATAGCGCGAGACACGTCCATAGGTCGGTTTAAGCCCGACAACCCCGCAAAACGCGGCCGGCTGGCGAATCGAACCGCCGGTGTCCGTCCCCAGGGAGAGCCATCCCTCCCCTGCAGCGACCGCGGCAGCCGACCCGCCCGATGAGCCGCCCGGCACCCGAGAGGGATCCCAGGGGTTGCGCGTGGAAGGCTGGTAGGCCGAAGATTCAGAGGAAGAGCCGTAGGTAAACTCATCCAGGTTGACCTTGCCGAGGGTCACTGCACCGGCCGCCTCCAGGCGTTCAACCGGGGTAGCGGTATAAGGCGCTTCGAAATTGGAGAGAATGCGCGAGGCAGCAGTTGAGCGCACACCTTTTAGGCAGAAGATATCTTTGATCGTGATCGGCACGCCCGCCAGGGGTCCCAGTTTCTCACCCGCTTTACGGCGCATATCGACCGACTCGGCTTGCTGCCTGGCCCGGTCGGCGGTCAGGGTGATGAAAGCGTGCACTTTGGATTGATCCTCCGGGGTCAGCTCACCGTAATCCAGGGTCCCAGGCCGGCCATCGACTGCAGCGATGCGCGCCAGTGCAGCCTCAAGCACCTCGACAGCAGAAAGCTCACCACGTTGAATTTTTTCAGCAATTTCGTAGGCAGAATAATCTAATAACGACATCATGTTTATTCCAGTTCTGTGTGGGGGATATCCGGGACGACCAGGTAGCCCTCTTCCACATGGGGCGCCTGAGCCAGGATCTCTTCCGGGTTTTCACAGGCTTCCCATATGTCAGGGCGCAGGGGCGGTCGGGATTCGGGTGTGTAGGTCACCCCGCGGGACGCCAAGGGGACCTCCTGGTCAAGCGCGGCCCGCTCCAGTTGATGGATCGCCTTTAACTGGTTATTGAGTTCCCCGCGCAGGTATTCTGCTTCTTCCGGGTCAAAGGCAAACGCTGCCAGTCCCACCATTTTGGCAAACAATGCTTGGCTGATCTCTTCGGTCATCGGTTATACCATCCGTTCCTGAGTGGATTAATTCTGATGTAATATCATACCTTAATCTGGGGGATGGTGCGTGGCTGTTTTGGAATCAGGCCTTAGGGATTGGGGATTAGGTAATAGGAAAGGAGGATTCATTGAGAATGGGGAATGGTCAATAGGTATTAATTGTAGTGCGGTTGAAAAACTGGACACCTCAAGAATAGAGTATTATCAAACTATGGAGGCAAAAATGGCCAGAAAGTACCGCACATTCAACGCCGATTAAGCCAATCCCCTTTTCCTTTTCAGCTTTCAGCTTTTGGCTATGATCTTTCAGCTTATCGCTTTTGCCACCAGCCAGCAACCATCAACCACAAGCTACCAGCCACCCGCTCAGTGCTATCCCCGAACTGCAAGTATAATAGACCTGAATCAACTCACCATTTAGCGAGGATAACTCATGCCCCAAAAACTGACCTGGATTGATGAAGAACTGCAAAACCTGCAGGAATCTGGCTTATACAACAAAATTCGCACCCTCAGCTCGCCCCAGGGTGCCTGGCTGGTCGTCGACGGCAAGCGCGTGCTCAATTTCTGCTCGAACAATTACCTGGGGCTGGCCAACCATCCCCGGGTAGTGGCCGCTGCCCAGGAGGCGATGGCTCAATATGGCGTCGGCCCCGGCGCAGTGCGCACCATCGCCGGCACGATGGACCTGCATCTCCAGCTCGAGAAACGCATGGCAGCCTTCAAGCGCGTGGAAGACGCCATCACCTTCCAATCGGGCTTTACCGCCAATACCGGCACCATCCCGGCCCTGGTCGGTAAAGGCGATATGATCTTTTCAGACGAGCTCAACCACGCCTCGATCATCGATGGCTGCCGGCTTTCCGGTGCAACCATCACCCGCTATGCCCATGCTGACTCCGCTTCGCTCGAAGCAGCTATTGGGGAGCACAAGGGCACCTACCGGCGCGGGCTGATCATCACCGACGGCGTCTTCTCCATGGATGGCGATTTTCCGCCCCTCGACAAGATCGTTGAAGTGGCCGAATCCCACGACCTGATGTTGATGGTCGATGACGCCCACGGCGAAGGCGTACTCGGAGAAGGCGGGCGCGGCATCGTGGACCATTTCAAGCTCCATGGGCGCGTGGATGTTGAGGTGGGCACTTTCTCCAAAGCCTTTGGCGTGGTAGGCGGGGTGGTGGCCGGAAACGCGCGCATCATCGAGTGGCTCCGCCAGCGGGGACGCCCGTTCTTGTTCTCCTCCGCAGTGACCGTACCCGATGTCGCTGCTACCCTGGCATCGGTGGATATCCTTGAAGAATCCACCGCATTGGTCGATAAATTATGGTCTAATGCCAGCTTTTTCAAGCGTGAAATGCAAGCACTGGGCTTCGACACCGGTAAGAGCATGACCCCCATCACCCCCGTCATGCTTGGTGAAGTCACCCTGGCACGTGAGTTCAGCCGCCGGTTGTATGCAGAGAACGTCTTCGCCATGGCCCTGGGCTACCCCACCGTCCCGGTCGGTCTGGCACGCATCCGGGTGATGATCTCAGCCACCCACACCGATGCAGACCTCGAACAGGCATTGCAGGCTTTCGCCAAGGTCGGCAAAGACCTGGGCGTGATTGCTTAACACCGCCCTAAACTGAACCCACCGGCACACAGCCCGGGTTCTGAGGCTTATCCAGCATCTCTGGCGGTGCACGCTTTAGCTCAAACTTCCTCCCCATCCACTGATCGCAGTGGGTGGGGGGTTTAAAGCACAAAACGCCCGTATGGGCGTTTTGTGCTTGTGCGGGCAGTGGGTCAGGCTGCGTCTCGGACGGTCTCAGGCTCTTTGAAGGGATCGTACCCCGGGTTGGTGCCTGACCAGCAGCAACCGGGCTGCGAAAAACTGTTGCAGGCTAAGCCGCGTGAGCAACGGTGCGCAATGATCCTGGGCGCCTGTTCCGGCAAAAAGGTCGCCGGGTAAACGATCTCAGCTTCCAATGCAACTTCTTCATCTGCTCGATCACAGTACGAAATTTTTAAAACTTCCCAGTTTCGATAAGCCACTTTTCATCCTCCGTGGTTGTGTAAGGGGTACCAGTAAAATATCGCCTCACAAATTATAACATATCTAAGCGTCAACGGCTCCCCTTAAGCCCAAATATTTGACACAATTTCGTAGACAAATTCAAAATCACCCGCCAGGGATGACATTTGTACCCTTCGGATCCTTTAGAAACCGTCCGGTCAGGAAACGTCTTTATATATCCCGTCGACCACCTCCTGAGCAGTGCCTTTGGTCTGATCCTGACCAGCAGAGCGCTTGCGAAGTGCCTGCCGGTGTTCTGCAACAACATCATCAGGGCACAATTCCAGGAATAACGTGTATCCCAGCCAGATCGCCAGCGCATCGTCCAGCGGGTTCAACGGCAAGAAATCAAACGGCACCACCCAATAGATCAACACGCTCACGGGCAGCAGCTTTACCGGTAAATTAACCCGGGAATCACCCATCAGACGGACGATCAGCTGCAAATTTTGATACAGCTCACGGAAGAACCCTTCTTTAGCCGCATTGAGTGATTGACCTTCTTTTTTAGCCATTGAAATAAACCTCCATCAGTAAACTTGGCTGTCGTTTGGCAGGAAAATTGGTGTTACCCAGGCCGTCAGCGTCAGGTTTGATCCAACGCCTCATCGTGTGACCTGAATTTTCGACGGCGGCGCCAATTGATCAACGGGGCGATCAGTTTTCTCACCTGGTATTTAAGCACGATTGGCGCCAAAGGGCTGCCACCCTCACGATAGTGCACCCGCAGCATCTCGGGCCAGCAGCGAGCATCAGCGGCGATTGTCTTGGCGTCCCCATGCAGACGAAAGCTCGCCCAAGCCCGCCCTGGCAGGTAGACCAATGGGGCTTCACGCGCCAATCGCACCCACAAATCATAATCCATGGCGAAGTAAAAGCTCGGGTCAAGGGGGCCAACCTGGCGCCACAGGTCTGCCCTGAAAAAAGATGCCTGCTGGGGGATATGGACATAACCTCGCCGCAAACGTTGATAATCCGTCTGCGCAGCAGGGAAGCGCCCGATCACCCGGTCCTGGGCGTCGATAAAGGTGCACTCCCCATACACCATGCCAACCTCGGGGTGCTGCTCAAGGTAATCCACGGCTTCCGAGAGGGCACCTGGCTGATAGACATCATCCGAATTCAGCCAAGCCAGGTACTTGCCCGTTGCCCTGGCAAATCCCTTGTTGATGGCGTCCGTCTGTCCCTGGTCGGGAAGCGATTCCCAATGGGCCAGCCTGTCTGCGTAGTCCTCGATGATCGCCCGGCTGCCGTCCGTCGAGCCGCCGTCGATCAGAATGTATTCTATGCGCGGGTAATCCTGCGAAAGGACGGATTCAATCGTCCGGCGCAGGAACGGCGCCTGGTTGAATGAGGGGGTGACAATGCTGATGAGGGGTGGCATGTTTTTCTACTTTGCGTGGTTTAAATTCCTGCCGGTGATGAATCGACCTTATTATACTGGCTTTTGTCCGTTAACCCTACTTATCACCACATAACCATCAAGCATCAAGCCGTGCTTTATGAGAGGCTATATGTTATAATTTTGGCTGTCAAAATATGAAAAAACAAGCTTTGGATACAAACACCAGTCCAGATACGTTTAACCTTATCGATACCATCGATCACCTTTTGCAAAATTGGTGGAAAATCACCTTGTGTATGATCATTTTTGGTTTAATGGGTTTAATCTTCTCTTTTATCAAACCACCGAAGTACGAAGCAGAAGCCATCTTCTCATCATCCATTGACTACAGCCAGATCAACTTCGAAAACCTTCAGGATGAGAATGGACAGCCTGTACAGCTCACGCAGTACGATCTTGACTTAGCCCTCTCAGCAGTCCAAAGAGTTTTGCTGGGGGTCAGAAACAAGACGATTATTTTTGCTAAAACACTGGATCCAACCCTTGAATCGGCAACCTTTGAACAGAACATGAGCATCGAGCGGTATCACGACAGGTGGTATCTACGATATCGGCATGAAGACCCCCTGGTTGCTCAATCGATCGTCAATTATTGGGCTGATTTGGGTATGGCTCAATTGGCGGAAAAACAGGCATCCAATCAAGTGGAGCCCTTTGTAATGGCAAGCTTGATCGCACATGCTAACCTACCAGACAAACCCATCTATCAAAACAGGAGTAACGTAATCCTCGCCGGTACATTAATCGGATTTGGCATCGGGGTGATGCTGGTCGACTTGAAGTATCGCTTTTTTCCATCGACCCCAAAAGGTGAATAATCACTAATGCTGTCACGGATTTCAAAGCATAGAATTTACCAGATTCTCTGCACGATACTTTTCGGCTTGGTGCTGATCGGTCTCCCCCTCACCAGTTTCCCTGTTCTTACCCGTTTGACAGACTCACAGGTGGCGCCTTTTTCTGCCCTGCCCTTACTCGGACTGATCCTGATCTGGTTCGTACCCTACCTGATCCGCCAGGGAACCTTCCCCAAGGAAGTTGTGCCCATATTCTATTTTGTGATCATTGCCGTGACATGCTCTGCTGGCGCGTATTTCCTGGATGGATTTTACCTGCGCGGGACGACCTTTTTCGATCAAAGCCTGCGTGCGCTAGTTACACTGGCGATCGGACTTGGCTTTTACCTCACCATCACCACTTACCTTCAGGATCGATTTGTAATTCATCAAGCTTTGAAATTCATTTATATCAGTGGGATATGGCTCATCCTCTGGTCACTGATTGAAATCGTGCTGTTGCAGACCTATATAAATCCCCATTATTTCCCTGAGTGGTTCTCCAGTATCAAATCTGCCCTGGTCTTCCAGCAGCCAGGGATGCTCTTATCAAACCGTTTGACGGGATTTGCTTATGAACCTTCATGGTATGTGCTGATCTTTACCCTGGTGCTCTTCCCGTTGTGGTTTTCTGCCGTATATCAGCGAAAATCCATTTTTAAATTTAGGCTGTGGCGTTTTCAAGTTGAAGATGGGCTTTTGCTGGCGGGTCTGATCGTGTTCATGTTCAGCTTTCCCCGCATCGGACTGCTGGCGCTGATTGTCATGCTTACCTTCTTAAGCATGCTGCTCGCCAGAAGGCTGTTCTACAAAATACACACCTGGTTAATCAACCACAAGAAGTTCAAGATTAATGATTCTGCCCTCTTCCGTGCGGTATTAGCCCTCATCCTGCTCACAAGTGCCCTGGCAATCATTGTCGGCACATCGGGCATAATAATCCACTTGGCAAGCCAACGCGATTCCCGCTACCAATTAATCATTGACCAGGTTTTATTTGCCAGTTTGAGTGACCTGCCCACCTCCGAAACAGAGATCATCCTGCTGGCACGCGAATTGGCTTTCATGGAGCGTACCGTGTACTGGTTCGGCGGGTGGAATATCTTCGCCGACTACCCCTTTGGTGTCGGATTGGGCAATGCTGGTTTTTACATTGTCGATCGGCTGCACAGCCTGGGGTACGAATCCATTGAAGTCCGAAATCTTTTATACCAGAGCAACAGCCTGATTAACACCAAATCCCTTTGGTTTCGATTGCTGGCTGAAACAGGTTTTATCGGTTTAAGCGTTTACCTGACCTGGTTATACCTCCTATGGAGGAACAGCACATTCATCCACAACAGCAGCCATCAACCCGTCATGCAAATCGTTGGTCTGGCTGGAAAATTTTTTATCTTAGCCCACCTGGTTGAAGGTTTCAGCGTCGATACCTTTGCCTTGCCTTATTTTTGGGTGATAGCAGGTTTGATTTCTGCCGGTGGTCTGATTGTAAGCAACGAAATAAAGGCCAGGTCATCAGCCATAGCCGATACCCAGTAATCAACAATGGTTAATCCCGCTGTCCAAGACACACATGCCTATTGTGTTTCCCGTAGATCATAAATCAAATAACCCTCGCCCTGATCAAAAATGGGATAAGTTTCCTGTAAGATTTCTTTAACCTCAGGTTGCCGATTAAATTCATTAAAATCTGTGATCAGGAAGAGCTCTCTCCCACCAACGGCTTCAGCAAATAAAGCTGTTTTATCCAGGTCCACCCCCGCCAGTTCTCGCAGGATGAAGTCTCCTGAAGACATCCAGTTAAGTGTGGATTTCCACCCCCAATAGCCCAGTCGGTAACCATAATCAGGCGTGATGGAAACAAGAGAATAATCGCGCAGTTGCTCACCCAGGGCAGCATAAAATCCTGGTTGCTCACGATGATTAACATGCTTCAGGGTCATCCTGGCATCCCAAAAGTTGTACGCCATCCAAAAGAATAACAAACCTGCAATCGCTGCCAATCCGAAGGTCTTGCGACCGGGCAGGTGCTCTATTAGCACAGCTGCACAAGCAGACAACCCAATCGCAATGGCAGGTGTCAATGGAATTTGGTAATAGGTATGGGTGACGATATGATAAGGAAAAACCAACCCATATAAGAAATAGCCTGCAAAGATACTTAAAACCATCGCCCTAAAACGGTCATCATTTATCACCAAAGTCCCGATAAGGCCAAATAAGAAAAATTCAATCCCCAATGTGCTGTCAATCACATTTTTCCACTTTAAGTAGTGAAAGGGATCCGTTAACAATTGAGGAAACAACCTGAAACCGGTCTGGTTTTGTAGAAAGCCTGATAGATAAATCCCATCCACATGATAGACTAATGCAGGTGCAACAGCCAAAATCACCATGGTAATCACCTGTGGATGGGTGATGAACTTGATCAACTTTTGATCGGTAATAACAACCGCCATCATGGCAGGGGCGACGAAAAATATTGCGGGTAATTTGACATAAATGACCAAGCCAGAAAGCAATCCCGCCACAACGGCATTGACCCAGGTGTTTTGCTTGGCCCACCTTTCAATGGCCCACCAGGAAAAAATAATTGCAGCCGTCATCAACGGCTCAGGTTGAAAGGAACGGCTCGCGTACAGCGGGAAAGGCAGCACCATGTAATAGGCTAACCCGATCACCGCGCCCTTAGCGCCCACCACATCACTCAGCAACAAGAACAGCCCAATCCCACCAGCAGTCCAAAAGAAGATCGATAGAAACCTTGGCACCCGCAGATCATCTGTACCCACCAGCCGATATCCCCAGGCAGTTAACCGTTCCATGATCGGTGGTTCAATTTGACCCTCAGATTTCCATTGTTGGACTGCCAACGCGCGCTGTTCTTCCGGTGCGTCGACCAAATTTTCATAGTACATCCCTCTGGCGATCAACATGGAATGCAGCTGCCGTGTGGGGTGAAAATCCAGCGGCGGGTCATCAAAGTCGTAGAACCGCCCCACCAGTCCAAAGAAGAACACCAGGGCCAGCATTAACCACACCCAATACTGATGATCTTCAAGCATTTTAATTAGTTTAGAATCAGTTTTGATCTTCGGGTTCATCACTTTCTATCTCAATGAAGCGCTTTTTCCGTCTGCGCAGATAGTTCTCGCGCCAATTGTCAACCTTCAACGGGCTCATCACGGCAAATGCGACCCGGCGCCAATCTTTCAAAGCAACAGCTGGTTTCTGCCAAAAAGCACGCCAGTAAGCCTTGAGTGCAGCGCCTGCTTTGCCCTCATTCAGCAAATAAAACGCGTTCAGGCGATGAGCACCCGCCCAAACGCTTCTCGCGTGACCTTCATAATGGCTTACAAATCGCTCATCTTTTCCCATCCATTTTGCCAGCCGATAAGCTTCGCGACCAAAACCTTCTGCTTGCGAGATATTTTTCGCACCTGCGTGCATCCTGGCTGCAGCCCACACTTCACCCGGAACATATTTTAGCTGTGTACACAGTGCCATTCTCAGCCAGAGATGGTGATCCAGCAAATAGTGATAGGATGTGTCCAGGAAACCAACTTCGTCTAATAGTGACCTGCGAAAAAACACACTCGGCTGCCCCAAAATCTTAAAAGCCATCAAATCAACCAACTGCCAATGGTGATAATGCATGCGGTTAAAAAGCTCACCCCGGGCATCGATCGAATCCACATCGCTGTAAACCAGCCCAACCTCGGGGTGCCCCTGTAATGCAGCTACTGCCCTTGCTACAGCATGCGGTCGGTACAAGTCATCCGAGTTGATCCAGGCAACGATGTCCCCGCTTGACCTGCGCAAACCTTTATTAATTGCATCAGCCTGACCTTCATCCGGTTCAGAAACCCATCCAGCAATTCGATCAGCATACTTGTTGATGATGGCACGACTGCCATCCTGCGATCCTCCATCTATGATCCAATACTCCATACAGGGATAATCCTGTGTTAAAACCGATTGGATCGTCGCCTCAAGAAAAGAACCCTGATTGAACGAAGGGGTGATGATAGAGACAAGCGGTTTAGAGACCATGCTCATTTTCCAAAATAGTGATCATACTTAACTTTTGGAAACACCTCCAACTGTCCGCCAATCGTTGCATCCAATACCTGGCGGCCATCTTCCGCAAAAGCCTTTTGCGCCATTCGATAAGCCTTTTCTGAAGTCTCCAGGTCTGGAAGCTGCCAGCGGAAACCCTTGCCAAAGTATTGAGGGCTGAAATGATTGGGGTCATCGCCTTGAGATTCTACAGTTTGATTGGGTTTTCCTTTCGAAGCGAAGCTGTGATCCACCCCAATTAAGACAACAGTTGAAAAGCCCATGTGGTATGCCAACTGTAAGGCCGTATAAGTCACTGTTGCGCCTTCCCAAAGTCGTTTACTGGCATCTTTGGCAAACAATGGGCCGGTGTAAGTTGTATATAAGAAATGCAAGTTATCTTTTGGCTCAAGCCAACGGCGCGCCCGCCAAGAAACAAATAAAGGCACGGGCAAAGCCATGATCTCTTGCGCACACTGATCAATCACCAGATCATTCACAGAGAGAAAATAAGAGGTGGAAAAACCCCATCCTTCCCAAGCGAGGTAGATACGATTCAAGCCAAAGGTGTACTCATTGCGGATTTTCTGTACATCGGTTTTATTCAGGCTGGGGCCATTCCCGATGATCACACACCGTTCACCTTGATGAATATCCTTTAACGCCTGTAATTTTTCCATACTTTCACGTCGCCAGGGATGCAGGTAAGCCTCAAGGTTTTGGGGAACCCGCTGGATCGAGTCCCAGCCGGATCGCCCCATACGCCAAACGCTATCTGGGATGATTCGTTTTAACCACACTTTTTGCTTCATTCTGTACTCAATCGGCAGGTGGCGCCGCCATCCACGATCAACGCCTGACCGGTCATATAGGAGGATTGAGCGTTATCGGCCAGGAAGTAGATCGCCCTGGCAATCTCCTCTGGCTGGCCTACACGGCCATTGACCGTCTTGCGTGCCAAGTTTTCCAGGCGGTCCAGGATAGTGCCATCGCCCGCATGCCCTCGGCTGAGGCCGGCGCGCAGCATAGGTGTATCCACAGCACCGGGCAGGATGGCATTGACCCGGATGTCATCGGCGGCAAACTCAATCGCCATGGCGCGGGTCAGCGCCAACAGGCCGCCCTTGCTGGCAGCATAGGAGGCGATATCTGCCGATGTGGCTACGGCATGCACGGAGGAGACGTTCACAATCGCCGCGCCTCCGCGAGAGCTGCCGGAGGATCGCTTCGCCAGCAGGGGGTGGGCCAGCTTGGCACCCAGGAAGACCGAGCGCAGGTTAGACGCCATCACCAGGTCCCACTCCTCAGCGGTGGTTTCAAGCAGGGGCTTGGCAATCTGCACGGCGGCATTGTTGACCACAGCGTCCAGGGCGTCGGTAAAGCCGGAAACCTGTTCAAAAATATTTTCGATCTGTTCTGGCAGGGAGATATCCGCCTGGATATACAAGCCATCCGCCGGGAATCCGTCGTATTTTGTCTGGCGGTCCACGCCGATCACCTGCCAGCCTTTTTCAGTAAAGACATCAACCGTCGCCCGGCCAATGCCGCCGGCAGCACCGGTGATCAATAAAATTCGAGTTTCACTTTCACTCATTATCAATATCCTTTTTTCAGATTCCTTCACCAATCCTTTTTTTACCTCAAACCATCCGTGCAAACCCTTCAGTCCTTGAACTGCTCTCGCAGGGCTGCCAACGGGTCGGGGTCAATATCCAAACCAATCAGCAGGTTTTTAATCGTGTTCCAGTGCACCCGCTCCCAAAATAGCGGGCTTGAATTGGAATTGTGGGGGGCCAGCAGCACCTGGTCCATCCCCCGCAGGGGGCTTTCGGCTGGCAAAGGCTCAACCTCAAACACATCCAAGGCCGCACCGCGCAGCGTGCCTGCCTGCAGCGCTGCAACCAGGGCAGGCTCATCCACCACCGGACCGCGGGCGGTATTGATCAACACAGCACCCGGCCGGCACAGGGACAGGTGCTCAGCGTTGATCAGGTGATAGCTGGTCGGGTTGAGGGTGCAGTTGACACTGATGAAATCTGCACGCGCCATCAGATCTTCCAACCCGGTCATCTCAACCCCGTATTCCAGCACAAAATCGGGTGCAATCTCGACAATATCGTTTCCGAGGATCTTCATTCCAAAGGCATGCGCCCGGCGAATGACGGCTTTGCCCACATTGCCCACACCGATCACACCCAGCGTGCTCTCGACCAGGGTCTTCCCGTTGATCTTTTCCCAGGTACCGGCTTTGATGGCATCATCAAGCCAGGGCACCTGGCGGGCAAAGGCCAGCATATACCCCATCACACTCTCAGACACAGGGACGGTGAATGCGTTGGGGGTGTTCCCGATCATTACGCCCATCTCAGCCGCTGCGGTTTGGTCGATCGAGTCAATCCCTGTACCCCATTTGGAGATCACCTGTAAACGCGGCCTGCACGCCTCAATCACCCGGCGAGTGTAGCGGTCATCGCCGCAAATGGTGCCATCGAACTGGCCGGCATGCACCAGGATCTCTTCTTCGGAAAGGCGCTCGTGGACCTCCGGAATGATCAGGTCGAGGTCAAAAGCCTCCAAAACCGGGCGAAAGCGCTCAATTTCCGTCAGCAGATAAGGTGCAGACACCAAAACCGTTTTCATTGTGCTTCTCCTAACACATGGACTGTGACGCTGATCACGCACCATAGATCTGGCGGTAGAGCGTTTCTGCAATGGTGAAATCCAATTCATTATCGATGTCCCTGGCCTCTATGGCAGGGATCTCAAACATCAGCGGGCGTTCACCCAGGCGGTTGCGCCGCTCGACGAGGGTCTGGCGGGAAAAAATATACAGGCAGGAATTTTCCTCATAGATGGGCGGCAAATCCTGGGTGCGCAGGAGGATGTTCGGATTATGGTTGATTGGGCGGCCAAGCTGATCCCACAGGCGGGTTTGGTAGCGGGTCACCCCGAACAGGGAGTCATATTCGGGCATGCCGGCATAAAACGCCTGGATTGCAGTAGAGATGGTCTCCGCCCGCAAGAGCGGGTTGGTGGAGTGGGTTTGCAGGTAAAAATCCGCCTTGATAGCACCGGTGTCGTGGATCAGGATCTCGTTCATCGAGACCTCATCGCCCCGCAGATGCTCGGGACGGGTCAGAATTTTCACGTCCGGAAAGTGCGCTTCCAAACCCGCAGTGATCTCCGGGCTGTCGGTGTCCACGAGGACGGCCTCAAGTTCCTGCACCTTCATCAACGTGTGCATGATGTGGTGAAAAAGAGGTTTGCCTGCCAGGAGGCGGTAATTCTTACCGGGCACCCTCACCGAATGATGGCGCATGGGGACCAGCGCGACGATTTTGTTTGCCATATGACTACCTTCTGATCAGCTTATTTTCTTAATTCGTTATTATAACCCGGTTTACCAATGCTTGAGCGGCAATGACTTTTACTCAGACCGTTCTGGAGCATGATTTATGAAGACAAAACAAAGTCCACAAGCATAATAATGACCCTGGCACCCCTGGTGATTGCTGTGATGGTAATGGCCTTTGGCTGACTTCCCCCCAGTTTGGGTTGATGGACGAGGGCCTGATCAACACTGAAGGTATAAAAATCCGGGAGGGCGACTTCAGCATAGGTTACGATCTCCAGGCCTGTCCAGACCCTGTGTGGTTTTCTTTGTGAGTCCCCTGATCTCCTGCTGGTCCTGCAGAAGGAAATCCGGTCTTTGATGAAATCAATGGGAGCCCAAGACGGGCATATCCTGCTGGGGCAATTGGCCTATCTATTCTCGATTCCCATCATTGAAAACTTCTACACCTTAACAAAAATAGGATACACCCACATCGATGCGGAGACGCTGGAACGCCTGCACTTGTATTCGGACGGGGTCGTTTTGATGCCCTATGTCGACAATATGCCCAGGCTGCTGCTCAGGGCGGGAGTTGATGAAGATTCCGCCATGCTATGGAATGAGATCGTGCTCCGTAACCAGGGCGACCGTTTCGTCCCCGTAGCCCAGGTGCATGACCAGTTCCGGGTCATCAACCTGAACCTGCCAGTGGTGGTCTGCCCGTTGATAGGAAGCATAGGGTATTGCAACGACCCTGATCCCCTCTTTGACACCCGGATATTCAGCTATGGTTGGGATATCTACACCATCCAATAAGGCATAATACAGCCTGTTTATGTTCCGTTGCGCACCACCCCTTAAAGCGCTTACTTAACCCCTGTATTGCGATTGACCTAATCACCCTCCGGGAGCAGGAAGGCTTTCCCCGATAGCAACCCCTCTGAGATGACCTTCATCGCCGGTGAACGCTCTGGCAAAAGGTCCTCGGGTTCGAAATCCTTCAAGCGCACAAATCCAGGCCAGATGCCATCCAGCTCGAGGTAGCGGTCGAAGGGCAGCGATGTGCGAAAGAGTTGATAATAGAGGAACCGGCGGGCATTGACCTGGTGCTTTTGTGGTGCGCTCACCTCCTCAGCACTTAAAAAGGCCTCCAGGGTGTTCATATACTCAGTTTTATCACTGGGGAAGAAGACCGTCTCGAGCTGTGTGAAGCGGGCTTTGCCGGCACACAGCACCGGCGCCCCCATGATGGCCGCCTCCATCCCGATGGTGGAGTTGTAGATCATCACGAACTTGGCGCGCTGGATCATTTCGTAAGAGCTGAAGTAGTCGTCCGGTCCCACAAAAACGACATTGGGCAGCGCGGCCACATCCGCCTCCTGCACCCACGCCGCCACACTTTCCTGGCTGGCCTTGCCTGGCCGTGATTCATCCGGGTGGGCCCGGATCACAAACAGCGTCTCCGGGTGAGCTTTGATCACCTTCAGCACCTTTTCGAGCCAGGCGAACATGTCATCGAAGATCACGTTGGCGTGCGGTTGGCTGGTGTCGAAGATCACATTGGTGAAGATCGGAACAACCTGTTTGAATGCCGCCATTTTTTCGATCAGCCCCTCATCCAAGCCCGACATCTCCGGCCAAAATTGAATGCCGGCCATGCTGAAATCGCCTTTGAAGCGCTTTGAGAGGTATTCGTCAAGCTGCTGGTCCTGCGCCGGTGACAGCTGGAAATCATCGGGGATATCAACATGATAGGCAGTGGCCTCACCTTCAGTGAAAAACACAGAATAAGGACGCATGCCAACCTCGTGAGAGAAAACCGGCACCCCACGTAGTAGGGCAACCCAGCGGGCAGTCGCCTCTGGAAAAAACATGCCGTTAAACACCATCACCGCAATGGGGGATTGCGTGATCACCTGCCAGTCAAATTGCATAGCCACTTTATAGGCCGAAAGGATGTAATGCCGATAAAGCACCCGGGTCGGTTCATCGTCTTCGAGATGATGCCGCCGCAAAACCCAGCGCATAGAGGGCAAGCACAGGTCACCTAACGGGATGTCCTCATACCGGAAGTGCCGCAACCTCGCCAGGTTGGTATCCTGCAATGCTTGCGCCAATTCTTCGTTGGGTGCGTAGACCAGCTTGCTCACATTCGAGCGATGGTAGATCGCAGAAGATTGGGCCAGGCATTGCTGGCAGGGCATCACCTGGTAGACATCATTCCGGTCCGTACCCATCACGCAGCGTGACATCCCAAATTGGCAGACAAAATTGATCACCCGTGCCCCTTGCATCCGCAATGACCAGCCCGTCAGCATGGCAAAGGCAGCATTCAGGCTCAGCCCGGTAATGCGCGTGGAGGCATTGAAGGCGAGAATGGTCTGCTTCTCATCCGGTTGAGGTGCTTTCCGGGCAACAGCTTTGCCCATCCGGCGGATTTCCCGGTTAATTTGACGCCGGGTTGAGCGAGTCGAGAAGTATGCTTTTCCGTGTGTTATCAAGCTCATCTAAATTTCCGTTGGTTAGGTACTGTATTTTCGCAGTTTTCTGAGGACCGACTGTTCGCTGTCATAGACTTTCTTTTCCCCGTCGCCCAGGGCTTTTTCCGTCACGCGGATATACTTGACCAGGGTCCGCACGCCTTGCGGTTCAACCGATGCCGCCTGGTCAGAGCCCCACATGGCTCGGTCGAGGGTTACATGCCTCTCCACCAGGGTAGCGCCTAAACCCACCGCTATCACCGAGGTGACCAGGCCTACCTCGTGCCCTGAATAACCGATCGGGCAATTAAACATTTCCTTGAGGGTAGGGATCATCTTTAAGTTCAATTCCTCCGGGGGGCAGGGATAGCTGCTGGTTGTGTGGCAGATAACCAGATTATCTTCTCCCAGTATATCAACAGCCTCGCGGATCTCCGCCATGGTGGACATACCAGTTGAGAGAATGATGGGCTTACCGGTGGCCTTGGCCGCCCGCAGCAGTTCGTGGTCTGTCAGCAGTGCCGAAGCGATTTTGTGCGCTGGCGGGTTGAAAGCGTTGATGAACGCCAGTGACTCCAGGTCCCACGAGCTGGCAAACCAATCGATGCCCAGGGCTTTACAGTAGGCATCAATTTGCTCGAATTCCTCCTGCTCAAATTCCACTTTGTAGCGGTAATCCAGGTACGTGATGTAGCCCCAGGGCGTGTCGCGCATCTGGTCCTTCTGGTGATCCGGGACGCACAGTTCAGGCGTGCGTTTCTGAAACTTGACCGCATCAACGCCGGCATCTGCCGCTGCTTTGATCAGTTCCTTGGCAATATCCACCCTGCCATTGTGGTTAATGCCAATTTCTGCAATGACATAGGTTGGGTGCCCATCACCCACCAGCTTGTTTCCAATTTGGATTTCTCTTTTCATTCAATAGCTCCTCAGCCACAGGATTTGTCCTCTCACTGACAAACCATGGCTAATTTGGTCAAACCAGCGATTCCACGATCCGGTCAGGCTTAATCACTGAGCGCATCAGCCAGAAAACTGCCAACCAGTTGCATATCACATTGTTCAGTGCATTTGATACCCGGCCTCAGATCAAAGTGATCTTCACGGAATTGTTGGTACTTTTTCCCATTCCAGATCGCATTCAGCGATTCAACCCGTGTGTCTCCCAGGATGATCTCGTTGTTAAAATCCTCTACACATTCTGCGCATTCCCCGTTCGATTTCACCGTCATCGATGACCAGGGAAACTGGCAAAATTCAATCCAATGAATTGATGCGGTTTGTTGCTGATTATCCTCGTACCACATCTGATCTTGGCTTTTCAGGTACACATACACATCGCAGCCTTCAAAAGCCTCTTTCAGGCGTTCAAATTCATCTTGCTGCCAGGGCTTATTCAGGTTGATCATCGTGATGACAATTTCAGTTTGGTAATTCCTCTGGGCTTTGTAATCGAGCAGCTTCAAGATATTCTTGTAGGATTCGGTGAAATTCGAAGCCTGGCCCCGCACCTCTTTATGGCGCAGGTCGTCCACGCTCTCAATGGAATATTTAATGTAATTCAGCCCGTTTTCAAAGGTTTCCAGGGTGCGCTCCATATTGATATTGGCCGGGTTGCACGAAAAATACGATTCCAAGCCTTTTTCCGTCATCCATTGCACGTATTGGGGCATGTGCTTGTCAAGGAGTGGGTCGCCATACCCGTGCAGAACAATGACCCTGGGAATCACATATAAAAAGAAGTGATTCTCGCTCATATCGTCCTTGTGGATGCCGTAATTCTGCGTGACAAACGCTTCCCACCGGGCCAATTGCTCTGCTGAAAATGGCTTGAGTTGATCAATGACCGCTTTAAACAGCTCGGGCGCCATGGTCTCAATCGGGCGGGTCATCATGGTCGTGCGCGGACACATCTCGCAGCGCATATTGCAGGCGTTGGTCGTTTCAATATTGTAAACAACTGGCTCCGGGCTGCGATAGGATTCCAGTAAACCTAATAACGCCGTACGGGGCATCCGTTCGCCGCCCATCAACCGGTACTTGAGGTCATACACTTTCATGTAAAATTCAACATCAATCATTGTGGCTCCAATTAATCACCCAAAAAAACGAGATAGGCTTAGTACGGCTCAATTTCCAAATGAGACAGGATAAAGTCACACAGTTCACGCACAGCCCCCATGCCGCCGGGTTTCGAGAGCACCAGGTCAGCACGCCGCAATACCGACGGGTGTGCATCTGCTGGGGCAGCAGTAAACCCGACCTCCGTGAAGACGGGCAAATCGTTAATGTCATTGCCCATAAAGATCACCTGGTTCTGCTCAAGAGATTTTCTCTCAATCACATTCCGGATCGCATTGGCTTTATTCTGCACGGCTTGCAGCACCGGCAAATTCATCTTTTTACAACGGGCGGCAACCACCGGGTTAGTCTCACGGGAGAGCACCATCACATCAATCCCGGTTAACTTCTTCATCGTCTCAAGACCTAAACTATCAGACCGATTGGCAGCCACCATTTCCTGACCTTGTTCGTTGACCCAGACCCGATTATCAGTGATCACCCCGTCAAAATCAAGCACGAGCAAGTGAATATCATCAGGCAGGCTGCGGCGCTGGTTGGCAGGATCGACCATCTGTAATACCTGGAAGTCCTCCTGAACAGTTCTCTCCGCTTTTTTCCAGTCCGAAGGCAGGTCGAGGTCCACCGTGTAGCGAGGATCGATCATCAGGGGCAGGATCACCTCGCCCGTCATGGAGTGCTTTTCCAGCACGGTTTTCGCCCACAGGGCGTCAATATGCCCCGTCTGCCAATACACATCCGGCAGGTTTTGGCGCGGGGCGTTATAGGGTTCAGCAATGCCTTCAACGCCCAGCAATGGGATCATTTTTTGCGTCTGCTGGTCGATCGTCCACATCTTAAAGGGGTTCTGCCCGGCAGGGACCACACCGCGCACACTGTCCGCCTCGGGATGGTCTACTAAGATCTGGATGGCGGCATCCACACAATCCCGCGGGCGGATTGGCGAGGTCGGCCGCAGCCACACCAGAGCGTCCGGGTGATAACCTTCATGTTCGGCTAGCCAATCCAGGCAGTGTTGCGCCACTGGTAAATCCAGGGAATCATCCTGGGCAAGTTCCACGGGCCTGATGAAAGGCACCTCAGCCCCCCATTGGCGGGCGATGTCGGCGATGGTGTCATCATCTGTTGAAACGATCACACGGGTCACCCAATCCGACTGGCGTCCAGCCATGATGCTGTAGGCAATCAGCGGAAAACCCGCAAAGGGTTTGATATTTTTACCCGGAATACCCTTAGAACCCCCGCGTGCCGGGATGAGCGCCAGGATTTCTCGATCCTTCACCATGCCGTGTATCCTCCGTCAACGACCAAATTCGCGCCCGTCATGTAACTTGAGGCATCAGAGGCCAGGAAAAGCAAGGCACCGTTCATCTCATCTTCACGTGCCATGCGACCCAGGACCGCCTTTGCCGAATACCTGGTAGTAAATTCATCATCATGCTGGTTGTAAATGCCGCCCGGTGTGAGGGCGTTGACCCGAATCTGTTTACCGGCATAATAAGCCGCCAGGTAGCGGGTTAACCCCAGGATCCCAGCCTTGGTGACCGGGTAGTCCACCGGCTTGTACTGCTGGCGGCCGTCAACCCGGGGGTAAATCGCCTGGTCAGGACCTGCCAAACCGTAAACAGAGGAGATATTGATGATCACACCCGAACCCTGCTTCGCCATCACCCTGCCAGCAGCCTGGCAGGCTAAAAAGACACCGGTCAGGTTCACTTCCAACGACTTTTTCCACATTTCAAGGGCGTAATCTTCAAAGGCATTCGCCGATTGTTCGCCCAGGTGCTGCGGGTCAAATTTCGGGTCCAGCGCAGCGCTATTGACAAGCACATCCAGGTGCTCAAATTCAGACAGGGTGTGCGCGATCAGGGCTGAAACAGATTCCGGGTCGGTGACGTTGACCCTGGCAGCAATGGCAGGAATTTGCCCTTCCCTAAGCAGGTGTGCGTGATCATGGGCAGCGTCAAAATCGATATCAGCAACCACTACCTTGGCCCCTGCCTCGCCCAAGGCGCGCGTAAATTGTCGACCCAGCAAGCCGGCGCCCCCGGTCACCAGCGCGGTACGACCCTCCAGTGAGAACTTATCCATTAAATTCAATAGACTTCCCTTGGTAACACGAATAAATCATAGATGGATATTATACCCTCGGGTCAGCAATTCCGTGACCACGCAGTCGGGCACGGTTGTCGGGCAGCGCGTTTAAGTACAGCGCGAGTGTTAACCAGTCCACTGCGGGATATCCACCGTCACACCCAGCATGGCCGCTTCGTGGACAGCCGAGGTGAGGATCAGCGAGCGAATTCCATCATCCAGCGTGCAGCGTGAATCCTCCTGCCCACGGATTATGCGCAAAAAATGCTCCATTTCACCCAGGAACATATTATTGCGTTCAAAACCTGGCGGGGGACCGCTGACCTCCCAGCAGTCTGCCTGGGCGTCATACAGCCGTGCCTGCGCGGTTTCGTTCTCCCAGCGAAGCAACCCGTGGGTACCGGCAATCTCCAGCCAGTGGGCTGGCGGCTGCTGGAAGTAGTCCAAATGCACCGACCCGATCACGCCGCTCTTAAATTGAAGCGAGATCTCCGCCAGGTCTTCCACCTCCGCCAATTCCAGGTCAGACACCTGCCCGGTGAACGCGCTCAACGCATCCACCTCGCCAAACAGCCAGCGCACATAATCCAGGGGATGGCTGAGGGTGTTCACCACACCGCCTCCCAGGTCTTTGCGGGCGGCGTAGCTCAGCCGGTAATCCTCCCAGGGGTGCCAGCCAGGTAAGTACTCACCCCAATGGGCGCGAAAGCTGAGCGGACGGCCGATGCGCCCGGTATTCAGCAAGGCCTTAACCCGCTCTAAAACCGGGTGAAAACGAAACTGGAACCCCACCAGGGTCTTAACCCCAGCCCGGTCAATAGCGGTTTGGAGCGCACTAACCCGTTCATCCAGCTTGCTGGCTACCGGTTTCTCCATCAGCAGGTGACAGCCAGCCTCAGCCGCGGGGATGGCCACGTCCAAATGCAGGGCAGTCGGATTGGCGATGATAACGGCATCAGGGCGGTGTGCCAGCGCGGCATGCAAATCCGTCTCCACCGGGAAGGCTGCCAGCTCATCATCCGGCAGGGTGCTGAGGTGCGTCCGGTAGAGCAGGATATCGCGCTCTCCCAGCGCGAGCAGGTTGCGCAGATGCCGCCTGCCGATGGATCCCAAACCTGCAATTAGAAATTTCACATCCACTTCCCTATCTGACTATGCTTGAGTACTGGCGTTTCGAGCGCCTTCAGACTAGTTCAACCAGCGATAAATGCGGTTGACGATCCACTGCAGCAGGTAACGGATCCAACCCACATCAGCCAGGCGGCGCATCAAGCCATGCCGGCCCTGCCCCACGTCCGCAGCCTGCACCGAAAGGCCCGCTTCAGCGGCCAGGGCTGCCACTTCCTCAGAGATGGCGTTGCCCATCAAGCGGACTGTTTGCTGACGGGTGCACAGGCGCAGAAAGCCCTTGGCGTCCATGCGGTCATCCATCTCCACCATGCGGCCCATCATGCGGTCGCCCCAACCCTCGGGGAGCATCTCAATAAGGATCTCCCGGATGACGGCTTTGGGGCATACCATCTGAAAATGATGAGCCGATACCCAGGCTTCAACCCCGCCATAGGCCACGATGATGTCCTCAATCCCGGCGACCTCAGATGCATACCTCTCCCAGGTGCGCCCACTGTTGATGATGTACTCTTCTTCCCATTTGCGCGGCATCAGCAGTCCGCGTTGGGCAATGCAGTCCGCTTGCTCCGCAAAAGCCAGGGTGCTCTCGGAGCTCATCGCCACACGTTGGCGGATATAAAAACCGGTCACTGCGCCGACATTGGGGTAGGTATCGATGATCTTGAGATGCTCGCCCAGCCAGCCCGGCAGGTGAAAGACATCATCGTCGGTGTAGGCCACGATCTCACCCGGGGCGGTCTCGAAAATCACCCTGAGCGCATTCAGCTTGCCGATATTGTGCTTCGAGAGGATCAGGTAATCGATGGCGCCTCGCTCGTGCAGGGATTGCAGATACCCCACCATTTCAGGGCAGCTGCCGTTGTCGAACACCAGCAGGTCAAAAGGCTGTTGGGTGTTGGCCAGGATGCTCTCGATGGCCATGTGGGTCACATCCAGCCGGTTCTGAAAGTAACCCGCCTGGTGGGGTGCGTAGACCAGCACCGCCACCGTGGTGCGGGCAGGTGAGTAATCCAGGGTTTTTCCCCGAGAGGGGTTCATGCCGATCCGTGGCATGGTTCACATCCTATTCGATCATCATAGTTTCGCCGCTTATCTGCGTTTGAGCTTGTATGTCAGCCAACCTCGCACCTGATTGAAAGCCATAACGGGATGAAAAACCGCAAAGCCTAACCAGCCCAATCCTCGTGAATGCAGCCGGATGAGGGGAAAGATCTCCACTTCGCGCCAAAACCCACCCCAGGTCAGCCGCTTGCGCTTCAGCTCACCGTCCTTTACACAATGGGTAACATCCTGAAGCGTAAAGATCGTCCGGCGCCCTCCGCCAATGCGGACATTGACATCTGTCTCTGGCTGGTGGTAATGCACAACCCCACCCGGCAGGTGACTGTAATCGTGATTCTGGTGCACAATCGTGACCGCCCCGGTGAGGTCGACCACAGGCCAACCCGCCCAGCGCGCCCGGTAGATCATCCAGTTATCCCATCCCGCTCGGCCGACGGCGAAGTCTGGCAGGGTCTCAAAGCACGACCGGGGGTAAATGAAATAATCGCTCCCGGTTTGTCCGTGCAATGTTCCCTTGTCCCGGATCAGGTCACGTAATCTATCTTCCCACCCGGTGGAGAACTCTATAGGCATCTTGATATCCAGGTCCCAGCGCTGACCGACGCCAAGAAAGCCCGCCTTTTTATTCTCCAGCAAGCGGATCCCCTCCAGTAAGTCGGGCAGGAAGAGGATATCCGCGTTGGCATATGCCAAAATCGGGGAATCGTTGACCCCGCGAGCCAATGCAAAGATCGAGCTGATCAGCGGGGTGCCGCGCTCGTTGCAGCGCACATCCGGCAGATGCTTGATGCCCAGCTCACGGCACTGCGCCGCGATCCCGGGCTCATCACCGATCACCACCACCTCAATCTGATCACCAAGTGCCTGCCAGTTGAGGAGCATATTGCGCTGGATGATGCTGATATGCGGGTCGGTGAAAGATTTGGGGGCGGTAAATAACGTCAAAAGGGGCATGGCTTCAATCTTTCTTGCCCTCAGGCAGGGGCAGCCAGGCCTTGTGGGGGAAAAATTTCTGGATCGCGCGGCGGTAAAAGAGGCCCAAATTCCGTTTGAGGCCCACCAAGCGGTCGCGTTTAACCGCCCAGCTGGGCGCATCAAGGGGCAAGGGCTGCGCTATTGCTGTCAGGTAAAGGTTCAACAGCGTGGAGCGCGGGAACCCATGCCGCTGAAAGAAGAACACATGAAAGCCAGTTTTCCGTAAAACCTGCTGCAACGTGTGCGGGGTGTAGCAAGCCAAATGCGCCAGTTCATAGCTGTCATGGGCGTAAAAATTCGGCACTTCCAGCAAGAGAACCCCACTTTCCTTCAGCAGGTCTGCGCGCAGCATCGCCAAAAAGCCCACGGGGTCAGGCAGATGCTCCAGGACGTGAATTAGGCTGATCAGATCAAACCTGGGCGGGTTGACAGCCGTCAAATCCTCAACCGAAGAGAACATGGGGATGCCGCGCCGCTCTGCATGGGTGCGATAGGCATCGCCCGGCTCAACACCGACCACCTCGCTATCAAAAGCCCGCTGAAAAGTTTCCAGCAGAATACCTGTGGATGCGCCAATGTCAAGGGCACGCTGCGGCGGTTCGATTTTAACAGTTTGCAGCACCCGCACCAGCGCAAGCGCCCGGTGCTCCTGGACCCACAGGTCCTTTTGTGTCGGTTCCGGGCTGGATTGGTAGATCTGACGGTAGGTTTCGGCATAAAACTGTGGATCTGTGGCCTGGGCTTCTGCGGGCGATTGAAAGATTAACCCGCAGTTTTCGCATTGGTAGTAGGTCAAGGGGAAATCAAAGGACTCCACCCTGGAAAATACCTCATGCTGTTCTGACCCACATAATAAACAATTCATTCGAAGCGCATCCATCCTCTTTTGAGAGAATTATATCACCCTGGGCAGGCCGTTCAATCCGCCCCGATCTTCACATCGGACATGAAGTCATGTCCGATCTTGATCTCTCGAAGCTGTGTGTTCAGTCCTCTTTCTTCCTCAACAGGTGCATTAAAAGCGCGAATCTGTCTCCTGGTAATCCTTGGACACTACCTGTGCGTTGAGCGCCATCCATTCGGGATGATTATTCAGCACGGCAATCAAATCATGTAAAGAAAACGCGTCCCCCCCTTCAAAATGCGCATAGAGCTTGCGGATCAAAGCCAAATCCTCGGGGGTGTCGACAGTCAGTCGATAGCTGCCCAGGTCGGGGTCGTGATCAGCCAGCACCACCTTAAAACGCCCTTCCTGTTCATAAAAATAGGGCATGACGTGTTCGCGGGCATGTTTGCTCTCAGCTTCGTGCCAAGCCCGTTCCAGGTTGTCAAAGCTCACCACCTCGGTATCCATACCGATGGGGGTGGTGCGCTTCCAGGGTGGCGGCAGGCGGTTGGCAGCAAAATCTGCACCGGATTCAAAGAAGGCGCGCACGGTTCGGTCAATTTCCTGGGGGTCGATTACAGGGCAGTCGCCGGTCAGGCGCACGATGGTTTCAGCCTTGAAAAGTTGGGCAGCTCGGTAATAGCGGTCGAGCACATCGTGGATATCCCCTCGAAAACAGGGGATGCCGCGTGCACGGCACACGGCCAGGACCGGGTCATCACCGGGGTCGGTGGTCGTGGCCACAACCACCTGCCCGATGGTTTGTGCCCTCCTGACGCGCACCACCTCACGGATGATGGCAGGCTCTCCGCAGATATCTTTCAAGACCTTGCCCGGCAGGCGGCTGGAGCCCATCCGAGCCTGGATGATGGCCACAACCGAGGGATGGTGGGGTTTCACTTTCATCAGGGTGTCATTCCAAATCTTCAATCGTCAGTGAGCCAATGATAGCATCAAAGACCCCAACCTGGTGATCCACACTCTGCCCCTCCATGTTGAACCCTACCAGGTACAGGGTGCCAGAGTCCTTGAATACATACACCACCTGGGTGAACTCAATCCCGGCTTCGTTGGTGAGCGTGACCCAGCGCAGGGTATCTCGCCCGGCAATCGTCAGCCTGTGTTCTGCAAGGATCTGTACCCGATTGCCCAACAGAGGCCCCGCAAAAGTTGAGAGCAGGCCCAGAGGCACAGCAGCGTAGTCCTCATTTTTTATGACCACAAAACTGACGGGGATGCTGCCGCTGCTCCCGGTCTCATAACCCCATATGAGGATATCCTCCTGGGCATTGCCCAGCAGGTTTTGCAGGTCAGAGCCAACTGCCACACCCGAGTCGCCCAGGCTGCCAAGCAGGGTGGAAAAATCAGGAGCAGCGGTGCTGACAAAATAGGATTCGGGCAGTGAAAGGCTGATGAGCCGGTCATCGACGACCCGGTTCTCGACTTTAAACCCATCCGGGGTAGCAATCTCAACCGACACTTCAGCCGGTGTGGCCTGGTAAGGGAGGTTGCATGCCAGCCCAGCCAGCAAGAGGGTGAGAATCACGATTAAAAACGCATATTTCTTCATATTCTTATTTACCATTAAATTACTTTTTCTTTTCGTCAAGGTGTAGAACGACACAGCTTTCTAACCCATTAAAGCCTGTTCGGCACCGCGGCAGCGAGAGGTCAAAGTGCTGCTCAACCTGCTGCCATGCGGTAGGCAGTCTCCAATTTTCGGAAGTTTCGCTTCCAATCGGCGCGCTCTTCCGCCAGAAGACGGGCATGGCGGCCGTAAGCGGCCAGGTGTGGGTCAGCAGCCATGGCCAGCAGCTGGCTTTCGAGGGATGAAACCTCGCCGTCCTCAAACAGCGCACCCACCTCCCCGGGTTTGACCCATTCCTGGTTGCTGGGGATATCCGAAACCAGCACCGGGCGCCCGCAAGCCAGCGCTTCCATTAACGATACCGAGGAGCCGTCACAATGGGAAGGGCTCACAAACACATCAGCCGCGCCGTAATACCCTGGCAGGGCCTCCCGGGATACCCAGCCCGCGTAGTGAACGGCGTCACCCACCGGCGCTAATATGCGGTGGATCAGCTCAGATTGGGGCCCGCCGCCCGCCAGCAGCAGGCGCGAACCGGGACGTTTCTCCCAGGCCAATCTGAACGCCTGGGCCAGCAGGTCAACGCCATAGGGCGGTGACCAGGTCCGGTTGCACAGGAAGACGAAGTGTTCATCCCATCCCAAGTCCCTTCTGAGCGACTGGCCGGCCTTTTCCGCGTGCTGGGGAGAAAAATGTGCCAGGTCAACCCCCCAGGGGAAAATGACCACCCGCTCTCGCGGGAACCCATAGCGGACTGCCTCATCGGCCACCGTTTGACAATCGGCAACCAGCACGTCGCTGCGGTTTAGCGAACAGCGCGTGGCCGTCCGCATCCAGGGGCTGCGCCGGGCAAGGCGCAGCAGGTCAAAACCCCACGACATGCTCACCAGGGGGTGAAATTGAGCCTGTGCTGCTGCCAGGGCAGGCCCTTGCAGCGGGCCTGCATGGACCAGGTCCGGTTGTAGATTGGATAACAGCCTGTCAAGTTGTTCAACGCCCGCCTGCCACCCAGCCCAGTTAGCCCAATCCGGTTGGCTTGCCGGCCAGGCCAGTTCTGTGATCCCGGCGGGGGTTGCAGGCTCACACACCTGCATGCGCAGGCTGAAAACCTGGTGGGCCGTCCCTGCCAGGGCACTCAGAAAGCGCTGGTCGTGGGGGCTGTCTCCTGCTGTAAAGTAAAGAACTCGCATCACTTCTGATTTCTGATTGGGGTGATCATCGCTGTCAGCTTAGGAATCGCCAAACTGAGTCCACTGCAAGGCCTGCCCGTTGGGAATGCGCACCAGGGCAGTTAACCCGATCACCTCGCTGATATCATAGGGCAGGATGGCGCCCGGTGTGGCCGGCCGGAGCACATCGATCATCTCCCGGGTGATCATCTCACCTGGCTCAATTTCACGTGCAGCCCGCAGGCAGCGCCGCTGGATGATCACGGTCTCCTGTTCATTGGCCGCTACGAATTTATCCCCGGAGCCCAGCGCCCGTTCAAGCTGCCGGGTGGCCTTGACCATGGCAAACCAGGTGTCCGGGTTCATCGCAAAGGGATGGTCGGGGCCGACTCGGTTATTATCATCGGTGAAGTGTTTCTCAACCACGCGTGCCCCCAGCGTGACCGCGCCCAACACCGTGGCATGGCCGTGGGTGTGGTCTGAAAGCCCTAAAACCACCTCCGGGAACATGCTCGCGTAGGTTTTGAGAACATTCAAATGGATGTTGTCAAAGTTCCCATCCTCAGCGGTGTAATTGGTGTTGCATTGCATCAAGACCAGTCGGGGGTTGATGTTCAGGATGGCGTGCACTGCCCGCTGAACATCGCCGATATCCGATGCCCCGGTTGCCAGCAGCACCGGCTTACCTTTGCTGGCGATCCGTTCGACTGCTTCAATCCAATTGATATCGCCTGAACCGATCTTATAAGCAGGGACGTACCCATCCAGCATATCAATGGCTTCGAAGTCATAGGGGGATGAGAAATAATCAATGCCCACTTCATCACAGGCCGCTTTGAGCACCGGCGTCCATTCAAAGGGGATCGATGCTTCGGCGTACACTTCCGAGACGGATTTCTCCCATTTTGCCTGGTGGGACACCTGGGAATCCATGTGGGAGAAGCCGTAATCCGAAACAATCTTCGGCGCCTGGAAGTTTTGGAATTTGGCTGCGTCTGCACCTGCCTCCTTCGCCAAACGGATCAGCATCCTCGCTCGTTCCAGGCTGCCGTCATGATTGGCAGCAATATCAGCAATGAAATACGTGGGATGATCGCCACCGATCAGCCGGTTTCCAATTTTCAGTTCCATCATTCCTCCTTGCGCCATTAATTGCACTCTGATCCAATCTCAAACAGCAAAACTGCGCAGCTTTTGGGGATATTTGTCCTGCCAGCGGTGATAAAAACGCTCAATGCCCTCATCAACCGTCGGCAAGGGATGACCGAGCGCCGCTTGCACCTTTTCCGGGCTGAGCACCAGGTTCAACGACCGGGGAGCGCCCCGCTTGACCTCGTGCATGCGGACAGGCTCGACCAGCCCAGGCTCGAAACCAAACCGCTGCGCGATGCGCACGCCAAATTCATATTTGCTCAGGTTTTCGGGGCTGACCACGTGGTACAGCCCGCTCAGGCTGGCATCCAGCATTTCCAGCAAAGCATCGGCCAAATCTTCCGTGTACAGCGGGCTGAAGTGAGTGTCCGTGAAACCCTTCACCCGCTGCCCATCCCGTAAATTGTTGAAAAAGAACTCCGACAGGCTGCGGGCGCCTGAGAGGCTCCAGCCATAGAACACCACCCTGGCTATGATCGCATCAGGGTACACCGCCATCACGGCCTGTTCGCCCTCCAGTTTCGTCTGAGCATAAACGCTTAACGGGTTGGTCGGATCCTTTTCGGTATAGCCCCCTGCTACCCCGTCAAAGACCGCATCGGTTGAAATGTGAACAAATGGAAGGCCCCATCCTGCTGCAGCCTGCGCCAGCCTACCGGCTACGTCACAATTCAACTGCCGAGCCAGGGCGGGCTGCTGTTCAGCCAGGTTCAGGTCGGCCACTGCAGCACAGTGAATGATCGCCTGCGGTCTGCTTGTTTCAATCAGCCCCAGGGCGGCTTCCATCTCCAGGAAATCAACCTGGTGGGTGTTAAAAGGCACCCCTTGCAAGTTTAGTGAATGCGACAGCCCCGTCACCTGATGACCCTGGGCCGCTGCTACCAAGCTCAGGTTTAAGCCTAGCAATCCGCTGGCCCCTGTCACCAGTATCCGCATATTAACGCGCTCCCTGGGCTAACCCCGCTTCCAAAGAATCAATCATCTGCTGAATGTCGGATACACTGAGCCATTCGGTGTTGTTGTCACTGGCATAATGATAACCTTCCGGTAAGGGGGAGCCCTGTTCAGACCAGTGATACCCAAACCACAGTGCCGCTTGCGGCTGGACGACGTACATATCCGCCAGTTCGACGGTGCTGCGGGCCTCGTCCTCAGAGATGAGCACTTCGTGAAGTTTTTCGCCCGGCCGGATGCCGATATTGCGGATATTCGCCTCGGGGGCGATCGCTTTCGCCAGATCGGTCATTTTCATGCTGGGAATTTTCGGGACAAACACCTCGCCGCCCTGCATATCCTCAATGCAGCGGATCACAAACCGGACCCCTTGCTCCAGTGAGATCCAGAAGCGGGTCATGCGATCGTCGGTAAGGGTGATTTCGCCTTTTTCGCGCTGCTGCAAGAACAGGGGTACCACACTGCCGCGTGAACCGACCACGTTGCCATATCGCACGCAGCTGAAGCGGGTGGTCATCCCGCCTGCATAAGCGTTGCTCTGGATGAGCAATTTCTCAGCCGCCAGCTTGGTGGCACCATACAGGTTGACCGGGTTGACCGCCTTATCCGTGCTGAGTGCCAGGACCTTTTTTACCCCTGCATCCAGCGCCGCGTCGACCACATTGCTGCTGCCGAGGATGTTGGTCTTAACCGCTTCCATCGGGTTGTATTCGCAGGCTGGGACCTGCTTGAGGGCAGCCGCATGAACCACCAGGTCGACGCCATGAAAAGCACGCCGCAGCCTGTCAAGGTCGCGCACATCGCCAATAAAATAGCGCAGGTTGGGGTGATTGAACCCGGCCATGCGCATCTCGTGCTGTTTGAGCTCATCCCGGCTGTAGATGATCAGTCGCGCCGGGTGATATGACTTCATCATCACCTCGACAAATTTCTTACCAAAAGAGCCCGTTCCTCCGGTCACCAGCACATGTTGCTTTGTCCAATCCATACAATTTCTCCTGGAAGTTTTGTCAAATTATACTTCAGATGGGGTCCCCGGCACCTCATCCGCCCCGGCGGGCTTGCGAATCACGATCAATGGGTACTGCCCAATCCGCCCTAAAAGCTTAGGGAAGCGCTCTTCCAGCCAGAAGAGGAGCTTTAGCCAGGTGCGCCCGCCCCAATCCGGGTAGATCACCGATCGCAGGAACGAGACGCTGACGCTGCGCCAGACCAGGATATCAAAATCCATCGCTCCCGATAAGAGATCGATCATCCCATCTGCCGTGAACTTATCCACAAAAGTACCCGTGGGTGAAGAGGCTTCGCCCTGTGGTGATGGCGCTGGCTCACCCTGTTGTTCGCTGCCGCCCTCTTCATCAGTCCCGTTCTTGTCTTTGATCAACGCCCGGAGACGGCGCATCAAAGCCATCCAGCCCAACAGCCGATTCGTCATAGGCGAGTGCGTCCACCCGTCCACAACAACCATTTGTCGGCCGGGTTTGAGTGTGCGGTGGAGCTCATCGTATGCCAACCTTTTTTCATCCATCGGCACATGATGAATGGTGTGCAACGCGGTAGTCCCATCAAACAGGTCGCTCTTGAAGGGCAACCTGGTGATATCCGCCACCACATACAGCCCATGCTCACCCACACGTTTACGCGCCTCTTTGAGCGCCACAATCGAGATATCCATGCAAACCCGTGCCTGGTAGCCCTCTGAATAGGTCAGATATTCCGGATATTGCACCGGCCCCGAACCCGCATCCAAATAATACATCCCCTCCGGGGCCAGGTGACGTTTGACCCGCATATGACAGCGATGGAGATATTCCTGCGATACAGGCCGGAGGTCTTCATACTGGGCATTTTGGTACAGCATGTCACCAATGGTTTGCCAGCCAACCTGGTTGTAAAATTCTCGAACGGATTTTTTAATGTTTTCTTCGCTCATCGTGGGTAAAAAAGACCAACTTTCTATAAATTTTCACCTGGCTCACCACTGATTAGGCACACCGAACCCTCACCTGGCAAAGACTGGGAATAGGTTGTCACAGAGATGCACACGCCCAAAATACAACTGCGGTAGAGGTTCCTGACCTGATGCCAAGTGGTCACCATGTGAGGGGTTTGCCTGCCAGGTAATCAAATGTTTCGCCATACTTTCCTTCGCCCTCCTGCCCAAGGACATACGCCATCGGCCGCATTTCGATATCCTCTTTCAGGTCAAGCAGGTGCCAGGGGAAGGGTTTCGGGAACACGAAGAAAAACAGGTAAGCATAACGCCAGGCGAGTTCAACCTGTGCCTGGGTCAGTTGTGCAGCCTCCAGATCACGCAATTTCACATCCAGCATGGAAAAATACATCTCCCAGGTATCTGGGTCGCTGGTAAAGCCCCGGTTGCGGTAATGCGTCTGCCCGGCAATGATCACGGGGATGCCGCGCATGGCCATCTCCAGACCGACGGTGGTGGAATAGACCAAGCCCAGGTCGGTGATGTCCAGAATGTCGTAGGTATTGATCTTTTCGTCCGGCGCGATCAGCCGGAAATGCGCAGGGATCTCACCCAGGGCATCCCGGATGACAGTGACCATCGACGTGCCGTGGGTTAACACTTCCCCGGGGTGCACCCGGATCACCAGTTGAACGTCCTGGCGATCGGCAAAGTAATGCACCGTTTTCTCAACCCAGTCTGCCATGGTTTTGCTGAACACCTGCCGGCCTAAAGTCAGGCTGTCTCCCAGAACGTTGGTGGCAAGCAGGACCACCGGTCGGTCATCCAGGTTGAGCGCTTTTCGAACCGCTGCACCGCCCTGGGTGGGCGTGTCCTGCCACTGTCGGGTGAAGTTCTTCCAGGTTTTGGCATCCACGCGGGCGGAATACAGGTCCCGTAATTGCGTAATGTGTGCCTCTTCCAGGGGTTCGTCGCCCCGGGCAGCCCACAGGTCGTCGGTGTTATGACGCATGATCTCAGAATCCTGCGCCAACCAGATGCGCTCGCGCTGGTCGCTGAATTCAAAGGTCACGGTCGGGAAGCCCATCTGCTGAGCAACACGGTAAACCACCCCCATTTCCTGAATGGTACCGTTAGGGACAATGACCACATCGGGTTTGTGCGCGTTCAGCCAAGCCCGGGCGTTGAGCGCAGCCTCCCGGTTGCGTTCATAGCGCAGATGGTAAATATCTTCTGCTTTGGTAATGTCTTCGACCTGCAAAGTGTATTGCGCATCGTAGATACTGACCTCATCCACTGCTCGTTCAAGTTCTTCGGGCAAATCCCGTGAAAAGGGGTGCACATCCATCAGGGATTGAACTTGCAGCAAAGAACCGGCCGTCCGTAACACCTCACGGGCGTACAAATTTTGCCGACGCTGATCAAACTTATCGATAGGTTTATCCCATCTCGCATAAGGCAAAAAGGAGAGGGTTACCTGGTGACCGCGGCCGGCTAAGGCCACACCCATCAGGGTGGCATATTCAATCCAGAAATGCAGGGATGCAAAAATAAACACTTTCTTCCCAGGCGCATGATCTCGCCGCTTCACTTCTGCCTGTACAACAGCCTTGGGCAGGACAGTCTCTAAAAGATCCAGGTTAAAATGGGCCTGCCAGGGCTTATGACGCTGAACAAGATGCCAGTACAGCTCAACGGTATAAGGCAGTTGCGCCAGAATTTTCTTCAGACTGCTTCGATTCATTTTTTACCTATCCACTTTTCCGATCGTCCAATCCAAATTGGGCCGTACAGGGCCAAGGCGTGGTTCCGGCCAGTGCATACCGGGTCCTCCGGTTGCATCCACGGTGAAAATAAGGGCTTTGTCATCTTGGAAATAGCGTTGGATCCTGTACACACTGGCATTCACACCTAAAACATAACGACCTTCATTCATCAGGTCTGGTGGAATTGTGCACCGGCTGATGTAGTGTCCCGGTTTGCGCATGGTGTGCTTCTCGAACATTTCGGGGTCGTCCGTATCAAAACTGGTGAAAACAAATTCGCCACGGGTGGTCATCATATAGATCCCGACCCGCAAGCCGCTGATCTCTTGATTAAGGCGGTATTCCAACTCGATCGAGAAACCCACGGTAGCATTGACCGTATCCACTACTTCCCCTTTCGGGTTTAACACCCGTAATGCAACCGGGACAAAGGGCGCTTCACCATCCACGGATTTATTATCAGCCCAAATGCGCTCGCCCTGCTTGTTAAGGCCCATGTTCAGGTAATGATCCACCGCCTGGGGGGTTGGGGCTCGCATGATCATTTTCCCCTGGTCAAGGACAATGGTTTCCTGGGTTAACCTGAGTATGGCGGACATGTTATGGCTCACAAACAAAACCGTGCGGCCTTCCTGTGCAACATCGTTCATCTTTCCCAGGCATTTGAGCTGAAATTCGGCATCCCCCACGGCAAGCACCTCGTCTACAACCAGAATTTCCGGTTCTAAATGGGCAGCCACGGCAAATGCCAGGCGCAAGTACATCCCGCTTGAAAAGCGTTTGACGGGTGTATCAATGAATTTGCCCACTTCGGAAAATTCAACGATCTCATCAAACTTGCGGTCGATCTCTTCCCGATGCATGCCAAGGATAGCACCATTCAGATAGATGTTCTCACGGCCTGAAAGTTCTGGGTGAAAGCCGGTTCCGACCTCTAACAAAGAACCTACCCGTCCATGAATTTCGCCATATCCCAGGGTGGGGTCCGTTACCCGGGAGAGGATCTTCAACAGGGTGCTTTTACCCGCACCGTTTCTGCCCACAATCCCCAGCACCTGGCCGCGTTCAACTTCGAACGAGATATCTTTTAGCGCCCAGATATAGGACGGGCCCTCATAACGGCCATCATGCCCAGATTTTAACAGTCGGCCGACCCGTTTTGCCCCTGTGGTTAACAGGTCGCGCAGGGTATCAGGGCGGTCATGCACCGTTCCGATGCGGTAGCGCTTTGAGATGTTTTCAATACGGATAACAGGATTCATCACAAGCACCTAAACAATATCGGCGAAGGTTTTTTCCATCCGCCGGAAATAATACAAACCGCTCACCAAAAGCAAGATCACCACGACAACCGAAATTAGCATGGTCACATCCGGTGGATTACCGCCCAATAACGCCCAGCGAAAGCCCTGGATCACACCCACCATAGGATTCAACCCATATAACGACCGCCAGATCCCTGCCGGTATAGTCTCGATGGGGTAAACGATCGGGGAGGCATACATCCACACCTGGATGATAAAGGGCACCATATGCTGAACATCGCGATACTGCACGTTCAAGGCTGAAAGCCACAACCCGACAGCCAATGCCGTCAGAAGGGTCAGTAGAATGATCGGCACGAGCCACAAACTGTTCAAGCCAGGCAGATGCTGGTAGTAGATCATCACCAACAAAAGCACAACCAGAGAGATCCCAAAGTCAACCAGGGCAGAAAACACAGTTGAGAGCGGGATCGCCAACCTGGGAAAATAGATCTTGGTGATCAGGTTGGCGTTTCCCACCAGGCTGACACTGGAACGCTGCAAGGCTGAAGCGAACAGCTGCCAGGGCAGCATGGCTGAGAAGGCAAACAGGGGATAGGGCAAACCCTCTGAAGGCGTGCCCAACAACACGCCAAAAATGACCGTGAAGATGAGCACCGTCAGGATGGGCTGAAGGACCGCCCAGGCAACGCCTAAAACGGCCTGCTTGTAACGCACTTTGATGTCACGCCAGGTGAGGAAAAAGATCAGCTCACGGTAACGCCACAATTCTTTAAGGTCAATCCCCAGCCATCCCGTGGATGGACGAAGATAGATCACAGGAACCGTATCATTGGTGGGGCGGGTAGTATCAGTCAATTTGCTCGATCACTTTCGGTTGGCGCGGTACCATTCAATGGTGCGGCGCAAGCCCTCATCAAAATCCGTTTGCGCTTCAAAGCCGAATTTTTCCTTCGCGCGGCTGGTATCCAGGGCGCGGCGTGGCTGACCATTCGGTTTGCTTGTATCCCACACCAGGTCGCCAGAAAATCCCGTCAGCCTGGCAATTTTTTCCGCCAGGTCTTTGATGCTGATCTCGAAACCCGAACCAATATTGACAGGTTGAGATTCGTTGTAGCGCTCGGTCGCCAGGGCAATTCCCCGGGCAGCGTCCGTCACATAGATGAACTCCCGTGTCGGTGAGCCATCACCCCACACCACGATGTGGTCTTCACCAGCGTCCTGCGCTTCGATGCACTTACGGATCAGGGCGGGGATGACATGCGAGCTGCGGGGGTCAAAATTGTCGCCCGGGCCGTACAGGTTGACCGGCAGCAAAAAGATACTGTTAAATCCATACTGCTGGCGGTAAGCCTGCGACTGCACAAGCAGCATCTTCTTGGCCAGCCCATACGGGGCATTGGTCTCTTCAGGGTAGCCGATCCACAGGTCGTCCTCTCTAAATGGCACCGGCGTGAATTTGGGGTAGGCGCACACGGTCCCGATAGCAACGAACTTCTCCACGCCCCTCAGGTAGGCCTGGTGCATTAGTTGAACGCCCATCATCAGGTTATCATAGAAAAATTCAGCAGGGTGCTCCCTGTTGGCACCAATCCCGCCCACGTGGGCAGCCAGATGGATGATCACATCAGGATTTGAATCAACAAGCATCCGGTTGACTGCTTGTGGATCTACCAAATCATAGTCTTCTATCTTGGGGATAAAAATCTCCGTTGCACCTCGGGCGTGCAGATCCTCGATCAGGTGAGTTCCCAAAAAACCTGCGCCCCCGGTGACACATATTCGCTTTGTAGACCAATCCATTGGTTTCTCCATCATGCCTCAATTCACAACTTGTGGTGCTTTAGGGCTGTTCAATCCTGATGTCCAAACCTTCCACCACAAGGTTAGGCACACCCGGTTCGTCCGTTATCCTGATGCCGTTCTCCAGGCAAATCAGCCGGCACACTTCAGCGATATCCCCTGACCCCTGCAGGCAAAGGGCATCGGTTTCCGTGTCATTCAGCGCCTTCAAGGCTGTATTTACATGCTGGCGCACCTGGCGGAACAGGTCAAAAGATTGCTGGACATAATCATCTGTTAGCCTGCGTTGCAGCGCTCGCCCTTCCGGCGTAATTATATATCGTAATTTGCGCCGCTTGGCTTGTTTTACCTCAATCGAGCCTTGCTGAACCAGTTGCTTCAGACGCCCATTAACCGTGCCGATCGAGACATTCAGCTCTTCCGCCAGCACAGCCTGGGTGATATCCGGATTGGCGGCGATACTCGCCAGCACAGCCAGATCTAATCCCTTGTTATTTTTTGGGTCTGGTTTAATCATAATTTCAACTAATGAATTATAATCCGCATCTTTAATCCGTCAAGACGGCTGCCTTTCCTGCAAAAGCCGCCAAAGACTGTTGATGCGCACAAGGGTCACACATAGGGCAGGTGATTTGATTTTCTCGTAAACAAAATTTTCACCCGTGGTCCACGCCAATGCGCTGCCGATCTCGCCTGCGGTCGCTCAGCCAGCCAGCGACAACGACGCCAAGGCTCAAAACCAGGATAAGCCCCACCATCGCCCACAATTCTAACCTGGGGAAGTAAGGATAATACCGGCTGATGTACCAGTGGGTAAAAAAGGTCAGGAAAATTATTTCAATATAAAACACACGCTTGATCCAGCGATCCTTTGTCTCCCGGGCATAGGCCAGACCCCAGGCGGCCACGACAGCCATCCAGGGCAGAAACACCGTCCTGTAACGCGGGTTATCCCACTGGTCCCCCCCAGCCCGTGCAGACGCCACAACAACCCAGACCCACACGATCAACACCATCACGATCAGCGACCGCTTTTTGAACGAGGGTGATAGATTCCATACTCGGATCGTGGCATAAGCCATAAGCGGAAATAGCAGGTACCACCCCAGAGCCCTGAAAATCGCCAGGCTCTGCCAGATCCACGGGGCTGGTGCCGCGATGGCTGCGGGCAATACCGGTTGGAGAAGCCCGTAAGTAAGGATAAACGGGAAATGCAACCAGGTTGGCAAACTGCCAAGATGAAATTGGACTCTCCCAGAGCGTTCAATGGTTAGGAGTGTATCCCACCACAGCACCTCACGCACCCAATCCCGCATGAACCACACGCCCGCTGCCAGGGCGACAACGATCAGCACCCAAACTGCGGTCTTCAGCCAGGGCTTTCGCAGTTCGTTCGATTTGATCACCCACACCCATAGCAGCACAGCCCCTATCATCGCTGGCCCAACTCTAAATGAGAACAACATCAGGCTCAGGGCGCTGACACCAAAGGTGATCGATGCAACCCAGTCCGTCTTCTCCTCGAGCCAGCGCATAGCCGCCCAGAACATCATCGTGAAAAACAGGATCAGGAAGGGTTCCCGCATTTGAGACGCACCGAGCAGGATGCCTTCCGGGTAGAGTGCCAGGATCCACCCAGCCCATAAGGTGGTTTTTCCGTTTATTTTTCTCTTTAAACCAGCCAGCAGGAAAGCCACACTCAAGGCCATTGCCCCAGCCGCGATGATGACAACCAGGATCGGTCGATGAATATCAGGGCTGAGATACCGATTCACAAACCCACTGAGTGCCAGTAGCCCGCCGTATTGATCCGCCTCAAAATCACCACTGAAAGCACGTGTTAACGGCTTGTCGGACCGGGATAGCACCCAGGCATTGCGATCACGGCGGAAGGCATCATCGAACACATATCCCGCCTGCTGTGGCGGTTCTTCATATCCATACCGTGGCAACCCCCAGGCCAGCAGGACCCCATAGCCCAGGCGAACGAAGAAGGCCAGGAACATCATCCAGGCCAACACCTTGCCCGCGCCCGCTTTGTGCCAGGCGGCATACAAAACACAACCCACCACAAAAATCAGCCCGGAGGTGATCAGGAAACCCGGCACAAATTCGCCTACCGCCAGAACAGCCTGGGTGAGCGCACCCAGCCCCAGGCTGGCTGCCAGGACCGCAGCCAGGTGAAAATAGAGGTTATGAGGTCGCTGATGCTTAGACATGGTTCACTGCCTCCCTGCTCTGCCTGGTATTCACCCAAACCGTCCAAGAACGATATGCTACCCACAGAACGAGGTAGACCACCACCGTCTGCAGGGGCACTAAAAACCGCGGGTTATCGCCGTGATCAATCAAGGAGGACATCACCGAAGCCGCCCAAACAGACCCCGCCAGCAGCACGTGGAAGGGTTTGATCGACCACAAGGCCCACAATCGCCTAGAAATCAGGGCAGCCAGGTTGGTCGCGATGAAGACCAGGTTAGCCCCGATGAGCAACCCACGCGCCCCCAAAATTATGGCTTTCAAGACAGAGGTGACGCCCGGAGACGAGATAGCCCCTGCATCCCAGTAGACCGGCGCCCGCCAAAACATCCACCAGCCCTGCAGCACCCGGGCGAGGTACTTTCCCGGATGGGTCAGGATCAAATCAAGCGATATGGATTGCAAGGTCCGTGAAAGCTGGTAGAAATTCAGCCCACTGGCAGCCTGCATGGCCGGTATGGCATCCCAAATGGTATTGCCCTGGGTGCCCCGCTCCGCCAGCCTGGCATCGCGATATTCCAGGTACACATCACGCAATGCCGCGTGCTCGTCCGGTACAGCCTCAAAATAATAGCCTGTGTGCTGCACCAGGTGATACCCCGTCATGGTCGTCAGGGCGAAAATATTGTAATTGACCCGGACCCAGCGCATCCAGCCCCCCACCAGCAGGATGCTGGGCAGGATCACGGCCGCAAGCGCTCTCCAATTAAAGCGCAGGCGCTTGTCCTCCGCAGAAAAGGCCAAAAACAACGCCAGCCAGACGGGCATAAAAATGAACAAAGGTCGGGTTAATGCCGCCAGGGCGGAGGCCAGCCCAATACCCGCTCCAAGCCACAAAGAGCGGTTTTTCGGGTCGTTGAGCCAGTAAAACGCACCCAGGAAGGCCAATACCAGCCAAAAAGCCGAAAGCGTTTCGGTTAACAGGTTGGCTTCAAAAAACAACTGCCCGGGGTTGAGGGTATGCGCCAGGGCAGCCAGCCCGCCCACCACAGGCCTGCCGCTGGACTTCCAGCCGATCACGAACCACGCCAGTGTGATCCCCACGCCCAGAGCCAGTTGCGATGCATAAACAGCCCGATCTGTGCCGAATAACGCCATCCAAACGGGGTATCCGGGTGTGCGCGTGCCGTCATAAGCCTCAAAGCCCCCCAGCACTGCCTGGGCAGACCGGCGATAGCTGGCCGTATCGTTGTAAGAAACCGGCGGGTAGGCCAAAAACAGCCCGAGCCGCAGGATAACCGCTACACACAGGACCACTACCAGCCAAATATTCAGGTTACGGGTCTTTACCTCAGACATAGCACCCATTTCACCATAAACCACTGTTAAAGCAAGCCCTCAAGTGCCCTCTCTGCCCGTGACCGCCAGGTGTAAGCCTGCGCAGCCCTGCGAGCTGCCCCGCCCAGGGTTTGGCGGGTGCTTGGGTCGGCTTTCAAGTCCGATATGGCTTGATGCCAGGCTGTCAAGTCATCCGGTGGGCAAAAAACAGCCGATTTCTCATCCAGCACCTCATGGATGACGGGTAAATCACTGCTGATGATCGCCCTGCCGGCCGCCATGTACTCGAACATCTTCATCGGGCTGGCGATTTGAGCTGAATCCCCGCCGCCGCTGCCAGCAATTTGCCGGCCGTAGGGCATCAACAGCACATCAGATGCCGCCTGGTAAGTTGGCAAGATATCATGGTCGACAAACCCGGTTAGCGTGATGTTCCCGACGCCCTCGCGGGCCAGCCTCTCTATCCATACCTTCACATCGGCAGATTCACCGCCCACCCACAGGAATTGAATCTCCGGCAGGGCCTTCGCCAGGTTAAACATCAGGTCCATGCCCCTTCCGGCGTAAAAATGGCCGGTATACCCAACAGTGAAGGTTTCCGGCAAACCTAAAGCCCGACGGGCTTCGGCAGGGGATGGTAAATCCTGGTAAGGTTCCAGGTCGACCCCGTTAGGGGCCGTGAGGATATCGGCGGTGGAGGGGTCAAGGTTGAAATCGGCCAGCAGCACGTTTTTGAGCGCTTCCGTGTTGGTCAATACCCGCTGGCGGGTATCGGAAGCCCAAAACCGCCGAAAAAGCCACGGGCCAATCCGCCCGGTCACCCGGTCGTGAAGCTCCAGCACAGTGGGCAGCCCACGCCATAAGGCCAGGGCGGCTGTTTGGAGCATCCAGGTATACACCAGGTCAGGGTTCATCCGCCTGCACATGTTCACAGCCTTAAAAGCAAAGTCGTAACGCCTGAATGACAGGTTTTCTGAGATCCATCGGATCTCAAAAGTGTGCTGGAGGCCGTAATGCGCCTGCAATTTTTCCCAGGGGGTGCGTACGTCACCCGGAACCAACAGTGTCACTTCATGCCCCAATGCCGCCAAAGCCTGGGTCGCTTTGACAACCTGGATGCTGTTGGCGGTATTTGCTGGAATAAATGACGCGCTAATACAAATGATCTGCATATTAAGCTACCTTGCCTTGCCATCCACACCTGCGAGAAAGCGGTATTCAACCATCACCAAGCATTGACGGTACAGGTGAAAGAAAATATACCACATGTATACCGTTTTAACCGCGGATCATGCCCTTGCGCGGGTTGCTTATGGTCAACGCAGAAAGAATGCAGAAACAAAGGCAGAGCCCCTTTGAAATATCTGGTAACCAGGGTCATAAAGCAATATTTCGCAATTTGAAGTAAAATCGGTGTTCAACAATTGAACGGTATTAGCGACAGTCACCAAGTCATCTATTCTGTAACACCTTCTTTTCTTATGATGAGAATCCGTGAATTTTTCAAAAAACCAATCCTCTTTCAGATCCTGATCCTTTTAGGTAAGGTCCTCCCTCGCCGGGTTGGCTTGCTGATCGCCAGCCTGGTGGGCACCGTCGTTGGAAGCCTGAGAAAATTGCCGCTGATCCAGGCCATACGCGCCAACCAATGGGTCATCCACAACCAGCAATTGACCAAAAAGCAATTAAACCAACTGCCCAGGACGGTATTCCGTTCAGCCTCGAAATGCTTCTTTGATTACTTTTACTTCCTTTCTCGCCCGCATAAGCTGGAGGAAATCGTGCGCTTCAGCCCTGAGGCAGAAGCGGCCATTGCTATGATCAAAAATAAGCAACCCTGCGTGGTGGTTTGCCCCCACTTGAGCAACTTTGACCTGATGGGTTATGCCTTGGCCATCCACGATATTGAAGTCCAGGTCTTATCCTATCCCGACCCGGTAGCCACCTATAAATGGCAAAATGAGCTTCGTCAGCGCGGGGGGATCATCGTCACGCCGATGAGCCTGAGCGCATTCCGTCAGGCCCGGCAGCGCCTGCGCGAAGGTGGCAGCGTGCTTACGGGCCTTGACCGACCGCTTGAACAAGGATACCAAGAAAAATACCAACCCGATTTCTTTGGTTACCCAGCGCACCTCCCTGTGACATATATCCGCATGGCCCTTGAAGCTAAGGTACCGGTATTCGTGTTGGCAGTGGCATACCTGCCTGATGGGAAGTATTACCTCGAAGGCTCAACCGAGATATGGATGGAACCCAAGGAAAACCTTGAGGAAGAGATCCTCTTTAACGCCCACAAAGTGCTCAAAGTCGCCGAAGCGATGATTCGAAAATACCCCAAACAATGGGCCATGTTCTACCCAGTGTGGCCGCAATTTTTAGGCGTATAATCATAAATAAAAGAAAGGGCAAAAATGAATAAAGTTGAAGACCATAAAAGGGAAAACAAGATACTCCTGGGTTTTCTCGAACGGCCTGCATTGCAGTGGATGGCAGCCCGTCTGCCAAACTGGGTCACACCTGACATCCTGACCCTGATCGGGATTGGCGCATCTGTGCTGATTTTTGTCAGCTACATCCTCACCAACGTCAATCCCAATTATCTCTGGCTGGCAAGCCTGGGATTCGTCCTCAACTGGTTTGGCGACAGCCTGGATGGCACGGTAGCCCGGTACCGCAAAATTGAACGGCCGCGCTACGGTTTTTTGATCGATCACTGGGTTGATGCACTCAGCGCCGTGCTGATCTTCCTCGGGCTGGGACTTTCTCCCTATGTCGACCTGGTTGTGGCCAGCCTGGCTGTGATCAGCTACCTGCTGGTTTCGATCATGGTCTACCTGATCACCTATGTGACGGGGGTGTTCACCATCACCAGTGCCTATATCGGCCCAACTGAAATTCGGCTGCTGGCCATCATCATCAACATCGTCATCTTCTATAGCGGCGAAGTCACCTTCAACCTGCCCCTTGCGAGCGAGACGAGCCTGTACACCTTGGTGACAGGCGCCCTGGCAGTGATCATGTTCCTGTACTTCATCATCAACACCGCCATTCAAGCTCGCAAGCTCAAGTTCCTGGATGAGAAACGTCTTGAGGAGCGGATAGCAAATGAAAACAGGAATAATCCCGCTCATTGATGAATGACCTGGTTCACCGGTGGTGAAGGTTGCAGAGGTGCTAAACACATCCGATTAACCGACCCTCGTTACAGGTGTTAAACATGAATCCTAAAACCGGCTATTTCCCGGTTTGATTTTGGCTGAAATTTTTCAAAGGTGATCATTATCCATGGTTAAGATCCTGCACTTCTCTGATGCCCATATCGATATGGCCAATTTCGGCCGGCATCACCCGGAAACCGGGCTGCCCTTGCGGGTGATGGACTTTCTTAAATCCTTGGATGAGATCGTGCACACCGCGCTGACCGAACCAGTTGACCTGGTGATCTTCGCAGGAGACACCTATAAAGACCGCTCGCCTGCGCCAACCTTCCAGCGTGAATGGGGAAAGCGTATCATGCAGCTCTCCAGGGCGGGTATCCTGACCCTGTTACTGACCGGGAATCACGACATCTCCCCGGCCACCGGTCGGGCACATGCCATCCAGGAGTTCGACACCCTGGATGTTCCCCATGTGCGCGTTTTGCACCGGCCGCAATTTCTCTCCCCTGCCGACCTGGAAGGCCTGCCCGTGCAAGTTTTAGCCCTGCCGTGGATCTCCCGGGCTGGATTAATGGCAACCCTTGCCTCGGAAACGGAGGCCAGCGAAAAGATCTACGACCTGCTCAGCGCTCGCCTGGGTGAGCTGGTCGAAAATTGGCTCGATGAGGCTGACCCCGCCCTGCCCACCATCCTCACAGCCCACGCATCCGTGGAGGGTGCCATGTACGGCTCGGAGCGGATGGTCATGCTCGGCAAAGACCTGGTCTTACCCCCCAGCCTGGTCAAAGACCCGCGCTTTGATTATGTTGCTCTCGGCCACATCCATAAACCCCAAAATCTGAACGAAGGGGGCCATCCACCGGTGATTTACCCTGGCTCCATCGAACGGGTGGACTTCGGTGAAGCCGACGACCGGAAATATTTCATCCTGGCAGAGGTCGCCAGGCAGAATACCACCGTCACCTGGCGAGAGCTGAAAAATATCCGGCCCTTTATCGATACCCATGTCAGGCTGGAATCGGATCAGGACGTCAACCAGACACTACAGTCAGCCCTCCCCCCCCAGGAAGCATTAGAAAACGCTATCCTGCGCATGACCATCATCTATAAGCGAGAATGGGAACCTCTGATCGACGAAGCCGCCTTGCGCAATTTGACTGAATCGGCATTTGAATTTCACCTGGTCAAACGACCCCAAATGGAAGCCCGCGTGCGCCTGCCAGAAGGCCGCGCAGCCAGCAGCCTGGACGTGATCGAACTGCTCGATATCTACTGGGATGCCAGCAAAAGCGACCTGGCCAAAGACAAACAAGCAGGGTTAAACGCCCTGGCCAAAGCCATCATCGATGATGTCAACAGCGGCGACTGACTGGATCGAGATGGGCATATACATCATGACAGTCCTCTGGCAAACGCAAACCAGCGCTGATTTCAGTGCCTGACATGCTTGACACTTCCTGGTCTTTTCCGTATAATACTTTTTGCTTTCCTCGATAGCTCAATTGGCAGAGCGAGCGGCTGTTAACCGTTAGGTTCCAGGTTCGAGTCCTGGTCGAGGAGCTTATTTTTTTAAGGCTGTCTGCTGTGCCCCACAAACGAGCTGAACCCCGCGCCAAAAATAGATTAATCCGGGGTTAGCGTTTGCTCAAATAGCTTCACAGGCACCCAAATATGTTATAATCTTTTCGGTCTCGGAACCACCCTTTGACCGCTGAAACAGACATTATCCCTCACCCCTGGTAACGCCGGCCGGGGGTGTTCGTTTTTAAACCCCTCAACCCAAATCGCGCCCCGGGCGGTTATAATCAAAGCCAACCCAACAGGGTGGTTATCGCTTGACCTCAAAAGGATTGGAGCGCACGATGCAGATATCGATTCGAAAACTCGGTGTAACAGCCTCCCTCTTACTGATCATTGCAGCGGGTTGTGCCCGGCCGCCCGCCCCGGAGGTCATCCCGACCGCAACAGCCACGGTACCAGCACCCACGCCAACGCCCACCCCTGAACCTGAAGCATGGTGGCAGGATGTCGTCTTTTACGAGATCTTTGTGCGCAGCTTTAAAGACAGCAATGGAGACGGAATAGGTGATTTTCGGGGTATCATCGAGCAGCTCGATTACCTCAACGATGGCGACCCGGCAACACAAGATGACCTTGGGATCGGCGGCATCTGGCTGATGCCCATCAACCCCTCACCCTCCTACCACGGGTATGATGTGACCGATTACTACGCCGTCAATCCCGAATATGGCACCATGGAAGACTTCAAAGCGCTGCTGGCGGAGGCACACCAACGCGGCATCAAAATCATCATCGACCTGGTGGTCAACCACACATCGACACAGCACTCCTGGTTCCAGGCCGCTGCAGACCCGGAATCAGATTTCCATGACTGGTATGTCTGGTCTGACGAACACCCACAGGTCCCCGGCCCTTGGTTTCAGAACGCATGGCATCGCCACCCACAAAATGGTTTGTACTATTACGGCATCTTTTGGGGCGGGATGCCCGACCTAAATTTTGATAACCCCGCAGTCAGCGCTGAAATGATAAACATCTCAAAATACTGGCTGGAAGAGGTCGGTGTGGACGGATTCCGGGTCGACGCCGCCCGTTACCTGTTCACCGACGGCGCTGCCCAGCAAGACACCCAAGAGACCATCGCGTGGTATGAGGAATGGCGGGATTTTTACAAGGCCATCAACCCTGAGGCGTTCACCGTAGGCGAGGTGTGGACGGATTTGCGGGTCACCGCCCGATACAGCGACGGGATGGATTCTCTGTTCATGTTTGACCTGGCAGAGGACATTAAGAACAGCGCCTATGCACCCAACCCCTCCCGGATCATCAATGGATACCTCGATACCCTGGAACACTTTCCTGAAGGTGATTTCAGCACCTTTCTTTCCAATCACGATCAGCAACGCGTTATGTCCCTGTTAGAAGAGAATGTCGATAAAGCCAAAGTGGCCGCATTCGTCTACCTGACCGGCCCGGGAACGCCCTTCATCTATTACGGTGAAGAGATCGGGATGACCGGCAACAAGCCCGATGAGCTACTCAGGACCCCCATGCAATGGTCCGATGGGCCAGGGGCGGGCTTTACCACAGGGACGCCCTGGCAGCCCCCAAACCGGAATTATACCGAGATCAATGTGGCAGCCCAGGAGACCGACCCCGACTCGCTGCTCAACCATTATCGCAGCCTGGTGCACCTGCGCAACCAGCATCCTGTGCTGCGCGCGGGTGACTACCTGCGCTTCACATCCAACTGCTTGCAGCTTTACCCGGTGCTGCGGGTGGAAGGCAACCAGGCGATGATCCTGCTAGCCAACCTTGGCCGCAGGGAAATGGAAGATTGCACCCTCTCAATCAGTGAAAGCCCGCTCGCAGGCCAATATGAAGTGACGCTGCTGTTTGGAAAAGGCGATTTCGGGGAGATCACCTTCGGGGAGGACGGCAGCCTGAGCGACTATCCACTCCCAGGTGTGATTCAGCCCTTCCAGCATTTTATGCTGCAGGTGGAGCAACCGTAATCAACCCCCTTTAATGTGGTAGCTGTTGATGGTCATTTCGGGTGGTGGATTCAGCTTTTCGTAGGGTGGGTTGGCACCCCATCAAGCTGATTTCATGGCTGGATTGTAGGCAAGACACGAACGAGTTCCGTGCCAACCCACCACATCATTGATGATCATTTCGGGTGGTGGATTCAGCTTTTTGTAGGGTGGGTTGGCTTCTAACAGATTTTTCCGAATTTGCCCAGCTACCAGCGACCTTGAAATCCATCTCACTTGGCCATCACACCCTGCAATTACGACCGCCAACGACATGTAAACCAAAGAGACGCCCGGCCTGGGCGTCTCTTTATTTCGGTGTTAAAGGATTGCTGAACCCGCAATGCCTTCTTACGGGAGTTTATTGTCGTAGGATTGTAAAGCCTTCATATAATTGGCCCGCTCGAATGCAGCCGGGTTTCCCACATGTTTCTGGCTCATGCTGCCGCGCATCTTCTCGACGGAGACGTGATCGTAAGCGGTCATCCAATTCTCCATCTCAGCCAGCATTTCCGTGGCACGCCCGACGCCGTTGGCCACAAATTCCGAGGCGACCATGGCTACATTCGCACCGGCCATGACGGTCTTCACCAGATCAATACCGGTGTGAACGCCGCTGGTCAGCGCCAGATCCGCCTTGACATGTCCATACAGCAGCGCCATCCAGCGCAGGGGCAACAGCAACTCGGCTGAGGTCGAAAGGTGCAGGGTCGTATCCACTTCCATTTCTTCAATGTCAATATCCGGCTGAATAAAACGATTGAAAAGCACTAACCCCGCCGCACCTGCATCAACCAGACGGGCGGCCAGGTTGGGGAGGGCGGTGAAAAATGGGCTTAACTTGACCGCCACAGGCACATCGACATGCTCATATACAGCTTTGACAAGCTCAACATAGTTGTCTTCCAGTTCGTTGGCTGTGAGCTGCGGGTTGGTTGGAATGTAATAGGTGTTCAATTCCAGGGCGTCTGCGCCGGCCTGTGCCATTTTCTGAGCATATTCCACCCACCCCGAGTTGGAAACACCATTAAGGCTGGCGATGACGGGGATTTCCACCGCTTCCTTATTCTTGCGGATGCGCTCGAGATATTCATCCGGCCCGACATTATAGCGGTCGAGGTTCGGAAAGTAATCCAGGGACTCTGCAAAGCGCTCTGTGCCGCGCTCCATATAATAATTGAACGCCAGGCTGTCGTGGGTGATCTGCTCCTCAAACAGCGAATACATCACCACCGCACTCACGCCAGCATCTTCCATTCTTTTCACCGTGCCGGTTTTCTTCGATAGCGCTGAAGCAGAGGCCACCAGCGGGTTTTTAAGCTCAAGTCCAAGGTAGTGGGTTCTTATGTCCGTCATCATTCCTCCATAGTTCTATTTTCTAAGCGTATTCCCTTGTGATAAAAAATGGTGATGAACTGCGTTCATCACCATTCATTATACTGTTTTTATCATCCTCACTCAAAATTATTCTTTGGGTTCGGGTTTTTCGTAATGCATATCTGCCATTTGCTGGTAAAGGGTCCAGCGGCTGGATGCATCACGTTTGGCTTTCTCCATCAGGTTTTCCGCGCGTTCCTCGTTGCTCTGCAAGAGCATCCGGTAACGGGTTTCGTTGTAGGCGTAATCTTGCACAGGCACCGTGGGCTCCTTGGCATCGATGGTCAGGGGGTTCTCGCCTCTTTCGGCCAGCTCTGGGTTGTAGCGGTAGATCGGCCATACACCGGATTTTACCGCCAGGTCCTGCTGCTCGAGGCCCAGACTCATGTCGATCCCATGAGCAATACAATGGGAATAAGCAATGATCAGGGACGGGCCTTCATAGGCCTCAGCTTCGCGGAAGGCCTGCAAGGTTTGCCGGTCGCTGGCACCCATGGCCACCCGTGCCACGTAAACATAACCATAGGACATCGCCATCATGCCCAGGTCTTTCTTGGGCAGGTCTTTACCGTTGGCAGCAAACTTCGCCACGGCAGCGCGCGGTGTCGCCTTCGATGACTGACCGCCGGTGTTGGAATACACTTCCGTATCCAGCACGAGCACGTTGATATCACGACCGGAAGCGAGGACGTGGTCCAGGCCGCCATAACCGATATCATAGGCCCAGCCGTCACCGCCTATTATCCAGACGCTCTTGCGCACCAGGTAATCGGCAATGGAGAGCAAGTTGCGGGCTTGGGGCGAATCAAGGGTTTCCAGTTTCGCTTTGAGCTGCTCCACACGCTCCCGCTGGGCTTCCAGCTCTTCTTCCGTCTTCTGGCTGGCATCCAAAATCGCTTCCGCCAGGTCTTTCCCGACATCCTTGGCCAGTTTCACCAGCAATTCACGTCCGTATTCCACGAATTTGTCAATGGTCAGGCGCATACCTAGGCCGAACTCTGCGTTATCCTCGAACAGCGAGTTGGACCAGGCCGGCCCGCGCCCTTCTGCGTTGACAGCATAGGGTGTGGTCGGCAGGTTACCGCCGTAAATCGAGGAACATCCGGTCGCGTTGGCTATCACCATCCGGTCACCGAAGAGTTGTGTCGCTAGACGGATATAGGGGGTCTCGCCACAGCCGGCGCACGCGCCCGAGAACTCGAACAAAGGCTCGAGCAGCTGAGAATTCTTCACCGTGTGGGAAGAGAAACTCTTCCGATCAGGGTAAGGAATGGCATCGAAGAAAGCCCAGTTTTCAGCCTCTTGTTCGCGCAGCGGCGGTTGGGGTTCCATGTTGATCGCCTTGTGGCTGGGATTTTCCCTGTCTTTGGCAGGGCAGATTTCTACACACATGCTGCAGCCGGTGCAGTCTTCAGGCGCAACCTGGACGGTGTAGGACCAGCCCTCACGGAATTCACGGAATTTAGCATTGATATGCAGAAAGGTCTCGGGGGCATTTTCGAGATAGGAATCCTGGTAGACTTTTGTGAGGATGGTGGCATGCGGGCACACAAAGGCGCATTTACCGCACTGGATGCACAGATCCGGGTCCCACACGGGGATCTCAAGGGCGACATTGCGCTTCTCCCATTGGGTGGTGGCGGTGGGGAAGGAACCGTCCACCGGCATTTCACTGACCAGTACGTCATCTCCGCGCCGATCGATGATCTTACCCAACACATCGCGCACGTAGTCTGGCGCGGCTTCCGGCACAGGCGGCTGCATGGGGATGGTGCTGCTAACCTTGCCGGGGATATCAACCTTGAATAAGTTTTCCAGCGAGCTATCGACGGCGGCATAGTTCTGCTTGACCACCGCGTCACCGCGTTTACCATAGGTCTTCTTGATCGATTTCTTGATCTCATCAATGGCTTGCTCCTTGGGGAGAACGCCGCTGATAGCGAAGAAACAGGTCTGCATGATGGTGTTGATGCGCTGGCCCATGTTGGTTTGATTGGCCACTTCGTACGCATCAATGATGTAGAATTGCAGGTTCTTCTTGATCAGGGCTTCCTGCACTTTGGCCGGCAGGTGATCCCAGATCTCATCCGGCCCATAAATGCTGTTGAGCAGGAAAATGCCGTTGGGGCGGGCATATTTGAGCATGTCGTACTTCTCGAGGAAGCTGAATTGGTGACAGGCCAGGAAGTTGGCTTCGTTCTCTGCAATCAGGTAAGGCGCCCGGATGGGTTTGGGGCCAAACCTGAGGTGCGAAACCGTCACCGCACCGGATTTCTTCGAGTCGTACTGGAAGTAACCCTGGGCGTGGTTGTCGGTCTCTTCACCGATGATCTTGATCGAGTTCTTGTTCGCACCCACCGTGCCGTCTGCGCCTAAGCCAAAGAACATCGCCTGGATTACGTCGTCGCGTAAAATCTCAAAAGAGGGGTCCCAGGCCAGGTGGGTGTTGGTGACATCGTCAACAATGCCGACGGTGAAGTGGTTCTTGGGTGTTTCTTTACCCAATTCATCAAACACGCCTTTGACCATGGCGGGCGTGAACTCTTTGGATGAAAGGCCATAGCGGCCGCCGACGATCTTCGGCATGGTCTCAAAGGGCGCAATCCCCTGCTCCAGGCCCTCTTTGACAGCATTGACAACGTCCAGATACAGGGGCTCGCCACCGGCACCGGGCTCTTTGGTGCGGTCAAGTACGGCGATGGCCCGCACTGTGCTGGGCAGGGCTTCCATCAGGTGCTGGGTTGAGAAAGGTCGGTACAGCCTGACGGCAACCACGCCGACTTTCTCACCGCCGGCTGTCAGGGCTTTGGCGGTCTCTTCGGCAGTCTCGACACCGGAAGCCATCAGGACGATCACCTTCTCAGCATCAGGGGCGCCAACGTAATCGAAGAGGTGGTAAGAGCGGCCGACCCGTTCAGCAAATTGGTCCATGACCTCCTGGACGATTTCAGGGGTTTTGTTGTAGAAGGGGTTGACGGTCTCACGACCCTGGAAGAACACATCCGGGTTTTGGGCGGTGCCGCGCACCACCGGGTGATCGGGCGAGAGGGCACGTGCCCTGTGCTCGGCGATCAGGCCATCATCGATCAACGCCTGCAGGTCCGCTTCATCGAGCCGCTCGATCTTGGCGATCTCGTGAGAGCTGCGGAAGCCATCGAAGAAGTGCAGGAAAGGCACCCGGCTGCGCAGGGTGGCTGCCTGGGCGATCAGGGTCATATCCTGGGCCTGCTGCACAGAATCGCTGGCCAGCATGGCAAAACCGGTTGCTCGTGCTGCGGTGATATCGGAGTGGTCGCCAAAGATCGACAGTGCCTGTGCGGCCACGGAACGCGCGCTCACATTGAACACCGTTGACGTCAACTCCCCGGCAATTTTGTACATATTGGGGATCATCAGCAGCAAACCCTGTGAGGCGGTAAAGGTCGTGGTCAGGCCACCGGCTTGCAATGCGCCGTGCACTGCACCTGCAGCGCCGCCCTCGGCTTGCATTTCAGTCACATCCGGGACGGTGCCCCAGATGTTCGGGATGCCCACGGCAGCCCATTCGTCAGCATATTCGCCCATCGGCGAAGAAGGTGTGATCGGGTAGATCGCAATGATCTCGTTCAATCGGTAAGAGACCCAAGCGGTGGCTTCGTTGGCATCTGTCATTACCATTTGGCGTGTCATAAACAGTACTCCTTTATTGTCATCAAGTTGTGATCTTAATCGTTAAGACCGGGATTCGTCCAAGGTGATCAATTCATCATTCTGGTTTTACCCAATCAATAAGTATAACCCGATTCTTCAGGTAATTGAGGTTATGTTATTCACTTTTGATGTTGCAACCTGTCATATCTATGAAAACTGAACCTCCAGGGCCTTTTTACGGAGGGTTTTCACCCCAGTGTGTGCTGTAAACACATTTTTAAGCCGTTGTTTTGACGTGCGGCATCGCCAGCAGAAGGGCTGCCAGGGTCTTGCCGTCTTCAATCTCCCCGGCCAGGGCTTTCTGATATGCCGATTCCACCGTCATGCTGACCAAATTGAGAAATTCATCCTCGTCGGGCTCTAAAGGAGAAGGAAACAATCCGGTGGCCAGAAATATGGTCATATACTCATCGGTGTAGCCTGGTGCCAGGAAAAACCCGCCCAAAGGCACGATTTCGCGGGCATCCATCCCGATCTCCTCACGGATCTCACGGCGGGCGCTTTCCAGCGGGTCTTCACCCGGTTCAAGCACACCTGCAGGCAGCTCAAGCAGAAGGGAATCTGCACCGACACGGTGCTGCGTGACAAAAAACACCTGGCCGTTGGCATCCACCGGCACAATCGTTACGGAATCCCCGTGTTCAACCAGGTCGTAAGAGCGCTCACGCCCATCAGGCAAGCGAACATACACCTTGGCAATATCAAAAACCGGCCCGGAGTAGTGTTTCTCACGGTGAATCACTTGATGATTCATCAGGCACCTTTACTCGTTGTGTGGGGGCAAATAGCAATTTATGCAAACTCGCTGCGTTTCGGACGGACATAAAACGCAGCGAGTGAGATTCAGGATTTTCTCAAAGAGAGTGCGTACCCCGGATTAGGGGATGCTGAGAGCCTGACCGGGGGACAGGGTATACGGTTCCTCAAGTCGATTGACAGCGATGATCGCCTCGGGTGACACATCGCCATAGTAACATGCGATGGAGTAGATCGTCTCCCCTGCTGCCACGATATGGGTTGTAGGATGGGGGTTGCGCATGCGGCCATCACCCTCCCAGGAACCGGTTTGGGGGATCTGCAGGGTTGTGCCCGGTTCAAGCAAAGTGTTGGGAGAAATGTTGTTCAGGCTGAGAAGCGCTGATGCATCCAAATCGAACCGGCGGGCTATGCAAAACGGAAATTCTCCTTCCCTGAGGGTGTATTGCGTCGGTCGGGTCACCGTCGGCACTGCAATGGTTGGCTCAGGCGTGGAGGTTGGCGGTGCAAAGAAATCCTCCTCCGGCTCTTCCGTCACACCAGGCTCTTCCACCTCAGATGTCTCTTCGCCAGGCTCCCCGGGCGGGGTGACCGGTTCTTCCGTGACAATCACAATTGGTGTTGTCATCGCAATTTCCTCTGAAGGCTCAGGCGGGCTTGATGCAGGCAGTTTACACCCCGAGAGCACCACAGCGAATAAAATCAAACTGGCCACAACGACTATCTTTTTTCGCATATGAACATCTCCTCAACAGGTAAATGTTGTTTGACAAGATAATAATAATTATCTGAATATTGTGTTAATACGATAGTAGCATAAACCGATTTAAGCGTCAAGCGGACATTTGATCCTGTTTCTGTCAAGAATTTCCATATT
>DHHJ01000009.1 GCA_002403205.1 Anaerolineaceae bacterium UBA4775
GCTTGCTGCGGGGAGGTTTCATTTTGATATTTGGGCACAGACATCCATTTATTTTGATCTGAATCAACTGTAAGGGAGGCCTTATGTCTCTTGGAATCGGTAAGCGGCGTTGTTTGACTGCATGTTCTACCATGCAAGGCGTGTTTGCCATCCTCGCGCTCGATCAGCGTGGCAGCCTGCGTAAAGCGATCAACCCGGAAGACCCGGAAGGGGTCACCTATGAAACACTGGTGAAATTCAAGCAGCATGTCATCTCCCGGTTGGCGCCGGAGACGAGCGCAGTCCTGCTCGACCCGGAATATGGCACTGCTCAAAACATCCTGGCTGACACCATTCCCGGCTCTGTGGGCCACATTGTCGCCCTCGAGGAGACAGGATACGCAGGTGAGCCGTATGCGCGCATGAGCGAGATTTTGCAGGGGTGGAGCGTTGAAAAAGCACAAAAATTGGGCGCAAGCGGGGTAAAAATGTTGGTTTACTATCACCCTGAGTCGGACCTTGCTGAACAGCAGCGTGAATTGATCCTCGAGGTTGCAGAGACCTGCCGGGTGCACGACCTGGCATTTTTCCTGGAGCCGATCGTCCATGGGATTGACCCGGAAAACCCCAAGCTTTCTCCCGATGAACGCAGGGAGACGATCATCGAAACCGCGCGCATTCTCAGCCAGACAGGCGCAGACATTCTGAAAGTTGAGTTCCCTGTTGATGTGAACGCCCAGCCCGATCAGGCTGTGTGGTATGAAGCCTGCCAGGAGCTCACGGAAGCCTGTGCCATTCCCTGGGTGTTGCTTTCCGCAGGGGTGGACTACCCCTTGTATCTCAAACAGGTGGTGACGGCTTGTTCAGCCGGGGCCAGCGGTATTATGGTCGGACGAGCGGTGTGGAAAGAGGCTGTTGGGCTCAGCGTGGATGCACGCGAGCGCTTCTTGCGCGAGACAGCCATTGAGCGGTTTATCAAATTGCGCTCAGTCGTGGATGGACTGGCTATGCCGTGGAAGACCTACTATCCGGAATCCACGGTCCCGGAATTTTGGTATCAATCCTATTGATCGATTGACCCCCACAAATTATGGTTTGGGCTCTTCTGCCTTTAGCTGAAATATTGCAGGGCTTTGCGCAGACGCGTCTCTGCGTCGGCTGCGTGTTCATCTCTTGAAAGCGATTGCAGGGCGGTTTGGGCTTCCACGATCGAATAGCCGAGGGCGGTGAGTGCTTCGATCACCTCAGCATCGATCTCGTCCATTCTCGCAACGGCTCCCAGCGGCTCGAGGGGCTGGATTTTGCCCTGCAAGTCGAGGATGATCTTTTGGGCCGTCTTTTTGCCGATGCCGGGCACATTGGCGAAGATCTCCGGTTGGTCGCCGGTGATAGCCCGCCGGATGGTTTCAGGCGTCAGGGCAGTCAGGGTGGCCAATGCGATTTTCGGCCCGATGCCTCCCACACCGATCAGATTGACAAACAGGTCCCGCTCTTCAAGGGTTTCAAACCCGTAGAGGGTGAGCTGATCCTCCCTCACGACCAGGTAGGTGTGAAAAGCGCGTTTATCCCCCGGCTTGCAGGCAAGGCAGGTGCCTTCTGGGAGATTGAGCAGCAACCCCACACCGCCAACCATGATGACGATCTGACCTTCCAGTACCTGTGTGATTTCTCCGCTTATGCTGGCAATCATGACTGTATTGTATCAAGTTTTCGAGATTGATTGAAGACCTCGTACAGGACCAGGCTGGTGGCAATGGCCAGGTTGAGAGAATCGGCCCGCCCCTGCATGGGGATGCGCACCAGGCTATCGCAAGCAGCAGTCATTACGTCTGGCAGGCCATGGCGTTCACTGCCCATCAAGAGCACCAGGGGTGTGGTGTACGTAACAGCCTGGTAATCGGTCTCTGCACGGTCGGATGTGCCGACCAGGCGAACCTTATTGGTGTTACGCCAGGTGAGGAAAGCATCCCATTCCGTCTTCACCAGTGAGAGCGTGAAAATTGAACCCATACTGGCTTTGACTGCTGAGGGGTCATACGGGTCGGTTGAGTGACCGAGTAAGATCACGCCACGGCAGCCAACGGCATCGGCGGTGCGCATGATCGTACCGAGGTTGCCTGGGTCGGCCACCTGGTCGAGTGCGACCCACAGGTCACCAGGTGCGGTGTTAAGCGAGTCAAGGGCATCCCAGCGTTGACGCACAACCGCGCCGATCCCTTGGGGGCCTTGTTTGTGGGCAAATTTTGTGTAAATCTCCTGGCTGACCTCAATGATCTCAACGCCTTCTACCGCAGGATGCGCCAGAAGGGATTGACCAAAATCACTCACCAGCAACTCGGGCGAGATCACCAGGCTTTGAATCGGCGCGCCGGTTTGAACAGCCTCGCCCACGGTGCGCAGGCCCTCGATAAAAAACTCACCGGTTTCCTGGCGGTATTTTTTATCCTCGAGTTTGCGGATCGCTTTGACCTTGGGATTGGCAAAACTGGTGATGATCATTGCTCTGGAGAAGTGTGGATGCGATCCGTAAAGGATTGGTGATGGATATGGCAGATGGCTACAGCCAGGGCATCGGCGGCATCATCGGGTTTGGGCAGTGTATCGAGATGCAGCAGGGTCTGCACCATACGCTGCACCTGTTGTTTGTCGGCGCTCCCGTAACCACATACAGTCTGTTTGACTTCGTTGGGATTGTATTCGTAAATCGCCAAGCCAGCCTGGGCCAGGGTTAACAGCACCACACCGCGGGCCTGTCCCACGGAGAGGGCTGTTTTAACATTCTTCTGGAAATACAACTTCTCAACCGCAGCAAATTCGGGTTGGTGAGCCATGATGAGCTCGGTCAGCTGGTCAAAAATGACCCTGAGTCGGTCTGCATCGGGTAAGCCGGCCGCGCTGATGATGACCCCATAATCCACACAGGTGTATTGATCATAGCCATCCGCACGAATCACGCCATAACCCGTTGTCGCCAGCCCGGGGTCAATTCCTAAGACAAGCATTTCGCTTTAATTGTTTTCCAACACCTGGATGGCTTCCTCAGTGATATCCAGGTTTGAATAAATATTCTGGACGTCATCAAGCTCTTCGAGGTCTTCGATGGTTTTCATCACCTTGATCGTTTTTTCGGTGTCCAGCGCGATTTCCTGTTTTGGTAAGTAGCGGATACCCGATTCCTCAGGTGTGATGTTCGCTTTGGTCAGGTGATCTGCTATGGTCTTGAACGTGCTGGGTGAGCCAAAGATCTCAATCAGGTCATCATCTTGCTGAATGTCATCGGCGCCGGCTTCAAGAGCCAGTTCGAAGATGGTGTCAAAATCATAGCTTTTGCTGGGCAGGGCAAAGTAAGTCATGCGGTCAAACTGCCAGCTGACGGACCCGGGATCGCCCATGCCGCCGCCTGCCTTACTGAGGATGTGCCGGAGCTCGGCCACAGTTCGGTTGCGGTTTTCGGTGACACATTCGATCATGAGGGCCACGCCATGAGGTGCATAGCCTTCGTAGAGGATCTCTTCGAAATTGGCACTGTCTTTGTCCTCACCCGTGCCGCGCTTGATGGCCCGGTCGATACTGTCTTTGGGCATGTTGGCCGCTTTGGCTTTGTCGATAGCCAACCCCAGGCGGACGTTCATGTTGGGGTCTCCCCCGCCCTCGCGGGCAGCGATCACAATTTCCCGGGCTATGCGGGTGAAAATCTTGCCTTTTTTCGCATCGGCGGCGCTTTTTTTCCGTTTAATGGTTGCCCAGTGTGAATGTCCTGACATTAAAAGGACCTCCTAATAAATCAAAGTGGTTTATAGTAAATAAGAATTACCGCATGATTATACCATTTTCACGCCATTTGTGAGGCTTTCGGTACACCTTCAGGCGTGTGGACAGCGGTCCATGGAAGCATAGTGCTGTGTTAGCGGTTGGTTAATTTCCGATTGAGCCGTTCCAACCGGTGATTGAAACTGGCGAGCCATTGTTGGTACATATAGGGTGGGAGGTGGAGGTGCTCAAGGGTGGCGATCGCCTGTGAAGTGTAAGTGTGGGCGGCGGGCAGGTCTGCGGCGTGGTGTTCGTAATACTTTGCCAGTTCTTCAAAAGCATATAAATGGCCGGCCTGGGCGGCTTGTTTCCACAAAGTGATAGCCGATTCCCAATCGCCAGAACGCTTGAGCAAGAACGAGAATCGCTCCAGGGTGTCCCAATAGAGGTCGGAGGACAAATTTTCTTGCAGGGCGCTCCGGTAGAGGGCGACTGCCTGGGCTGTGTCACCCATAGCTTCGAAAAAGCGGGCCAGGGCAGCAGTATCTTCGGGATGTGCGATTTCGTCTGAGTGAGGTTCGTTCAGCAGGAAGGCCATGTGGCTGAACAGCCCGGCAAGGCTGAGGATGTCGATGGCGTTGTGATAGAAAACCCCTGCCAAGGGGCGCGCATCCTTGGTTTTAAGGTACTCAAAGTATATCTCCGGGATCAGATAGCCTGGTACCTCCTGCTCATCCCTGACCACGCCTAAAATGCGGTTTTCCACCGTTCCCAAGGTGCGACTTTCGAGCCTGTTCCGCCAAAGTCGGCGCGCAAGGGGTAACAGATCGAAATGGTCGATCTCTTCAAAGGGACTGGATAACCCTGAAAGGATGTAGCGCGTATTGAGCAAGGGGATATCAAAAGCTTTGCCGTTGTATGTGACAACCGCCTGCATGCCGTCGGTGAACTCCGCCAGCCCTGCCAGCAAGGCTGGTTCCTCGCCGGGATGGCGCATGAAGAACTGCGCTAACCGAAACCCATCCTCAGTGAAACGGCCCACACCGACTTCGAAGGCATAGGTGCCTGTGCCGCCAGCCAATCCGCTGGTTTCGGTATCGAGGAAGATCAGGTCACCAAGGTCAGCCTTGGTGAGGGGATTGGCATTGGCCCACTCGCACAGGGGATAGATGGAGTGCGCCGGCCAGATCGGCTGGTTGCCGTGCAAATGGTCTTTGGTGTAGTGCTCTTCGTGGCAGAACACCTGCCCGTAGATCACATCCCAGAATTGCCCCTCGACGACGGCATCAATCGGATACTTTTTTACATGCGGCTGGCTGGGGCGCTTGTCTTTACCCAGTTCGACACCCAGGGATTTCAGTTGCTTTGAGAGGGATTCCCAATCAGTCATTGCCAGTCAGTACCTTAAAGATTGCCAGGGCTTCTGTTTTTCCACCGGAGCCTTCTTCACCGATAGGACCCACACAAGAAGGGCAGCCGTCTTCACACTCACATTTTAAAACCGTTTCGTACGCTCCGTAAAGCAGGTCCTGATGATTTTCGTATAGATTTTCCGACAAGCCCAACCCGCCCGGGATGGTGTCGAACAAGACCACGGTGGGCTGTCCGTCGCCCAGGGTTGTGTTGGGGTCGTAATGCACACCGATATCCTCGCCATCACACATGACCAGCAAGGGGGCCAGGTTGTGCAGCAGGTAGCTGATCCCCGTCATCCCGCTGCGAATTCTAACGCGGGTTTCTGCTTGACGATGGCAGGAGGGACATAGCGTGATCAGGTTCTGGATCTGGTTGGCAGCCTCATGGCTGGTGAAGCTGCGGAAGGGCTGGATGTGATGAACATGCAAGGGCTGGGCTGAACCAGTGTATCCGCACACCTGGCAGCGTTCCCCATCGCGCCGGATGACACGTTGACGGAGGGTATCCCAGCCGGGTCCGTAATCGTTGGCCGCATCCTGCCACAGCATTTGCGCCTTCAATTGCTCCACGGTGGAATCAGACAGGGAGATCCAGTACCCCACCGTGTTGAGGAGCGTGGGCGGCAGATTGACTTCACCGCCGCCCAAGAATTCCTGGGTGAACCAGCGGATCTTGCGATAACTTTTCACCTGGGAAGTGACCAGGATTTCACCGAGAAATTTGGTCGCGCCAGGGACGCGGGCATGTTTCCTGAGGGACTGTTCTTCCACCTGGGTTTGCGTGCCGGCCTGGGTGTAATAATCGACTGCGGTAGGGCGCAGATAGGCTGCCCCGGCCTCCAGGTCAAGGTCTTCAACCAGGTAGGAAGTGCCTTCGTGCAGGTAAATGGCTTCCGGGTGGACCATCCAATGGGCACTGAGGAGATCAACCTGGCCGATGGTTTCACGGGTATGGCCGTCGGTGCGGATCAGGGTGATGTTGTCAGGGGTGGCATTCCTCAGGGAGATGCCCCCAGCCGGGTACTGATCAGCCATCCAGAAATAGCGCTCTCCCTGTTGGTGCAGCTCTCCGCTTTGGGCCAGCAAGGTCAGAAAGGCCCTCAACCTGTCAGCAGGGATGGCGCCGAAGCCCTCCTCCGAAGAAAAGGGCAGTTCGAAGGCCGCACAGCGGATATGGCCCAGGAGGATCAGCAGGTTATTAGGCTCGATCAGTGCGTGTTCAGGTGTGCGTTCGAAAAAGTATTCCGGATGGCGGGCCAGGTATTGATCCATGGCGTTAGGACCGGTCACCAGGACGGCCAGTGACGGGGCTTGTTTTCTACCGGCACGGCCCGATTGCTGAAGCGTCGCTGCAATGCTGCCCGGGTATCCGATCAGCACCGCTGCATCCATGCCGCCGATGTCGATGCCCAATTCCAGGGCGTTGGTTGCAACCACAGCTTTGACCTCGCCCCTGCGCAGACCTTCTTCAATGGCACGGCGCTCCTGGGGCAAGTAGCCGCTGCGGTAGCCCCGCACCTGGTTGGGGTTGGTGAGGACGTCCTGCTGGCGCAGGTAGGTTAGCAGCAGCTCAACTCCGCGCCGGGTGCGTCCGAAAATGATGGTCTGAATGTTCTCAGCGAGCAGCTCACCGGCCAGCTGGGTACCTTCCAGCAGCGAACTGCGTCGGATGCCTAATTTTCTGTCGATGAAGGGCGGGTTGTAGATCAGGAAATGGCGCTCACCATGTGGAGAGCCGTCAGCATCGATCAGGCTGACGGGTTTTTCAATCAAACGCTCCGCCAGGGTTTGTGGGTTGGCAATGGTAGCGGAGGTGAGGATGAACTGGGGCTGGCTGCCGTAGAAGCGGCATACCCGTTTAAGGCGCCGGATCACGTTGGCGACATGGGACCCGAAGATGCCCCGGTAGGCGTGCATTTCATCGATGATGATGAAGCGCAGGTCGGTGAAGAAGGCCTTCCAGCCCGTGTGATGGGGCAGAATGCCGGTGTGGAGCATGTCTGGGTTGGTGAGAATGATAGCCGATTCTCTGCGCAAGGTAGATCGCGAGTGTTGGGGTGCGTCGCCATCGTAAATATTGGCCTGGATAAGGCCTGGATGGCCCAGGTTGTTGAGGGTTTCCCTTAAGCTGGCGAGTTGATCCTGTGCGAGGGCTTTGGTTGGGAAGATATACAAAGCTTTACCCTCAGGCTGTTTGATGAGGCTGTCGATCACCGGGAGGTTGTAGCACAGGGTTTTTCCGCTGGCCGTGCCTGAGATGACGGCGATATTCTCGCCCTGCGCCACTTTTTCATAGGCAAGGGCCTGATGGCGGTAGAGCGCTGAGATGCCCTGAGCCTTCAGTTGAGACCTGAGTTCGCTGGCAAGCTCAGCAGGAAAGGGGCTGATATCAGCGGTCTTAGGGGCCAGCACGCGCCATTCCACCACATTTTCAGCAATTGTGGGGTGGCTACGCCAGCGATTCAGAAGGGTCTTGATCTTGTTGTGCATCTGATTCTTCGAATTTTTGTTTTATATATCATAATCTGATTGACCAGCAGATGCAATAGAACGGGTAAAAGACTTATCTAAGCGAAAAATCAGGCCATGACCGGTTCATAAACCAGTTATACTTGAGTTGGACTGATTGCCCATGCTGCAGGGAGAATATCGATGCGGAATGAATTGATTAGATCTCGTTTTTTCTTTGTTGTGCTCATGTTCCTGTTCCTTTTTTTCCAACAATGGATGGGGTTGCTGGTCGAACCAATCACGATCCAGTTCAGCCAGGCTGCGAGCGTCCTTGACCGATGGATCAATACGATCCTACCCGTGCATGTGATTTTTGCGATGGTGTTCCTGCCAATTTGGGGGGTTTTATTTGACCGACATACACGCAAGCGGGTGCTTTCACTGGCCGGCTTTTTGTGGGGGGTGAGTGCCTGGTTGATGGGCATTGCGCCAACTTTTCCAACCTATAACATTTCCCGGGTTCTGAGCGGGATGGCCTCAGCCGGCTATTCTGGCATTTATGCCATGGTAGGCGATCTGTTCAAACCCACCAATCGGGGCAAGGTGTTTTCCTTATTGTTACTGGCACAGCCACTGGCTATTATCCTGTTAGCCTTAATGCCGAATTTTGCTGACTCCCCATTTGGATGGCGGCCGATCCTGCTCTTTTTTGGCGCGATAGCGTTTTTATTGACCATCGCGATCCAATTGTTCATCAAAGAGCCAAAACGTGGTGCCAAAGAACCCGCGTTGGCGGATATCCCAATCACTGGAACCTACCTGTTAGAAACTGATATTGCCTTGAAAGATGTGATCACGCCAAGCCTGCTGTTGATCTTCTTGTTCATTTTCCTGGGCACGATCCCGGTTTACGTGCTGCTGGTCGGAATGGGTGATTATCTCAGGAACACGCACGGCCTTCAACCGCAAATCGTGCTCACAAATATGCTGCCCGCCATGGTGGGGGTTTTGCTGGGTTACCCGCTCGGCGGTGTTTTGGGCGATTTTTTCTTCAGGTACAAAAAGAATGGACGGCTTTTTACCAGCCTGTTAGGGTTGGTGATCCCCACGATTTGCCTCTACCGTGCGCTGCAGATGCAGGATGTCCTAACGGGACAATTTCTGCTGTTTATGCTTTTGGTGAGTGTTTTCATGGCGTTTGGATTGCCTAACTTAATGGCTTCCATCATGGATGTTGCCCTACCAGAGACCCGGGCCACCGCAGGCGCGCTGGGCTTGTTCTTTCAATCCATGGGCATATTTATCGCCCCGATGATATTTTCATGGGCACGGGTTTATTTAAGCATAGGGGATGCGATGCTGGTGATCAGTATTGCGGCCTGGATGCTGTGCCTGCTGCTGTGCGTGGGATTGATCGTACTCATTCCCAAGGATATCGAGCACCTTCGGCGGCACATGGCCTACCGGGGCCATCTGGAAGCGCGTCTGGCGAAATCCAAAGTACGTTAATTTGATTTTTTTGATTTTTGAGCCTGGCGGATCAGTAAATCCATGACCGGATAGGTCAGGCTGCCCAAGAGCTGAGTCAAACGAAAGAGAAGTTTTCCTTCAAAACCGGGGATGATCAGATATTTACCCTTCTTTACACCCTTCAGGATCGTTCGGGCGACATGGTCAGCCGAGAGGACCGATGAATTTGCAGAAAGGGCTTTGGTTTCAGGGGGTTTGAGGTCTTTTTCAAATTCCAGTTGCGGTGTTTGGGTGTCGGGTGGGTAGACCACCGACACTTTGATGCCCAAGGGTTTCATTTCCGCCCGGAGCACATCAGACAAACCCTGGATCGCATATTTCGATGCCCCATATCCGGAATAGCCAAAAATGCCGATCAACCCTGCCTGGGATGAGATGTTGACGATTGTGCCCGAGCCACGTGCAATCATCTTCGGGATGAGGCATTTGAGCACATGCAAGGTACCAAAATAATTCACATCCATCAACCAGTGAAAGGTTTCCACATCCAGGTCTTGAAAGTAACCGGGATAGGTAACCCCAGCAGAGTTGATCACCAGGTCCGGGACGTCGAAATCAGCCGTCCATTCATCAAGGACGTGCGCCAGGGTTTCGTAATTGGTCACATCAGCCGAAATGACCTCGATTTTCTGATCCTTTCGGACAGATTGTTGGGACAGGGTTTGTTGGGATGCCTGTAATTTTCCGTAATTTCTAGCCAGCAGGCAAACATCGCTGCCGTCTGCCACGAGCAGTTTAGCCAGGGCAAACCCAATGCCGCTTGATCCGCCGGTGATCAGTGCGAGTTTATGGGAAGTCATGGTTAATGTGACCCGCAGGTGCTGCACGCGCCGCTGGCACAACTGCTGCAGCTCGGTCCGCCGGCGATAGCCCGCCCGCCGCTGGACGCATTGAACAAGGATATCCGTCGCTTAACGTTGTTCCCCTGGCATTGTTCACAGGTGATCGGCGCATCAGCCTCACGGATGCTGCGAATGGTTTCAAAGGTGATTTGGCAGTCTTGACAGGTGTATTCGTAAATCGGCATACCGGTGTGTTTCCATCAGTTCAGGATCATTTTGGTAAGTTCTTATTTTACCGCAATTTTGAGGTCAGCTGTTCTTTCTTGTGATCTATTGCCATTCTATGAGCTGGAAAATCATTTATTGGCACGAAATCAGGTGTGATATGCAAAACAATGGCAGGATTTGGGTGCAGGTTAAAAAGAAGGGTGAATTTTATAAAAAATCCTGCCTGAACACGCACAGGGGTTGATCTGATGTGGCTGTGTGGGTGGTCAAAACCAAGCTGTGATTAATTCATTTGTCTTCGACGGGATTGCTGTCCTTCGAAGGCTGGGGATAGATCTCCTGGGCAATGTTTGTTTCAATGTCTGTCAGCGTCGTTTCGGTCTCCGACCGGGTCTGATTAAGGATTTTTTTGACTTCCTCAGTGGAGAGGTCCAGCTCTGCAATCAAATTTGAGAGCTCGGCGTCGTCCATGACTTTTTTGGGGAACTCCCTGATCTCGCTTGAGGTGTGGACAATCTCACGCCAGATGGGCGACCTGACCACATTCCTGATCCATGCGCCAACATCCCGGGCAGTTTTGATGGCTTTTTTCGGGCCTAGGACAATAAACGCGAGGATCAGGATAAAGAGGATCTCTAAGGCACCGACGTTGAAGACTTGCATGGGTCTTAATGGTTGTGGGGGTTAATCTTCTTCGGGGTCGGTGTATTGTTCTGGACCTGGTATGTCTTGATCTTCGCCTGATAAACCGTCCTTGAAAGCCCGAATGCCTTTACCAAGCTCTCCACCCAGCTTTGCGATTCGACCGACGCCAAAAACCAGTAAGACGATCACCAACACGACGACGATTTCAAGCAATCCGACTGTTTTAAACATACTTACTCCTATCTTTCAGGGTCAACTTTGCTGCTGTCAACGCGAGCAAAAGATGCCAGCAATATACCCAAAAAATACAATAATAGTAATGGCACCATCAAAATGGCCATATTGATTGGGTCCGGTGTTGGCGTTACTACGGCTGCGATGACGGCAATCATAATTATGGCAATTCGCCACCCTTTAAGCAATCCCCTGGCGTTGACAACGCCTAATTTAGCCAGCATATACATGATCAGGGGCGTTTCAAAACTCAACCCAATCCAGAAGATCAGGCCGGTCACGAAGTTGATATAATCGTTCCATTTCGGGAGCACGTTCGGGCCGGGAAATTCCGTCAAAAAGGGGATGGCAGCGGGGAGCATGACGAAATAGGCAAAGGCTGTCCCGATTAGAAACAACCCTGATGCCAACGGCACGGCGATCAGGACCCAGCGCCGCTCTGTTTTTGTCAGACCTGGCGCGATGAACAGGTACAGTTGTACCAGGATGAAGGGCAGGGCGAGGATGAACCCGCCCAGCAGGGTAACGCGGAAGTAGGCGCTGAAATTCTCGGTGACCTGCAGAGAAAGCAGGTTGTCAAACCCGCCGATAGGCCGGGCGAGGACCTCAAGCAGAAATTCGGCAAAAATGATGCAAATGACCACACCAACCACAATGGCGATCAAAGAGTGCATCAGGCGCTTGCGCAATTCATCCAAATGCATCCACAGGGTCATTTCGACAGGTTCATCTGCCATACAACGTCCTTAAAGCCTTTAAAGGGCAATTTTGTTATTCCAATGAATTCTCAGTATAGCACGCAACCCCTAAAGCTTCAAATTTTCGAGTAAAAGAGGTTTCTGTCAAGAATTTCCATAT
>DHHJ01000013.1 GCA_002403205.1 Anaerolineaceae bacterium UBA4775
AGCTTGCTGCGGGGAGGTTTCATTTGGGCTTATGTTCTTGCAGCGATTAGAGAATGCCGCCCGTGAAGACTGTTCATTGAACCGGGAACAGCCTGTTTTGCTGGGTGTTTCTGGCGGCGTGGACAGCCTGGCGATGATGCTGGGGTTGCAGGCGCTTGGCTATAGCCTGGTTATTGCCCATCTCGACCACGCCCTAAGGCCTGAATCGCGCTCAGAAGCCGAGTTTATCCGGTCAATGGCGTATTCGCACGGGCTGTCTTGCACCGTGCAGCGGGTCGATGTGGGGCAATTTGCACAGGAGGAAGGCCTCTCCATTGAAGAAGCTGCCCGACAGGTGCGTTACCGGTTTTTATTTCAGCAGGCACAGCGCCACAGGTGCCAGGCGGTAGCGGTCGGTCACCACGCCGATGACCAGGTTGAGACTGTCCTGATGCATCTTCTGCGCGGGTCAGCGCTGCCCGGGCTGACAGGGATGGCTTACCGGCGCATTATCCCGCAGTGGGATCCGGAGATCCCTGTGGTGCGGCCCCTTCTGGGGCTGTGGCGGGATGAGATAGAGGCGTACGTTGAGTCGCTGGGTGTAAAACCCTGTGTTGATGAGAGCAACCTGGATACACGCTATCACCGCAACCGCATCCGGCATGCGCTGATCCCGGAACTGGAGACTTACAACCCGCAAATCAGGCCGGTGATTTGGCGGATGGCTGATGTGCTCAGGGCTGAGGGGGATTACCTGGTACACAAGACCCAGGAATCATATGCGGATTGTCTTATCCGGTTATCTGAGGGCAACATCGAACTCAGTCGGACCACTTTTCTCAATTACCCACTGGCGATAAGGCGGCGGGTGCTGCGCCAGGCCATCGAGGGACTGCGACCTGACCTGCGTGATATCGGTTACGAGGCCATTGCCCGGGGTTTGGCGTTTGTAGAGCAGCATGCCGCCGGCGGTGAGATCGATCTGGTGGCCAGGTTGAACCTGGCTGTGATCGGCGATGCCCTGATCATTAAAACCTGGGAAGCGAGCCTGCCAGATTTTGGTCATCCCTTGCTGCCGGATGCCCGGTTCGAAACGCCTTTGGCGGAGGGTAGCACCCTTTCACTCACCAACGGATGGCAGCTTGAAGTGTGCTTATTAGATGAGATTCCTGACAACCTGTTGAGTACTGTGAAAAACCTCCCACCTAAGGCGGCCTGGCTGGATGCTGACTGTTTACTCCAACCTTTACGTGTGCGTGCGCCGAAGGAAGGCGATCGTATTCAACCCCTGGGCATGGGCGGACACACCCAAAGCCTGCAAGATCTGTTCGTCAACCTCAAGGTACCGGCGCATGTACGCTCTGAGTGGCCGCTGGTTGTTTCGGGGGGAGAGATGGTGTGGGTGGTTGGATTGCGACCTGCAGAGCCATTTAAGATCACTGCAAAGACCCGGCGCATCTTAACATTGCGGCTGGTAAGAAACCGCACTTAAGCCTGCCATGGTCAGAGTCTAACGATGTGCTTTAGGTAGGTTGAAAAGGGGGCGCTATGCTTCTTCCGTGTCGTCGGCGAGGTCGTAGCCCTGCTCGAGGGCGAGCCGGCGCAATTTTCGGCGCACTTCCCTGAATTGGATTTTTGATACGCCCAGCTTCTGACGGATCTTATCGGGTTCGACGCCTTCGATCAGGTCTGTCAGGGCGCTTGTCCAGCGGCACATATCAAAGGAAATCCGTTTTTCAAAACCGGTTGCCTCGGTGATGTCCTCCAGGAGGTATTCAAGACGGCGGGCCGTCCAGGGGAACAAACGTTCCTGGGGTTCGTACTGCTCGACATATTCATTGAAGGCTGCGACCCACTCGGGTGAGAGGGGCAGTTTGCGTTCCTTATAACGGTAGCGGGGGTTGGTGTAGCGGATGAAGACAAAAGCCTCTTGGGGATTTTCGACCTCGAGGTGGTTGAGGTTGATGTTGCGGCATTCGCCTTTTTTGATGGCCGTCTCCATGAGAAGCTTGAGCAGCGTGTAGGGCCGAGCATCGGGGCTGTCGCCCGTGCGCATTAATTCAGCGGTTTTGAGGGCTGTTTTCATCTCGGGGTGGGTGAGCACTGTGGGCAGCGGGCTGGTGACGGTTTGCTGGGGTAGTTTATCCGCTGGGTCAACCATCAAAACGCCACCACGCTGCAGCCAGCGGAAGAAACTTTTCACGGATGTGATCCGCCTGGAAAGACTTTTCGGGCTACATGGCACGCCGCGTTCGTTTTCAAGCCAGTGAGTGAAGTTTTCGAGGTCTTTGAGGGTAATTTCCCCAATGGTTTTATCAGGGGGCAAGAAGGTATCGAGCAGTTTAAGGTCAGCGATGAAGGCTTTGATGGTGTAAGGGGATCGCCCCTGATCGTTCAGATAGAACTTCCAGGCCTGAATGGCGGGTTGAAGATGGGTGCCTTCATGCAGGTGTGCCGGTGTTCCTTTTGATTCGATGGTTTGGTTTGTCATCAGGCCTCTCAATCGTTGGTATTCGTGTAGCCAGTTTTCTTAATTGATTTTAAACCCTACTCAAAACCTTGTCAATCGTTGTTTCCAATCCGCCCCAATTCCTATCAGATTTGGCATGTTATTAATGTCAGCCCGAGTGGTATTTGAGTGTATGGACACTGGTAAAAGACCCATGTGATGGTACAGCGTGTTGTTTTTTGCTTGCTCTTGTGGTGCTTTCAAAGGTAATCTCAACCCAAGAAAGGCCCACAAGTGGGGTTGAACTTGAGATTGATTGGATTTGATGTTTGGGATGAGCTGCCTGGCGTTTATTTTAACTGCAAGGCTTCGATCATCAGTTCACGAATGGCCGGGATGTCGGGCACCAGCACATTGGCCCCCGTCGTGGTGATCCAGGGATAAGCATGTTCAAAGCCCACCACGTAGTTGCGCATATCGTTATTTTCGTAGATGTTTTTCGCCAGGGGCAGCATGGAAACCACTGTTCCCAGGTCTACATCGGTTTGGACATAGGAGGTATAGGTGTTATACAGCTCGGGGGCTTTAAGGACCGCATCGAAGCTCATCAAGCGATTGAAGATGGCTTTGATCACCTCCTGGGCACGACGGGCCCGGTCGACATCATTGCTTGAATAACGTGACCTGACATACCACAGGGCAACATCGGCGTTCATGTGAACGGTTCCCGGCCCAACGCTGCATATGCCGCTGTGGTTGATCCACTTTGCGCAGGTATCGGTTAGGTTCCTTTCCACCTCCACATTGATCCCGCCTAAGTTATTGATCACCGAGGTAAAGCCGGACATGTGGATGAGGACATAGTGATCGGGGCGAACACCAAAATTGAGTTCCATGGTGTCTGCCAGCAGCTCAAAACCGCCTCGTCCAAAGGCGACATTGATGCGGTTCTCGCCATAACCGGGGATTTGGACGAATAGGTCGCGAGGGAAAGAAACGGCGCTGACAAAACCGTCTTTGGGGTTTAAGGAGAGCCAGATGATGGTATCTGTGCGGAACCCACTATCATTTTCACGCAGATCTGTGCCCAGCAGCAGGATGTTGACCTGCCCTTCAGGTTTCTGGAGGGGCCTCTGGGTGGGGATCGGTGTGGCATCCGGGTCGGTTGGGATCTCGGGTTCGTTCACGGTCTCGGGGACATACCCAACCGCCTCCGGCTGGAAGGGTGTGGGTGTCGGTTCGGCGTTCATGGCGGTCAGTGTTTGCATGGCATAGCCATAGGCAGGATTGACCTGGCGGCGGGAACGCATCCCGACGAACAGGATGAATCCCAAAAAAACCACCAAAGCGACAAAAATGCTGATTGTCACAGCCTGAAACGCTTTTGGGGGGCTGGCCTGACGCTTATGGTTCGCGGTCAATTCTCTTGATGCCATGTTCTTTTTCCATATGTTGATGAACTTATATTATAGCTCATCTCGTTCATTTTAATTTTAATCTATGATCCGAACCGGTATTTGGAACCGGAAGGTTGTGAAGGCTGCTTTATCGCTTTTCAGCCAGATTTTACCATTGAGCACCCGGATGGCACGAATGGCGTTGCGGATGGCTTGCACATCGCCAATGCCGGGGATGTCGTCATGTTGAGCGCTGAACAGGTCTGCTTGCTCGGCCTGGGTCAGGCCTTCACCGAAATCAGTCACCTGGATGATCAGCATGCCCATCTCGAGGGACAGTTTTTGGTTGAGCTTGACCGTGCCACCATGATCCGATGCGCGAATGGCATTGATGAGCAATTCATGCAGCGCTGTCTGGAGCAATTCCGGGTCAGTCCTGATCATCTGTCGCCCGTCGGGGTTATGGATTTCCAGGAGGAGGTTTTTCTGCTGGATTTGCGTGGCAACCCGCAATCTGACATTGGCCGCGATCGAATCCAGGCTGATGATCTGGCTTTCGAGAGACAAACGGATAGGTCCGGTTTGCCCGCTCTCTGTGCGGAGCTCAGCGATCATGCTGTTGGCTCGGCTCAGTGCCAGCCTGAGCTGCTCTCGCTCATCGGTTAATAGACGAATTTCGTTCAGTAATTGTTCCTTTTGCGCGTTTTGCTGACCCGGGTAGGCAACCTGCGCCGTCAGTTCAGCAATTTTTGATTTCATCCGTTCGATATTTGAGATTGCTTCCATTTTTTCGATCTGATATTTGGCCTTTAATCCCTTGATGGTGATCTCATTTTCATGGATCAGGACATCCTTTTCTGCCAGGCCTTTCCGGAGCCGCTCGATTTCCTCCTCTAGGGTGAAGATGCTCAATTGCTTCTGGTTTTCTTTTTGCAGACGCTGTTCATCCTGGGTCGGCAGGTAAAGGACATTTGTCAGGGTGCCCTGAATTTCGTCCATCAATTGCCTGATTTTTTCACCCCAAGGTTTGTTGGTATAGGGGGACAAGAAGATCACCCCGCCTGCCAGGGGTTCGTTTGGTAAGCCAAGCGGATAGGCAAACAGGTTACCTGCTGTGTGATGGTTGAGCAGGGAGGCCAGTGTACGCATATCGCGGACTTTTGAGCCGTTTTGCGCCAGTTCAATAGGTTGATAGGCACGCCAAGCATCCATGATGAGGGGAAGGTCCGTGGTGGTCAAGGTGTCAGGTTTGAGCGGGACTTCACGGATCAGGTCGTAACCGGTGAGCACGTGCAATTTATCCTGTGACTCTGAAACTTCAATCAGGTAACAGATATCTGAGACTACGCTGAGGCTCAGGGCGCGCACGATGGCTTGATACCTTTCCTCACGTGTTGGCGATAAACTGATCTCCAATAAGGAATTTACCAGGGCTGGCTTGGTGTCGGCTGTCATCTCGATGTTACCCCCTGCGGGAATGGGTTCGGGTGGGTTTGGTGTGTGGGTATTTCTCGGGTTGGGCTGCAAACGCTGCTTGAGGTAATCAATCCGATCGGATTTAGCCGAGTCAGATTTTCTTGTCGGGCCTTTCAGCACTTGTTGCAGGCGGGTAATCGGGTTGAATTTAACTTTGGCTTTGGTTTGTGCTTTGGTTTGTGCTTTGGTTTGTGCTTTGGGTTGTGCTTTGGCTATAGTTTTGGTTTGTGTTTTGGCCATTGCTTTTACCTGTGCTATGATGGGCTTGATGGTTGCTTTTCGTCGCTGTGCCTGTCTGACCTCTCCGGATAAGGGTTTGACCGCTGTGAACAAGGCAGGCAAGGCTATCATTTGTGCGAGACGGACTGCGCCCATTTGCCAGTTCATGAAAGCGACCAACAAGATCTGGACAAAATGGCCAACGCCCAACACGATCAGGCTGGCCACCAGGGTTTTATACTCAAGCGGCTTGGTAAAAAATGCCATCAGCAGCCCAACGGTGATCAAGATCAGGGCAATTGTCTGCCAAATGACATCCAAGAGCAGCGGATTGAACAGGTCCATGTACATGACACGCGGCCGGACAAACACCGATGCAACTGCCAGAACGATCAAAGTGAAAGTCAGAAGCAGGTTCAAATCCGTGGTGAGAATGCGTTGCTCATCATCGAAAAATGCCCAGATGAGCCACAGAATCGTGAGTGTGGCTGTCAATCTTTCATAAAATTGAAAGAAATTAACTGCGGTGAAGGTCGTTCCGGTGTTATTGGATCTGAAACCGAATAATCCCAGTTGAAGCAAAATCAGGATACCACAACCGATCAGAAAGGATCTTTGTTGGCTGCCTTCTTTTGGTCTGCCTAGCTTGATGATGGCATATCCCCCTGTGATGATCAAAGCAAGGCCGACAACCAGGTGAAAGACCAGGTCGCCTGGCGGCTTTGCCAGGATATTGAATATTGTAGAGAGGTTGGTTGCCATGGGTGCTGTTTCTTATCTCTTTTTGGTGGTGTATGTTTGATAGGATTGATTGCAAGTATCGTTCCATCTGGTGATGCATTATAGAATTGAGTGGTGAACAGCCGCCATTGATTTGACGACTCGTTGATTGAGGCGTTGAAAACGGTGAGCTGCGTGGTTTACTCGGCTGAATACACATAATTCAATGGCTTTTGCGTGGGTTTCACACTGTGTGAAGTTTTGAGCGAAACCGATTTCTAAATTGGCAGTAATGAAGTCTTTGTTGCACTACTTTCTGATCTCGACGACAACACCGGGATCAGCCCAGTAATACAGATCCTCCGCGGCAGCCAAATCGAGGATGATGCAGCCATAGGATGCTGGGGAGCCCAGGTTGCTGGCCCACAAACGGTTCCCGCTGGATAACAAAGGTAAACCGTGGATGCCATTCATAAACCCCGGCCAGGCTTCGTAGATACCCATGAAATGCGGCATATACAGGTCCCAGTTTGAGGCATAGGCATTCAGCTCGTGGGTTTGAATCTGGAACACACCGGCCATGGTGGGGGAATCCGAGACGCCGGTGCTGACGATGTACGAATTTCTGACATTTCCCTGCTCATAAACCGTCATACGCTGGTCGCTGATGTCGATGATGATGCGTTTGTCGGGCACGGCTGGCAGCGGGAGGAGGATGTTTTTCGAAGGAATGGTCAGTTCGGTGCCAGCTGTGAGGTTGTTCATGGTCAAACCCGGGTTGACTTCCATAATATACCACATGGGTATGCCCACGTTGAGTGAAACCGCCCACAGGCTTTCACCCTGGCCGACATGGTATGTGATGGGGTTATGAAGGATCGCAACCGCAGGATCATCCCCGGCCTGCCATCCTTCGATCAGCTCTGAAACCTCAAAGAAAGGGTCGAACGAGCGGTCATCACCCAGGTCAGCCTCCCAGTCAGCCAGGAGGCGCGCAACTTCTGACGGGCTGAATGAAAACTGAACCTGCTGAGCCGATTGATCCACTGTCACCCAGGCGGTTTTCTGCTCAACCGGCACAGCCCACTGGAAAGATTGATCGGTGATCGGGTCATATGCCGACAGATGAAATTCCTGTGCGATCAGGGATTGAATCTGGTCGAGGAGCGGTGAGAGGTCTGTCACATCGGGCTGGACCTCCTCGATGGCCAGGTTGAGCGAACCCGTGATAAGCACGGAAAAGGCATTTTCTACGAGGTGAGCCAGGGTTGTGTCGATGCTGACTGCGCTGCCGGTTTGACCGGGCAATGCAGTCCAGGCACCGTCCTCAAGGGTTAGTTCAGCTTCTACCGGCTGAACGGCTAGGTCTTTGGCAATGTGTGTCAGGGTTTTTCTGGCCTGGGATTCGTCATAATACAATACGGGCATGATGATCCGTGAGCCCTCACCGAATGCAAAGGTGAGGTCCTCGAGCGGTCCGGCAGACCGTCCGACCGCGAAGGCGGCGTTGGCTGTGGCCTGCGGGTCGACCCACAAGCCCAGTTCACCGGGCGTCAGCTCGTCGCGGACCCCAGGATGCCCTTGGGCGGTTAACAGGATGCGCGGCTGCTGATTCCAGATTTCGTCGATCAGGGTCACTGCATCCTCACGGCTGAGCAAACCAAGATCGCGGTCGTAAAGGACCACATTGGGCAGGATCAGCGCTTGGGTTTGGAAAAAAACCAGGGTTGCGCTGAACAAGGCCAAAGGCAGGATCAGGACGGCTGCAACCAGCCCCACCCACACAGCCGACCGGTCCGGTCGATGTGGTTTCGATGAAACCAACCTATCTGAAAGAAGTCTGCGTTGCGTGCTGTCGGTCATGATGTGCATGTTGTTCGCCTTCCTAAAGATTATATCTCATTGTGATTAACGTCTCAGAGGTTTTGATTGTTCCACGCGGAGATTCTATATAGACCGGTAGATAATTTTGATCTCTGGAATGTGAGTATTGATTGATGTGACGGACAGCCTTGATCTTGGATGAGGTAAAGGAGCGTATCTGCTCTTTAGGATCGTGTGTCCTTCAAATGGGTTCTGACAGGCACATCGTTTGAGTGCAAGCTGTTTTTGATATAATCTTATCCATCTCGGAGATTATAACGGTATGATTATGGACATCATGATGGTTTTTTATGCCCTCGCCTGGTATTTTCTGCTCCTGATCCTCGGCTGGGTTTCATTTCCATTGACTTACAGGATCTTTGCCAAGCTCCCCGACCGCGGGTACACCCTGAGCCGGATTTTGGGTCTGCTGGTGTGGGGATTTGTCTTTTGGCTGCTGGGCAATTTGGGTGTTCTGCTCAACAACCCAGGCGGGATCATGTTTGCCTTTATTGTCTTGGCTGGTGTGAGTGTGTGGGCAGCCTGGGGCAAGTGGGCGGAAATCTGGGATTGGGTTAAGGTGCATCGCCGGCTGATCTTAACGACAGAAGCAGTCTTTTTAGTGAGCTTTGCCTTTATGGTGCTGGTGCGGGGTGCCGACCCAGATGCCACAGGCACCGAGAAACCGATGGAACTGGCCTTCATCAATGCGATCCTCAAATCTCCCTCGCTGCCGCCCAATGACCCCTGGCTTTCAGGGTATGCCATCTCTTATTATCATTTTGGCTATGTCCTGGCTGCGATGCTGGCGAAAATCACCCAGGTGAGCGGGGGTGTGGCTTTTAATTTGATGCTTACTGCGGTGTTTGCGATGAGCGCAACCGGGGCGTACGGTGTGCTGTACAATTTGCTGTCCGTCTCTCGCCTTTCGCCCAGAAAACGAGCCAACGACATCGCCTGGGCGTTGTTTGGACCGGTTTTTTTACTGCTGGTCAGCAATTATGAAGCGATCCTCGAGATGCTCCATCAGGCCGGAGTTGGCTGGAATCATGAAAGCGGCACCTCACGTTTCTGGCAATGGGTGAATATCGATAGCTTCCGTTTACCGCCCCTTCAACCACTGACGCCGATTCCGCAGCGATTCTGGTGGTGGTGGCAAGCCTCGCGGGTGATCCACGATATCGATTTGCAGGGTAATGTGAGCAGCCTTTCACCTATCGATGAGTTCCCTGCCTTCTCCTTTGTGCTGGGAGACCTGCATCCACATGTGCTGGTGATACCCTTTGTGATGCTGCTGATCGGCTTAGCCCTGGCTGTTTACCTGGGCGGGATGGAGCGTGATAGAAACCAGTCAGGAATGCGGCTGCCCTACCGGCTGGACGTATTCTTGATCAGCGGCGTTGTTTTAGGCGGGATTGCCTTCCTGAACACCTGGGACCTGCCCGTGTATTTTGTGCTCTTGGTGGGTGCGTACACCTTGCGGCAGGTCTGGCTGAAGGGCTGGGACTGGGCGCGCTTGATCGACTTGTTAGCCCTGGCGGTTCCCCTTGGAATCCTGAGTGTGGGCTTGTATGCACCGTTCTACCTCAGTTTTCAATCGCAAGCAGGCGGTATTTTGCCCAATTTGGTCTACCCCACGCGCGGCTTTTACCTGTGGGTGATGTTTGCACCGTTATTTGTGCCCATGTTCTTGTTTTTTGGCTGGCTGTGGCGGAAAAAGGCGCATGGCGCATGGAAAATTGGGAGCGCCCTGGCGCTCGGTTTGATCGGGTTGTTGTATTTGATGTCGATCGGGTTGGGGCTGGGCCTGGCACAAACTGAAGTGGGGCAAAACCTGATTCTCTCGCAGGGCGAGTCTACCTTTGGCGGGCTGCTCATTTCTGCTTTGCTGCACCGCCTGCGGTTTGGAATCAGCATGTTGACTTTGGCACTGCTGCTGGCAGGCGGGCTGGCCTTCCTTGTGGGGCAATTTCGCACGGCAGAAAATGACCAATCTCCGCATCACCCGGCCGGGTTTGTTCTGCTGATGATCGTTTTGGGGGGTGTGATGGTGCTCGCGCCGGAATTTGTCTACCTGCGTGATGTCTTTGGGGCCAGGATGAACACGATCTTCAAGTTTTATTACCAGGCCTGGATGCTGTGGTCTTTAGCGGCCGCATTTTCTACAACCTTACTGTTGAGGGAAGGGCGCCGGGTTACCAAGGTTGTGATCGTGTTGGTGGTGTTGTTGGGCTTGATTTACCCAACGCTGGCTTTTCCGACCAAGACGAATAATTTTCAACTGGCATCAGGTTTTACCCTGGATGCTGGTGCGCATCTTGACCGAAATCAGCCAAATGAGGCCGCAGCGATCCGTTGGCTGGCCTCTGCACCTTTGGGGACGGTGGCTGAAGCCATCGGGGGGCAGTATACCGGGTTTGCGCGTGTATCAACACATTCGGGTCAGCCCACGGTGCTGGGATGGCCGGGGCATGTCAACCAATGGCGCGGCGGATTCAGTGAGATGGGCACCCGTGAAATGGATATCCGGACGTTGTATGAAACCCCGCAATGGCAAACCGCCCTCGAGATCATTCAGCGCTATGCTATCGATTACATCTACGTCGGCGGGTTAGAAATGAGCACCTATGTCGTCCTGCCTGAAAAATTTGAACAAAACCTGCAGGTGGGCTTTGAACAGGGCGGTGTGAGGATCTTTATCGTCCCAAAGACCTTGCGGCCATAAGCCCGGGGTAAAACAGTCCCCAGGCTGCCAGTCCGGCAGGTTGCACTCCTGCGGGCCAACATGGCGGCAAACTTCAACCGGATTTATGTTCGACCCCGCCATTATATGGTACGATTTTGAAGATTAAAGAACGAAAGGATCATCACCATGGTGCGAACACGATTTGCCCCCAGCCCAACCGGATATATGCACATAGGCAACCTGAGAACGGCCTTGTATGCCTACCTGACCGCACGCCGGCATGGCGGCACTTTTATCCTGCGGATTGAAGATACCGACCAGCAGCGCAACGTCCCTGAAGCGCTGGCGGCCATCTATACAGGCCTTGAGCTGGCAGGCCTGGCCTATGATGAAGGACCTGATAAGGATGGCGGTTATGGTCCCTACGTACAATCTCAACGGTTGCCGATCTACACGGCACATGCCGAACAGCTGATTGAATCGGGCGGCGCCTTCCGCTGCTTTTGCAGCAGGGACGACCACGACCAGGGGGAGGGGGCGCCCACCCGGCGGGATCCCTGCCGATTATTGACCGCTGAGGAGGTCAGCGCCAAGTTGGAGGCCGGTGAATCCTGTGTTATCCGCCAGAAAATCCCTGAATCGGGGAGCACGACCTTCGAGGACCGGGTGTATGGAAAGATCACCATTGATAATTCGCAGCTTGACGACCAGGTGCTGCTTAAATCTGATGGGTTCCCAACCTACAACTTTGCCAATGTGGTCGATGACCACTTGATGGCCATCACCCATGTGATGCGCGGCCAGGAGTACCTCTCGTCCACGCCTAAATACAACCTGTTGTACGAGAGTTTCGGATGGCCAATCCCGGAATATGTGCATCTGCCCTTGATCATCAAATCGGATGGGAGCAAGTTCAGCAAACGCCTGGGCGACCCGTCCTTCGAGGACCTGGTGGATATGGGATACCTGCCTGAAGCGATTGTGAATTATATTGCGCTACTTGGATGGAGCCCGGGGAACGACCAGGAATTCTTTACCCTTGCGGAGCTGGAAGGGGTGTTCAGCATTGACCGGATCAATAAATCCAGTGCAGCATTTTCGTTTGATAAGCTAACCTGGATCAATGGCGAACACATCCGCGCGCTGTCCTTGGACGCCTTTCATGCACTGGCACAGGCCTATTACCCTGAGGAACTGGCCTGCTGCGATTTGCGCAAGATCAGCGAGCTGATGCAGGTGCGGACAGAAAAGTTGACCGATATCCCGCAGATGGTGGCCTTTTTTGCCGAGGTGCCTGAATACGATGTGGAGATGTATACCCACGATAAATCGAAAACAGACCCTGAGATCAGCCTGGAGGTATTAAAGGCCGTCAAACCCGTCTTGGCTGAACTTGAACCCTGGGATAATGACAACCTGTACCAGACCCTCAAGGCCTTCGGAAAGGCGCATGGATACAAAGTCGGCACCGTGATGTGGCCGATCCGGACCGCACTTTCTGGTGTCCCCGTCACACCGGGGGGCGCAACTGCCCTGGCGGAGATCCTGGGCAGGGCGGAGAGCCTGCGCCGGATTGAGGACGGGATCGATAAACTGGCGCGCGCTTTGAGCTGAAACCAGGGGATTGCGGTCCTTATACGCTTGATCGCAGGTAGGGATCGAAGACGCTCCTGACAAAATCCAAATTAATGTACAGGGCAAACCGCTGAAATGTGTCCGGATTCTTGAGGACATGTTCGTTTTGCTGGTATTTGACCCAGGACATGGCACACCACGAGATCGCCCGCAGACAGCTAAAGGGGTCACGCAAGCGGGTGCGCTCCTCGATGGTATCCCTCAGGTGCGGGTCGCGCAGGGCTGATTTGTAGGCCTCCATCATGCCCTGTTGATCCTGGGGGGACATGCGGTAACTGGTTTTCCACAGGGTGGTGGTGGGAACACGGAAATGGGACAGGTCTTGCGATGGGTCTCCCCATTGCGCCCGCTCCCAATCCACCAGGTGAATGGTTTTGGCGCGGCGGTTGACGATCCAGTTGGTGTTATTCACTTCAGTGTTCACGATGCAATGCCAGGGGTCTGCAAGATAGTATTTTTCGTGGTGGCGTGCCTCATCCGCCCAGGCGCGCACTTCTTCAAAGTAAGCACTCAGGTTGGGGTCGGCCAGGTCTGATGTCAGGTAGGTATCCAGGGCTTTGGTGCAGCGTTCAAAGGTCCTGGTCAGGGAGTTCTTTTCCTCAATCAGGTGCACCTGGTGGGCTGGGACCTTTAACTGGTGATATTTAGCAAACAATCGGGCTGAATCAATCAGGTCTCTGCGGTAGTCCAGAGATTCGCCGGGCAGGTAAGACATGCCCAGGATGCCAAAGGGCAGGTGCTGAAGGCTGTTATCAAGAAAATAGGGCACCGGGCTTGAGCCGGCTGGTTCAAGCAGTTGGAGCGTCTTGTATTCATAAGCGATCTGGTCCTGAACGGTCAGGCCGATCCCAGAACCGGTATTGATGCGTAAAACCCAGGCGTTTTTTCCCTGCTTCACCAGGAAATTCATATTGTATTCGCCCTGGGCCAGGGGGGAGATGGTGAAGTCCCCATCGGGTTGCCATCCCGGCACGTTGTTCGGCTGCACCTGCAGGAGATATTCTCTTGCCCTGGGCAAAAAGGTATGGATGGACAGGTCTGCCATGGTCACTCCCCTGTGGTGAGTGGTTTAGATAGGTTGATTATATCAAGCTAACCCGGAAGAATCGGCAAACAGATTGGTGGGAAGCGGTGGGAGGTTTATCTGGTTGGGGGTTTGTGCAGCCCATCAACGAGATGCAGGATGGCCAGGCGGGGGTGGTGAAGGAGCATGCGCGGTCCGGCAAAGCGCATCACCTGGCGGATTTGTTCGCGCCGGTCGGCCTGGTAGCAATGGATGGGGCACTTGGCACAGGTGGGCTTGTCTGCCCCATAGGGACAGCGCTCGATGCGGCGGTGGGCATAAGCCGCCAGATCCAGGCAATCGAGGCACAGGCTGGTGTGGTAGGGCTTGTGATGAGCGTGGCAGTAGAGCGTGATCATCTTGCTGACGGTCTTCTGCGCACGGTGCAGACGGTTATCGATCATCATTTCCTTGACTGTGGGGTTGTTCTATAAGGGTTTTCTGGACCCACTTGTGTGGTTTTTGTACCAGGATCTCATTATCACCAATGATCTCAACACAGAGGCGGTCTCGCTGGGCTAGAAAAGAAAAGGTCTGCCGGCTGAAGAAGGAGACATGGGTGAGGTCGTTGATGTAGTGCCAGGTTGGAAATTCATCCAACGGCAGATGAAAAAGGGTCATGACTCCCAGCCAGCCGGCCGGTGTGACCAGACTCACCAAAAGGTTCCACTCACGATGGGGGGTAAAGAAGTGTTCAAAGGTTTCGGTGCAGGTGACAAAATCGTAGGTTTCCTCAAGGATGTGTGGGTTTGGGGCATAATAGTGGTCGTACACCCGCATGGTGTAGCCTTGTTTTGTCAGCATGATGGCAAGGGTAGGACCTGGGCCGCTGCCACAATTCAATCCTCTGAGTGGTGGCGGTCCCAACCGGGTCAGCAGAGGTAGGGCAAGCGTATCGAGGAAATTGCGGTAGTTGGGGTCAGCGGGGTTGTTTTCGTGCAGGTCGTAGCGGAGTTTCTCATCGTGAGGGTCAAGGCGGGCGCTGCGTTCGACACAGATCAGGTCGCACACCGGGCAGTGAAAATAGGGCGGTCGGCATCCGTGTGGATTTTTGTGGTTTCAGGGCAAAAGCACAGTGGGCAGATGGGCGTCATAGCGATTTGGTGTTGAATGCAGTAACGAATAAACAACCTGGCTGATTGTACCGGGTCAGCGGAGAAGGGGGGAGTACTCAACAGGTTATTGGATGCGTCGAATCAGCACCAGAGGGTTGGGGCCGATCCCGGGTAGCCAGAAGCGCCAGGCACGCCGGAAATCCTCATCGCGCATCCAGAACAGATGGGGAGTATTGTCCATCCAGGGGTTGATGAACCCCCAGGGGGTGGCAAACTGGCTGCCGGCCGTGTGATGGAGGTCATACGCCGCCAAAATCATGCTGTGTCCGCCAGGGGAGCGGGTGGCGTTGAAATTTTGAGCGGTCTCCCCCAAATAGATGGGCGGTGCCTGGCGCCAGGGCCAGATGATGGAAATAATGGGTACTGTTGTCTGGTCGGCCAATACCTCGGGCAGTGCCTCAGGATGAGCGCGCTGGTAGGATGCGGTGATCGGCAGGCCGCGTGTGCGGGCCAAATAGCGGGCGATGCGCACCTGCATGCGTGGTGTGACGGCCCAATCAGGAGCGACCCGCATGAAACGCCCGCGCCACCATAAGCGGTTGATCTCGTCCGATAAAGCCATCGGGCTGATGGCGGTGTTGAGCAGAAGGCGTAAACTGGCGTTGATGACGTGAAAACTGCAGGTGTTACCCACCTGACGGGTTTGATAGCCCGCCAAATCGGGCAGGGTTTTGCCGTGTAAGGTTGTTGGTAAACTGTTCATCACTCACTGATTCTTGCTGGGTTTTCGGACGAATAACCCGACCACGCCAAATAAGATACTAATGGCTGCAAATGTCCATAGCACAGGGTGGTAGCTGCCAAACCTGTCAAACACAAACCCAAAGGGGAGCGGCCCCAAAGCAGCGCCAATCACCATCATGGCTGAAGTAAACCCATAAATGCTCCCCAGGTGTTGGCGACCATAGAAGGCAGGCCACACCACGGTACCCAATGCGCGGGGGATGCCGCTGGCGATCCCGAGAATGATCCCGAAGATGATCACTGTGAGGGAGTTGTGGATCCCCAGAACGACGATCAATGTGACGGCTTGAAAGAATTGCCCGGCAGCCAGGAGGTATTGCAGCGGGATATGATCTGAGAGATAACCGCTCAGGAAATTTGCTCCTGCTGCGGTGATCGCAATGGGCAGGAACACCGTTGCTGCCATGGAAGGGTCAATCCCCTGGCTGGCAAAAATACTGACGAGATGAAAGGTCAACCCGGTCACCAGCAGCGTGAACAGTGACAGGCTGATACTGACAATCCAAAACACGGGCGTGTGAAGGGCTTCTTTGAGGGTCCAGTTTTCCTCTATATCGTCATTATTTATGATGGAAGGGTTAGAATCTTCTCCACTTTTGCTGTTTTGAATGCCATCAGGCAGCAATTCGTAATCTTCGGGGCGATTGCGAAAGAAGATCAAACCAATGGGCGCCATGATGACCAAGATACCCATGCCGAGAATGATGTAAGCCACGCGCCAATCAAAGATTGAAATTAACCAATGGACCAGGTTCGGAAAGCCGCCCATCCCCAGCAATGACATCAGCAGACCGGAAATACCCATGATCATGCCGCGCTTACGTGACCACCATTGATTGATGACGGTTTGGCTGACGAGCCCCAGGCTGCCCTGGCCTAACATCCGCACCAGGAGAAAGCCCAAACCGACCATGAAGGCGTTCTGGACAAACCCCATGTAAATGCATGCTAAACCGAACAGGACGGAAATGATGGTGACCATTTTCCTGGCCCCGTGGCGATCCGTCAATTTGCCCCAAAAAGGGAGAGAAAAACCACCCACCAGGGTCCCAAAAGCGTACAGGGAACTGATCAGGGTACGACTGATGGCCAGATCATTGATGAGATGGTCGATAAAAATCGATTCGGTGTAGGTTTGCCCGGGGCTGGTCATGATCATACCCAGGGTGCCTGCTGCCATGATGACCCAGCCATAATAAATGGGGAAGTCTCGCACGAAAGAGATGCGTTTGTTTTCGGTTTGTGAGTTGGATTGCGGGTTCAATGATAATTTCCTCAATGTGTACAGATTGTAACATGCTCGCAGGCGAGGTGATGGCGAGAATTGCCAGGTGTTTCCGGATTGGAAGAGTTAGTTTTTGATGGATCCCATCTGCCTGGGTTATGCTTAATCCTGGGTCACCAGCTTGCCCTGGACTTCATCAAGCAGGTGTTTTCCCTCCAGTGACGACCATAAAAAGGCTTCGCCGTCAAAGCCGGCAATTTCGTCGAAGGTGTATACACCTGCGGCCAGGTCTTGCGTGATGCGCACCAACCAGGCTGCAAGGCTGGCAGCGACCAGAGGCCGTTCTGGACGGCCGTGCAGGTAGAGCAGCACCTGACCGGACCTTTCTGGCTCTGGCGGATCGGTATCCAGGCAGAAATAATCGCCCCGGTCATTGCTGACCACCGGGATCCAGCCGGGATGCCACCAGGCTGCCCTCAGATAGGGGGAAGGCAGGGGGGAACCTTCGGAAAACGCGCCTTTTGCAGCCAGGGAATTGAGCCAACCCCATGCTGCCTGGATTTCTGCAATGGGCATGAAGCGCCAGTTGCCGATTGCCCCGGCGGATGCGCGCCCTTCGCCATTGGCAGCCAAAAGGAGGTCGCGCAGGTCATCGGGGAGGGTCAACCCGCTTTTAACAGCGAAATTGTCCAGCGCTGCCGGGTTGGCCGGGGGCCGAAAGGACACACCGGATGTATGCCCTGCCATCCAGGTGCGGAGCGTGGTGAAAGAAGCGGTCACAGGCGGGTATTCGGGCATGGAGTCTCCTTAAATGGGTGGGTATACCGGTGATGTGCATAACCTAATGAGGCTATCATTTGGCTTTACCTCGCCGGTGTCTTTGGGGTGGCTTTCCACTGCCAGTGATGACTTCTTTTTGGCGTTTTTTCCCCGCAGGGTTTTTCTCCACATATAGAGGTTCGCCGGTGAAGGGATCTTTTTCGGTGTGGTACATCACACTGGCATAAGTGGAGGGTGTGGGGGTGAAGACCTGCACCTGCTCGGGCAGGATGCCCAGTTTTTGGCTGGCAAACCGTTTGAGGGCGTGCATGTCCTCGAGTGTGCAGCCCGGGTAGGCAGCAATCAGGTAATAACTGAGAAATTGCTTCTTTTTAACCTCATCGCTGAGCGCATCGAACCGTTGTTTAAATGCGAGGAGTTTATCCAAACCTGGCTTGCGCATGCGCGCCAGCACATCCGGCTGGGTATGTTCGGGGGCAACTTTAAGCTGGCCTGAAGTATGATGGCTAACCAGTTCCTTCAGATACGCCTCGCCGTGTTTTTCATCTGAAAGGATCAGGTCATAGCGCAGGCCAGAACCGACAAAGACCTTTTTCACACCCTTGACCTGGCGCAGCTTGTGCAGCAAGTCGGTCTGGATTTTGTGGTCAACGGGAAGCACCGGGCAGGTTTCGGGGTAAACGCAGTTTTTATCCAGGCAGGGACCGCGGCGCAGCTTGATGGGACATTCAAAGCCATACATATTGGCGGTTGGCCCGCTGAGATCGTAAATATAGCCGTTGAAATCAGGCAGGTTGGCGATCTCGCGGGCTTCGGCCAGAATTGAATCCTGGCTGCGCCAGCGCACTGTGCGGCCTTCGTGAACGGCTATGGCGCAGAAATTACATTCGCCATAACAGCCGCGGTGGGTGGGGATGGAAAACCGGATTGTCTCAAGGGCTTTGACGGAACCCTGTGTTTCATAATAGGGGTGCTGGGCGCGGGCATAACTGAGAGCGTAGACCGCGTCCAGCTCGGCGGTTGACAGGTTCGGGGTGGGTGGGTTGTGGACCAGGTAGCGGTCCCCGTGTTTTTGTGCCAGCCCGGTGGCGCTGAGCGGGTCGTTGTTCTGATAGAACCTGTGGAACATTTCGATAAAGGCATCATGATCTTCGGCAACCCTTTCAAACGCGGGCAATGTGAGGTAGCCGGATGGCGCTTGTTTAGCAATGTAACACAGGCCGCGCAGGCTGGTTGGGTCTTCCCCGGTGTTGAGGGCCTGGGCCAAGTCGACCACGCTGCGCTCTGCCATGCCGTATAGGAGATAGTCTGCTTTGGCATCAAACAGGATAGAACGCCGGACGGAATCGGTCCAGAAATCATAATGGGCGATCCGGCGCAGGCTGGCTTCCACACCGCCAAGGACAATCGGGACGGTGTCTTTAAAGTAGCGCCGAATCAGGTTGGCATAAACCAGTGTGGCGCGGTTAGGGCGTTTGGTGTTGCGCCCGCCAGGGGTATAGTCATCTGCCCGGCGTGGCCGCCCGGTGGCGGTATAATTGGCGATCATCGAATCAATGCTGCCTGCCGTCACCCCCCAAAAGAGGCGCGGTTCACCCAGGCGGGTGATATCAACCTCAGACTGATAGTCTGGCTGGGCGATGATCCCCACTTTGAAGCCAGCTTGCTGCAGCACCTTGCCGATCACGGCAACGCCGATGAAGGGGCTGTCGATGTAGCTGTCGCCGGTGATCAAGATCACATCGAGCTGATCCCAGCCGAGGGAATGCAATTCTTTTTGTGTTGTGGGGAGAAATGTGGGCATAATGGGCAGGGCCTTTTGATGAGAAGTAATTATTCCCCGATGATCTTGACAAGCACGCGCTTGCGGCGGCGGCCGTCAAACTCACCGTAGAAGATCTGTTCCCAGGGGCCAAAGTCCAACCGGCCTTTGGTGACTGCCACCACCACTTCGCGTCCCATGAGCTGGCGTTTGAGATGGGCATCGGCATTGTCCTCACCGGTGCGATTGTGGCGATACTGCTCGATGGGTGCGTGGGGTGCCAATTCCTCGAGCCAATCATCGTAATCCTGATGCAGGCCGCGTTCGTCATCGTTGATGAAGACGGATGCAGTGATGTGCATGGCGTTTACCAGGCAAAGGCCTTCCTGGATGCCGCTCTCGTGCAGTGCCTGGTTGACTTCGGGGGTGATATTGATCAGGGAACGCCGGGTCGGCACCTGGAACCAGAGCTCTTTTCGGTAACTTTTCATCAGATATCCCTTTCAGTGAGATTCATTGATCAGGTTTAATTTTACCTGGGGGCCGCAAGTTTACTAGTCACCTGACCAAACAGGATAGCTTTCGTGTTTCAGATCAGTGAACTGTCCGTCGGATCTTGCTTTAACACGGGTTTCGATCATGCTGACATTGGCTGATCGCTATGGCCCCGCAAGCTGCGCTTCTCGGCTGTATGGACAGGAATGCTTGTTTCCGGAGGGCATTGTTTGCTAAAATGATTAATACAACGACCGGCAATTGATATGACGTGAGCAAAGGGAAAAAACATGGAAAGCTTCAGCTTGGGTAAAGGTCATTGGAAGGTGAGGGCTGTGGGCGAATCCGAATGGGTTACAATCGCAATCCCCGGAGAGGTCCACGTGGTGTTAATGCAGGCAGGCCGAATTCCTGACCCCTTCCAGGGCGAAAATGAGCTGGTGGTTCACTGGGTGGCTGAACGTGACTGGGAATTTTTCGGGACGATCGATGTGCCTGATGCCCTGCTAGACCAGGATGAGCAATGGCTGGTGTTTGATGGATTGGATTCGCTGGCGGAAGTCAGCTTGAACGGTGTCCTGGTGGGCAAGGCGAAAAACGCCTTCCGGACGTACGCCTGGGAGGTCACTGAATACCTTCAGCCTGGCGTAAACGAAGTCCGGATTGTGTTTGCATCACCAGTGAAATATGTGAAGTCATTCCAGGATCAACAGCCTTTGTATTCTCCGGAGCAATCTATCCCTGGGGGTCCGTATCTGCGCAAGGCACCCTGCCAATGGGGCTGGGACTGGGGTCCCCAACTGCCACCGATCGGCGTTTGGAAGGATGCCAGACTGGAAGCCTTTTCGGTGGCGAAGTTTATGTCGGTTCACCTGCGGCAGGCCCACAAATTTGATGGTTCGGTTGAAATCTCAGCGCATGCGCAGGTCGACCAATGGGCGGATGCCGCCCTGCAATTATGCATGACCCTGAGGGACCCTTCCGGCCAGACCTTTGCCACCACGTGCCGGGTGATCAATGGCAAAGCGCAAGCCACAATTGAGATCGCAGAACCCAGGTTGTGGTGGCCAAATGGCTATGGTGACCAGGCGCTTTATGATGCCCGGGTGACCTTAAGGCTGAGCGATGAAATCGTGCTGGACGGTCGGGATTACCAAATCGGTTTGCGCACGCTCGAACTGAGCCAGGAAAGCGATGATTATGGCGAGAGTTTCACCTTTGTGGTCAACGGGGTGCCGATCTTTGCCAAGGGGTCAAACTGGATCCCTGCGGATAGCTTCACGACACGCATCACCAGGGAAAGGGTAGCAGGCCTGTTGGGGGATGCTGCCCGAGCGCACCACAACATGATCAGGGTCTGGGGCGGGGGTTTTTACGAAAGTGAAGATTTCTATAACCTGTGTGACCGATACGGGCTTTTGGTCTGGCAGGATTTTGTCTTTTCATGCAGTATTTACCCATTCCATGACCAGGATTTTATCGAAAATGTTCATGCTGAAGTGATCGATAACGTCCGGCGCATTCGGCACCGTGCCTGCCTGGCATTGTGGTGCGGCAATAATGAGATGGATTTGGGGTGGGAAGCCTGGGGTTGGTCTCAGGGCGAATGGATTGAGCTGCGAGAGCCCTACAGAAAATTCTTTTACGAAACCTTGCCCGGGTGGCTGGCAACGCTTGACCCGGACACCCCTTACTGGCCGAGCTCGCCCACCTCGGGCACGCCTTTCATGGATAGTAACAGCAATGCCCGGGGTGATGCCCATTATTGGGAGGTTTGGCACGGCGCCAAGCCCTTCAGCGCCTATCGAGAGCAATATCCCCGCTTCATGAGCGAGTTTGGCTTTCAATCCCTGCCGCCTTTAAAAACAATCAGGTCTTTTGCTGATGAGGATCATTGGAATCTGACCGATTACCTGATCGAGCACCACCAGCGCAGCCCATTTGCCAGCGCCCTTTTCATGGGGCAGATGGCGCTGCACTTCATGATCCCTGTTGATTTTCCAGCCCTGGTTTACACCACCATGATTTTGCAGGCTGAGGGCATTCGGTTCGGTGTGGAACATTGGCGCCGGAACAGGCACCGGGTCAGCGGCACGCTGTACTGGCAGTTAAATGACTGCTGGCCAGCGGCATCCTGGTCGAGTTTGGATTACTTCGGCAGATGGAAGGCTTTGCATTACGCCAGCCGCCGATTTTATGCGCCCCTGTTGGTTTCCATTGAGGATGATGAGCAGTCGGCGGTTATGCGCGTCCATCTGACAAACGACTTGCGGTCGGCCTGGTCGGGATCCATCCGCTGGCGTTTGATGCGGCTGGACGGCGAAGTGCTCGATGGAGGCGAAGTTCATTGCAGCGCTGAGCCGCTCACTTCTCAACGGGTGATTGAGAGGGATTTCAGTGCGCTGAGCAAAGCACAAAAACGGGAGACGGTCTTTATTGCCCAGCGTATTGATCAAGGTGAGGTGAAAAGTACCTATCTGGCGACCTTTGTCCGCAACAAGCACCTCAATCTGGTTGACCCTCACCTGAAGGCCTATTTGCGGGAAGAGGAAGGCGATAGGGTGACCGTTACCCTGGAAGCACAATACCTGGCCCGTTTCGTAGAGCTCTCGCTGGATAACGCCGATGTGGTTTTCAGTGATAATTACATGGATGTGCTGCCCAGAGAACCGGTGGACATCATTTTCAGCAAACCTGCCGGGTGGTCCATTGATGATGTGGGCAAGTCGTTGACTGTCTTTTCATTGTACGACAGCTTTGCATGAAGGCGTTGAAACTTGCGGCTTGATCATGAGTTCATCCAGCTGTACGCCAATGGTGAAGGCGTGGAGCAGCCATCACCTTATCTTTTCCGGGCCATGTGTTACAATGAATCGCTTTGCACTGAATTTAAAGGAGTTTGAATTAAATATGAAACAAGAATCAAGCCTGCTGATTTCACCCTATGGCGGCCGGTTGGTCGACCTGCTGGTAAGGGGTGATGAACGTGAAGCGTTATTGAAACAAGCGGGGACTTACCCGACCATCCGAATGTCCCCGCGCCAGACCCATGATATGGAACTGCTGGCTGTTGGCGCTTTTTCACCATTGACGCAATTTATGGGGCAGGCAGATTACCGTTCTGTCTTGCACGATATGAAGCTGGCTGACGGCACGGTATGGCCGATCCCGGTCACGCTGACCATTGATAAAGCGGATTTGCCCACCCATGCCGATTGGGTGACCCTGCGGGACGTTCATAACCAAATCATGGCGGTGATGCGGCTTGAGGAGGTTTTTCGATTCAACTGGCAGGAAGAAGCACAACAAGTTTATGGCACCACGGGCATCAAGCACCCCATGCTGTCTGAAATGGCTGGCTGGGGCGGATTGTGCATTGCCGGGGAGTTGAAGGTTTTGAACTTGCCCTCTTATGATGATTTTACTGAGCTGCGCCTGACGCCAGCTGAAACCCGGGCAGCATTGGAAACCATGGGCAATGCGAACGTGGTGGCTTTCCAGACCCGCAACCCCATGCACCGTGTGCATGAGGAATTGACCAAGCGTGCCAGCAAGCAGATTGGCGGGAGCTTGCTGATCCATCCTGTGGTGGGGATGACCAAACCAGGTGATGTTAACCATTACACCCGGGTGCGCATTTATAAGGCACTGGTCGAGAATTATTATGACGATAACACCTTGTTGAGCTTGCTGCCGCTGGCCATGCGCATGGGCGGGCCGCGAGAAGCCGTTTGGCATGCGATCATCCGGCGGAATTACGGCGCCAATCACTTCATTGTTGGTCGTGATCATGCCGGCCCCGGCAACGACAGCCACGGAAAGCCGTTTTATGGCCCTTACGACGCCCAGGAACTGCTCTCGAGCGTTGAATCGGAAGTCGGGGTGCGCATGGTGCCCTTTGAGATGATGGTTTACCTTCCGGATGAAGACCGGTACGAACTGGCATCTCAGGTACCCGAAGGGGTGAAGGTCGCCAACATCTCGGGTACACAGGTGCGGGATGATTACCTTGCCAAAGGTGTACCCCTGCCCGAATGGTTTACCCGCAAGGAATCGGCTCAGATCCTTCTGGAGGCCTTTCCACCGAGGCATAAGCAGGGTTTTTGCGTCTGGTTCACCGGCTTAAGTGGTGCGGGGAAATCCACGATTGCCAAGCAACTGACAAGTATGCTCCAGGAATACGGCAAGAACCCCACGGTGCTCGACGGCGACGTGGTGCGCACCCATCTTTCGAAGGGCCTCACCTTCAGCAAGGAAGACCGGGATACCAATATCCTGCGCATCAGTTTTGTGGCAGGTGAGATCGTGCGGCATACGGGACCTGTGATCTGCGCAGCGATTAGCCCTTACCGCCAGGCCCGGCGGGAGGCGCGCAAGATGGTGCCTGAAGGCCATTTCATCGAGGTTTTTGTGGACACTCCCCTCGAAGTGTGCGAAGAACGAGACATCAAGGGCCTATATGCCATGGCGCGAGCGGGTGAAATAAAAAACTTCACCGGAATTGATGATCCCTACGAGGCGCCCGTTGAGCCAGAAATCGTGCTGAAAACTGTGGGCATCTCCCCAAAGGAGAATGCACGCCAGATCATCGATTTCCTGGTCAACCTTGGCTACTTGCAGGACTTTAATAACCATCATGCTGTCAAGCCCACTATGTGATGTTTGAGCGGTGAATGGGTACGATTTGAATCCAAAAAACTGCCCCGTGAAACGGGGCGGTTTTTTGGTTCAGGTCCTGGTTTGATGATAATTCCCTTCAGTTTGAACGGATAGAAATTGACAATCAGCCCTGGTTGAGAAAATTGTTGGGTTGATCGGCTCTGGATTTCATACCGCTTTCAAGGATGTCCATCAGGTTGGTGAGCAGATGCTGCGCTTCGGGGTCGTCAAAAATCCCGGGGTTGGTTAATGCCCCTTTGGTCAGGTTAAGCCGATCGATGAAGTACTTGCCAAACTGGTAGTAGATCACTTCTGTGATGAAGGCTGCCATGTCGGGGTCAACCCAGGGGGAAACTGTGCCGTGGAGGATGCCCTGTGAGAGGAGCTGTTTGAAGAATTGGGTTGTGCCGCGCCGCTGGAGCTCTTCGGTCATGTTGGGGAAGGGCCGGTCTTCAACATAAGCCCGATAAAGGATCTTGGCCATTCTGGGGCTGTGGAGTTCGAAATAAACCTGGGTGAGAAACTGCCAGTGTAGATAGCCAAATAAATCACTGTCAGGATCGGGTGCGGGCAATGATTTGACCAGGTTCAGCTTTTCTTCTGTGGCCATCTCGACCAAATAACGATAAAAGGCATGTTTATCACTGAAATACTGATAAAAACTGCCTTTGGCGATGCCGGCTTGCTCGACAATCCTGGAAATTGAGGCTGTTTGGTAGGAATTTTCCGCAAATTCGTCCAGAGCCAGTTGGATCAGGCGTTCTCGTTTGGTCTCTGGCAGGTTGTTAAAGGTGTCTGTGGGCATAGTTCCTCCGTTGAGTTGGATTCTAAATGAGATGTCATAGCCGGTCAAGTTTTGAGTGCTGCTAAACCCAGTTAGCATGCTGTGCCTGTTAATCATGTAAAATAATAACCACCGACTGGATTTAGTCTTATCCTTTGCCGCACCCAAGCCGGTGTTAGGGAAGATCACTTTGCCGGGGCCAATCAGCGCAACAATTGGCTTCCCTGAGAGAAAAACTGGTTGGATGAGTAACTCAAGGATGCTCACCATAAAAATGTGAACGATGGGTGGCCTTGGGAGATTTAGTGCTGCGAAAACCCGCAAAGGTTGTGGATGAAGAAGCGATTGATCACATTGGTGATGGCCTTTTTGAAGTTGGGCTTTACCGCCTTTGGCGGGCCTGCGGCCGCGTATGGCATGATGCGCCAGGAATTTGTGGTTAAAAAGAAGTGGGTGAGCGAGGAAACCTTCCTCGATTACCTGGGCGTTGCTAACCTGGTCCCCGGCCCGAATGCAACCGAGCTGGCCATCCTGATTGGGTTTAACCACGCTGGCTGGCCTGGCATGCTGTTGGCGGGGATGTGTTATATCCTGCCCGCCATGTTAACCGTCCTGGTGTTGGCCTGGGCTTATGTGCAATTTGGCGCCCTGCCCCAGCTGGAGGGTATGCTGTATGGGATCAAGCCCGTGGTGGTGGCTATTATCCTTTCTGCCATGTGGGGGATGCTCAAACCAAGAATAAAAAATTATCCAGGGCTGGGAATTGTGTTGGCCGTTTTTGCGGCATACCTGTTGGGGGTTGGGCCGCTGCTCTTGTTGCTGGCAGGGGGCCTGGCGATGTGGGGCATCCAGCAGATTCAACGGGGCAACCCTGTGATGGGCTGGCTCCCGCTATGGCTGGTTGCGCCGTGGGCTGCACTTCAGGTCTCAGCGGAGCAAAATGCCTTCAGCTTAGCACGTTTATTTTGGGTTTTCCTCAAAGCAGGGGCGGTGATGTTTGGCAGCGGGTATGTACTGCTGGCCTTTATCCATGAGGACTTGGTCTTGCGGCTGGGCTGGCTGACAGAAGGCCAGCTTGTCGATGCGATCGCGGTTGGCCAGGTGACCCCCGGCCCGCTTTCGACCACAGCGACCTTTGTGGGCTACCTGCTGGGGGGCCTCCCAGCAGCGGTTGTGGCGACCGTCGCCATGTTTTTACCCTCCTTTGTGTTCATCGCCATTGTCTTCTTTGCAGTGAGCAAACTGAGAGAATCAGCACAATTTGCCGGGTTGATCGATGGGATCAATTTTGCTGCGCTGGGCTTGATGGCCGGGGTAACCTGGGAGATTGCAGGGTCTGCGTTGGTGGACCCACTCACTTACGGGATAGCTGCAGGTGCCTTGTTTTTAGTGGTGAGATATGAGGTCGGGGCGCCTTGGCTGATCCTGGGCGGTGCGGTTTTAGGCATGGCAAGGCTGTTTATCGGCTGGTGAGGGGGTAACAAGCGCTGGTCGCGGAGTACTGCCTGCTGCGCACAAAAGGACAGCATTCCATCCTTCAGAAAGCATCTCTGCTTATCCCCAATGTGGTTATTTGCCCGTGGGTATGCGACACACATAGCCTTTGGGTTTAATGCGTAACTTCTACCTGCCATTCAAGCCCGTATCCGAGGTCGTATTGCTCGACGAAACTGCCCTGGTTGACAGCCAGACCCACGCGCATGAGTTCGTTGTTGTAGATGATCGGCTGATCTTTTTCTGCAAAGCCAAAGGATTTGTGGAATAGCAGTCTTTGATCGAACACAACCTCTCCCATGTGGCGGACGGTGAGCTGAAGTCGGTCTCCAAAATTAAATCCTGCAGCCATAAACTAATTTAACGGGAAGTTCGTCCACAGGTTGCCAAAATTGGGTCGTTGATCTCAAAAATCCCTCGTGCACGCCCCGGTGTGAAGACGGGTTCAAGGAGCGGATGGGTGATGATTTCCTGCCGGTCATACGCCGGCCCGACCTATCCAAAAGTGATCAGCCCGCTGGCCAGGTTGGCCGCGCAGTACGAAAACAAGTCGCGACCATGGAACACACTGACGCCCTCCGTGTTCTTGCCTTTGAGTCGGTTCGTGGATTCATCGATTTCTCGGATTGCGTCAACGCCGACCCAGTTCTTTATGTGGGTGAGCGAGCCATTGTCCGACGTGACAATGAAATAGCCATCACTTGTGCGGGCGACACAAGCCCGCCGGGGTGTTCCCACACCCGGATCGACCACGGAGAAAAAGATGGTCCCTTTAGGCCAAAAAGCCATGGATTGATCCAGGTGGTACGACGCGCTCCAGGTGTCAAATTTGGGGATCTCGTGGGTTCCGTCAATGATCTCCAGTTCGCGGTCCACACTTTTGACCACGCCGTACATGGCGCACACTGCATCCTCTTTATAGGTGAAATCAGTTTGGTAGACGAGGATGGGCTTCATGTGGACACTCCTAAATAAACAGGTTGAAAAATCGGCTCTTGTTGATAAGAATGTGCAGCGGTCTTGACCCTCAGGCAGGGGCAGTTCAGACCCATCCCCCATCACCCGGGGCATGATAAGCCTATCATCAAACCTTAACTGTGTATAATTGAGGTGAGTTTATGGGATCATCAGGAAGGGAATGGAAGCATGGCGAAGAAAATCGGGATCTTGACCGCAGGCAGCGACTGCCCTGGGTTAAATGCAGCCATCCGGGGTTTTGGCAAAACCGCCAGGAATATCCACGGCATGGACTTGGTGGGTTTTCGGGACGGCTTTCGGGGGCTGCTGAGCAATCGCACCATGGACCTGGGCGGTGATGCGCTGTCAAACATCCTCACCGCAGGCGGGACCATTTTGGGCACCACGCGGGATGTGCCGCACAGAGTTGAGGAAGATGGCCAGATCGTTGATAAAACGGACCTGGCAGTAGAGGTTTTCAAGCAAAATCAACTTGATGCCCTGGTGTGCATCGGCGGCCGCGAGACGATGGTGGCTACCCAGCACCTGCTTGAGGCTGGTTTGAACGTACTGACGCTGCCCAAATCGGCGGTCAACGATGTGCCCCTGACGGATTCAACCATCGGGTTTGATACCGCCAAGATGATCGCCACGGAAGCGATCGACCGCTTGCACAGCACAGCAAACAGCACCCATCGCATCATCATTGTAGAAATCATGGGGCGGGAAGTGGGTTGGCTGACACTGGGCGCAGGCATCGCGGCCGGTGCTGATGTGATCTTGATCCCTGAAATCCCCTACGAAATCGACAAGATTGCTGAGGCGATCCTGGCACGCAACCGGGCTGGGAAGATGTTCAGCATCGTGGCAGTGGCCGAAGGCGCCCATTCCTCAGAATTGATGGCCTTTTTTGAGCGCTCGATGAAGATCAATCGGCACGTGCATCAGGAAGAGGGGCCTGAAGCAGGCAAGGAGCGGATGGAGGAGCTGAAAAGCAAATATTCCGGTGAAACCCTGATGCTTGCCAACCGTCTGGAGAGCACCACGGGGATCGAAAGCCGTATCACCATCCTGGGGTACTTGCTGCGCGGCGGGGCACCTTCTGCCAGCGATCGTGTTCTGTCCACACAGCTGGGGACCCGGGCTGCAGACCTGGTTGCTGAGGGCAAATTCGGGATGATGGTGGGGGTCCAGGGCGGCAAAACCGCCTGTGTGCCGATTGAAGCAGTGATCGATGAGGAAAAACCGGTGCCGCCAGACCATCCCTGGCTGGTCAGCGCCCGCAATGTGGGCACGGTGCTGGGCGATTGATGTGCTGCGCTTTCTCATTGGGTTTGACTGGGATGTGCAATTTATCAACAGATGAAATGCAATTGTGTTCTTAGGGGTGATGTGTAAATAATTCCGCCCGAATGAGATCAGACTTGTTGATCGGGCGCATCTGCAGATGGACTTTTGATCTAAAAATAGGCCGCTCATGGAAAAAGAGCGGCCTGTGCTGTTCGTGAAGTTAATGGGTTGAGATCAATCGGTATAGCCGGGGGCATCGTCCAGCAGACGCCGTTCGCCCTCAAGGGCGCGGATGTGGGTCACATTCTGAGAGACCTCAATGCAGCCTTTGTAGGTGCCCTGGGCATCTCGCAGGGCAAAATAGCGGATATGGATGAATTGGCCGCCCATCTGGATCCAGAACTCGGCCACATCACGCTTTCCTGAGCGGAAGTCGTCCAAAATGATGGTGACACGGTGCACGCTTTGCGGCGGGTGGCACTTGGTGACTTCGCGGCCGATGATGGCGGGTGAGCGGTCGAAGATGCGCTCGAGCCCCTGGGAAAAGTAGCGCACACGGTCGTGCTCGTCCACAAAGGTGACGTCCACGGGCAGGTGGGTCAGCATGAGGTTGATTTGCTCCTGGGTCAGCGCGCCGGTAGCAAGCGAGATCAGGCCCTCTGGGAGGGAACTGGCCTGCTGTTCTGGCACCACGGGCTCTGCTTGGGCCTGCCCGGATTGGCGCATCTTGACGTCGACAAAGCCAATCTCAACTTCTTGCTCACGGATTTCAGCCCATTCCTGGTCAGAAAGCCTATCCAGGGCGGCCGGGAAGAGGATCTTTTCTTCTTTATAGATCATCTCGCGGATGTTGTCGGCCATGCCGTCAAACAACTCAGCGGCGTCAAGGGCATCCGGGTCGGAATCGGCGACCAGGTTTCGAAATGCTTTGATCTCAGCCCGAATGTCGTTATCGACGCCCCACATGACGGTGGAGGGACCTTCAAAGCCTTTCTTCTCTAAATAAGGGAAGAGGATATTCTCTTTGCGGGAGTAGTGCTTCTCGATGGCGGCCAGGTTTTCTGTTTGTTGTCTGAGTGAATCCAGGGCGTCGGGATCGTCCTCCTCCCAGGCTTCGAGGGTTTCTTCCATTGCCTCAAGCAAGCGCATGATGACCTCGTTTTCCATCCGGAAGGTGAACACAGGGTGGCCGGGCAGGGATTCGGGGGCGGGTTCTTCATCGAGGGAATCGCGGAAGACGGCCACGTGCAGGTCGCACAGGGTTTGGATCTCAGCAACGGAAACACCTTCACCGATCAAGGCGCGTTCGGCTTCGGCGATCTCGCTGGCGGTGGCACCGCTGATCACATCGCCGAATTTTTCCTTTAAGGCTTCAACCGTCTCGCCGGCATGCAGGCGCTGAATGACCTCTTTCAGGGCTTCCTTGCGCTGGCTGGCGTTATTGATATATTCACTCATGGATTCCTCCGTTGCAATTATGATAGATTTATTGATTCAGATTGTGCACCCCACGTGACTGTGAGGGGCGCTCGAATGGCACCGGTCGGGCAGAGACCTTCACATTCCAGGCAATAGGTGCAGGTGAGCGGGATGTTGAACACTGGGCCCTGTTCTCTCATTGTCAGCGCATCTTCCGGGCAAAGGACAGCGCACAGTGTGCAGTGATTGCACAAAGAAAGGTTGATGCTGGGAGTGATTGGGTCGGCCATAGGTGCTCCAGGTTTTCATTCACCCTGATGATACGCCAAGATGGCACCGCTGGATAGGACTTAAGTCACATTCGGCTGAGAAAGTGGCCTTTGGTCAAAGGTCTTGTTCCTGGGCTACAGCAGCCAGTTGGTCTCGGTTTTGAAGGGTGATCTGTCCTCCCTGGCGCTGGATCAGGCCCGCAGCCTCGAAATCGCGCAGCAAACGCCCGACCACATCCCGCACCGTGCCGATGTGGGCCGCGATCTCATCCTGGGTCCATCCCGCCGGTGACGGTTTGAGGTCTGCCAGCTCGATCAGGAAACGTGCCAGGCGGGCCCGCACGGCATACAGGGACAAGTCTGCGGCCAGGTCAGTCATCTTGGCAAGGCGTGTCGCCAGCTGGTGCAGCAAAAGTGCTGAAAAATCAGGGAAGCGGTTGATCAGACGGTGGAAATCGGATGCTGACAGGACCAAGACGGTCACCTCGCTGAGGGTCTCGATGGTGGCGCGATTAGCTTTATCTTTCGAGAGCAGCGAGATCAGGTTGATGGGGTCGCCGTTAGAAAAGCGAGCCAGGACCTGCACCCGACCTTCGGGGTTCATCCGCAGCGCCCTGGCCTCACCTGAGATTAGAAAATAGCCATGCTCTGCGGGCATGCCTTCGATGAGCAACGTGTAACCCGGGGCAAGCTGGCGGGTGAAGGCACAGCGGGAAATGGCCAGGCGTGTGTCCGGCTGGAGGGAAGAGAACATGGGTATTTTGCTTAAAACATCGTTTTCCATGTGCGCTGTGTGATTGATTGGACTGATTCGTTGATCAAGTCAATTTTACCAGCACAGTATACGTTTATAATTAGGAAATGATCACTGGATAAGGCGAACTGAGGAAAACATGAATCTTGAAACGCATCATAAGAAAATTGAATCTCTGCTCAAACAAATGACATTGTCTGAAAAGGTCGACTTGCTTTCCGGCCTCAATAAATGGTATACCGTTCCGATCGAGCGATTAGGGATCCCATCGGTGGTGATGACGGACGGACCGCATGGCATCCGCACCGAGGGGCACGGATCGAACCGCATCGTCGGGACAGCCACGGCTTATCCGCACGGTGTGGCCATGGCGTCCACTTGGAACAGGGACTTAATCGAGCGCATGGGCGTCGGGCTGGCAGAAGAAACCCGCCAGATGGGCTGTCATATCATCCTGGGCCCTTGCGTCAACATCGTGCGGTCACCGCTGGGCGGGCGCAACTTTGAAACCTTCTCTGAAGACCCCTACCTGGCCGGTCAGATCGGCGTGGCGTATGTTAAAGGCGTGCAAAGCCAGCGTATTGGTGTCTCACTGAAGCATTACGCGGCCAATAACCAGGAAATTGAGCGCTTTAGGGGCAATTCTGTGGTGGATGAGCGGACGCTGCGAGAAATCTACCTGCCGGCCTTTGAAACCGTGGTCAAAGAAGCGCAACCCTGGACGGTGATGTGCTCGTACAACCGCATCAATGGGATCTACGCCAGCGAGCACGAGGTCTTACTGCGCAAGATCCTCAAAGAAGAATGGGGCTTTGATGGGGTGGTGGTCTCTGACTGGGGCGCAGTGCATGATATTTTCAGCCCCATCCAGGCCGGGCTGGACCTTGAAATGCCAGGGCCGGCGCGCTATTTTGGGCAGGCTCTGGAGGCGGCCGTGAATACCTGGCAGGTGGATGAGTGCTTGGTGGACGATGCTGCCCGCCGGATGCTGGGCTTGCTGTTCCGGGCAGGCGTGATGGAGAAAGTTGAATTGCCAAAGGGGAGCGGAGACACCCCGGCACACCGGGCGCTGGCACGTGAAGTTGCCAATGAAGCGATGGTGCTGTTGAAGAATGAAGCCAACCAGTTACCGTTTGACAGGTCTCAGATCAAAAAGCTGGCGGTGATCGGGCTGAATGCCATCTCGGTGGTCAGCGGCGGTGGCAGCTCACGCGTGGACCCACATCATTGGGCTACGCCGTTGGAAGGGCTGCGCGCGAAACTCTGCAATGATATGGAAATTTTCTATGAGCCAGGCTACGACAACCGCAGCAACCCCAGAACGGTAGAAAAGGAACGCTTCACCCATCCGGATGGCCAAACCCAGGGCTTGCAGGCAGAATTGTTCAACAACCTTGATTTGTCTGGTCAACCAGCCGTCACCAGGGTGGATACCCAGATCAAGAACTGGTGGGGCGGCGGCGGCCCGGCTACCGGGGTGATCGATCCCAAGCACTTCAGCATCCGCTGGACGGGGAGCTTTACCCCGACAGAGTCGGGTGAAACCCAGTTTTTCCTGAGCAATACGGGAACTGCCCGGGTCTGGCTGGATGGCGAGTTGATCCTGGATAATGACGTGGGATTGCGAACCTCATCCAACATTGACGGTGAGAGCATGGTGGCCAAGGCTGCGCTCAAGCTCGAAAAGGGCCGCGCGTATGCTTTCAAAGCAGAGTATATCAGCGGAGAGCGGAACCCCTTTGCCCTGGTCCATTTATCTTATAAACCTGCCCTGGGCGTTGAGGGCGATCTGCTCGAGCGGGCCGTCTCCTTGGCAAGGGACTGCGACGCTGCTATCATCGTGGCAGGGCTGTCGGACACCTTCGAAAGCGAGGGCTACGATCGGCCGGAGATGGATTTGCCGGGCGACCAGGATGCTTTGATTCGGGCGGTGGCAGCAGTTAACCCAAATACAGCGGTAGTGGTCAACGCGGGGGCACCCGTGGCCATGGATTGGACGGAGGCGGTTGACGCGGTGCTGCTGGCTTACTACCCCGGGCAGGAGGGAGGGCATGCCCTGGCGGACATCCTGTTTGGCGATGTGAACCCTTCAGGCAAGCTGACCGTCACCTTCCCCAAACGCCTGGAGGATAACCCGGCTTACATCAATTACCCCGGTGTGAGAGACGTCTATTATGGTGAGCGGATCTTTGTTGGCTACCGCTATTACGAAAAGAAAGATGTCCAACCCTTGTTCCCCTTCGGGCACGGGCTGAGCTATACCCGCTTTGCTTACAGGGGCCTGGCCTGGCCAGAGCAGGTGGGGACAGGGGAGGATTTCAAGGTGTCGCTGACGGTTGAAAACATTGGTGAAGTGCCAGGCCACGAGGTGGTGCAGCTTTACATCCGGGATGTGGAATCAGCCCTGGTACGCCCGGTCAAAGAGCTGAAGGGGTTTGAGAAAGTGTATTTAGCCCCCGGAGAGAAGACCAAAGTGACTTTTAAGCTGACCCCGCGTGACCTGTCTTACTACGACCCGCATCTGCCAGGCTGGGTAGCCGAGCCGGGCGAGTTTGAAGTGCTGGTGGGTGCCAGTTCGCAAGACATTCGCTTAAGCGGCACCTTTGAGCTGCTTTAATCACAGCAGGTGCAAGTTTTATCGAGCCCCTGTAATCTTATAAACCATATTTCTGGTCAAGAGATTTTGTTAGCCATGGGAGAATGTTTTCCTGTCTCATTTGGTTAATTATCCTCTGCCAGGTGACACTTTTCAGCATGTGAGGGTGTTTTAATGCGTTTTTAGTCTCCCAAAAGGATTTATAAATTTTTCCACCAGGACGACAGGCGGGGTTTCGTTCGTCAAAAATAATGATAACTTGCCCATTTTCGGGTTGAGGATTCCCGTTTTTTCTGATTCCGGCCGCTAATATATTGCGAACCAATTGGTAGTTGTATCGCAAATGGCATGTAACCTGATCTTCATCCTTATCCCATTTGAAAAATGTGGGAACATAATCCCAATAGGAAATGCCTTTTTTTGTTAATGGACACTTTTCTTTGCGCCCATTATGTTGTCTGTAGGCACCAGTGCAATAATCTTTGTCGTAGTTAGAAACGGTTTTTTTAAGGTGAGGGCGTGAACAACTACCAAACTCAGATTCGGTGAATTTACATTCAATTGCTACCTGGAAATCTCCTGGAATAAATGCGTCGATACGGGTCTTGCGAGGCTCCTGTAAATAATCAATTTTGTGCTCCATGATTAATTGGTCGAATTCAATCACCTGCGAAATTATCAATGGTTGCCCGTCATCATCACCCAATCGGGAGAGTATTGACAATTCCCCATGGACAAAAAGGTTTCCAAGAACGCTGATGGCCAAAGCCTGAGAGCTGTTCATGCTTCGATACCACTTATGACGCTCCCCATGTGGAAATAAATTTCTTACCTTTTTATTTTCCTCTGATTGAGAATTCGGCGAAATAAGAATATTCTTATCAGATTCCGAAGGATGGAATACAGGTGGACGGTGATTGCCAAGGTTGGGTTGGTCAAAGTACTTATCCAGTGGGTTGAATTCACATTCCTGATATTTCCAATACCTCTGGATGAGATCGTCGTTATAGTTTTTATAATCCCCCCGTTTAACTTTTGTTTCTATTTTCATGTCAGCCTTTATGGTTTATGCGCTTAGGTTGGTCTCACCAGCGCGCGTGATGATCTTCCGCCCAGCCAATGGCCTCTGCAACCCTAACGGGTTCGCCCTGGTCCGGTTTGAGGGCGCCTGAAAAGCGGCCGATCATTTGGTGCACTTCGGAGGTGATCACGAGGGCATCGGTTTTGGCCACCCGTTCGTAAAAAGGCGTGAAGGTAAGATTCACCCGGTCTGTCACGGCTGTGTGCAGATGCCAGGGTGCCATGTAGTCGGTGGTGTCATACTTGAAGATGACATCCTCGCTGAGCTTGGTGAGCCTGCCATCCATGCACAGTGCGTTCTCGTTCATCCCGGTGCCATCGGTCCACCCGGCACCAAGGTTGACCCCCACTGTCCGGCCATCGGGCAGACGGGTTGAGAAGGACGACCAGTTCCAAAAGCATGTGAAGGGCCAGATACCGCGGCCTAAATCCAGGCAAGCGAAGGTGTTTTGCGGGTCAAAGGTCACCTCTTCATCACCCCAGGTCAGTGTGCCTTGTGTCGGGAGCGTGTTTTGCTTGCTGGTGAACTGGAACCGCTTTTGCGACCAGGGGATGACGACGTTCAGGGTTTCATGACCGGCTGGGCGGTGGATGAAGAAGTCTGCATTTAATGGCCTGCCTTCGAAATCGGGGCAGGCGACGGTCAGATGCGTACCCTGTTCGGTGGTGCGCATCGCAATCGGCATGGCAGAGTCGCTGTAGGTCACATCGCCATGCACCTGAGGGGGAAGCTGACAGCCCGCGCCAAAGGGTTTGAGCAGGGTCTTCTCGGCAAAGGTTTGGGTTTTAAAATCAAGGAAATATATGAAGGGCAACCCCATGTAATCGACATTGGAAAGGGTCACTGAAAAAAGGTGGGTCGGGCTGACGATAGCCCAGTAATTCCAGCGTTTCTTGCGGGGCCAATGGCCTTTCAGGTTGCAGTCGTGCAAGGGTTGGCGAGACCATCCAACGGCCTGGGGGTTGAGGTTTCCGTGTGAATCGCACAGCTGGATGGGTTCAGTCAATTCCGGTTCAGGGAAAAGTAAAGGCATGCTGCGCTCCTATGGGGATGATTTGCCTTCTCGTGGTGCGTAAGGACGTTCGTGGACGCTACTAAAGGGTCGAAGGTGAAAATTGAGGGAAGCCTCTGCTTCACTCAGCAAGCTGTCAAAGGTGTTTTCCAGGGCGGTGTTCGCCCCGCGCACCTGGAAGATCACATCCGCGGCCCATTGGATGTATTCCTGGCGCCTGGTGAGATTCCAATTTTTCGGGGGTGTGTTGAGGATATCGCGGCAGTTGACGATCTTGTCGCCTAATTTGATGATTCTGGCCGGGTGTGAGAGTTGTGGCGCATGGATGACCTGGAGCCACTTCCTGCGCTGTTTTTCGAGGGATTTATCATCGGTTACCTCTAGGACGATCGCCAGGACCTCCTCACCGAATTGGGACCGGATTTCATCTGCTGTGGTCGGTGTGTCTTCGATGGTGTCGTGTAGGATGGCGGCGATCAAGATGTGCTGATCGTTCACCTGGCCGGTTGTGTAAATTTCGCGGGCGACGGCCAGGGGATGGGTGATATAAGGCGAGGCGTTTTCATCCTTACGGACCAAGCCGTGATGCTTTAGAACGGCAAAAATTGTTGCATCCAAGATCAGATCAAGGTTGAAGGAAGGGTTCATTTTCCATCCTGCCGGTGTGGTTTTGAAACAAAAAGGTGCAGAAATTTCTCTACCTGTGTGGTTTTGAGATGATCTAATCCCGTAAACGCAGCTCGATGATGGCACCATTGGCCACTTTGCGCATCTCGAAATCGCGTCCGTGGCCTTTGACCAGCTGGCTGAGTTGCCGGTGGCCAAATGAGCGGGGATCAAACCCTGGGTCGATCCTGCGGAGTGCGGTACCCACCTCAGAGAGGCGTGTCCAGCCGTCGTCGTCGGGACCGACCATGTCGATCGCCTGGCTGACCAGTTCAACCAGCTCTCGTTCCTGCTGGCTGAGGTGATTGACTTTATGCGTCCTGCCGCCCCCATTGTTCTGACTTTTACGTTTGAGGTTTTCGGTGTAGATGAACACATTGCATGCGCTCACGAAGGCGCGGGGCGTGTTCTTTTTGCCGATGCCGACCACCAGTAAGCCGCTTTCCCGGATGCGGGTGGCTAAACGGGTGTAATCACTGTCGCTGGAGACCAGGCAAAACCCGTCTACCTGGTCGGAATGGAGAATGTCCATGGCGTCGATGATCATGGCGCTGTCGGTGGCATTTTTGCCGACGCTGTAGCGGAATTGCTGGATGGGCTGGAAGGCGTGGATGTTTAGGATGTCCTTCCAGGAGTTCATGTTGGGGGTCGTCCAATCGCCATAAACCCGGCGGATGGTGGCATTGCCGAATTTCCCTGCTTCGACCAGGATCTGTTCGATCAGGGAAGCCTGCGCGTTATCGCCATCGATCAGGATGGCGACTCGGCGGTCAATGTCTTCAATTTTCTCTGTTTGGATTTGGTTTGTTCTTGCCATGCTTGAATTATACCTAATCTTTGATGATCGGGTTTTTAACGCCCTTTTATTTTAATAAATCATCCTTATTTGAAATTATTTCCACTCAGGATTGTAACCGCCGCAACCTGTAATGTCAATCAAAGGGGGAAGGGTGAGATAAATTCAGAGAAACTGTTGTTTTAAGCGGGTTTCTATCCCCCTTGTGAAGGCAGGATGATGTGCACAGATTAGGGGAAAATTGGATATTAAGATTGGTTGTTTGCTACGCGTTGATGGACCACCTTAATCGGCGAGAAAAGTCAGTATTCGGGGGCACGTTTGGCAGGTTGGTGTGCCCCCGGATGTGTTAGCAGATGCCCTGTAGCTCAAGAGCGCCAGGGATACTTCTTGGCGTAATAGCGTTGGTGGTATTCCTCTGCCACATAGAAGTCTTCTGCGGGGGTGATGTGTGTCACGATGGGGTAGCGGAATTTTCCTGAGCGCTCCAGCTCGGATGTAACCTGTTGGGCGACTTTGCGCTGTTCCTCATCGTGATAAAAGATGACCGAGCGGTATTGGGAGCCCACATCCGGTCCCTGCCGATTGGGCGTGGTCGGGTCATGCATGTCAAAGAAGGCTTTCACCAAGTCTCGATAGGGGAGTTTCTCAGGGTCAAAGGTGACCCTGACAGCCTCTGCATGCCCGGTTTTATCCGAGCAGACCATGCGGTAGGTGGGGTTCTCAACATCGCCACCTGTATAACCTACCACGGTATCAATCACGCCGGGGATGTTGTTGAAATTGGCTTCAACACCCCAAAAACACCCCGCAGCAAAAGTTGCGATTTTTTGGGTCATTTATGCACCTCCTGATCTTTTTCTGGTTTGAAGGTTAAGGAAACGGAATTGATGCAGTAGCGCAGCCCGGTGGGTTTTGGGCCGTCATTGAAGACATGGCCAAGGTGTGCATCACAGCGCGCACAGGCAATTTCGGTGCGACGCATACCGTAGCTGTGGTCATCGTAATAAACGATGTGCTCCTCGTTTACGGGTGCAAAGAAACTTGGCCAGCCCGTACCCGAGGTGAACTTCGCATCTGAGCTGAACAAGGGCAGGTCGCAGCCGACGCAATGGTATGACCCCGGTTGTTTGTGGTCGTAAAACATACCGCAAAAGGGCGGTTCGGTCCCTTTTCGGCGGGTGACCTCGTATTGTTCCTGGGTCAGTTGGGCGCGCCATTCGGCATCGGTTTTGTGAATTTTTTCAAGCATCGTACGCTCCTCCATGATCTGATTATGATTTATTATACCCTAAACAGGATAAATAGCATATAAAATGTCCAATATTCTTATACTAAAATTATACAAAATCCACAGTTTCCCATCAAAGGCAGGGGAGTGCGGGTTGTGTTACCACATTTCATCCAAATTGCTTTCCACCAATCTAGGCTGATTGTGGCTGCCCGGGCAGTTGCAGATGTAGCGCTACAGGACCTATGTGTGACAAATGTCATATTGACGGAAAATCCCATGAGCATTATCATCAAACCTGGAAATATGCAAATAATCATATATATTTTCTGATGAATATGAGAGATTATCAATCCACAGCCCAATTTTTTCAAGTGCTTGCGCACCCTGTGCGCCTGCAGATCCTGGCAGCCTTAAGTGAGCAAGCATGCTGTGTGTGCCATTTGCAGGCCTTAACCCGCAGACCGCAGGCCTATGTCTCACAACAGATGAGGGTTTTACGGGATGCCGGTATGGTCAGCGATGAAAAAGATGGGCAGAATGTGTATTACCGGCTGTGCAACCCGACGGTCGAGGCTTTGCTGCACGAGGTGATCGGGTCTGATCGGCCCAGAACTACCATTGCTGACTGCAACTGCCCCAAGTGTGTGGATGAATAGGGCATTGACCACCAACCTGATTTGCTGCAATTAAAGGAGTTCATTTGAACGTCACCGCTTACATTGTTGCCTTGCTGCAATCCGGCTTCGGCGGGTTGGGTGCCTATTTGGCTGCCCATGTCTTATTGTGCCTGCTGCCTGCTTTTTTCATTGCCGGTGCCCTGGCCGCCTTATTGCCCAAAGAAGCGATCACCCGCTACTTGGGCCGAGATGCCAACAATTGGGTGTCTTATCCCGCTTCCGCCCTGGGGGGGTTCTTTTTAGCCGTATGTTCCTGCACGATCATGCCCTTGTTTGCCAGTATTTATAAAAAGGGTGCTGGTCTCGGTCCAGCGATCACTTTCTTATTTGTGGGTCCGGCGGTGAACATCTTGACGATCTCCTTCACGGGCGTCCAAATCGGCTTGGATATCGCCCTGGCGCGCATCATCCTTTCGATGGTGTTTGGGATCTTGATCGGTTTGCTGATGGCCTGGATCTTTCGGAAGGATGACCAGGATCACGCCGCCAACACAGCCAACCAGAACCCCTTTGCCGCTAAAGCAAAGGTGCCCGTTCACACAGTGGTGTTCTTTTTACTGTTATTGGGGACGCTGCTGGCCGGGACGCTGCAAATCGGGCTGTTCCGGGATGTCTTTTTTGAATTTTCCCTGCCTGGCAGCTGGGCTGTTGACTTGCAGGCCTTTTTGCATAGGCTGATCCCTCCCGATGTGGGTATGGGCATCGAGAGCATCTCTGTACACGGCCTGTTTTTGATCGGCTTTCTGCTGATGATAGCCCTGGCAGCGATCAAAGGTTTCAAGAATATTGAGCGCGGGTTTAACACCTGGACCTATGTAGCTTTGGGGTTGATCACACTGACGCTGCTGTTTGCCTCTGTGTCGTTTATCGTTACCGCCCATGGCCTGGTGATCGGGTTGAACGGCCGGCTGGTGGCGGAGGTCCTGTTCCTGGGCGCGATTTGGTGGCTGAGTGCCCGATTTTTTACTGAAGAAGAACAGCAGGAATGGCTGTGGGAGACCTGGCGCTTTGTGAAGCAAATTTTCCCGCTGCTGCTGGTCGGCGTCTTCCTGGCATCGATTGCCAGAACCCTGATCCCGCCTGTGTGGATCCAAACCCTGGCAGGCAGAAACACCGTTTGGGCGAATTTTGCCGCCGTGGTGTTTGGTGTGTTCATGTATTTCCCGACTTTGGTTGAGGTCCCGGTGGCTCAGACCTTTCTCTCCCTGGGGATGCACAGGGGTCCGCTGCTGGCCTACCTCCTGGCAGACCCGGAGCTCAGCATCCAATCGATCTTGATCACAAATTCGGTCATTGGCAAGAGGAAGACGGCTGTGTACGTAACGCTGGTGGCAGTGTTCAGCACCTTGTCGGGTTTAATCTTTGGTTGGTTTATCCAATAACAAGAATAAGGAGTAGAAAAATGGAAATTAAAATTTTGGGCGGTGGCTGCCCCAAGTGCGAGCGACTGGAAGCGCTTACGCGGGATGTGGTAACAGAGTTGGGTATTAAGGCAAACTTTTACAAGGTCAAAACGATGCCTGAGATCATGCAGTACGACATCGTGAGCACCCCTGCGTTGGTGGTTGACGAACAGGTGGTCTGTTATGGCCGCATTCCTGCGCGTGACGAGGTAAGGGCTTGGCTGGCCGAGCTGATTTAGATTTCAAATAATCAAAGTGCGTGGTTAACTGAAATTTGGGGTTTTCAGGTTGGATACCTTTACGTTCTCCAGTTAATCACAAGAAAAATCTCTTAGTTTTCTTTTTTGTCATTAATCATTGGGATGCGTGGGACATTGAGGTTCTCGGGAGGCTGATATCTGCGCCTTTGGTCAGATCTGACCCGTTTCGTGGTCACCTGACAGGGCAGGGTCGGCGACGATGAGCACAAACAGCAGGGCGGCCACCCAGCGCAGGACGGTTGAGGCCAGGGTCACACCCATGAAGTCAATCCTGGGGATCAGGAAGGAACCCAGGGCAGCACCGGCTGCCAGGGAAAGGGTCACAACGATCTGGTAGTAGGCGGAAAAACGGGCCCGCTGCTCAGTTGGCGTCTGCATGAGCAGGTTGTTGAAGCTGACCAAGTTGAATCCTCCCCACAACAATCCGCCCAAGATTTGGATCAGGATTACCTGCCAGTAGTGCTGTACCCAAACGCCCCAGAGGAGAGGCAAAACGGGGATCAGGGCGAGAAAACCGATCGTTACGACGCGATTGCCCCATTTATCCGATAGCAGCCCCACCTGTCTTTGCACCAGCATGTTGGCAGCCGTGTTGACGACCGTGGCCACGCCGATCATCGCTGCAGTGAGGTTGAGCGTATCCACCATGTAAACACTGAAAAAGGGTGCTGCGATGTTGATGCTGAAATTCCACACAGCAATAAAGATCACAAACCGGATGAAGTGAGGTTGAAATTTGAGTGATGAGAATACGTCCTTGAAGTCCTGGATGATGGCGTGTCCTGAAGCCTGGGTTGGGTTCGATTGGGAGGGGGTAGCGGCCCGCGGATCTCTCAGACGGGCGAAAAATGTGACCGAGACAGCCCCCAAAATGGCAGCCAGGAGGTAGGCCAATTGATACCCCAGGGGCTCGCCGATTTGCGTGATGGCTTCACCGATGATCAGCGCAATCAGGATGCCGGCCAGCCCCATGATGAAATTGCGGGCGCCAAAATAGCGCCCGCGCCCTTCGATGGGAACGATGTCCCCCGTCAGGGCAATCCATCCAGGATAAGCAAAGTTGTTGGCGGCGTCCCGCAACAGGGCCAAGCCCAGGATGACCCACACCAGAGCAGAAGACCCAAGCAGGAAAAATGGAAGGATGGCCATCAGCAACACCATCACACGGCTGGCAATGGCGCCTTTGACCGTGATGGCTTTTCGCTGGCCAGTGTGTTCGACGATAAAGGCGGCAGGCAGCAGCAAAAGGGCATCCACCAGGTTCGTGAAGGAGCTGAGAAAGCCGATCTGCTGGCGGGTGACCCCGAGAGTCAGCAGGTAGATGGTCAGATAGGTGAGGATGATCTTATCGCTGGCAGCGGAAAACAAGCCATCATAGAAGAACAAGGTCAGGTTGCGTTGCTGGTTGGTAGAGAGGGAAGCTGCCCATGCGCCGCCCCAGGTAAAGCGGGTAATTTTCCTGCGAAGTCCAGCCCATTGGGCGCGAAGTTGGTCCAGGTTCATCAGTGGGGAAGATGGGTCATAGTTTGACATAGATGGGCATGTCCAGCACGAAGAGGGTGGCAGCATGCTGGTTGGGGGCCTGGGGTGTTGTGTGCTGTTTAACCAGGCTGGTGACGTGCGCTACCTGGTCGGGCTCGACTCCAATCAAAAGGGTGACATTGCCGGAGCGGAGAAATCCACCCTTGCTGGAAAGGCGGGTGACCGTGAAGCCGTTATTGGTAAGGGCTTCGATGGCATCGCCGCTGTCATTCTCATGAAGGATAGCATAGATGAGCTTCACAGCAGACCTCAAATCTGTTCAAAGTGTTCGACCGGCATGCCATACAGCGTTGCACCCCCCTCGATGGATTCGATCACGGGTATCGGACCAAAATCGGCAATACCGCGCATTTGTACGGGGATCAATTTGCGATAGGGCTGGCAGTATTTTTCGACCAATTGCTGAAGTGAATCCATGCGGGTGTGGTTTAACCCCATCAGCAGGCAAACCGTCGGCTCGTGGAACAGGCTGCTGGTGCTGTCGATGACGGTGAAGTAGAAATGCTGCTTATTCAGGTTCGCCATTAACTTTTTCGAGTGAGATTGCGAGACGATGATCAGAACCAGGAGGTCGATTTCACGCTTTGGCATGGTGTGTCCTTTAACAAACCGAGTTCATCACCTTTATTCTACAATAAAACTTCCCCAAGGTTGAGAGTTAAGGTGTTGATGATCTTATCCTGACGCCGATCATCAATACTGGCAGTGTAAGGAAAAATCCCGGGCGGAGTTTAGCGCCCGGGAGGAATGTTTCAGTCGTGTTGAAGGTGTCAGGGATCCTGATGGGACGATTTGCCATCGCCAATACCGCGCGGCACCCATTTCTCTGACTTTTCACGCAGCCGATGAACATCACCACCACGTTGGTGGAGACGGTCGAACCCTTCTGGTTTGAGGAACATCGCCTCGCCTTCCAGCAGACCGGCCACGCCGCTCTGTCCCGGTTCAAGCATTTCACCCTTGTAGGGCGCGACCAGGGATGGGTGGATCGGATCATAATCCTGCGGTTCAACATAAGTGGTGATGTAGCCCTCATAATTCCGCAGGACAACTTTGCTGTCTGAGTAGCTGAGGATGTAATTGGGTGCCAGGGGGATCTTTCCGCCGCCTCCAGGGGCATCCACAACATAGGTGGGCACAGCAAACCCGGAGGTGTGGCCGCGCAGGGCTTCGATAATTTCGATCCCCTTGCCGATGGGCGTGCGGAAATGACCTGCGCCGTGGACGAGGTCGCATTGATAGAGGTAATACGGTCGGACGCGGATACGCACCAGGTCGTGCACCAATTTGCGTTGAATGTGCGGGTCATCATTGACACCGGCTAAAAGCACGGCCTGGTTGCCGAGGGGGATGCCGGCCCTGGTTAGCTTGTCACAGGCCTGCGCCAGTTCGGCCGTGATCTCGTTGGGATGGTTAACATGGATATTGAGCCACAGCGGGTGAAATTGCTGGAGCATCTCGCATAAATCATCGGTGATACGCTGCGGGATGAAGACGGGCACGCGTGAACCGATCCGGACGATTTCGATGTGAGGGATTTCTCGCAGTGCGGAAAGCAACCGCTCGAGGACTTTGGGTGCCAGGGTAAGCGGATCGCCCCCAGAGAGGAGCACGTCGCGCACCTGGGGCGTTGCCCTGAGGTAAGCGAGCTGGGCTTCAAAATCCTTGGATGAAAAGGACTGGGTGGGGTCGCCCACAATGCGGGAGCGTGTGCAGTAGCGGCAGTAACTGGCGCATTGCGTGGTCACCAGCATCAAAACCCGGTCCGGGTAGCGATGCACCAGGCCAGGCACAGGGGAATGGGCGTCTTCTGAGAGGGAGTCTTCCATTTCACCGGTAAAGGGCACGATCTCACCTGCAGTTGGCAGGATCTGTCTCCGAATGGGGTCGAGGGGGTTGTTTGGGTCGATCAGGGAAGCAAAATAAGGCGTGATATCCACCCTGAACAGGTCGCGCTGATTAAGCGCCTGGCGTTCGCTTTCGGTCAGGGTGAGGATCTGTTCGAAGTCTTCGATCGAGTTCAACCGATGGCTGAGCTGCCAGCGCCAATCGGTCCATTTTTCGTCGGGGATATTAGCAAAGGCAGGCGCTCGTTTTGAGGGAAATGATGGCATCATCTACTCCTTTCAGCAGGTGTGGTTTGGTAAAGGTTCCGGTACCATATCCGATTTGCGCTCTAAGATCTGACTGGAGCCTCCGAGGGGTTGGTCACTCGTTGAACATAGCCCCCACACTGCGTCCCTGGTTGGCCCGCAGAATGACCTCACCCAGCAGATCACTGATCGAGAGGACTACCAAGCGCTCTCCTAATGAAGCTTTCTTTTCAGGTGAGATGGGGATGGTGTTGGTGGTGATGAACTGCGTGACCGGGCACGCTGCCAGGCGTTGTGCAGCATTTTCCGAGAGGACGGGGTGGACAAAAACCATGTAAATGTTGCGCGCATGATGCTGCTTCAAGATCTCAACCGCGTGCACCATGGAACCGCCGGTGTTGACCTCATCATCGACCAGGATGACATCCCGGTCTTTGACATCGCCGATCACGGTCATCGAAAGGGGGTTGTTGATATCGGCTGTGCGCATTTTCTCAATGAAGGCCAGGCCGGTGTGCAGCAGTTCCGCATAGGTGCGCCCTTTTTTGGCAAACCCAAGGTCGGCCGTCACCACAACCGGGTTTTGGAGATCGGGAGCCATTTTAAGCAGATAATTTTTCAGGATATGAAAGCCACGTAACACATCACCGGGTATCGAGAAGAAACCCTGGATTTGGCCGGCGTGCAGGTCAAAGGTCATGTAGCGGTCGGCACCGGCGATCTGGATCATATCGGCAACCAGGCGGGCAGTGATGGGCACGCGCGGCTTGTCTTTCTTGTCTGAGCGGCCGTAACATAAGTAAGGCACCACCGCCGTGATGCGGCCTGCCGAGTCCAGCTTGAGGGTTTGGATCAGGATCAGCAGTTCCATCAGGTTTTCGTGCACTGGCGATGCTGTTGATTGAATTACATAACAATCCTGGCCGCGTACGCTGTGGTGCAGCCTCACGAACAAGTTCTCGTTGGGGTATTTGAGGATGTCGCGGCCGCACAGGGGCTTTCCGAGGTAATCTGAAATTTCCTTGGAAAGCTCAGGTGATGCCGAGCCTGCAAACAACTTGATGTTTCCGTAGAGTAAATCGTGCTGCATATTAGGTGTTGGCATTAATCTTCAATCCTTCTTGATCAATTTTGGGTATGCTGGGCGGAATTTTCCAGCCACACCGTTTTGAGTACGCTCATCAGGCATATGTCGTAATAGCGGCCGTGCTGGTAGTGCCCCTGACGGAACTTCCCTTCGTGGACAAAGCCGGCTTTTTCGTAAGCGCGGATTCCTCGCAGGTTCTTGTCGTAGACCTGCAGCCAAACACGGTTGAGATTGAGGGTGTTAAAGCCGTGCTCAAGCAATAATTGCATAGTTTCTGTGCCATAGCTTCGGTTCCAAAAGGATTTTTCACCGATCATGATGCCAACCTCAGCAGAGCGGTTGCGCCAGTCTATGCTGATGAACTGGCAGGTGCCGATGGCTTGCCAAGCACCATCAGGCGTTTCCTGTTTGGTCTCAATCACAAAGACATGTTCGCTGGGATGTTGCGCGAGCATGTTCTCGTACCAGCGTTCCTCTTCAACCCGAGACATAGGAGAAACCAGCATGAGGTTTTCTGTGACCTCGGGGTCGTTGACCCAGCGTAAGAATACCTCAATGTCGGCTTTTTCTGCCGCCCTCAGGCGAATCCTTTCATTGAACAGATGAGGCATGACCAGGGTTTCCTTTCAATGCGCCAATCTTATGGGGTCAGACGGGTGGGGCCACGGAAGATGAACACAGCTTCCCGGATGTTGGATAAATCCAGCAGGATCATCAGATACCGGCTGAGTCCGAACCCAAAGCCGCCGTGCGGGGGTGTGCCAAAGCGGAAATAGTTCAGATAATTCTGGATGATCTCCAAAGAGAGCCCCTTTTCGAGGGCTTGTGTTTTGAGGACTTCATAGCGGTGTTCCCGCTGTGCGCCAGTGGCGACTTCCAGGCCTTTGCCAAGCAGGTCGAAGCTGCGGGTCAGCCCTGGGTCTTCGGGATGCAGCATGTGGTAGAAGGGGCGGGCTTCGAACGGCCAATCGATGACGAAGACATAATCGTGACCCTGGGTCTCTTTGAAGTGGGCCCCGATCGCCCGTTCTGCGCCGGGGTCAAGATCGTGTTTCTTCTCGGGCGGGAGCTTATACCCGATTTCCTTTAGAAGCTCGTGGGCTTCCGCCATGGAAATGCGCGGGAAGGGCACTGCGGGCACCTCGAGGGTGACACCCAGCAAGGCTTCGATCTCCGGGCCATGCTTTTCGATCACCTTTTGCTGGGTGTATGCCAGCCAGCGCTCCATGGTGGACATCACATCTTCATGGGAGTCAATCCACGACATTTCCATATCCACACCGGTGAATTCGGTCATGTGACGGGACGTGAATGAGGGGTCCGCCCGGAAAACCGGCCCAAACTCAAATACCCGCTCAAAACCGGCAGCCATGGCCATTTGTTTATAAAATTGCGGCGATTGGGCCAGGTAGGCCGTGGTTTCGAAGTAGGGCAGGCTGAAAAGCTCCGCACCGCTTTCGCTGGGCATGCCCATGATTTTCGGTGAATGGATCTCGACAAAATTGTGATCGAGCCAGAAGGTACGCATAGCTTGCTCTGCTGTGGTTTGGACGTTGAAAATCAACTGGTTGACATCCCTGCGCAGGTCGAGGTAGCGCCAATCGAGGCGAAAGTCCTGCTCGGGGAGGTATTCGCCGAAGGGCTCAAATGGCAGGGGTGCTTCGGCCGCGTTTTCGACGACGAGTTCCTCGAGCTGGATCTCGATGCCCCCCAACTTCACGACCTGATTGGCGACGACCTTACCGGTCAGGGTGAGGGCTGATTCCGTCCCCAAGCCGGAGATGGTTTCAGCCAATTGTGGGTTTCCCTTCTTAAAATGGGCCACCTGCACCAGCCCGGTGCGGTCTCGGATGATCAGAAACTGCATGTTCTTCTGATCTCGCAAGGTGTGCAGCCAACCCTGCAAGGTGACCTGTTCATCGATGTGCTGTGTGAGATCTTTAATGAGGGTACGGTTCATCGGGTTCTTCTCCTGTGTTTATACAAATAAGATCATTATGGTCATTGCACCTGTGCAATTTTATAATAGTTTCTCAACAGCCTCAACCGGGCTGTATTTTCTTTGAATCACGTCCGCCAGGACCTGTTCAAATTGATCTTGGTCGCGCCTCTGTTGCCATTGGTTCACCAGGGTGTCCCTGATCAAGGCTTCCAGGTCGCGGCGCAAACGGGTTGCTTCTTTTTGCCGCCACAATCCGCTCCCTTTGAGGTAGCGAGCGTGGCGTTGAATGTCTTCGATCACGGCCTGGACGCCTTTGCCTTCTGTCGCAACAATGGTATGCACAGGCGGGTCCCAGGCTGCTGTGGCAGGCTTTGCGGAGGTTGACGGCACACATGGGTCCTTCGAGATGTGCTTTCCCTGAGGTCCGCTGGTTTGGCTTTGGGCCATTTCGAGCATTACCCGTAAGGCACGGGCGGTGTTATCCGCACCGGGGCGGTCGGCTTTGTTGACGACGATGATATCGGCAATTTCAAGGATACCGGCTTTGATGGCCTGGATGTCGTCACCCAGACCGGGCGCCTCCACCACCAGGACGGTGTGCGCCAGGCTGGCGATATCAACTTCTGCCTGGCCAGCGCCAACGGTTTCGATGATGATCAGGTCAAAGCCGGCGCTGTCCAAGAGGGTCACAAAAGAAGCAGTACTGTGGGCCAACCCGCCCAAAGCGCCCCGTGAGGCCATGGAGCGGATGAAGATGCTTTCATCGCCGGCCAAATCGGCCATGCGGATGCGGTCACCGAGCAGCGCCCCGCCGGAGAATGGGCTGGATGGATCAACGGCGATGATGGCCACCTGGGGAGGATGATCCGGATGCCCTTCCCGGCGGAGGTTTTTAGCAAGCTGGTTCACCAGGGTACTCTTCCCCGTGCCTGGGGCACCTGTAATGCCGATCAGGTGGGCCTGGCCAGTGAATGGGAATAAAGCAGAGAGCAGTTCACGGCTTTCAGGCTGGTTGTTTTCAACTGCGGTCAGCGCACGGGATAAGGCCAGCCGATCACCATGGCGGATTGCGATCGGGTCAGGTATCGGCATGGTCAATCGGTTGGCTTGTGGGTGGCTTGGTGGATATCCTCGATGACGGTCTGCGTGTTGGTACCCGGGCCGTAGACGGCGTACACACCCAGGCTGAGCAGATTGGGGATATCAGGTTTTGGGATGATCCCACCGACGAACACTTTGACATCTGATAAGCCTGACTGGCGCAATTTCTCCATGACAGCCGGGACGAGTGCGTTGTGGGCTCCTGAGAGGATGGATAATCCGACCACATCCACATCTTCCTGAAGGGCTGCCTCTGCGATCATGTCAGGCGTCTGGCGAAGCCCGGTATAAATCACCTCCATACCGGCATCCCGTAAAGCCCTGGCGACCACTTTCGCGCCCCGGTCATGCCCGTCTAAGCCTGGTTTTGCGATCAGCACTCGAATTGTTTTCTCCGTCATGTATGTCTCCGTTTGGTGTGATTCCCTCATGATTATACCGCGTTCATCGGGGGAAATTTGCGTTTCAGCACGAAAAGTTTCCTGCCAACTTGCCATAAGCGCACAGATTAATTAGAATTAATCATAAGAAACTTAGTCTAAGTGAAAGAAAAACCCATGCCAAAGGTAACACAAGCCCGTCCCCGACTGACTGCCCTCTTGACCGTTCTGTTGCTCCTGCAAGCCCCTCTGCTGGTCTTGCTGGGCTTGAATTTGCTTACCAACCATTGGGCTTTTCTGACACCGTGGCCGTCAATTTGGGCGGAACTTGAAGCCGCTATTATGTTGATTCAATCGTCTGGACAGATTACCCTGGATGACGTGCTGTTTTACGATGTGATCGCTTTTGCCGTTCTGGTGTTCTCGGCAGTAATGGCGTTGATCGCGGGGGCGACCTTTCACCGGGGCCAGGCGATCACCTGGGTATTGGGGCTGCTGACACAAATCGGGACGCTGGTGAGCGGGCTGGGGCTGTATTTTGTCCATAAGCCTTCGCAGGCGTACTGGCTGTTGGTGATGGGTGTCGTCATGGTCCTGTATCTCAATTACGGCGATCTGTCTCAATGGTTTTTGCGGCCAGATACCGGTGCAGAGGAGGATTCCTATGCCTGAGTTCGATCAAGCGTCCCTGTTGAAACGATTTGAGCCCATCCTGAAATTCACCGAGGGTGAGCGCTTCTTCCCGTATAACGTGGAGGATTACGTTGAAAAAGCCAGTTTATGGGTCAAATCGCCGAAACTGCCTTCTGAGGAGGTCCTCCCGGAGGAAGCACTCGACCTGGAGAGATTAGGCCAGCTACGTTTGGAAGGCGCCAGGAAAGTGTATTATTTGCAGTTCATCTCACCTATGAATTTGGCGGAGATGGCTGAGTATCGGTTCAACGAGCTGCGTGAGGCTTTACAGAAGCGCAAATTCAAGCCAACCCGCAGCAGGCTGGCCAGGGTGGGCTTTTTGGCCAGGATCGTGGATACGGCTTTTTCCTTGATGTTGCTGCTGCGCGGGCGTGTGCCGGGTGATTCGACGGCAGCAGCCACGCTGACATTTGAGAAAATGCTGGCGGAAAAGAATTCGTTTCAATATTATGGTCGTGTGGTAAGGCAAAGCGGTTGGATCATCCTGCAATACTGGTATTTCTATCCTTTCAATAACTGGCGTTCCGGTTTTTTCGGCGCCAATGACCACGAGGCCGATTGGGAGATGGTCAACATCTACTGTTACGAGGATAAAGCGGGCGAGGTGCAGCCTGCCTGGGTGGGGTATGCCAGCCATAACTTTTCAGGTGATGACCTGCGCAGGCATTGGCAAGATCCTGAGTTGGAGAAACACGGCGATCACCCGGTTGTGTTTGTGGGCGGGGGATCGCATGCCAGTTATTATCAAAATGGCGAATACCTGACCGAACTGAGCCTGCCCTTCCTGAAACCGCTGATCAAGGTTAAAAATCGGATTGATGCTTTGTTCAGCAGTATTTTTCAGGAAAACCAACCCGTTGATGAGGAGCAGCACGAAACCTCTCAGGTGTTCACAATCCCCTTTGTGGATTATGCCCTGGGTGACGGCCTTACAATCGGTATTGGTTGTGACCATCCCTGGGCTGAGCCGGTGGTGATTGATCCCCCACAGGCGTGGGTGATGAACTTCCGCGGACTGTGGGGATACTATGCTCAGGATCCATTTTCGGGTGAAGATGCTCCTGCTGGTCCACGATACAACCGGGATGGGACTGTGCGCCGAGCATGGTTTGACCCGCTGGGTTGGGCGGGTTTGGAAAAGGTCGTCCCACCGGTGGATCGGGCCGTGACGATTGCGGAGAGACAAAAAGGGATCAAGGCAACTATTGACTCCTTGAAAAAGGATATCAACCAGTTGCAGGCCACACATTACCAGCGCGGTGTTGATTTGATGGCGATCCGTGAATCGCCTCACTTGCAAGGTGAAGTCAAAGCAACCTTGCGCATCTTGGAAGAAGAACGCCAGGCGTTGGCCCAAAAACGGCGTCAGCTCACCGTTGAGCAGGCTAAGCTGGAGGCGATGGCGCGTTATGCTCAGGATGGCATTGAGGATGAAGGACCTGCATTGCGGGCGCATATCCGCCATGCACACCAGCCGCAAGAGAAAACGGCATTGCGGTTTGGCCGTTTAGCAGAGATATGGACCGCGATGAGCATTGGCATCATGATGATCGCTGTGGTCCTCCTGGTGGTTTTCACCCGCAGGTTCATCGTGGTGGGGTTGGGCGGGCTGTTACTGGTGATGATCACGATCGAATCCGCGTTTCGGCGGCGGCTGGCGAACCTGATCCGGTGGATTGCGATCTTCCTGGCAATCGCGGGCATATTGGTGCTGCTGTATCAGTTCTTTTGGTTTTTGTTAACGGCGGCTGTGTTGATTACCGGGCTGTATATCATCATATCAAACCTGCGGGAACTGTTCGCCCGGCGTTGATCGTATGAATTAGGCCCCGTCAACGTGTGCAGGTGGGCGTTTTAGGCTTACGCGGCATATTTTTCGGTACCTGTGACCGCGATGATCTCCCCGTAATAAATGCGGTGATAATCCTGATGGGGGTAGATATGATGGATGCTTTTATCCAGGAATTGGGCCGGGTTGAGGTCATTGGCATACATCTTGCGGCATTCGATCACCAGGTCTGCTTCGGTAAAGGAGGGCGCTGCGACCTGCTGGGAGGCTTCCGGAGTCAGCTCGGCGGTGGCGATTTTGTCGCCATCACGCCCTGAGCGGGAGCCTAACAGTGAGAGGGCATCGTGATAGCGATCTGGAAACGCCGAAACGGTGAAGGTCTCGAATTTCTCCATAAACTGGAAGGTGTAGCGGCCATGTCTGACGGCAACAAACACGAAGGGTCTCCGCCACATGGTACCCAGGGCGCCCCAGCCAATGGTCATGGCATTGTAATCGCCTTTGTCAAAATCCCCCGATGTTAAGAGCGCCCAGCGGTGATGGAACAGGTCGTGGGGTTGTATTTGCAGGTTTGAGATGTCAATGAGTTGCCTGTGCATGGATCCTCCGCAGTGATTATGCTGGCTATGATGATACCATTTTCAGATGGATTGGTTTCAGGTTCAGCATGGGTCTTTTTCCTTGTTTATCATCCGTACCCATAGCATTAAGCTGCTTGGCAAAGATCGCCTGTTGACCGAGGGAAAATGGTATGTTCGGGTATAATCGTCCCTATGATGGAAAAATCGACCGACCGCATCACCGATGGTGAGATTCACCCTGAGGATCACTTTGACCGTGCGTTACGCCCTGCAAACTTGGCGGAAATGATCGGCCAGACGCAGATCAAAGAGAATTTGCAGATCTTGATCGACGCGGCCAAACTGCGCTCAGAGGCGCTGGATCATGTCCTCTTTTATGGTCCGCCTGGACTGGGGAAGACCACCTTGGCGCATATCCTGGCAACTGAGATGGGGGTCAACATCAAAGTGACTTCCGGGCCGGCGATTGAACGGGCGGGCGACTTGGCGGCGATCCTGACGAACCTGCATCAGGGCGATATTTTATTCATTGATGAGATTCATCGTCTGGGCAGGGTGGTGGAGGAGGTGCTTTACCCCGCCATGGAGGATTTTTCCCTGGATATTGTGATCGGAAAGGGCCCTGCTGCCCGTTCGATTCGGCTGAAGTTGCCGCATTTCACCGTGGTCGGCGCGACAACCCGCCTGGCACTGATCACCTCACCCCTGCGTGCCCGGTTTGGGGCCACATATCGCCTGGATTATTACGAAACCGATGCGCTGGTCGAGATCATACAACGCGGGGCAAAACTGCTCCAGGTTGCGTATGATGACCAGGGTGTTCACGAGATTGCCCGGCGCGCCCGGGGCACCCCTCGGGTGGCGCTGCGCATGCTGCGGCGGGTGCGGGATTATGCCCAGGTAAGGGCGGACGGAAAAATCAGCGGGTTGGTTTCAAAAGCTGCCCTCGACCTGCTCAATATTGATGGTCAGGGCCTGGATGAACTGGATCGGCGTGTGTTGTTGTGTGTGATCGAAAAATATGACGGCGGTCCGGTGGGGTTGAACACGATTGCTGCTTCAGTGAGCGAGGAACCGGATACGATCATGGATGTGGTTGAGCCTTATCTCCTGCAGTTAGGCTTCCTGGAGCGCACATCCCAGGGGCGGCAGGTGACCCGCAATGCCTATGAACATTTAGGACTGGATTATCTCCAACAAGACTCACAGCAAAAACTCTTCTGATGGGGCGCGGATCTGTCATGCACATTGACGACTTTGACTACGATCTCCCCCAGGACCGGATAGCACAGACCCCTTTGACACCCCGGCATGAGTCGCGCCTGATGGTGATCAACCGGGCAGACGAGGTCATTGAACACACCACGTTTTGGCAGATTGACCAGTACCTTTCACCAGGTGATGTTTTGGTCCTTAACGAGACACGGGTGATCCCCGCCCGCATTCACGGCAAGAAACAGCCAGGAGGAGGCAAGGTTGAGCTGCTCCTGCTGGACCGGGAGGATCACACCACCTGGACGGCCATGGTGGGCGGAAAGGGCTTGTCCCCTGGCAGAAGGATAGCCATCGATGGTGGCCCAGACGCGGAGATCGTCTCTGTGTTGGACGGACCTAAACGACGGGTGCGCTTCGATGAGCCGATTGAGCCCTATTTTGACAAAGTTGGGCACGTTCCTCTGCCACCATACATTCACACACAATTGGATGACCCGGAACGCTATCAGACCGTATATTCAAAAACGCCGGGTTCCTCTGCCGCACCGACGGCAGGACTGCATTTTACACCGCCTCTGATGGAAAAACTGGAACATAAAGGGGTTGAATTTACCAGGCTGACCCTGCATGTTGGGCTGGATACTTTTGCCCCGGTAACTGAAACAGACCCGCGGGAGCACAAAATCCACACTGAATGGTGTGAGCTTGACCCGCAAGCAGCACAACGTATCAATGCTGCCAAAGCGGAAGGTAAACGGGTGGTGGCCGTGGGGACCACCAGCGTGCGCACGCTGGAGACCGCTGCCCGAGGGAGCGCAGGTGAGGATGCCGTCAGCCCGATATCAGGCCCCACGGATTTGTTTATCCTGCCGGGGTTTGAGTTCAAAGCAGTTGACTGCCTGATCACTAATTTTCACCTGCCAAAATCCACCTTGTTGATGCTGGTCAGTGCTTTTGCCAGCCGGGAGTTGATCTTTCATGCCTACCAAACTGCGATTGAGAGGCAGTACCGGTTTTACTCCTTCGGAGATGCCATGCTGATTATTTGAGCCGTTCCTGGTGCAAAAATTGCATCTGTGGCTGTGAAAGCGTTAATATTTTATACTTTTCTAATAAAAAATAGTTACGGCAGCGCCTGATAAATGCTATAATTCAATTGTTCTAAAAGATTCGTTCTTTCATAACACAAGGACAAGTACAATTATGATGCGATTTGATCGTTTTACCGAACGAGCCCAGGAAGCTGCTCAGCGTGCAGCGGAGATCATCCAGCGGTATGGGCACAACCAAATAGATACAGAACACATCCTGTTAGCGCTGATCGAGCAGCCCCAGGGTGTGATCTCACAACTGCTTGAGATCCTGAAAATCGACAGCGAAAACTTCAAAGAACGTTTGGATTACATCCTGCGCACCAGCCCCAAGGCAAACATCTTTGGAGGGGGCGCGGGCCAGGTGTTCATCACACCGAGGGTCAAACGGATTGTCGACCAGGCCAACCAGGAAGCCAACCGCCTGAAGGACGAATACATCTCTACGGAGCACCTCTTCCTGGCGATTTTGAGCGAAAGAAACACACCGGCCTCCCGGTTGCTGGAGGATTTAGGGATCACCCGCCAGCGGGTGATGGACGCGATTGATGATCTGCGCGGCGGTCAATCTGTGACCGATCCAAAAGCCGAATCGCGCTACCGCACCCTGGAGAAATATTCCCGTGACTTAACCCAGCTGGCCCGTGAGGGCAAATTGGACCCGGTGATTGGCCGGGATATCGAGATCATGCGCCTGATTCAAATCCTGTGCCGGCGAACGAAAAACAACCCGGTTTTGATTGGTGAAGCCGGTGTGGGAAAAACTGCCATCGTGGAGGGTTTATCTCAAAAGGTGGCCACCAATGATGTTCCTGAAATCCTGATGGGAAAACGGGTCGTTTCCCTCGACCTGGGTGCCATGATTGCCGGTTCCCGCTTCCGCGGCGAATTTGAGGAACGCCTGAAAGCTGCCATTGAGGAGATTCAGCGCTCAGAGGGTGAGATCATCCTGTTCATTGATGAGCTGCATACCGTGGTCGGCGCGGGTGCTGCACAAGGTGCGATGGACGCCTCCAGCATGCTCAAACCTGCCCTCGCACGTGGCGAGCTGCAATGTGTTGGAGCAACCACGTTGGACGAGTATCACAAATACATCGAAAAAGACGCAGCCCTGGAACGCCGCTTTGCCCCAGTTTATGTCGAAGAGCCCTCCGTTGAGGACACGATCGAGATGCTGAGGGGCTTGAGAGATCGTTACGAAGCCCACCACAAGGTAACCTTCTCCGATGAAGCCCTGGTTCAGGCGGCTAAACTGTCTGCACGCTATGTGACAGACCGGCGGTTGCCCGACAAAGCGATTGACCTGGTAGACGAAGCTGCTGCCAAGCTGCGGGTAGCCCTTTACTCGCTGCCCGACGAGCTGAAGGAAATGAAGAGCGAGATTGACCGGTTATTGAAAGAAGAAGAACATGCGGGAGTGGAGCGGGATTATGAACGCGCGGCCCTGATGAAATCTGAACGCTTGCGCATTGAAGATCAGTTCAACCATGAGCGTGACCGCTGGGAACAGGACCACAAGCTGGACGAGGTTGTGGATGTCAACGACATCACCGAGGTGATCAACCAGTGGACCGGTATCCCCGTCTCCCAAATGCTGGAAGACGAAAAGGACAAGCTGCTGCAAATGGAAGAACGTCTGCATGAACGGCTGATCGGCCAATCCAAGGCTGTTGAAGCTGTGGCAGATGCGATCCGGCGAGCCCGGAGCGGCTTGAAGGACCCACGCAGGCCGATTGGCTCCTTTATTTTCATCGGACCCTCGGGTGTGGGCAAGACGGAACTGGCTAAAGCCCTGGCAGAGTTTATGTTCGATGATGAAGATGCCATGGTACGCATTGACATGAGCGAATACCGCGAGCAGCATTCTGTCTCACGCTTGTTTGGCGCCCCGCCTGGGTACGTAGGCTATGAAGAGGGCGGGCAGCTGACCGAAGCTGTGCGCCGGCGGCCTTACCGGGTGGTATTGTTTGATGAGATCGAAAAAGCACACCCTGAAGTATGGAACGCCTTGCTGCAGATCTTGGATGATGGACGCCTGACGGATGGCCAGGGGCGGGTGGTCGACTTCCGCAATACGGTTTTGATCATGACCAGCAACCTGGGCACAGAATATGTGACTAAAGGCGGCACGTTAGGATTCCTGGGGTCGACGGATGAGGGTGATAAAGCAGATAAAGAGAAGATCGAAAAAGCGCTCAAAGGTGCTTTCCGGCCTGAGTTCTTAAACCGGATTGACGAGATCATCTTGTTCTCACCTTTATCGAAAGCCAATATGGAAAAAATCGTGGCTTTGCAGATGAAGGACATCCAAGCCCGGCTGGCAGATCATGGGTTGCGGGTTGAATTGACTGAGGAAGCCATACAATGGCTGGCCAACGAAGGCTATGACCCGGCTTTTGGCGCACGCCCCCTCAAACGAGCGCTCCAAAAACATGTGGAAAGCCCACTTTCCATCAGCCTGCTCTCCGGTGAATTTGTCCATGGCGATACCGTACTGGTTGACATTGGGGACGGTCAACCGGTATTCAAGAAAAAAGAAACCGTGGATATCCCTGAGATGGATCAAGCCGAACTCATGGGCTGAAATTCATTGCTGAAACAGCGCAAGCCTGGCCTTATCGCCAGGCTTGTTCCTTTTAATGGTTGGGTTATGCCTGGTTTTCTCGTGAGATCACGATCAGGGTGACGTCATCCAGCCGTGGTGATGACCCGGTGAAAGCCTGAACGCCTTCAAGGATGCTGTTGCGATAGTCTTCAGCATGGGTGGAGAACCCGCTCTCCAGAGTCTTGTAAAAGCGTTCAAGCCCGTAAAATTCACCTTTTTCATTTTGTGCTTCAGTGATCCCATCGGTGTAGAGTACCAAAACCTCACCTGGATTAAGCTCGATGGTTTCCTGGGCCCAGGTGCTTTCCTTGAAAATGCCAACTAATGTTCCGGTTTTCTCCAGGGGGGTGATATTCACCTGATCCTTGCTCTTCTGCAGCAAGAATGGGGGGTTATGCCCTGCATTCACATACGAGAAGGTGCCCTGGGCAGGATCGAGGATTCCAAAAACCACGGTCAGGAAGATGCCTTGCTGGGTATCGGTGAGGATGCGCCGGTTGACTTGGTTGAGCACCTGTTCCGGGCTGAGGTGGTTTTCCCCAGCATAGGTGCGGATCAGGGTGCGGCTCATGGCCATATACAGGGCAGCGCCTGCACCTTTATCGCCCACATCGGCGATGACCACGCCCAACTGATTGTTTTCCAGGGGGATAAAATCGTAAAAATCGCCGGAGGTCTCGCGTGCAGGCAGCAAGACACCTGATACTTTGTACCCGGGGATCTGAGGTGAATGGGTGGGGATGATGGTATGCTGCACCCTGCCAGCCTGGGCTAATTCCTCTGTGATCTTGCGGTGGGCAATGGCCTGGTCACGGGATAACTGTTTGACCTGGCGCAGCCTTTCGATGATCACATCGGTGTAGAACTCAACATCCATCTCTCTGAATTCTGCCAGGGCTTCCCTGAGATAGTTTTGCGCCTGGTCGATATCTTCCGGGTTGTTCCTAACGAGGAGAATATCACCCATTTCAAGCCAAACGCGGGCACGCCACCATCGCCCTTCCATTTTATCGAGCAGGCGGTCCAAATCAGCCAGGTACGCCAATGCCTTTTCATGATTTCCTTGACGCGATTCAATTCTTGCCTGTGCATGAAGGATCCTGACCCGATCGTGCATTGTGGGCTGATTGCGGTACGCTCTTTCAGCTTTGTTTAACGCATCTTTGGCTTTATCGAAATCGCCATTTGAGGCATAAATATCACATTTGAGGCAGAAGTAGGGCACTTTTGAGATGTTAAGGTCATTTTTTGAATGCTTTTGCACCTCATCGAGCATACTCAGTGCTATATCGACATCGCTCGCGTGGTTGACCGAGTCGCTCAGCAGGTGAGGTTCGAAGAGGGTTTCGGCCAGGGCACGGTGTGCTTCAAGCAAGTGAACCTGATCGCTCACCTGGCGACTGCGATCGATCAGGTCGGTGAATGTTTCAGCCGCCTGGTTGAATCTCCCTTTGAGACGCTGCAGGTTGCCCTTCAGGTAGGTTAAGGAGAGTGCATTTTCTGAAAGCTGATCTGCTGACTGGCGGTTCATTTGGTCGAGCTGGGCGAGCCGCTCATCCGCATCGACAAAATCTGCCAGCCATAAAGATGCGCTGGTGATGGTCTGGTTGATCAGGAATTCGTCAGAAATGCCGCCGACCTTTTTTCCGAGCTGAATGGCACGCATACGGTAGTCACGCGCCTGCCGCACTTCGCCCAGGTTATCAATCACTGCGGCCAGGTTGATGTAAGCCCGTGAAGCAGGTCCGTAGAGGTTGTTCGACTCACTGATCTTGACTGCCATTTTAAGGGCGTCGATGGCTTGCTGAGGTTTGGTTGTGGGAAGGATGCCGATCGTGGCCAGGGCTTCTGCCTGAACATCCACAGCACCTAAATGGTTAGCCATTTCGAGGGATTGCTCACTGAAGGCGCGGGCTTTTTCAGGTTGATCGTTGAAGAGGTAAGCCCGCCCGGTCTCATGGATCAGGTAGGCGATGTCGGGGCTTTCATCTGCGCCTTGGATGGCTTTTAGTCCCTCAAGACAAATTTCAAGGCTGTGTTTGGGGTCGTATCCCCACCAGGCCGAACGCGCCGACCAGGCATAGACCCTAGCCAGGCGATCGATTTGGCCTTGTTCTCGCAAATGTTGGATGGCATTTTTCCATGCCCTGATGGCTTCACGATGCTTCCCCTGCTGGGCAAGCGCTTCCCCTAAATCCGTATAAAGGTGCGCAAGCTGTTCGGAATCTGAGGCCAGCTGGACCGCCCTCGAAAAATGGGCTTCCGCTTCGGCGGTGGCATAGGCATCCATTGAAACATGCCCGGCCATGTCCAGGTAGTGGAGGGCTTTTTCGTGGTCCCCGGCCTCGATGAAATGGTGCGCCAGCTGAGATGCCAAATGGTCTGACTGATCGGGATAGAGGTCTTCCAGGGCAAGGCCAACGCTTCTGTGCAGTTCAACCCGGTCAGGTTCAACGATGGAGTGATAGGCTGCGTCATGTAGCAGAATATGGTGGAACCTGTAGGTTAGTGCGGGTTTCACTTCAGCAACATTGATCATCATGATGGCTTCAAGAATGTTCAATTGCTCAAAGAGGTCGACCTTTGGGGCATGTTCCTTCATGACGTGCTTGATGGCTTTTTCGGGGAAATGGCGCCCGATCACACTGGCAATGCGCAAGGTCAACCGGGCATCATCAGGCAACCGGTCGATCCGAGCGGTGAGCAAGCCTTGCAGGCTATCAGGGATTTTGTTTTCATCGATTTCCGAGGAGACAATGTAACTTTCCCCCCGCTTTATGAGGACACCTTCGTTGATCAGCATCAGGATCAATTCCTCGATGAAGTAGGGATTGCCTTCCGATTTCCGCAACACGGCTTTTTGGACGACTTGCGGGATGTTTTTCGAGTTGATCAACTGCTCAATGAAGGATCGGCTCTCCTCTTCAGAGAGGTTATCCAGTCTGACCTGGGTTAATCGCAGCCCAATTCTCTCGCGGGCAGTCTGGACCAGGTTCCAGCCGACAGAATCATGTTCCTGGCGGGAAACCAGGCAGAACAGGATCGGTGAGGAGGAAGTTATTGAAAGCAGGTCACTCAGCAGATCGACGGATGATACATCAGCCCATTGCAGGTCTTCCAGGATGACGACCAGGGGTTGCTTATCCGAAAGGCAGCGGAGCAGGGTTTGCACTGACTGCAGGTATTTCAGACGCAGTTCTTGGGCGGGTAACAGATGGATTTGGGCTTCCTCCTGGTCGGAAAGCTCCAGGTCAAGGAAGTGTGCCAGGTAGAGCTCCAGGTTTTCTTCGTCCGGGCAAATTTCCTGCTGGATTGCTGTGCGCAAGATCTCTTTTACGCTCGAATCTGGTGTGGTTTCGGAAATGTCCACGGCGGCACGTATGAGGTTTTTGAGCAGTTGGTAGGTTGAATCCTGGCCAAAGGCATGGCTATGGGCTTCCACCCAGCGCAACGGCGAAGTTTGATGGAGCGATCGCAGGCTGCGCTTCCATTCGAGGATCAGCCTAGATTTTCCGATTCCCGGTTCTCCTAAAACCACGCCCACCCGGCCCAATCCAGCCAGCACGGTTTCAGTGAGTTCAAGCAGCATTTCCAGTTCTTTTTGACGCCCAATTAATTCGGTGACCTGGGAGATGGGCACACGATGGATGATTTCATTGCGTTCATTGATCTGGTCAACCTGGTAGAGATCCAGGCCTTCTCCAGTGTCTTGACAGGCGACCTCTTCTAATTTAGTGCCTGTGATGTACGAACGAATGAAGCGGTAGGTATCTTCAAACAGGATGATTCTGTTGAGGGGGATGTTTTCATTTAAAACCAGGTCGATGCATTGTATGGTTTGATTAAGGGATTGGAACTCGAACTTGAGGTTTGATTTGATACTGCCAATCATGATTGGACCGGTATTCAGCACAATTTTCATCTGAAGGCGAAGATCGTATTTCGTTTTGAGGATGTTGTTATATTCATTAATTTCCTCAATAACCATTGAGGCTGCGTAAACAGCCCTGATGGGGTCGTTTTCATGCGAGATTGGCGCCCCAAAAAAGGCAAGCAGGGTTTTATCCCACAGTTTTGCGATTGCACCCTCAAATTCAAAAATCCGTTTGGTGATCCGATCGAGCGTTTCGTTCAGGACGTGAGGAGAGTCATCTTCGGGGATTTTTTCGTTGAACTCATCGAGATTTGCGATCGTGAACATGATCGCGGTCACGGTTCGGCGCTCTTTCGCGAGGTAGGGGGCTGAGCGCACTTTACGAACGAGCAACGGCGGCGCGAATGTAGCTAACCGTGAAAAGTAAAGCTCTTCCCTTTGGGTGTGAACCGATACTGGATGACCACATGCCGGGCACACATGTTTTCCAAGGCCAAGTTCAGATTGACAAAATGTGCATTTCATTGGATACTCGCTCGAATATAAAAAGCAAATTAGGATAAATTATATCATAAATGTCAACAAAGTCCAAAAGATTGGTGTTAGCTCCTTAAAATGAAACCTCCCCGCAGCAAG